>JAEEIA010000098.1 GCA_016281125.1 Oscillospiraceae bacterium | reverse complement strand
GCGGTTGTAGTAGTCGCTTTCGCGGTTGTAGTAGTCGCTTTCGCGGTTGTAGTAGTCGCTTTCGCGGTTGTAGTAGTCGCTTTCGCGGTTGTGGTGGTCGCCTTTGCTGCTGTGGTAGTCGCCTTAGCGGCTGTGGTCGTTGCCTTAGCGGCTGTGGTCGTTGCCTTTGCGGTTGTGGTCGTTGCCTTTGCGGTTGTGGTGGTTGCTTTCACAGTTGTGGATGTGGTGACAGGTTCAGTTTCCTCGGGCTTCACGGTCACGTTGAACGATTTTTCAGCGAGAACCGTTTTTCCGTCCTCTGTTGTCACAGTCACCGTGACAGTATGGACACCGGGTGTGTCTGTTGCAATACTCAGGCCGCTGAAGGTTACATTCACATTATTCAGCACTCCCTGGATTGGCTCTGAGAATTCAGGTATATTGCCCATCTCAATGATGGCGGGCAGATCAAAGAATAACGGGACCTCCCGGCAGATCACGCTCAGATCGCCTTCCGGTGTATAACCCGTAAAGAACACCTTGCACGACATATCGGAAAAGTCGAGCGGCTCACCGACTGTGTATCTCGTTTTGGTCGGCGGAACCAGAATGATCTCGGCACAAGGTACAGCTGTGGTCGTGGTCGTCACAGTATGCGCAGCTGATGTCGTTGTTGTAACCGGCGCTGTTGTCGTTCCGGTCTGCACAGGCTCCTCATCCGGGAAATATCCTTTCTCAAGATAATGCAGGATCGCAGATGCATCGGCAGCAGTGATCATTCCGTCGTTGTCAACATCCGCATTCGATTCTCCCTGCTCGGTCAGGCCTTCCTGATTTTCGGAGGAAAGATACTGCTCTATCGCTTCCGCATCCGCCTTGCTGATGATGCCGTCGCCGTCGGCATCGCCGCGAAGATTGCTGAGCACCTCGATTTCGAACTCAATATACTGGGTTTCGTCATCTTTGATATCCGGCGTGATAATTTGCAGGATCATCGGATACACGCCCGGTTTTGTATCCTGCGGGATATCAAAATAATATTTGCTGTTGCGTGGATTCAGGATATCAATCGCACAAATATCCGGATTATAAGGTGAACTTCCTTTATAATAAGCATCGCCGGAATTATAAGTGTATTCGATCTGATCCGGCTTTTTTTCGGAATAAACCGGCTTCAGCGCCGGGGAATGAAAAAGCCGCAGCATATAAATGTCTGAACCGGTATTCTCCCAATCCACTATAACAGGAATCCGTCTGCCCGGATATGGGTTGGAGCCAAATAATAACACGCATTTCTCAAGAGGAGCAGTGTCTATATTATTTTCTTCCATATACCTTGCTGCATACGGATTATTATAATATACGACTGTCAGCTCTGCGCAGTTTTTGAACGCATCCTCGCCGATTGTCAGCACATTTTCTCCGATATCCAGGCGCTGTAATTTGGTGCAGCGTTCAAACGCATGATCTCCGATCGAAGTCAGCTGATCCGGCAAACCGATGCTCTCCAGCATCGCACATGCTTCAAATGCACTGTCACCGATCACGCTCACGGTATCCGGCAGGTTCACCGATTTGACAGACTGATTGCCGTAAAACGCCATATCTGCGATTGTTGTGATGCCGCCCGGAACCTTAACCCAACCCTCGCACATACTGCCGTCCACCAGCACGGTATTGACGGTAACAAGCGGATTCTCCGCACGCTTTGCGGCCAGCCAGGCCGTCTGCGCAAATGCGCCGGAACCGATCTCCGTTATGCTTGCCGGGATATGAATGATCTCCAGCTTGCCGCAGTTTGCAAACGCGTTCCTGCCGATTGCAGTGATACAGTTCGGAATCGAAACCTTGGTGAGCGTTTTATTCCCGGAGAATGCATTGTCCCCGATTGCTGTAACGGGGAGGCCGTCGATTTTTGCGGGAAGGACAACAGCATTGCCGCTGCCGTTCCATCCCGTGATCCGGACGGTATCTCCGATCTGTACAGTTTCAAATTCGGATGCGGGATTTGCCACGTCTGCTGTGATGCCTGTGATCGCATGACTGTGCAGCAAAGGCATGCTCTGCGGCAGCGAGCAGACTGTCAGTGCGGCCGCCGCCAGAATGCTCAGGATTCGGGCGCGTGTTTGTTTCATAAGAATGTCTCCTTTGATTCAGTTTGGTGCATATTTACACACATCTGTATTATAGCGGATTATTCCGTAGGTGTCAAGCAATTTCAGCGAAAATCCCGGAGGGGTGAAGCGCATGACCTTATAGTCTGAATTCTTAACAGATTCTATGTTGTTGCGGCAAATTATTGCATTGTACGCAAGATTATTGTATAATAGGGGCGTCGGTCTTTTTGTACCGGCCGACGAAATCGAAAAAGGAGGATCAATTATGCGACTATCCAAACTTTGCACAGCCTTGTTTTCGGCAGCGGCGTTCTGCGCAGCGATTCCGCTGATGCAGGCACAGGCGGCGGACCAAGAGGTGCATCAGAGCGGACCTTACACCTATGAGTTCTACGACTCTGGCTATGACGTCGAAATGGACAACACGCTTTCGATTATTGACTGCGACTTTACGCAGCTCACAGGGGACACGCTGACCATTCCGGAACGTCTGGACGGCTACCGCGTCAAGCATTTGAAAAATCAGCTTGTTGCCGGACAGAACTACAAAAAGCTGGTTTTGCCGGACTGCATCAGCTGGATCGGCTGGGAGTGCTTTAAGGACTGCACCAGTCTGGAGGAGGTTGAAATATACCGTTCTGAGGCGCGTCCGGATACGCAAGAGGACAGAAACCGTCATTCCCTGATCAGCTTCAACGGATATGCGTTTGTCGGCTGTTCCAGTCTGAGCAAGATCACGTTTTCCGACCGGACCGGTTCTTTTTCGAATGACGTATTCAAGGACTGTTCCTCTCTCACGACGATCGAGCTGCCTGCAAACCTTGAGGAAATTTCAAGTGAGATGTTCCTCGGATGTACGGCTTTGGAGGAGATCACGATCCCGGACAGTGTGAAAATCATCAGAGAAGATGCTTTTTCCGGCTGTACCGCGCTGACAGAGATTGATCTGCCTGCAAGTGTCAAGACGATCGAAGCGGGCGCATTTGCAGATTGTTCTTCTCTGCGGAAGATAACGATCCGCAGCAAGGGATGTATCATTAATGAAAAGAAATATGCGAGTGATAAGGATGCGATCTCTCAGCCGACCGTGATTTACGGCATGCGCAAATCCGGCGCGGAATATTACGCAAAACGGCACGGTCTGACTTTCGTTGCGCTGGATGATGAAGATCCGGATCCGGAGGAATATCTGACATTCAGCTATAATGAATGGGATGATAATTACAATGTCAGCGGCTATGTTGAGGACAAGATGCCGGCGATGATCGAGATTCCTGCGACGCATGCAGGCAAACCGGTTGTGCGTATCGGTCTGCAGGCATTCTACGGCTGCTCTACGCTTTGCTCTGTGGAGGTCAGCGAAGGCATCAAGGCAATCATGTCCAATGCGTTTGCATACAGCTCCGTGTATGAAATCAAGCTCCCGGATTCGGTGAACGATATTTACAGCGGTGCATTTTGTCAGTGCGGCAATCTCTGGCAGATCAATCTGCCGGAAGGGCCGACCTGTCTGTACGGCAATACGTTCGAGGGCTGCGTCAGCCTTGAGGAACTGACGGTTCCGCGATCTGTTGAGCGCATCAAGGAAAAGTGCTTCTATTACTGCCAAAAGCTCAAGCTGAAGGTTCTGAATCCGTACTGCTCGTTTGACGATGACGCTGAGGTCTGCAGGTACGTCAGCAGTATCACTGCGGACGAGGACTCCGGCGCACATGCCTATGCAGTCAAGTATGACAGAAAATTTATATCGACCGGCAAGGTCACGCCTGCGGTTTACCGCGCACAGTCTGTCGGTTATCTGTTCCGCATTGTTTCCATGATCCGTGCGGATATCCCCGGCTCGCTGCGCACCGATGCGAATGCATACCTTGAGCTGAAAATCGGCAGCAAGAACTATACAAAGCCGGTTGCAAACAGCATGCAGTATTACGATGGCTCGCAGTCAATCATCAATACCAGTGAACTGCACCGTTACTTTGAAATCCCGATTGATCCCGCGGACGCAATGAAGGAGGGCACGCTCCGCCTGTACCGCGGTGACGGTACTTTGGTGAAATCCGTGACCGTCAACGGCACCGATGTGACGCAGACCGGTTTGAAGAACAGAGTATACGATTATTTTGAAGCGGTTCTGGAGCAGCTTGATCCGGACGATTCCAATTACCGCAGAGCAAAGACGGCAATGGATTTCTGTGCGGCGACCGCGCTGTATTTTAACCCCAATGCCGGTTATACCGTCAGCGATGAGGTGAAGAATCTGGATCAGAGTGTATATTCCAAAATTACCCCGAAATTCAGCGGCACAAAGCCGGAGAATCTGGAACTTCAGTTCTCGACGGTGTTCGTGACGGATCCGTTCCTGCGTCTGTATGTCCGCTTCACGGATAACAGCTATGATTCGCATACCTACCAACGGGGCGCGAACCGGCAAAAGGACGCAGAGCTGCTTACGAACAGCAGAGGAGAGCGGTATATCAATTCCGAGGCTGACAACAGAGATGACCTGAATACGCAGTACAGCTTTACGATTGATTCGTACAAGATCAGCATTCCGCCGCTGTACTACGCAAAGCTCCTGGCAGCGACCGGCGATGCAAGAAAGGTTACGCTCGCCAATGCGATGTACCTTTATGCGAAAAGATAAGGAGGAAACGATGAAACAGACTTATGAAGAAGCACAGCTGACAGTCATTGCGTTTGCAGAGGAGGATGTTCTGACTGCAAGCCAGGAATACGAAGGCGAACGGTTCGACGTTGAATAACCGGGAGCCGGACGCAAAAGGAGAACCGGATGATGGCCAGCAGAATTTATCATACAGTCAGTATTCTGCTAGCGGCGGCAAGCCTGCTGACGGGCTGCACGGGCGGGAAAACCGCCGAACCGGAAACGCCGTCCGCACAGACGCAGACCACAGCCGCGCAGACTGCATCGCCGCAGGATGCTGCTGCGGATACCACGGCCGCTGCGGAACAGCAGTCTGCGGAACCGGATGATCCGCCGGAGGAGCGTGTGCCCGTACCGGAAGCGGATGGCATCACGGAACCGGAACAGCCGGAGCAGCCGGGACAGCCCGGAGAATCCGTGCAGCCGGAACAGCCGATGATAACCGGCCCGTGGATCGAATTTGACAGCTGAAACAAATGAGCGTCCCTGCATGGAATGATGCGGGGACGCTCATTTTCTGGCAGGAAACGCAGGCGGGTTGCTTTATGCGGGCTTGCACGGCTTTCAAAAATGTGATATAATTCATATTGTAAAGAAAAGACGATAAAATTTTTTCAAAAAAATGAAACCTTTTGGCGTTCCGGGGTGTATGTTAGGTGAAAGAGCTCTTTGCAACACAGCAGTTCCGGTATCACGGAGAGAGGACAATATGACAGATTTGCAATTTACAAAAGCCTATGAGCTGTACAGAAACAATGTCTATGCAGCAGCTTTCAGCTGTGTGCGGAATGCCGCAGATGCAGCGGATCTTCAGCAGGAGGCGTTCATGCGGCTGTATACCTGCGACAAGGAATTTGAAAGCGATGAACATATCAAAGCGTGGCTGCTGCGGGTCGTTGTCAACCTGAGCAGAAACCATGTCAGGGACAACCGCCGCATTGTTCTGACAGAACTGACGGAAACGATTCCTGCGCCGGACAGCACCGGGCGGCAGGATGTTCTCGAGGCCGTACTTGCTCTGCCTGAAAAATACCGCACGCCGATTCATCTGTTCTATTATGAAGAGTACGCCGTGCGGGAAATCGCAGAGATACTGGACATGACAGAAGGCGCAGTCAAAACCAGACTGCGCCGCGGCAGAAATCTGCTGGAAAAAACACTTGGGAAGGAAGGCTGATCATATGAGTATGCAAACAGACTATCGTGAACAGGTGAACCGCATGTGCGAACAGACAGAACTGCCCGACGGAAAGGAAATGTTAGAAATGGCAAAGACTTATGCAGCAGCAGGCGGCGCTCCGATGCCCCGCCGTAAAATCAGAATGCTCCGCAAGGGCATCGTCATTGCAGCAGCCTGCGCAACGGCCGCCGGTCTGACCGCGATCGGTGCAGGCGCAGCGGGATACGGCCCGCTTGCAGAGTGGTTCCGTGAAAAGTATCAGGACGATACCACAGCCGACCTGATTGATCAGGGCTATCTCTATGCGATCAACCAATCCTTTACAGACGGGATCTACCGTGCCGATCTGATCGCAGTATCCGGTGATCTGGAAAATCCGAAGCTGATCATCGACCTTTATATTGACGATCCGGAGATTGCAGCGGCAAACGAAACGGTGAATCTCGGCGTGTATACGCTCGGTGTATATCAGTATGAGAACGAGCTGGATCAATACGCATGGGCGGACGGTACCGGATACCGTGATCCCGAAATCCCGAATCTTTACCATGCAAGCGTACAGGGTGCGCCTGTCTGGATGTCACACGGCGAGGAATGCGTCATTGACATCACCGCGATTTACAGAAATGAACCGGACGGCACACCTGTCATCGACCGCACGCACATGGAAACGCGCCTGACAATCCCGGCAGGTGAGCTCGCTGATACGGATTGCCTGTATTATGGTGTAGAGGACAATATGGTGCTTCCTTACAACGGGGTTGACTATCTGCTGACATGTGCGCAGTTCAGCGCATACCAGACGGAAATCAGCTTCCGCCTGCACATGGACGAATTCATGGCGAACGCACCGGAAGATGCACAGGAAGATACAAACCTTTTCAAAGACACAGCGCTCAATGATGCACTGGTTCTGATCGTTGACGGAACCGCATACAGCTGTAATCCGGACTGCTGCTATATCTGGTGGGATACAGAGGAAGATGACGCGGCATACGGCTATGTGACAGCGCTGTTCCCGCAGATTGACTATGCATCTGCACAGAACGTCGCGCTTCTGGCCGGTGACGCCAGCCTGACGCTGAAAGGCGATCCTGACACCGCTGCTGCATATGACACAACGATCAGCAGCAATGATGAAACGGACAGTGCAGCGGAATCTGCTGAAAGCACAGAGGATCAGACCGGCGGCCATGCTTCCGATGCCATGACATACGCGTATCATACCCCGCTGTATTTCGTGAAAGAAGATCATGCCGTGCTGCATTTTGGGGATATTGATTATCAGCTTACCCATGTATTTTTCCTTGACACAGGCACAGAAATCGGCTTGTGCTACGATGCAGACAGCGATGAGGGCACGGTGATGCGTGACGCACTGACGCTGATCATTGACGGCGAAGCATACAGCTGCAATCCGGACACCTGTTATACAGCGTTCGAAACGGAGGAACAATCCGTGACCGGAAAACGCGGCTATGTGAATCTGATCTTCCCGGCATTCAGCTTTGATGCAGCCGGATCGGTGGTTCTTTCTGTCGGCGATGCGAGCTATACGCTGAAATAAACAGCATGGCAGAAGAAACCGTGCCGGTATCCGGTATCTGCACAGTATCCTGGCAGGAAGCAGCCGCCCGCGGGCGGCTGCTTTTTCTGTGCTATTGACATAGCAGTCCGTATGCGATATAATCATAACAGTACGGAACCGGAATCCGGAAACGGAACTGTGACTGAATTCTTTGAAAGAAGCAATGATTTCCGCGTGCCGCAGCATCTGTACTGCAAGCATGAAGCAGAAAAAACGATACGGAGGTTTGCTGTATGAATCCGGTAGAGCTGATTGAAAACGCACTGCACGGTAAGATCGTTTCCTGCAATGAGGGCGTGTTCCTTGTACATTTCGGCGCATGGACCGAAACAGAATACGGCATCGGCTATGCGGTGCAGTATCTTGAAACTGTGAATGACAGGATCATCTGCGGCCGAAAGGATGTCCGCTTCAAACTGTACCGCGAGCAGATTACGCGGGAAGATGCCATATATCTGGCGCGTGAGCTCGACAACCCGGCCGCATTTGAAAACTACATCAACATGGAGGGGCATCCGCGTCCAAGACGCAAACAGATTCCGCTGACGGAACCGCTCATCAGGCGGCTGACCGTCATGATTCATACGGAATGGAAAGGCTTTGAAATTGTCGGTCAGGGGCGAAATGCCCTCACTGCAATCAGTACATACGGAAACAAAGCGGATAGCTGGAGCCTGATGTCCGATCTGGGCGGGCTGCCGAGCATGGCGTTTCCGCCGATGGATATGCTGGATATTACAGCGGCGCAGGCAGAGCGTTTTTCTGCGCATCCGTCTGAAATGGTGCAGTATTTCAAAGCGCATGTCCGAAAGACGGGGAGATGATTCTGCATCAGGCCGAAGGTGCATCAGGGAGAAAACAGTTCTTTCATCAGGGGGATATTATGAAAAACAAACGCAGAGAGGTCAGCACGACCGAAACCTATACATACCCGAGGGAAGGCAGGCCGCTTGCCGTGATGTACGTCGTCCATGATATCGACAGCATTTTTGCTGCCGCACTGATTGCGAAGCACAGCGATGATTCCTTCCGCATCGTTTTCACCAACAGGCATGACCTGAATTATGACATCACCGGCGATCCGGGACTGCCTGCGCAGTGTGAAAAGGTTTTTATCATCGGCCCAGCTCTGAACGAATACAGCATTCTTTATCTGGAGCGCTTCTCCGCGGAAACTGTATACATCGGCAGTACGAACCGGCTTCGGGATTTTATGCCGGAATTGTATACGGAAAAAAAGGTATACCGCGGGAACTCAGTGTACATTCTTGAAAACGACTCTGTCACCAAACGCGTTGCAGCGCATGTTTCCTACTGCGATGACATCGTGCAGCGGATTTTTCAGTATGCGACCGGGTTCATCAAAGACGGCCTGTTTGATGCGATGGTATTTGAATACCTGAATTTCGGATACAGCTCGTCACAGCTTTTTGAGATGTTCTCCGACTATATCGACAAGCCGTTCGCACTCGGCGGGCAGTTCAGAGATGCATTTGAAACTGCGCTTGCCCGGAATCAGGAAATCCTCGCAAAGGCCGTCATTCATGAAATCGGCGGGATCAGAACAGCCTTTATCCGAGGCGGCTGTCCCTGCACGCTTGTGCTGAATCAGGCGCTGCGCACGCTTGACTGTGATGCCGCTGTGAATGTCTGCCTGCACAGGCAGCATTTCACCTTTCTCACTGCATCGCCCGAAATATGCGCTGAAATGTACGAAAAATACATATCACACTTCATATACAGCGGGGGAGGCACGTATTCATGCGGCGCCTGCTTCGGCGCTGACCTGACATTGGATGACGTTATTTCCGCATTTACCGCGCACAGAAACATCAGCGGATTCCGTCACGAGCGGCTTCTCAGCTACGATGTGTTCGATCCCCGTGACTATCAGTGGATGCCGTTTGAAGACTATGCCCTCTACCGGAACTTTAACTTCACGGTTTTTCTGGATACGTACTGCAACGCCGACTGCAAATTCTGCATCGAGCAGATCAAGACGGAGAACAACGGCCGGATCAACAAGACCGGAAATATTGAGGACAGGGAAACCTATCTGAAAAGACTGGATTTCATCGCCGGAAAGATCAGGCCGTATAATCCGAGTATTTCCGTCACCGGCGGAGAACCGTTGCTTTCTCCGTGGTTCCGGGAGGCAGCGGAGATTCTGGCAAAATACAGATTCCGCAAGATCGTCATTACGACCAACGGCACCAATATTGACAAATATGCAGATGATATCATCGCGGCAGGCATATCCCATGTGAATTTCTCGCGTCCGTCATATGACACGGACGTCTGTCAGAAGATCATGCGGTTCCGTGAACAACAGCCGTCCTTCGATATGTTCGTCAGGGCGATTGCAAAGCTCGAGGAACACGGCGTCCGCACACGCTTCAACTGCATCGTCAGCCGTGAGGGGATCGGCAGTCTGCCGGAGATGAAGAAATACCTGTCGTTTGTCCGTTCCGCCGGATGCAGACATGTTGTCTTCCGTGAGCTGATGTCATTCAACGAGCAGGAATCAAAGAACGCCGAGAAAACAGCCTATGCAGCAGAAAACCGTGTCCTGATGAACACGCTCTGGGCTGAAATGGACAGCGATCCGGAGTTCATTCCCTTTTCCAATATCAGAGGACATTATTATTACATCGAAATATACAAGTACCGTGATATGACAGTCGTATCGGAACGGGCAAACCTGAAATACCTTGAAAAATACAGGCGGGAGAACCTGCACTATATCTATGAAATGGTATTCCACCCGAACGGAAATCTCTGTGCCGGATGGAATGAAACGGAAGATATCCTGGACAGCTTTGCAGACTGGCAGGCTGCGGATAAGGAGTCAGAACATGAATGACCGTAAGATTGCGGGCGGAACGAGGCTGTATATCAATATCACAAATGCCTGCAACACCGACTGCCCGTTCTGCTGTATGTACAGCGGCACAGACAAAGGCAGGTTTATGGATTTTGACACATACAGAAGCATCCTCGATTCCTGCGCTGGAGAACTGGAAGTCCAGCTGGAAGGCGGCGAGCCCCTGATACACAGGGATTTCCTCCGGTTTGCTGCGTATGCGGTTAATACCGGAAGATGCAGAAAGCTCATCGTACTGACGAACGGCCTTGAGCTGGACAAATATATGGACAGACTGGCCGATCTGTCTGTCCGGAGCGGCGTACCGGCGGAGCTCAAAATCAGCGTGAATTACTGGCTTCTGCAAACGGATGAAAACCACCTGCGCAGGCTGAAAAAGTATATCCTCGCAGCGGAAACGGCCGGCAGCGTCAGCATCAGGCTGAATGTGAGAAAGCGGGCAGCCGGTGATGAGGACATCGAAGCGGCGCTGGAACAATACGGGCTGCTGCAATACAGCAATATCTACTATCTTCAGTCCTACGGGAAACTGAAAGGCTCACCGCTGTACGCGGGGCCTGTCATCGTGCAGAATATCAGCAGCTGGGGCTTATATGCGAGCGACGGCACCTTCTTCGGACAGGACCTTGTCGCAAGGAGCGAATATGAAAAATGATCACGCAGATAAGATAAAGGTCGGGGCCGCAAGAAAAATCGGATTCGACGAGCGGCTTCGTGAGAGCCGCAATCTCTATAAGCAGGGCGGCAGAAGCGATTATGATATCGGCAGATATGAGCTTCTTGATTACGAATTCAAAGACGGCGGCAAAAAACGCGTATACAAGAACCTGAATTTTTCGATCTTCATTGATGACCGCTGCAACGCCGACTGTAAATTCTGCGTTGCACAGCTCAGGTATCATCACAGAAATGAGCTGTATCAAAAAGACCGCATTGCCGATCCGGACAGCTATCTTGCAAGACTGGATGAGGTGCTGAGAATCGTCAGGCCGCTGGATCCATCGGTGTCGCTGACCGGAGGCGAACCGACGCTCAGCCCGCTTCTCACAGAGGTGCTCAAACTCGTGGATCACTACGGCTTCCGCAAAAGAACAATCACGACGAACGGCAGCGGACTTCTGCGCGTACAGGATAACGACACGATTCTGGGCAATCTGATCAGATACAGGTGGGATCATCTGAATATCAGCCGGGTCAGCCCCGATGACAGAATCAACAGAGCGATCATGCGTTTCAGCGAGGACAGTGCATACTGCGATATGGCCATGCTCCGGGAGATTCTTGCGATCTGCGGCAAAAGCAGCCTGAAGCACAGAATGAGCTGTCTGCTGCTGAAGGAATGTGTCCATGATGCAGCGGGGATCAAAAGCTATGCCGATATCCTCTCCGAAGTCGGTGCAGACAATTTCATATTCCGCGAGCTGATGGATTATGACAGGCTGGCAGTCAACACCGAAAAGACAGAGTATTGCAGAGAGAACAAGGTGAAGCTCTACGACATCTGGCAGCAGTTCCGGGATTACCCGGAGTTCGTGCCGTATCTGAATCTGCTCGGATACTATTACTACGTTGAAATCTATAAATACAGAAATATGACGGTTGCGAGCGAAACGGCGGATATGAATATACAGAACCTCGAAAAGGCTGCGCATCCGGATATCGTATATGAGATGATTTTCCACACAAGCGGTCATCTGACCGGCAGCTGGGTTGAAAAAGAAGAGATGCTCGACCGGTATCAGCCGTGAGCATTTCTGCACCGAAACAGCGGTATCTCCGATGGATTATGTTTCCGTCGGGGATACCTTTTTTGCGTAAGTTTTTATTTGAATGTGTGTTTCTCTCTTTGTATTCGACAGCATTTTCTCAGATGATGCGCAAAAAAACTGCACACCAAACAGTTGACAAAGTGCTTGGGGCATGCTCCCTTGACAAATCCGAACAGATGTGGTATAATAAGTCATACAAATCATACTATCCGCACAAGTAGTAAAAATCATATGGGAGGCATCATAGCATGAACAAAAAGGCGTCAAAGGGTAAATATGTCTGGACGGCAACTGTGGGCGAGAAAGGTCAGATCGTGATTCCCAAGCAGGCACGCGATATTTTCGGAATCAAACCGGGCGATTCGCTGATACTGCTCGGCGATGAAAAGCGCGGAATTGCAATCCCGCCGAAGGGGGCGTTTTTACATTTGCTGGAAAGCGCTTTCGGCGACGATGACAAGGACGGTGACAGCGAATGAAACGGATCGCTTTCTTCTGTATCCCTGCGCACGGCCACACCAACCCGATGATCGCAGTTGCGGCGGAACTGGTACGGCGCGGGAATCAAGTGCGGTTTTATTCGTTTGACGAATTCCGGGAGAAGATTGCGGCGAGCGGCGCGGAGTTCGTTTCATGCAGCAGCCTGATGCCGGCGCTTTCTGCGGCGGAAGAACAGGGGCTGAAAAAGGTGTCGGTCACCGAAATGTCGATGCAGGATATCCGCCTGACCGAATGCTTTAACGATTTTCTTGCGGAAGAATTCACGCGTTTCAGGCCGGACGTCGTTTACAGCGACTCTGCGTGCTTCTGGGGAAAGCTGAATGCATGGAAATACAATGTGCCGCTTGTCGTTTCGACCAGCACATTCGCGTTCAATCAGATGTCCTCGCAATATATGAAGCATACCCCCGCTGAAACGGCAGACCTGCTGTTCGGTCTGCCGAAGATCTCCAAAAGGCTGAAAGACCTGATTCCGCTCGGCTATAAATATAAAAGCGCGATGAGCCTTGTGGCGAGCGATAATGACACCGACTCTGTGGTGTATACCTCGAAGGGCTTTCAGCCGTTTTCAGGCATTTTTTCCGATCATTATCTGTTTATGGGGCCTTCTCTCATGACCGACCGGCTGCCGGACAAGGCAAAAAGCCGCCCGCTTGTGTATATCTCGATGGGAACCGTCATAAACGACCGCCCTGACTTCTATCGGAACTGCGTGGCGGCACTGAAAGATGCTGACGCGGATGTTATCATTTCCTGCGGAAAGACATTTGACATCGGATCGCTCGGGACACTGCCCGGCAATATCAGGATATATCCCTATGTTGACCAGCTCGATGTGCTGTCGAAAACGGACGTGTTTATTACGCACTGCGGCATGAACAGCGTATCTGAGAGCCTGTATATGGCGGCGCCGATGCTGCTTTATCCGCAGACCGGCGAGCAGCAGGCCGTTGCAAGACGCACGGCCGAAATCGGCGCAGGGGAATACCTGAAAGATGATTCGGCCGCGGGTATCAAAGCCGCCGTAAACCGTCTGCTCGGCAGCGATTCTTACGCAGCAGCTGCAAAAAAATGCTCCGACGAGTTCCGCGCCTGCTGCGGAACTGCCGGAGCTGCGGAATTCATTGAGAATGCGCCGCACAAATCAGATGCCCCCGATCCGCTGAAAGCGCTGAACAGGGAATGCGGCAGATATCAGCTTATCTACTGGCTGATTGCGGCGGTGCTGTTCATACTGGTATGGAAATTCGCGGGGCTGAGATATGTTTGGCTGATCGGCGTACCGTTCGGCGTGTTCAACGGCCCATTCAGCAAATGGGTCACCGGATATATTTACCGGAAGAAGTACGGCAATCAAAGGCAGGATGCGAATCGGAAAGACTGAATCTGCGGCTGCGGTGTATATTGCTGCCTGTGCGGCCGCGGCGAATTTGATGAATCGCCCATCATAATACAGACGAACCGCCGCCTGCAAATAACACAGGCGGCGGTTCCGCTCCATGCGGCAGCATGAAGATTATGCCGGTTGAACCGATGCGGCGACTGTCTGCGCCAGTTCCGGATCATCGCTCTGAATGAGCAGGAATCTGACCGGATCGGCAGCTGAATCCGGATAATATCTGATTGTCAGCCTGTATCTGCCGCCTTCTGAGCGACCCTGACGGATGATTGCGCTGAATGAATCCTTTTCAACGTAATACGAGCATTCTTCCACTTCAAGCGGCGTTTCCAGCGGATGATCTTCATCATGCGAAGTGTCCAGAATCGCCGGAATGAAAACAGCTTTCAGGATCGACAGCTTCGTAAATGCATAGGCTTCGGGCAGCGAAAACGGGTTGTAATCCGTACTGTCCGATTTTTCCAGCAGATAGAGCAGTTCATTGTTGTTTTCCGGGATCTTGTAGCCGATCAGTTTCATGCCCAGCCTTGTGAGCCATCCGCGTCCGGTGATCCACTTGTTGAGCAGATGCGGTTGTTCTTTGACCCATTCAAGATTCTCAGATGCGCTCTGTTCTTCGACCGCCACAATCAGAAGATCACATGTTGCAGTGTCCTTGCTGAGATATATGCTGATTCCTGCTGCGTCTGTTTCTGCTTCCAGGCAGCCGGGGGCAGCCAGCTTGATGCCCTGCATGGAATATTCCGTATAATCACCGTGGATTGCTGCATTGCTGTACGGATATGCTCCGGTCACGCGGTATTGCTCCGTCGCCGGAAAAACAAATAACCGGAGATAGAAATAACCGGCACCGATCAGCAGAAAATATATGACCGCAAGAACGGTCAATGTGATGATGATCGCTTTTTTCCGTTTGCGCATGTGTACTTCCCTTTCTTTACAGTATTTGCAGATGCCGCTGCGGCAGTTATGTTGCTTCTCCGGATCAGCAGCAATTTCGATACAAGCGCCTTTTTTCATTTTATTGTATCATATCCTATACGGAAAGTCAATACGGTTCAGACAGGATCGTTGCGGCTGTGAAACATGCTTTGCATGGCAGAAAAGCATGCACCCCCATTGTTCAGACCGGCAATCACCGGTTTGAATAACGGGGGTGCTTTTTACATATTTTTTCACTCAGGCGTCATGGCTGCTGTCAGGGATTATGGAGTACGCCTCGCATGACCTCATCGACGAGGTCTTCGTCCTCAATCAGCTTGAAAAAAACCTGCGGATTGAACACAATCGCCTTGTTGACATTCTTCTCCAGATAGACCAGATACAGATAATCGACTCTCGTCATGACCGCACGGATCTTCGCTTTTTCGGAGATTTGCGGACACTCCAGCGTGCTGCCGTCCGTGAACGAAAGTGCCTCCGGCAAATTCAAAATGGGGCTCCGCCCAAACCCGCCAAAGAGATGTATCCCTTAAGCAGGGTTTGGGGCAGCGCCCCATTTCAAATCCATCGGAGATACCTTAAATCATTTCCGGTATTTGTCCATGATGCCGCAGAAATCAAAAGTGGCAAAGTAATCTGCCGGGGTTTCTGCGCGGCGGATCAGCTTGACGCTGCCGTCCTCACACAGCAGCAGCTCTGCGGAGCGCAGCTTGCCGTTATAATTATATCCCATCGAAAAGCCGTGCGCACCGGTATCGTGAATGTAGATCAGGTCGCCGATTTCAACGGGCGGCAGCATCCGGTCAACCGCAAATTTGTCGTTGTTTTCGCAGAGTCCGCCTGTCACATCACATTGATAGGTACAGGGCTCATTTTCCTTGCCGAGCACCGTGATATGGTGATATGCGCCGTACATGGCCGGGCGCATCAGGTTGGCAGCGCAGGCATCGCAGCCGACGTATTCCTTGTAGATATGCTTCTTATGCAGCACGCGCGTGACCAGAGCACCGTAGGGCGCAAGCATGAATCTGCCCATTTCCGTGAAAATTGCCACGTCGCCGAGCCCTGCCGGAACCAGAATCTCCTCATAGACCTTGCGGACGCCCTCACCGATTGCAAGAATGTCATTCGGTGTCTGCTCCGGCTTGTATGCGATGCCGACACCGCCGGACAGATTGATGAAGCGGATATCCGCGCCGGTTTCCTTTTTGAGATCGGCAGCAAGCTGAAACATCTGCCGCGCAAGCGTCGGATAATATTCATTCGTAACCGTGTTTGACGCGAGAAATGCGTGAATGCCGAAATGCTTTGCGCCCTTCTGCATCAGCATCCGGAAGCCCTCAAACATCTGCTCGCGGGTGAAGCCGTATTTTGCATCCTGCGGCTTATCCATGACGAAGGTCGAGATTTTGAAATCGCCGCCTGCATTAAAGCGGCAGCAGATCGTTTCCGGGATGCCGGTCAGCCTGTCAAGATATTCAATATGCGTCAGGTCGTCAAGGTTGATGTATGCGCCGAGCTGATATGCGAGCTGATAATCCGCAGCGGGCGTGACATTCGACGAAAACATGATGTCGCTGCCGGAAAAGCCGCAGGCATCCGCCATTTGCAGCTCCGTCAGCGAGGAGCAGTCCACGCCGCAGCCCTCCTCCTGCAAGATTTTCAGAATAAACGGATTCGGCGTTGCCTTGACGGCAAAATATTCGCGGAAGCCCTTGTTCCATGCGAATGCCTGCTTTACGAGGCGCGCATTTTCACGGATGCCGCGCTCGTCGTAGATATGAAACGGCGTCGGATACTGCGCTGCAATTTCCTCTGCCTGCGTTTTTGTGATAAACGGTGTTTTCTTCATAACACTGATGCTCCTGTTCCTTACAAATGTGCGGCAGGCGAACGCCCGCCGAAGCGGTATGCAAACAAAACTGCCGCTGCCGGTTACAGTTCAGCCAGATATGCCGCGGCCTTTACAACTGTTTCCCGCGTACCGAACGATGAGAACCGCAGCCATCCCTGACCGGCCGTGCCGAAGCCGACACCCGGTGTTCCGGCAATGCCGAAGGTATGCAGCAGATAATCAAAATAATCCCACGAATCTGCGTGATCCGGTGTTTCCATCCAGACATACGGTGCATTCTCACCGCCGACAGAGTGGATCCCGGCCTTTGTCAGTGCCGCCTTGATGATGCGTGCATTCTCCATATAGTAGTCAATATCCGCATGAACGGCACAGAGGCCTTCCTCTGTGAACACCTTTGCAGCGGCGCGCTGGATGATATACGAGGTGCCGTTGTACTTCGTCGCCATGCGGCGGAACCACATGTCATGCAGGGAGGCTTCAAATTGCAGCGTGCGCGGCACGACCGTCCAGCCGCAGCGGACACCGGTGAAGCCGGCGGTTTTCGAGAGGGAATTGATCTCAATCGCGCAGGTTTCCGCACCCGCAATCTCAAAGATGCTGTGCGGCAGCTCCGGATCGCGGATATATGCTTCATACGCCGCGTCAAACAGAATCAGCGCACCGTTTTGCTTGGCGTATGCAATCCACTGTGCAAGCTGTTCCTTCGTATACACCGCGCCGGTCGGGTTGTTCGGGGAGCAGAGGTAGATAATGTCCGCACGGACGGACGGATCCGGCATCGGCAGGAATCCGTTTTCCTTTGTGCCGTCCGCAAAGATCACGCGGCGGCCGGACATGATGCTCGTGTCGTAATAGACCGGATACACCGGATTCGGCAGCAGCACGGTATTGTCTGCGCCGAACAGGTCGCAGAGATTGCCGAGGTCGCATTTTGCGCCGTCGCTGATGAACACATCCTCTGCATCAACTGCAATGCCGCGCTTGTGATAATACGCGGCGATTGCCTCACGCAGGAACGGCTCGCCCTGCTCGGCACCGTAGCCGTGGAAGGTTTCCGCATGGGACATATCCTCGGCAGCGGCCTTCATTTCATCTGTGATGATCTTTGCCAGCGGCCGCGTCACATCGCCGATGCTGAGCTTTAACAATTCGCGCTCCGGATTCTCCGCCTGAAACGCGCGGATGCGCTTGGCGACCTCTGAAAACAGATAATTCTGTTCCAGCTCTAATGCATGTTGATTGACTTTCATGGTATCATACCTCTTATACTTCAATTTCTCCGCTGAAAATCAGCACGGCCTCGCCGGTCATGATGACCGTATCCTCGGTATAGCGGATGACCAGATCACCGCCGTTCAGATGCACCGTGACGTCGGTATCCGGCTTGCAGAAGCCGTTTTTCACGGCCGCCGCGACGGTCGCGCAGGCACCTGTGCCGCAGGCCATTGTTTCGCCGGAGCCGCGTTCCCAGACGCGCATCCGCAGCGTGCGCTCGTCGATCACCTGCACAAATTCCGTGTTGACCTGCTCCGGGAATGCATTGTGATGCTCAAACTCCGGGCCGATTGCCGCAAGGTCGAGCAGCTCGGGATTATCCCCGAACACAACACAGTGCGGATTGCCCATCGACACGCAGGTGACCGTGTATTCTTTGCCGCTGACGGTCAGCGGCTTTGCGATCATTTCGGATTCGCCGTACTGCACCGGAATCCGTTTGGTATCGAAAATCGCCTTGCCCATATCAACGGATGCGCGTGTGACGACGCCGTTTTGTGTCGTGACGGTCACGGTCCGCAGGCCGCTTTTCGTTTCGATGACAATGTTCTTTTTCGGGCAGATGCCGTTGTCATAGAGATATTTTGCGACGCAGCGGATAGCGTTGCCGCACATATTGCCCTCGCTGCCGTCAAGATTGAACATCCGCATTCTTGCGTCTGCGCAGTCGGAGCTTTCGATCAGGACAAGGCCGTCACCGCCGATGCCGAAATGCCGGTCGGAGAGCTGGACGCTGAGCGATTCCGGCGCAGATATGCGCTTTTCCATGCAGTTGACATAGATATAATCATTGCCGCAGCCGTGCATTTTCACAAACGGAATGCGGCGCTTGGCTGTTCGCAGAGAATTCATATTCATCAGCTCCACATTGGAATCCCGATAGCCGGTGTGCAGGCAGTTTGCAACGGCCATTGCGGTATCGGTGCAGGTCAGGCAGGGGATGCCGAGCTCCACCGCCTTTTTCCGGATCTTTGCGCCGTCGCGTGCGGCCATGCGGGCATTCGCGTCCGTGGAAACAATGTAGCGGATGGTTCCGTTTTCCATGAGCGTGAATGTTTCGTTGTCGCCGGAGTGCAGCTTTTGCAGAACATGCACGCTGAGTCCTGCGCGGGACAGCGCCTCGGCCGTGCCGCCGGTCGCGTACAGTTTGAAATCAAGTCTTGCGAATTTTCGCGCAATTTCAACGATATCCGGTTTATCCGCATCGCAGACCGTCAGAAGAACACCGTTCTTTTTCTTTCCGTTTTCTTCCAGCCGGTAGCCCGCCGCGCGCAGTCCCTTATAGAGCGCTTCGGTCAGCGTTTTGCCGATGCCGATGACCTCGCCGGTCGATTTCATTTCGGGGCCCAGCTGCGATTCGCCGCCGATTTTCTGGAACGAGAAAACAGGCACCTTGACAGCGGTGAAGGGGGGCGTTTTGTAGTAGCCCGTGCCGTATTCCATTTCGCAGAGCCGCTCGCCCAGACAGACGCGCATCGCGCAGTCGCAGAGCGGCAGACCGGTCAGCTTGCTCATGAACGGGACGGTTCTCGATGCGCGCGGGTTGACCTCAATCACATAGAGCGACTGCCCTTTCACAATATATTGCAGATTGATGAGGCCGACCGCGTGCAGTCCGAGACAGATTTTCTTTGTATCTGTGAGGATTTTCTTACGCATATCATCATCAATATGCACCGGCGGACAAATTGCGATGGAATCGCCGGAATGCACGCCCGTGCGCTCGATATGCTCCATGATGCCGGGAATCAGAATGTCAGTGCCGTCACAGATTGCATCGACCTCGATTTCCGTGCCGCGGATATACTGGTCAATCAGGACGGGGTTGTCGATGCCGCCGTCAAGAATGTTCTGCATAAACGCAGATACGTCGCTTTCCTCGAATGCGATATTCATATTCTGACCGCCGAGCACATAGGACGGGCGCACCAGAACCGGAAGGCCGAGCGTTTTCACGGCTTCCGCGGCTTCGTCCAGCGTGTTGACCGTACACCCGCGCGGGCGCTCGATATGCAGCGATTCCAGCAGCGCGTCAAAGCGCTCTCTGTCCTCGGCAAGGTCGATGCTGTCCGCTGTCGCGCCGAGCAGGGGATAGCCTGCTTCTTCTATCGTGCGCGCAAGACGGATGGCCGTCTGTCCGCCAAAGGCCGTCACAACGCCGACAGGCTGTTCCAGCGCCAGAACCGAGAGCACATCCTCGGGTGTCAGCGGCTCAAAATACAGGCGGTCTGCGGTATCGAAATCCGTCGAAACGGTTTCGGGGTTGTTGTTGATCAGTACAACCTCATAGCCCGCCTGCTTCAGCACCTGCACGCAATGCACCGCGGAATAATCAAACTCAATGCCCTGCCCGATGCGGATCGGGCCGCTGCCGAGCACCACGACCGTTTTGTGCGGCTTTCCTGCAAGAAAGTGCGCAGCTTCGTTTGATTCCGGCATTGCGTCCGGCTGGTAAACACCGTAGAAATAGGGTGTTTCTGCTGCAAATTCACCGGCACAGGTATCGACCATGCGGTATACCGGACGGATTTGCTTTTCGGGCAGATCTTGATTTGAAATCGCTTTGATTGTCGCATCAGGATATCCGAAGCGCTTTGCCGCGCGGTATGTTTCCTCGGTCATCGGTTCGCTTTCGAGCTTGCATTCCATGCGGATCAGCTTTTCGATTTTGCTGAGGAACCATGCGTCAATCTTCGATAATGCGTGAATTACAGAAACTGTCATGCCACGGCGGAATGCCTCTGAAACAGCAAACAGACGGATATCGTCCGCGTGAATCAGATGCTCCCGCAGTGCTTCGTCCGATACGCCGCGCAGATCGCGGACGAGCAGCGCGCTGTGCTTGACCTCTGCGCCGCGCAGCGCTTTCAGCAGCGCCGATTCAAACGTATCGGAAATCGCCATGACCTCGCCGGTTGCCTTCATCTGCGTGCCGAGCCGGTGCGATGCGCCTGCAAATTTCTCAAACGGGAACTTCGGCATTTTTACCGCAACATAGTCCAGTGCAGGCTCGAATGCAGCGGTCGTTTTTCCGGTGACTTTATTTGCAATTTCATATAAACGGTAACCGACGGCAATCTTCGCGGCAACCTTTGCAATCGGATAGCCGGTCGCTTTCGATGCCAGCGCGGAGGAACGCGATACACGCGGATTGACTTCGATCACCGCGTATTCAAACGAATCCGGATTCAGGGCGAACTGACAGTTGCAGCCGCCCTCGATTTTCAGTACCTCCGCAATTTTCAGCGCGGCAGTACGCAGCATCTGATACTCTTTGTCCGAGAGCGTGACCGCCGGTGCAATGACAATCGAATCGCCGGTGTGAATGCCGACCGGATCGAAATTCTCCATCGAACAGACAGTGATTTTGTTGCCGTCTGCATCGCGGATAATCTCAAATTCGATCTCCTTCCAGCCGGCGATGCAGCGCTCCACAAGGATCTGATGAATCGGGGAAAGGCGCAGGCCATTCTCCGCAATATTGTCAAACTCTTCGGCCGTTTCTGCAATGCCGCCGCCCGTTCCGCCGAGCGTAAACGCCGGACGGATAATGACCGGGTAGCCGATTTCGGCCGCAATCTGCCGTGCAGTATCCATATCCTCCGCAATGCCGGAGGGAATGCACGGCTGACCGATGCTGTCCATCGTTTCCTTGAACAGCTTGCGGTCTTCCGCGCGCGCGATTGTTTCGGGATTCGCGCCGAGCAGCCGGATGCCCTGTGCTGCGAGGAATCCGCTTTCGGCAAGCTCCGCGCAGAGATTCAGTCCCGTCTGTCCGCCGAGCCCCGAGAGAATGCTGTCCGGTTTTTCTTTCAGGCAGATGCGTCTGATGACCTCCGGCTTCAGCGGTTCCATGTAGATTTTGTCCGCGATCTGGCTGTCCGTCATGATCGTTGCCGGGTTGGAATTGACCAGTACGACCTCGATGCCGTCCTCTTTCAGTGCGCGGCAGGCCTGGGTGCCGGAGTAGTCAAACTCTGCCGCTTGACCGATGACAATCGGGCCGGAGCCGATGACCAGAACCTTATGAATATCACGATTCAGCGGCATTTTTGCACCTCCATCATCTGTACGAACTCATCGAAAATGAACGCAGTATCCTGCGGACCTGCACATGCCTCCGGATGGAACTGAACCGACATCGCCGGAATGTTTTTATACCGCAGACCCTCGCAGGTGTTGTCGTTGAGGTTTACATAGAGTAAATCCGCTGCATCGCGGCAACGGGCATCGTTCGGATCATATTGCACCTGATAGCCGTGATTCTGTGTGGTGACAGCCATGCGTTTTGTGACCGTGTTCAGCACGGGCTGATTTGCGCCGCGGTGTCCGAATTTGAGCTTTGCTGTCGGAATGCCGTTTGCCAGTGCAAGCAGCTGATGCCCCAGACAAATTGCCATGATCGGGATGTTCAGTGTCATGATCTTCTGCAATTCCGCGATGATCTCCGGGTTGTCGGCGGGATCGCCTGCGCCGTTGGACAGCATGATGCCGTCCGGGTGCATTGCAGCAATTTCTTCACATGTTGTATATGCCGGAAGAACCGTTACGCGGCAGCCGCGTCTGACAAGCTCACGGGCAATATTTGCCTTTGCGCCGTAATCCAGCAGCGCAACGTGATATGCCGCATTTGCTTCCCCGAGCGTATATGCAGCTTCACAGGTTGTGCTCTTGACTGCATCTGTGACGTGATATGCGCGGATCTTCTCGATATCCGCATCCTCCGGCGCATCACAGATCATACCGTTCATCGTGCCGTGATCGCGCAGCACTCTTGTCAGGGTTCTGGTATCCACACCGGTCAGCGCCGGAATCCGATTCGCTGCAAGCCATTCCGCCAGCGTTCCTTCACAGCGGAAATTCGACGGCGCATCACAGATCTCAGAAGCAATATAAGCCGACAAAAACGGCTTCCGCGATTCAAAATCTGCCGGGATCACACCGTAATTTCCGATCAGCGGAAAGGTCTGTACGACAGCCTGTCCGAAGTAGCTCGGATCCGTCAGGGTTTCCAGATAGCCGTTCATGCCGGTTGCAAAGACGATTTCCGCAGTCACATTTTCCTGCGCACCGATCCGCATCCCGTGAAAAACCATGCCGTTTTCCAGTACCAGATGCCCCGGTTTCATATCCATACCGTTCATTTCCTCACTCCACTTGTTACAGGGCGAGCCGCACTGCGGAATGCAATGCGGCATCGCAAAAATCTTATAATTACACGCTGTAAAGCAGGTCTGCGTAAGTCGGGAAGGGCTGATACTGTTTCGCCATGAGCGGCTCCAGCAGGTCAGCAGCGGCACGCAGCTCGTTCATCGCCGGGATGATCGTGTCGCGGCAGTAATACGACGGATGCTCGTTGTCGTAGAGCCCGATCATGACGTTCTCAAGCGCTTCTGTCTTCGCTGCGATTTCGTCCGTCAGGGCGCTGACGCGGCTGAGCAGGTTGGTTTCCGCGGTGCCCTGTACACCGAGCGACTTCTTCTCCAGTGCGTATGTTGTCAGCGACTGGCCGTAGGCAAATGCCGCGGGGATGATCTGTGTCTTTGCCATGTCGATCATCGTGTTCGCTTCGATTGCAATCAGCTTGGTGTAGTTCTCCAGCAGAATGTCCTTGCGGGAAACGACCTCACTGTGGTTGTAAACACCGAATTTCTTGAACAGTGCAACATTCTTTTCCGTCGCAAATGCGTGCATTGCATCAGCTGTTGTGCGGAGATTGAGCAGTCCGCGGCGCTCAGCCTCTGCGACCCACTCCTCGGAATAGTTGTTGCCGTTGAAGATGATTCTGCCGTGTGTCTTCAGCGTATCTGCAAGAATCTGCTGCACTGCTGCGGCAATATCGTCAGCCTTTTCAAGCTGCTCTGCGAAGTTGCAGAGCGCCTCTGCGAAGATCGTGTTCAGAGCGATATTGGTATCTGCAATCGAGTTCTCCGAGCCGAGCATACGGAACTCGAACTTGTTGCCGGTGAATGCCATCGGAGAAGTGCGGTTGCGGTCGGAGGTATCCTTCTTGAAATCGGGGAGAACGTGAACGCCGGTTGTCAGCGTTTCGTGGTGCTTCTGTTCATCTCTGCCCTGTGCAGCCGCCTCGAGCTGGAGCTGGAGATCATCGCCGAGGTAAACGGAAACGATTGCAGGCGGCGCCTCATTCGCGCCCAGACGGTGATCGTTGCCCGCGGATGCAACCGACATTCTCAGCAGATCCTGATGCTCGTCCACAGCGGAAACAACTGCTGCAACCATCAGCAGGAACAGGCGCTTGCGCTCCGGCGTCTTGCCCGGTGCAAAGAGGTTGATGCCGGTATCGGTCGAGAGCGACCAGTTGTTGTGCTTGCCGCTGCCGTTGACGCCTGCGAACGGCTTCTCGTGGAGCAGGCACATCAGACCGTGCTTTTCCGCGACCTTCTTCATGATTTCCATGGTCAGCTGATTGTGGTCACAGGCGAGGTTCATTGTGGTGTAGACCGGTGCGAGCTCGTGCTGTGCCGGTGCGACCTCGTTATGCTCGGTCTTTGCATAAACGCCGAGCTTCCAGAGCTCCTCGTTCAGTTCCTTCATAAATGCCTGTACGCGCGGACGGATGACGCCGAAATAGTGGTCTTCCATTTCCTGTCCCTTCGGCGCCTTGGCACCGAACAGCGTCCGGCCGGTGAAGATGATGTCCTTGCGCTTCTTTGCCAGTTCACGGTCAATGAGGAAATATTCCTGCTCCGGACCGACGGTTCCGCTCACGCGCTGCACATCTTCAAAGCCCAGCAGATGCAGCACCTTGACAGCCTGATCGCTGACGGCCTCCATGGAACGGAGAAGCGGTGTTTTCTTATCGAGCGCCTCGCCGCTGTACGAATAAAATGCAGTCGGAATGCAGAGGCTGTTCTCCTTGATGAATGCGTAGGAGGTCGGGTCCCATGCGGTATAGCCTCTGGCCTCAAATGTTGCGCGCAGACCGCCCGACGGGAACGAGGATGCATCCGGCTCGCCCTTGATCAGCTCCTTGCCGGAGAACTCAAGGATTGCGCCGCCTTTGCCGTCCGGTGTGAGGAAGCTGTCGTGCTTCTCTGCGGTGATGCCGGTCATCGGCTGGAACCAGTGCGTGAAATGTGTCGCACCGTTTTCCACTGCCCATTCGCGCATGGCGCTTGCGACCACATCGGCAACGGTCGGGTCGATGTCCTTGCCGTTCGCAATGGTTTCATGCAGGGACTTGTAGACCGCCTTCGGCAGGCGCTCCTGCATCACGGCATCGTTAAAAACAAGGCTTCCGAATACATCAGTCGGTTTCATAATAAATACATCCTTTCTTCGGGCATAGCCCGTGGTTTCCGATAAACAAAAAAAACAGCAGCGGCAATTCGGGAATCTTCCCGAACAGCACCGTTGCTGTTTTCTGTGTTACATGATAGCACATTTTTCTTCTCTTGTCAATACTTTGACAGGAATTTCACAATGTTTGACGGATTGCCTATGAATCATCATCCGTTCTCGTATGTTTTTAGGATATTTTCCGCAGCAGTCCGTTTGGAGATCCGCTGATTCATCGCCTGCTGCTCAATATATTTGTGCGCATGCTCCTCGGTCATGCCGAGATACTGAATCAGTGCATATTTCGCGCGGTTGACGATGCGCAGGTCAATCAGCTTGATTTGCAGACGCTGGTTTTCCTGCGACATGATCTGCGTTCTCGCATACGCAGATGCAGCGTCATAGAGCACCTGATGAAATGTGGTATGCGGGAACGGTCTGCCGAGGACAAAAATGCCTGCCGGTTCCAGGGACTGCCGCATTTCCGGTTCCTGCTCATTTTTCACGACGGCAATCACCGACGATGGCGTATTTTCCGCGAGATCGCTTGCAAGCTCCGTGCCGCATTCATCCGAAAGCGGAATATTGATGAGAATGACCGCAGAGCGGCTGTCCATCATTTTTTGGCGCGCTTCCGTGCAGGAAACCGCACCGCCGGAAACGAAAAAGTCACCGTCGGGCAGATTCTCGCGCACATAGCGATGAAAATTCTCGTTCGAGGAAATGACGAAAACCTCTTTCTGCGCAAAGCGGGTCAGCATGAGCGATCACTCCGTATAGGCGTCAAAAAGATGCGCCGGCAGTGATGCCTTCATGAATGCGCTTTCCGCTGCAAGTGCCCGCGCAGCATTCAGATCACGCGGCAAAGCCGGATACTGACCGGCAGTTTCCGCAGGAAGATCCAGCAGATTCTGATTGCAGGGCGGCGGGGCTTGCATTCCTTGCAGAATGCCGTCCAGACCTGCACGCATTACGAGCGCAAATGCAAGATACGGGTTGCATGACGCGTCCGGCGAGCGCAGTTCCAGGCGCTGATGCGAAGCGTCTGCGGCCGGAATGCGGATCAGCTGCGAGCGGTTATTCGGCGACCAGGATACACGGTTCGGCGCTTTGTCCCTGCCGAGCCGCGCATAGGATTCCTCCAGCGGATTCAGCACGGCGGTCATCTCCGGCGCGTGCGTAAGCAGGCCTGCCATAAATGCATTCAGCACAGCATCATCGGGCACTGTGCCGTCAGAAATGCGCGCAAGCGAAATGTTGATATGGAAGCCGTTTCCGGCTTCGCCCGTAATCGGCTTCGGGGCAAACGACGCCCAGAGTCCGTTCCGTGCAGCGACCGTGCTGACGACCTGCTTGAACGTCACGACATTGTCTGCGGCGCTCAGCGCATTGCTGTACCGGAAATCAATCTCATTCTGTCCCGGCCCCTGCTCATGGTGCGAGCGCTCCGGCTGAATGCCCATTGTTTCCAGCGTCTGACAAATCTCTCTGCGGACGTTTTCGCCGCCGTCCGCCGGTGCGATGTCAAAATAACCTGCACGGTCAATCGGCGTATCGGTCGGGCTGCCGTTTTCATCGAGCTTGAACAGATAGAATTCGCACTCCGCGCCGATGTCGCAGCGCAGGTCATGCTCTGCCAGCAGCTGCTCGGTATCAGCTAAAAACCGGCGGCAGTCCGCAGAAAACGGCGTGCCGTCCGGATTGCGGATTTCGCAGAAAAAACGCGCCACGCCGCCTCTGGACGGACGCCACGGCAGCAGCATCATCGTTCTCGGATCGGGAAACAGAAACAGATCGGAGTGCGACGGATCGCGGAAACCCGCAATCGACGACGCATCGAACGCGATGCCCTGTTCAAAGGCACGTTCCAGCTCCGATGCCTGTACGGAAATATTTTTCTGCACGCCGAACACATCACAAAATGCAAAACGCACAAATTTAATATCGCTGCTTTCGATCAGCTCCGCGGCTTCACGCTGCGAAAGGTTCAACATGTAATCACATCCTTTTTCGGGCAGTGCCCGCATCCAAATGATTCCGGGGGACCGGCAGTGCGGATACGCCGGTTCTGATCAGACTGACAGAAAGCATCCCTCTCCGGCGCACACATCTCTATCATACCATATCCCGGCACCCGTTGTCAACCGTGAATTTTCCGTTCAAAGCGGTCCTTTGCCTCGTCATCCTCAATGGCAGTCGGATAATCGCCGGTAAAGCAGGCCGTGCAGATGCCGTCCGATTTTGCAAGCTGCGGCAGTGCATCCAGCGGCAGAAATCCGAGCGAGTCCGCGCCGATGATCTCCGCAATTTCTTCCACGGTATGGTGATTCGCAATCAGATTCACTTCGGAATCAATATCGGTGCCGTAATAGCACGGATGCAGAAACGGCGGTGCGGATACGCGGAAATGAATCTCCTTGGCACCGGCGTTCCGGAGCAGTGTAACGATCCTGCGGCTGGTTGTGCCGCGGACAATCGAATCGTCAATCAGCACAATGCGCTTGCCTGCGACCGTTTCACAGATCGGGCTCAGCTTCAGCTGTACGCCGCTGTCGCGCAGAGCCTGCGACGGTGCGATGAAGGTCCGTCCGATGTATTTGTTTTTGATCAGCCCGATGCCGTAAGGAATGCCGGATGCTTCTGCAAATCCGAGCGCGGCATCCAGCCCCGAATCCGGCACGCCGATCACAACATCCGCGTCCGCCGGATGGGCTTCCGCAAGCAATGCCCCCGCCTTTTTCCGCGCTGCATGAACGGAAACGCCGTCCAGAACCGAATCAGGGCGGGCAAAATAGATATACTCAAAAATGCAGGTGCGCTTCGGCGCGGTACTGGTGTATCTGCGGTCAGACTGTATGCCGCCGTCCTTCGACAGCACGATCATCTCACCGGGTTCAAGATCGCGCAGAAAAGACGCGCCGACTGCATTCAGCGCACAGCTCTCCGATGCGAGCACATATCCGCCGTCTGTCCGCTGCCCGATGCACAGCGGGCGGAATCCGTGCGGGTCGCGCACGGCAATCAGCTTCTGTGCGGACATGACAATCAGCGAAAATGCGCCCTCCAGCTGCGGCACAGCCAGCCGGACGGCATCCTCGATGGAATCGGTTTGCAGACGCGCCTGTGTGATCAGATAGGCAATGATTTCGGTGTCGCTGGTCGTGTGGAAAATCGCACCGCGCTGTTCCAGCACACTGCGCAGACGGCCTGCATTGCTCAGGTTTCCGTTATGCACCAGTGCCATTTTGCCCTTCTGGTGGTTGACCTCCATCGGCTGACAGTTCCGCCGCTGATTGCCGCCGGTCGTGCCGTACCGCGTGTGCCCGACTGCCATCGTCCCGCGCGGAAAGCCGGACAGCACCTGCGGCGTGAACACATGATCGACAAGCCCGAGATCCTTGTGCGTGGTGAACACGCCGTCGTCATTGACCGTGATGCCGGCGCCCTCCTGCCCGCGGTGCTGCAAGGCAAACAGTCCGCAGTAGGTGAGGTGCGCAAGGTTTTCCGGCTGCGGTGACATGATGCCGAATACGCCGCATTCCTCGTGTAACTGATCTGACGGCATGGCGTCAAAGCAATCGCCGGAACTGCGGTATCCGGTCACGGATGCAGGCACTGCCTGCCCGCATTCTTCATGCAGCTTATCACTGCGAAAATCATTCATATCATTCACCCATAGATGCCTTCACAAGGCCGACAAACAGCGGATGCGGCTTGTTCGGGCGGCTCTTGAATTCGGGGTGATACTGCACGCCGACATAGAACGGCAGATCTGTCAGCTCGACCGTTTCCACGAGATTGCCGTCCGGCGAGGTGCCGCTGATGCAAAGTCCGGCTTCCGTCAGCACATCGCGGAATGCGTTGTTGAACTCATAGCGGTGACGGTGGCGCTCCGCGATATGCGGCTGATGATAGCACTGCATCATCGTCGTATCCGGCGCAATGACGCAGGGGTAGCTGCCGAGCCGGAGCGTACCGCCCTTGTCGATGCTGTCCGACTGACCGTCCATGAAATCAATGACCTTATGCGGACAATCCGGCGCAAATTCGCCCGAATGTGCATCGGACAGTCCGGCCGCATTCCGTGCAAATTCGATCACGGCAATCTGCATGCCAAGACAGATGCCGAGATACGGCTTTTTATTCACCCGCGCATATTCCGCCGCTGCGATCATGCCCTCGATGCCGCGCTGTCCGAAGCCGCCCGGAATCAGGATACCGTCCTTATTTTTCAGCATATCTGCTGCATTTTCACGCGTGATCTGCTCGGAGTCGATCCAGTCGATCTGCACATCCGCACCGAGCTGATAGCCCGCATGATGCAGCGCCTCCGCAACCGACAAATACGCATCATGCAGCTGCACGTACTTGCCGACCAGTCCGATTGTGACCTTTCTGCGCGGCGACCGGATCCGCTGACAGAGCGCCTCCCATTCGGTGAGATCGGGCGGCAGCGTCTGCAAGTTCAGCTCGCGGCAGACGATGTCGGAAAGATGCGCTTTTTCGAGCATCAGCGGCGCTTCATAGAGATTCGGAAGCGTCAGGTTCTCGATCACGCAGTCCGGCTTGACATTGCAGAAATGCGCAATTTTCGTGAAGATGCTGCTGTCGGTGATCGGCTCGTCGGTGCGGAGCACGATGATATCCGGTGAGATGCCGAAGCCCTGCAATTCCTTGACGGAATGCTGCGTCGGCTTGGATTTGTGCTCGCCCGATGCTTTCAGATACGGCACGAGCGTCACATGAATATACAGCGTATTTTCGCGCCCGACCTCGTGACCCAGCTGCCGGATTGCCTCCAGGAACGGCTGGCTTTCGATGTCGCCGGTCGTACCGCCGATCTCCGTGATGACGACGTCTGCATTGCCCTTTTCACCGACGCTGTAAATAAAATGCTTGATCTCGTCGGTGATATGCGGGATGATCTGCACCGTGCGTCCGAGGTATTCGCCGTGGCGCTCCTTGAGCAGCACGTTGGCATAGACCTTGCCGGTCGTCAGATTGGAAAAGCGGTTCAGATCCTCGTCGATGAAGCGCTCATAATGCCCGAGGTCGAGATCCGTTTCCGCGCCGTCCTCAGTCACATAGACCTCGCCGTGCTGATAGGGGCTCATCGTTCCGGGATCGACATTGATATACGGATCCAGCTTCTGCGCCGCAACCTTCAGGCCGCGGCTTTTCAGCAGCCGTCCGAGCGATGCCGCCGTAATGCCCTTGCCGAGCCCCGACACCACACCGCCGGTCACGAAAATATACTTTGTCATCGCACGTCCTCCGCTCAGTTCGCTACATACATCTGCTTATAGGGGTTGCCGCTGTCCGGCGTCACGAGTGTGAATTCCGCGTTCAGGATTTCGTCGGGATTGCCGCCGAAATGCGCGCAGTATTCCTCGACATAGCTGCGGATTTCTTCAAGCTCCTCCGCAGAGGCAATCCGGTGATGCACCTGATGCGGGAAGTGGATGCCCTCGCATTCCGAACGCAGGAACAGCTTGCCGCCGTGCATACCGGTACACGGGAAATTGCTGACAATCGGGCGCTCACCGCCGGAAAGTCCCAGCACAATGATAATGCCGCCCGCCTGATATTCCCCGAGGAAGCTGCCGGTTCTGCCGCCGATCACCATGACCGGCACCTTGTCCTGATACGCCTTCATGTGGATGCCTGCGCGGTAGCCCGCATTGCCCTGCACAAAAATCTTGCCGCCGCGCATTGCATAGCCTGCCGCATCCCCGATATTGCCGTGGACGATAATCTTGCCCTCGTTCATCGTGTCGCCGACTGCGTCCTGCGCATTGCCGAAGGTTTCGATCACGGTTCCGTTCAGATACGCGCCGAGCGCATTGCCTGCAATGCCGTTGATCTTCACATGCTTTCCGCTTGTTCCCGCCGCGAGAAAGCGCTGCCCGATGCAGCCCGTCAGCGTGATGTCGCTGTCCGCGGTCTGCCGCATCTGCTCGTTGACCTCAGAAAAGCCCATGGCCGATACATTCAGTTCCATTCAGACCGCTCCTTTCAATACTTTGTCACGGTATGCGTTGCCCATCGCCGCAAGCTGCGGCTCGATTTTCAGCCGCGCAAAATCCACCGACGAAAGCGGCGTCTGATTGCGGATCAGCGCAGTATAAATGCCGGTCCGGTGCATGTGTCCGAGCAGCATGAAACCGGTCAGCTTATCGTCCTTTACAAAGAGCCGTCTGATATGGTTTTCGTCCGTTTCTTCGTACATTTCGCAGCCCTCCGGCTGAGAGCCCGCTGTATGGCAGTGGAAGCCGAAGAAGCCGATGGAGTTCATCGGAATCGCGTTGTCGAAGGCAGCCTCGCCGCCCGCCATATTGACGCCCGCAGTATGTCCCTGCATGTATGCGTTCGGCATCAGAGCCATGACCTTCACCGTGTCCGAGGAAATATCGTGATACTCGGTGCAGTCACCCGCCGCATAAATATCCGCAAGGCTGGTTCTGCAAGCATCATCGACGACAATGCCGCGGTTGACGTTTCCGCCTGCATTTTTGACGATTGCGGTATTGGCGCGCACGCCGACTGCCAGCACCAGCACATCAAAATCAACCTCGGTGCCGTTCTGCATGACCGCGTGACTGCCGCAGAATTCCTTTGCGCTGGTGCCGAGGATGAAATCAATGCCGTTCTTTTCGAGATGCTTCTGCATCATCGCAGCGCATTTGTCATCCAGAATCGACGAGAGCACACGCGGCGCAAGGTCGCAGACCGTGATGGACTTCACACGGCTGTGCAGACCCTCCGCACATTTCAGACCGATCAAACCGGCGCCGATGATCAGGACTCTGCTCTCCGGCGTGACCGCCTGTTCCAGTGCAAGCGTATCGTCAATCGTCATGAAGCTGAACTTGTTATCCACCGTATCGAGCCCTTGCATCGGCGGTACAAACGGAGAAGAGCCCGTGCAGCAGCAGAGCGCGTCATATGCGATGCTGTCGCCGTTGTCGAGAACGATCTGTTTTGTATCTGCGTTGATTTCAGTCGCTGTGCGGCCGTACAGCACTTCTGCGCCGTGATCCGCGTAGAACGATTCTGCACGGTAATGCATGCGCTGCAGGTCCGTTTTCTGTTCCAGATAATAGGAGATCAGCGGACGGCAGTAGACCGGATGCTGTTCTGCGGAAATGACCGTGATGCTGCCTTCGGGATCGACCGAACGGATGCCCTCGATACATCCCGCTGCCGCAACGCCGTTTCCGATGATTACATATTTCTTCATTCCGCTTCACCTCTGTCTTCATACACAATCGCGCCGTTCGGACAGCCCTTGACACAGGCGGGCGCGCCGCAGTTGTTCTTCATGCACAGCTCGCATTTCTGCGCGACGCCGCTGCCGTCCTCAATGACCGCGCCGTAAGGACAGACCAGCACGCAGGTCAGACATCCGACGCACTTGCTGTGGTCAATTTCGATGACGCCGTCCTTTTTGGAGAGCGCACCCGCGATGCAGCTTTTCACGCAGATCGGATCCTTGCAGTGACGGCAGGAAACCGCGTAGGTGATGCCGTTTTCGTCCTGCTCGACCTGAATGCGCGGATAGATTGTTTTGCCGCGCAGCGCCTTGACCATATCCGTCATGCCGGAATTGGCAAATGCGCAGTTGTATTCGCACAAATGGCACCCGAGGCACCATTCCTCTTTCACATAGATTCGTTTCATACTTTACACCCCGCCTTACTCGCCCGCATGAGAGATACCGAGGATCTCAAGCTCTTTTTCAGTCAGACCGACACCGCGCAGCATCAGGCGGTTTCCGCGCAGCGCTTCAATCGAATTGATGCCCATGCCGCCCATCAGCTCCTTGATTTCATGCCGCCATGCGTCCATCAGATTGATCAGCCGCTGCGAACCGATATCCGGATTCAGGCGCTTGACAAGATCGGGGCGCTGCGTTGCGATGCCCCAGTTGCACTTGCCGGTATGGCAGCTCCGGCAGAGGTGACATCCCATTGCAAGACATGCCGCCGTTGCGATGTAGCACGCATCCGCACCGAGTGCAATCGCCTTGACCACATCCGCCGCCGAGCGCACCGAGCCGCCGCAGATGATCGAAACATTGTTGCGGATGCCCTCATCGCGCAGCCGCTTATCGACCGCCGCAAGCGCCAGCTCAATCGGAATGCCGACGTTGTCGCGGATTCTGGTCGGCGCCGCACCGGTACCGCCGCGGAAGCCGTCGATTGCGATAATATCCGCACCGGAACGCGCAATGCCGCTTGCAATCGCCGCAATATTATGCACCGCCGCGACCTTGACGATGACCGGCAGACGGTATTCCGTTGCCTCTTTCAGTGAGTACACAAGCTGCCGCAGATCCTCAATCGAATAAATATCGTGATGCGGGGCAGGGGAGATGGCATCGCTGCCCTCGGGAATCATGCGCGTCTTGGAAACGTCGCCGACCGCCTTGGTACCCGGCAGATGTCCGCCGATACCCGGCTTTGCGCCCTGTCCCATCTTGATTTCGATTGCCGCACCGGCTTCGAGGTAATCCTTATGCACGCCGAAGCGTCCGGACGCGACCTGCACAATCGTATTCTTTCCGTACTGGTAGAAATCCTCGTGCAGACCGCCCTCGCCGGTGTTGTAGTAGATGCCGAGCGCAGTTGCCGCTCTTGCGAGCGATGCATGTGCATTGTAGCTGATGGAGCCGTAGCTCATGGCCGAGAACATGACCGGCATGCTGAGCGAAAGCTGCGGCGCGAGCTTGGTATCCAGAGAGCCGTCCGCATTCCGTGTGATGTGATCCGGCTTCTTGCCGAGGAACACGCGCGTTTCCATCGGCTCACGCAGCGGATCAATCGGCGGGTTTGTCACCTGAGAGGCGTTAATCAGAATCTTGTCCCAGTAGACAGGCAGCGGATTCGGATTGCCCATCGACGAGAGCAGCACGCCGCCGGTTTCCGCCTGGCGGTAGATTTCCTTGATCGTCTGATCGGAGTAGTTTGCGTTTTCGCGCAGACGGCAGTCACTCTTGACGATTTTCAGCGCCCTGGTCGGACACAGCGTCACACAGCGCTGGCAGTTCACGCATTTCGATTCATCGGAGAGCATGACCTTGCCGTCCTCGTCAAACCAATGCACTTCATTGGCGCACTGCCGTTCGCAGACGCGGCAGCGGATACACCGGCTGTCATTGCGCACAACCTCAAATTCCGGATAGAAATTCAAAATGCTCCCTCCTTTACCCGAACAATGACCGGCTCGCCGCCGGCAGGCGACCAGATATTCCGGATATCAGGCGCCATCACGCGGATTGCCGCTTCTTCACTTGCAATATAGACCATATCGTCCTGCTCGCCGACTACCATGGAGCGCAGCTTCAGGCGGTCGTTCAGTGCCATCAGGCCGCCGTCGAATCCGAGGATGATCGAGAACGGGCCGGTGACCAGCAGGCTCGGAAAGACCGTCCGCAGATAGGTGTACTTCTCCTTATCCGCTTCGGGTTTGCCCTCAATCGTGGACCAGAACGGCGCCGCGATGACCGCAGCCATTTCGTCAAGCGTCAGGCCCTGACGTCTGAGCAGATAGTCTGCGATATAGGTGATGACCTCGGTATCGGTCTGCAAGGTACATTTGTAGCCGTACATTTCAATGAAGCGGCGGTTTGCGTCATAGGACGAGATTTCGCCGTTGTGGACAATCGAATAATCGAGCATGCAGAACGGATGCGCACCGCCCCACCAGCCGGGCGTGTTGGTCGGGTATCTGCCGTGTGCCGTCCAGCTGTAAGCCTCGTATTCCTCTAAGCGGTAGTACCGGCCGACGTCCTCCGGGAAGCCGACCGCCTTGAACGCGCCCATATTCTTGCCGCAGGAGAACACATAGCTGCCCGTCGGATCCGCATTGATCTGGTTGACCACGCGCACGACCAGCTCCTTTTCGTCGATCTGCAAATGGCGCAGCACGGACTGCATCGGGCTGACGAACACGCGCCGGATGATCGGCTCATCGGTGATCTGCGGAATTTTGCGCACCTTGATATGCTCGTCCTGCACAATCTCAAAGTACTCTTTCAGCAGCGTCATACATTCGGCCTGTGCGCTCTTGTTATTGAAAAAGATGTGCAGCGCATAGAATTCCTTGTATTCCGGATAGATGCCGTAGGCTGCGAAGCCGCCGCCCAGACCGTTTGAGCGGTCGTGCATCGGCACCATGCTTTTGATGATGCTTTCGCCGTTCATGCGTCTGCCGTCGCGCGAGATCATCGCAGAAACCGCACAGCCGGACGGAATGCGGACCTGACCTTCCAATGGGATCATCTGAATTCCTCCTTACATAAGAAAAGGCGTCCATCTGAGGGCACTTGACCTGTGAACCTCAAATGAACGCCTTTGTTCATATCATTGCCGCTATTATAGCACATTGTGAAATCTTTGTCAATATCCGGCGGACAGTTTTCCGCATCCGGCGCACGATTTCGGAACAGCAACCAGAATATTCTGTGCCCTGCGAAAAGAAAATTGTCGTTTTTTTACAATGCGTCAGACAGCAAAACCATATAAAATCCCGCGGTTTCCGGTTATATTACCGACCTCTTCCGCAGGATGCCTTGCACAGATCCGGACTTTATGCTATGATGAACGTGATGCAGGGTTCTCCATAACCTTTGCCATCATCCTTACAAAGCAATGCTGCGCGGCGGGCTGTTGAGGCTGCCGCGCAGTATTGTTTCCGGAGCATATCTTCACAGCAAAGTACAGACTTATCCCGTAAAAAAACAGACAACTATCCGCAGAATGATTGACTTTGTAAACGGATTGTGCTAGAATGAGGCCAAGGAAAGCAAAGGGGCTGTTCCGCTGGAAAAAAAGGCGGATCAGCCCTGTTTTTTTGAACTTATGAAAGGAGGGTTTCAGATGAAGCTGCATATTCTGGTTGCGGATTCCGGCGAGCATGCCGCAAAGAATCTGAACAGCCTCTTTTCTGTGCTGGAGGATACCGATTTTGCGATCAGCAAGTATACAGCAAGCCTCAATGAAGCGGTCGGGCTGGTACTGAGCCGGCAGTATGATATTCTCCTGTGCATCAACCGTGCGCCGGAATACATCGCAGCCAAGCTGCTGCGCCTGACCGGCGGCAACGAGCGGCGGATTCCTGCCATTATCATCAGTGAGCAGGACGATTCCCAGCGGATGCGCGAATGCTTTCTGCTCGGCGCGATTGATTTTCTTTCTGAGCCGATTCCGCCCGAGGATCTGATTTCCGCGCTGATGCGGGCAGCATCCATGATCCATGAGCAGCTCATTGAATCGGAATACCGCACTGCTGCGGAGCAGGCGCTGGCCGCCCTGCCGCAGTCGGAGGATTTACAGCCGATTCTGGAAAAGCTCAGTGCATTCCTGCAAAAAATGGAGCATCAGACCGCGACGGTCGAGCTGGCCGCGGATTACTTCGGCTTCAACCGCGACTATTTCGGCAGATATTTCAAGAGCAAGTTCTGTATGACGTTCGGCGATTTCTACAAGCGCTTCCAGATCGGCTATGCAAGGCGTCTGCTGGAAACGGGGCAGTTCAAGGTGCTGGAGGTCAGCCGTCTGCTCGGCTTCTCCACGCCCGATTATTTCACGCGCGTGTTCAGAAAGTACACGGGCTGCGTGCCCTCTGTCGTCAAGAAGCAGACGGACGGACGGCCTCCTCAACAGCCTCCAGAAGCGTAAAGGGCGCGACCGGCATCAGCAGCAGCGTGATCCCGCAGTGCCGTGCCCGGTCAAGATACATCGCGTAGCAGTCGGGATTAAGCAGCAGAATGATGCTGCCGCCGCGGCGGGAAAGCTGGTGCATCAGCGCGGAAATATTCGATTTTGCGTAGATAATCAGCACTGCATCCGGCAGCAGATCCGGGACTGCGGATAAATCGGACAGTTTGATGTCTGAAAAGCCGTCCTGATACAGAATGTCTTTGAGGCGCGTTCCGACGGCTGCGGATTCTGACAGAATTTGAATCGGTTTCATGTAAAGTTCCCCTTGCGGATTGTTCAGAATAACAGTTCAATTATACGGAAATCGCTGCCGCATCACAAGGGCAAATCCGGCGGTGCGCGGATAAATGCCGGCGAATGTCGGATATTTACAGGGGGATGTTCGTTGACTTTCGCGCAGAAAATACGATATGATTATTATGCAAGTTTATCGGCTTCTGCCGGTGAAATAAAAAATCAGGAGGATGTATTATGTCTTATATTGATGAGATCATCCAGCAGGTGATCGAAAAAAATCCGGATGAACCGGAGTTCCATCAGGCTGTCAGAGAGGTGCTCGATTCCATCCGTGTCATCGTCGATGCAAACGAGGCGCAGTTCCGCCGCGACGCACTTCTGGAGCGCCTTGTGAATCCTGAGCGTCAGATCAAGTTCCGCGTGCCGTGGATTGACGATCAGGGCAATGCCCATGTCAACACTGGCTACCGCGTGCAGTTCAATTCCGCAATCGGCCCGTACAAGGGCGGCCTCAGACTGCATCCGTCCGTCAATATCGGCATTATCAAGTTCCTCGGATTTGAGCAGATCTTCAAGAATTCGCTGACCGGTCTGCCGATCGGCGGCGGCAAGGGCGGCTCCGACTTCGATCCGAAGGGCAAGTCCGACCGCGAGATCATGAGCTTCTGCCAGAGCTTCATGTCCGAGCTCTGCAAGTACATCGGCGCAGATACCGACGTACCGGCAGGTGACATCGGCACCGGCGCCCGCGAGATCGGTTATATGTTCGGCCAGTACAAGAAGCTGCGCGGCCTCTTTGAGGGCGTGCTGACCGGCAAGGGCCTCTCCTACGGCGGCTCTCTGGCCAGAACCGAGGCGACCGGTTACGGCCTGCTCTACATCACCGACGCACTGCTCCGCGATCATAATATTGATATCAAGGGCAAGACCGTTGCAGTTTCCGGCGCGGGCAATGTTGCAATCTATGCCATCGAAAAGGCACAGCAGCTCGGCGCAAAGGTCGTGACCTGCTCCGATTCGACCGGCTGGATCTATGATCCGGACGGCATCGACGTCGCACTGCTCAAGGAGATCAAGGAAGTCCGCCGTGAGCGCCTGACCGCTTACAAGAATGCAAAGCTGACCGCTGAGTATCACGAGGGACGCGGTGTGTGGCAGATCAAGTGCGACATCGCACTGCCGTGCGCAACGCAGAACGAGCTGACGCTTGACGATGCAAAGCTGCTGAAGGAAAACGGCTGCATCGCAGTCTGCGAGGGCGCGAACATGCCGACCACCGAGGATGCAACGAAGTTCCTCCAGGAGAACGGCATCCTGTTCATCCCGGGCAAGGCATCCAACTGCGGCGGCGTCGCAACCTCCGCACTGGAAATGTCCCAGAACAGCGAGCGCCTGAGCTGGAGCTTCGAGGAGGTTGACTCCAAGCTCAAGGGCATCATGGAGAATGTCTATGCGAACATCAGCGCAGCCGCGAAGAAGTACGGCATGGAGGGTAACTATGTCGCAGGCGCGAACATTGCCGGCTTTGAAAAGGTGCTCGACGCGATGAACGCACAGGGTATCGTGTAAGCGGGCGTTGCTTCATCCGATTTGCGAAAGCATCAGAAGAAAACGCGCTCTGTGAATACCGAGGAGGGTATCAGATGGAAAAAGTGAATATGGACTGCATTCCGTTCACGGGTTTTCCGATGAAGCAGCCGGATATGCAGATCGAAACCCCGGCGCCGAACCCGTTTCAGCCTGTCGCGGAGGAAAGTGATTTTTCCCGCGATACGCAGACCTGGGATTGATACATAAATTCAAGGATACGCCCTTTCAAAGAGGAGAGGGCGTATCTCTTGCTGTTTTCTGATATTGTTATCTGAGAGGAGAATGAGATGAAATCTGTACTCGTCTGTCGGGAAACCGATCCGCGTGAAACAAGAGTCGCGCTGATCCCCGACGATATCAAAAAGCTCACCGCTATGGGCTTTTCGTTCAAGGTCGTCCGCGGCGCAGGAACGAAAAGCGGCTTTTCCGATGCGGCCTATGAAAAAGCCGGTGCCGTGCTGATCGATAAGGAGGAGCAGGGCTACGATTCCGAAATCGTTCTGCGCATTCTGAAGCCGGCCGGTGCAGACGGGCTGAAACCGGATACGCTGCACCTCAGTTATCTGGATCCGTTCAACGAAAAAGCGCTGCTGAAAGAATTTGCGCAGAAGGGGATTCAGGCGGTGTCGCTGGAAATGATCCCGCGCACCACGCTTGCACAGAAAATGGATGTGCAGTCCTCGCAGACCTCGCTGGCCGGTTATGTTGCAGTCGTCAACGCGGCGGCGCGCCTTCCGAAGATCCTGCCGATGATGGTGACGCCGTCCGGTACGATCAATCCGGCGCGTGTGTTTATCATCGGCGTCGGCGTTGCGGGCTTGCAGGCGATTGCGACCGCAAAGCGTCTGGGCGCAAGAGTGGATGCGTTTGATACCCGTCCGGTCGTGGAGGAGCAGGTCAAATCGCTCGGCGCGAGCTTTGTCAAGATCGACCTCGGCGAAATGGGACAGACCGATCAGGGCTATGCGAAGGAACTGACGCCGGAGCAGATCAAAAAGCAGCAGGAAGCACAGGCCAAGGTCTGCGAGCGCTCCAACATCGTAATCACCACGGCAAAGGTGTTCGGCAGAAAAGCGCCGCGCCTCATCGGCAAGGACGTCATTGACCGGATGCAGCCGGGTTCGATTATCGTCGATATGGCTGTTTCGACCGGCGGCAATGTCGAGGGCTCGAAGCTGTTTGAGGAGGTCGTCACGGACAACGGTGTCATCATCATGTCCGGCGATTTCCTGGAGCGTCAGGTGCCGTTTGATGCATCGAAGATGCTTTCGGGCAACTTCACTGCATTTCTCACGCATTTCTATGATAAGGAAGCAAAGGAATTCAAGGTCAATCTCGAGGATGAGATCATGCGCGGCTGTCTGCTGACAAAGGGCGGAAAGATCATCCACGACCGGTTCAAGGAGGCATAATATGCACGAAATCATGCTGCTTATTTTTGTTTTTGTCATCGCCGGTTTTCTCGGCGTTGAGCTGATCTCGAAGGTTCCCTCGCAGCTGCACACCCCGCTGATGTCCGGTACGAACGCAATCTCCGGCATCACGGTCGTCGGCGCAATGTCCGCAACGGCGGTTGCCGTGCTGGCACCGAGCAGCACGCTCGGAATGATTTTCGGCGTGATTGCGATTGTACTGGCGGCAATCAATGTGGTCGGCGGCTATCTCGTCACGGACAGAATGCTCGGGATGTTCAAGAAGAAGGGGGACAATAAAAAGTGAGAGATGTTTTGATTACCGTCCTCTACATGGTGTCGGCGGTGCTGTTTATCCGCGGCATCAAGCTGCTCGGCAAGGCGGATACCGCAAGAAAGGGCAACGGACTTTCCGCTGTCGGTATGCTGATTGCGGTTGTCACGGTGCTGTTTGAAAAGCAGGTTATGTCTGCGGGTCTCACAAGCTATCTGATGATTGCGGTGGCTGTGGCCGTCGGCAGCATCATCGGCGCAGTCTGGGCGAAAAAGGTCGAAATGACCGGAATGCCGCAGCTCGTTGCACTGTTCAACGGCTTCGGCGGCCTTTCCTCGCTGCTGGTTGCACTGGCACAGTATGCAAATTACCGTACCGTCGGCGCAGATGCGCAGCCGTTTGAGGGCATTACCATGGGTCTGACCGTTGCAATCGGTGCGATTGCGTTTACCGGTTCCGTGGTCGCCTGGGGCAAGCTCTCCGGCAAAATGTTCAAGAAATCCGTGGCGATTCCGGCGAAGAATGCGCTGAATGCCGTTCTGGCCGTCGTCGGTCTTGCAGGCGCCTGCCTGTATGCGTTCAGCGGCAGCAATGCACAGCTTGGACTGATCGGCATTATCGCTGTCACGGCTGCATTCCTGATTCTCGGCTTTACCATGGTCGTTTCCATCGGCGGCGGCGATATGCCTGTCATCATCTCCCTGCTGAATGCATTTTCCGGTCTGGCCGCAGCATTTGCCGGTCTGGCACTGAACAATTCCGTGCTGGTCGTTTCGGGATGTCTGGTCGGTACGTCCGGTCTGATTCTGACGCTGATCATGTGCAAGGCGATGAACCGCACGCTGTATTCGCTGCTGTTCGGCAGCTTTGGCGCAAAGAAGGCAAAAGGCGGCGAAGGCAGCGGCAAGGAGCCGAAGTCGATGTCCGTCGAGGATGCCTACCTGATTCTGGAAGCGGCTTCTTCTGTTGTATTCATTCCCGGCTACGGCATGGCGGTTGCACAGGCGCAGCACGCCGTCAAGGAGCTGTGCGATAAGCTCGAAGAAAACGGCGCAGAGGTCAGCTTTGCGATTCATCCGGTTGCGGGCCGTATGCCCGGCCACATGAACGTGCTGCTGGCTGAGGCCAATGTGCCGTATGAGCAGCTGAAAACGGCGGATGAAATGAATCCGCAGATGGCAAATACCGACGTCGCAATCGTCATCGGCGCAAACGACGTTGTCAATCCGGCAGCGCAGAACGATGAGTCCTCGCCGCTTTACGGCATGCCGATCATCAATGCCTATGAGGCACGCACGGTATTCGTCTTAAAGCGCGGCAAGGGCACGGGCTTCTCCGGCGTCGAAAATCCGCTGTTTACGAATGATAACACCGTCATGATCTACGGCGATGCGAAGCAGACGGTTTCCTCGCTGGTCAGTGAATTTGACGACAAATGACCAAATTTGTCTGAACAGAGCAGAAAGTTTTATGCTGCATTCCGAAATGCAGAAAAGGGCTTGACAAATCTTTCACAATGTGCTATACTATCATCAGAACAGCAAAGGGGCTGCGGAGAAGAAAAAATCTCTGCAGCCTTTTTTGATGTTTCAAAGCGCTTTGTAAAATTTGAACGGGACGCACAATGGGGTGCATGATCGTGAATTGTCAGATCATGCACCCCCTTTTTCGTTCTGAAGTAAGGGAGAGATATTTATGCAAAATGATATTTTGCAGGCTGTTGACAGCGAAGTGTTTGCGATCTGGTTTCTGATCGGCGCAGCGCTCGTGTTCTTCATGCAGGCGGGCTTCGCAATGGTTGAAACGGGCTTTACCCGTGCAAAGAATGCCGCCAACATCATTATGAAAAACCTCATGGATTTCTGTATCGGCACCCCGATGTTCGTGCTGATTGGCTTTGGACTTTTTCTCGGCGAGGATGTCTGCGGATTGATCGGTAAGCCCGGCTTTGATGTGTTTACCGCTTATGAGAGCTTTGACTGGTCCAATTTCATCTTCAACCTGGTGTTCTGCGCAACGGCTGCGACGATCGTGTCCGGCGCAATGGCAGAGCGCACCAAGTTCCTTTCCTACTGCGTATACTCCGCCGTCATCAGCGCGCTGGTTTATCCGATTGAGGCACACTGGATCTGGGGCGGCGGCTGGCTCGCACAGATGGGATTCCATGATTTTGCAGGTTCCTGCGCGATTCACATGGTCGGCGGTATCGCCGCACTGGTCGGCGCAAAGATCCTCGGACCGCGTATCGGCAAGTTCAGCAAGAAGTCTGACGGCAGCGTGCAGCCGAACGCAATCCCCGGCCACAACCTGACGCTCGGCGCACTCGGATGCTTCATCCTCTGGTTCGGCTGGTACGGCTTCAACGGTGCGGCATGTACAAGCACCGGTCAGCTCGCATCCGTCTTTGTTACCACGACGATTGCCCCGGCAGTTGCAACTGTCACATGTATGATCTTCACCTGGATCAAGTACGGCAAGCCTGATGTTTCGATGTGTCTGAACGCATCGCTGGCAGGTCTGGTCGGCATCACGGCAGGCTGTGACGTCATGGACGTCGCTGGCTCCGGCATCGTCGGTATCGTTTCCGGTCTGCTCGTCTGCTTCGGCGTGTGGCTCCTCGACTATGTGCTGCATATCGACGATCCGGTCGGTGCGGTTGCAGTTCACATGATGAACGGTATCTGGGGTACGCTGGCAGTCGGCCTGTTCGCAACGACCTCTGTTCCCGGCAATGATACCTATAACGGCCTGTTCTACGGCGGCGGCCTCTCGCTGCTCGGCAAACAGTTCACCGGCTTTGCAGCGGTCGCTGCATGGGCGGCAATCACGATGACGATCGTGTTCCTCGTTATCAAGCACACCCTCGGCCTGCGCGCTTCCGAGCAGGAGGAAATCCTCGGCATGGACGCAACGGAGCACGGTCTGGTCAGCTCCTATGCAGACTTTATGCCTGCGATGAGCGAGAGCTCGATTGCCGGCTATCTCAAGGATGACGCAAAGAGCGTAAAGCCGGCTGAGAAGGTTCCGGTTGCGGAAGCTGTCCCGGTTGAGAACAATATCCCGAACGATGTCAAGACGCCGAAGATGACCAAGATTGCGGTCGTGTTCAATCAGGAGAAGCTGCACCACTTCATTCACGCGATGGAACGCATCGGTATTACGGGCGTGACTGTCACGAATGTCATGGGCTGCGGCATCCAGAAGTCCAACAACTACTATCGCGGCGCGAAGATGAGTACCACGCTGCATCCGAAGGTCAAGGCAGAGATTGTTGTCTGCAAGGTGCCGGTTGAAACGGTCATCAAGACCACACGCGAGGTTTTGTATACCGGTCAGTTCGGTGACGGCAAGATCTTCACGTATCCGGTCGAGCAGGTCGTCAAGGTGCGTACCGGTTCTGTGAACTACGACGCACTCCAGAGCGAGGAGCTGCCGGAAACAAACTAAGACATATCCTTATCTAATTTCCTTACAAAGCGGCAGGGGCACGGTCAGATGACCGTGCCCTTGTCGTGTACAGCAGATAAAGTGAAGCAGGAACGGTCATTCGGATTCAGCAGGATACTGACCGGCTTGCTTTCGATGATTGTCAGCGGGCACTGCCCGCTTACATCAGCGTTTGCTCGTTGATGATCAGATGAAATTCGAGGTTCAGGAATTTCGCGGCCTTCCGGCAGAGCAGCATGCGCTCCATGAAAATCTCAAAGTATTCGCCGATTTCGCCGTACCGTGTGTCGATCATCAGCTTCAGCTTGATCGCGGTGTGTTCATGGTTGATTTTGAGCTGCGATGACGTTACGGAGTAATTCACACGGTCGTGAATATCGAAATTCTCCACCGTATCCTGCACGCGGTTTCTGCGGACGTCCGATTTGTCCGCGAGAATCAGCGCAGCCGCAATGTCGCTGACCGGCACGCCGCTGCCCTCGTCGTGGTTGCCGATTGCGCGGATCACCGGCGCAATATCCTCCGCCGGGAATCCCATTTTGTCCAGCAGATAAAAGGTCATCAGTGCGCCGGACTGGCTGTGGTCAACGCGGTTTACGACGTTGCCGAGATCGTGCATCCAGGCTGCGATCAGCGCAAGATCGACGGTGTGATCGTCCTTGCCGAGCGTTTCCAGAATATAGCCCGTGCGCTCAGCGACGACGCCGATATGCGCAAAGCTGTGCTCTGTATAGCCCATTGCGTGCATGGATTTGTTCTGCTCGTCGATATATACGCGGATATCGTGATTATTCCGGACCTTATGATATAAAGGGAACCTGCTTGTGTTTTCTGAAAATTCCGAGCTCATGGCATTGGCTCCTTTCGCGGTATTCTGCGGGATCGTATGGCTCTATTATACCGTATTTCCGGTGTTCTGTCAATGACCGGGCGCCTGTTTCCGCTGCGAAGGAAGCGGCACAGCCCAGTCTGAGGCTGTGCCGCTTGTCCCGGATTCCGGAGAAGCCGGTGCTGATATTACTGCGCAGTTTCCGCCTCGAACCGTGTCAGCAGTGCCCGCAGATCCTCCGGCAGCCGCTTTCTGCCCTCTGCGGCAATGTCCTCCGGCACGCCGTAGAACGCCTCCGCAATGCTGCCGGTGATACAGGCAATCGTGTCTGTATCGCCGCCGAGCGAAACTGCGTTGCGCACCGCGTCCTCAAAGTCCGTGCTTTCGAGAAACGCTGCGAACACCAGCGGCATGGTGACCTGACAGGTTTCGTTGTGGCGGTTCTTTGCCCGGAGCTCCGCGCAGGTATGCGAAAGGTCATATCCGAACGTCTGCTCGGTGTATGCCCTGATCTCCGCCATGCTGCTGCCGGTTCGCGCCAGCACGATTGCCGCAGCGGTCGCCTCAGCGCCCTTGATGCCCTCGGGGTGATTGTGCGAAACCTCTGCCGTCAGTGCCGCAAGATGCCGCGCCTGCGCAAGGTCATCGGTGATCCAGCCGGCCGCCGATGCGCGCATGGCAGAGCCGTTTCCGTAGCTGCCGTAGGGCTTGGGATTTTCCGTGTACAGCAGCCAGCGGATAAACATGCCGCCGTAACCCGCGTCCGGATAGCGCCTGCCCCACTTCTGCATGGAGCGGATGAGCGCCGCCTTGATTTCCTCGTCAGACTGCCCGCGGGACGCCAGCAGCGCCTCCGCAACCGCAGCCGTCATCACGGAATCGTCCGTGAAAACGCTGCTCTGACTGAACAGCGGGAAGTTTTTGGTCTTGCTGCCCCGGTCAAACTCAAAGGGCGCGCCGATCATATCTCCTAACATTGCTCCGATCATATCGGATCCCTCCTTTTCTTTGATGATTCCATTATACCACAAAATAATCAAAAGTGGTCGTTTGCGAAGCGACAAATATTTAGATGCATGACAAAGACACCGGCGCGGATTCCGTGCAGGCATTCGGTATGTTTCGTCAATCATATGAAATTGTCAAGGTGCCGGAGCGTATCCTGTCCCCTGGCGTTCCCGTCATCGAACCGCCTTCATGCGCCGTCCGGTTTCCGCCTTTCTCGCCGCTGCGGTCAGGTTCCGGATGCTCCCGGATACCCGAGCCCGCGCGTATCGCTCTCTGTAAACCGTGCAGAAAACAGAAAAAGTTGCACGTTTGCGTACAACTTTCTGACAAAAGATTTTGTTTTAACATCCATATGCGCAAAAAACTGCACACCGCATGTAAAAAGGTATCTCCGATGGATCAGAATTGAGAGCTCCGCCCTCAAACTCCCGCTTAAGGGACATTGTCCCTTAAGAATCCCATTGTGCTTGAAAACAATGTATTTTCTTTCCTATATTGAGGGGTTCCAAAGGGATTTATGAAAGGGGACGCCCTCTATCGCAGGGCGTCCCCTCTTGCCGCTCTGCGGCAATTCACCCCTTGCGGAGCTCTTGAACGTAAAAGAGTTTCGCTCACTGCGGTGAGCACAGGGGCGCTGCCCCATTATAAATCCATCGGAGATACCGCTTTATCCGCGGCGCTTTCGGCTGCACAGCAGTACGGCAAGAGCCGGTACGGCAATCAGCAGAAGCCCGGTCTGATCTCCGGCTGCCGGTGCCGCAGCTTTTCCGGCGGCTGCGGTTGTCTGAGCGGCGGTCGTCGTAGTTGTTGTCACTGCGGGGGCAGCCGCTGTTGTGACCGGCGCTTCATACGGATGTCTGGCTGGAAATTCCGCGTGCCGGACGAGAACGCCGGATACATTGTACAGATCGTAGCGGAAGCTGCCGCCGTCCCGCTGAATGAACGCGAAGTTTTTGCTCGCGCAGCCGATCACCGACGAGAGATACCCCGCATGCGCATAGGTGAAATGGATCGGGAGCATTTCATAGCTGCGGTCGTCATAATACTGCGGGCTCTTGATCGTATCGCCCTCCGTCAGGAACATTTCCGGTTCTCCGCGGGAGTGGTCGTGCCCGAACAGATACAGAATATCCATGCCGTACTGCTCTGCGTACCGGTTGATTGTTTTCACAAGCTCGCTGGAAAGCTCAACATTGTACATGTTTTCCCCGAGCCATTCATAATACTGTGTGGTCTTGTCCGGTTCCCAGCCGACCACATTGAGCCCTGCATGTGCGGAGATCACGATGAGCTCGCCGTGATACTCTGCGGCTGCCGATTTCAGGAAGCTGTCAATGTCACGGATCACATTCTGATAGGTATAGCGGATTTTTCCGTCCGGATACTGAATCACGGCGCCGTAATTGATGCCGTATGTGAGAATGCTCTTTGCGGCGCGGCTGCTCTTACCGTTCTGCGAAACCGCTGCCGATTCGCCGTCAAAGATGATGCCGCCCTTTGCGGGAAGATCCGCTGCGGCACCGAGGCTTGCAGCAGCCGACATGATTGCGGCCGCCTCGGAGGAATCGTGATTTCCGGCGACAAAGACCGTATCCAGTCCGCCGAGGTTCGGGGTCAGCTGCGGAAAATAGCGGCTCAGCTCGCGGTTCTTTTCCATGGTCGGACCGTTGACGAGGTCACCGGTGCAGATGATCAGTGACGGAACGTATCCGCCGGTTTTCTGCATCACCGTGCCGATTGCCTCACGGATGAGCCCGTATTCCTCGTGAACGTCAGAGAATGTCAGGATGGAATCCGGCACTACGCCCTTGGCGATGATAAACGCCGCTTCGGCAGACTGCTCCCGGTAGTGTACGCCGTCGCGGTCATGCGCCTCGACGATGCAGCTGACACGGTGAATGCCTGTCGGCAGACCGGTCAGGATGTCGGCTGTATAGACCGGTTCTGTGCAGGGCTGTTCCTTGTCGTCCGTGAACCAGCGGATGCTGTCCGCGGTGACGTCCCCCAGCCCGACCGAAAAGACCGGCGCTGCATAGCCGCTGCCCTCGATGACATAGGACTCCGCGGCGGGCTGCCGGGTGATGCAGCGCTCCAGCGTATTGCTGCGTGAATACAGAATGACATCTGCGGCCAGAGCCTTGTCTGCTGTCAGAGAAAAGGGCTCCGCGCTGCCGCTGCCGGCGTCATATTTCAGGTAGGATACGGTGCCGCTGTTATGCAGACAGAGCGCCGCATCATCGTGCGACCATGTGTAATCGCCGGTTTCCGTGCCGGTGTATGAGGTGAGAAGCGTATTCCCGCTGCCGGCAAGCGCAAACCGTCCCGTTGCGAGCGTTTCGATCCGCCGTGCATCGCTGGCGGTCATGCTGATACGGGAATAGTACCAGATATACTGCGTGAGGTCGCCGTCCGTGGCCGCAAGGATCTGCTCCTCGCCCGCGGCATTCTGTACGGCGAGGAGATATTCGCCGTCGTCTGCAAAGTGCTTGACACGGTACCATTTCTCCCCGCGCAGTGTCAGGACGCCGTTTTCCGCCGCCGGAACCGGAAGCGCCGTGAACGACGGTGCGGCTGCGGATGCCGCCGTGAATGTCAGGCATACGGTGCAGAGAAGAATGAATGTGAGCAGAAATGCCGCTGTTTTTGCATGTTTCATTGTGATACTCCTTTGAATCTGCCGGGAATCAGCGGACGGCAGACCGTTTTTTTTATCTGCGATGCCTCTTTGGATACTATTATTATAACACAGGCGCGGCGAAGTTTCAAGTCAAATAAAAGCATTCTTTTGCGTTTCTGCTCAATAGATGTGCAATATTATTATGAGATGCAGTCAGAAGAACTATTGATATCAGTGTTACTGATATCAATCGGGATTTAACAGGAAAACCCCTCCGCCCCTTTGGGGCACCTCCCCTTTCAGGGGGAGGCTTGTGCGTGTTTCTTGGGGTACTGGAGAATTCTCCGCTTGGCTCCCCTGAAAGGGGGAGCTGTCAGCGAAGCTGACTGAGGGGTTAAATTCTGATTGATTGCAGTACGACTGTGGAAACAGACAGACTCTGTTTTTTTACACGCCGCCGGAACGCTTTAGATCAATGGAGGCGGGCATTGCCCGCAAATTCTGATTTATCGCAGTGAACGAATAAGAATACTTTGCCCCGAAGCGCTTTTGATACGCTTCGGGGCAAATCTTTTGTACGGGTACGTGCTTATACTCCCAGCAGTGCCTGTCCGTATTGAAACAGCACGGCATTGATCTCAAAGATATCATAAATCCCGTTCTGCACGCAGTAGGTGATGATGAGATCAAATTTATCGCTTGGGGAGAACGTGATGCCTGCACAGGCCAGCAGACCGAGCATCTCCGGCAGGCTGAGCTTCAATGCAACCGCAAATGCAACTGCGGTTTTCTTGGTCGGCTTGTAATCCTTTTTGCAGCGGATGCGCGAAAAAACCTTGCGGTCGATGTTCGCCTTCTTGTAGACGGTCACGTCGTCCATGCCGCTTGCGTCGATCAGTTTGAACAGCCGCTGCTGAAAGGTATCGCCCGTGTCGCTGAGAATCTGATCAAGCGGCTTGTTCCGCATATGAAATGAAGTCTGCGGCGCGGCGCTGCTGTCCGCATACTGCTGTGCGGCACGGCGTCTGCGGTGTTCCGCCATTTTCTCCCGGGTGGATGCGTATTCCGTCTGCTCCAGCGCGCTGACCTGATGCTCGTCAAGGTATGCGTCAATCGAGCCGACCAGCTTTTCCGAGAGCGCGAATGCCTCTCTGCCGAACACCACGAGAATCACCTGCATGTCATGCGTCAGCAGGAATTTGCCGATCTCCGAGAGCGCAATGTTCAGCGCTTCGTCCTTCGGAAAGCCGTAGACACCTGTTGCAATCAGCGGAAAGGCGATGCTCTCTGCCTTGAGCTCCGCGGCGAGCGCAAGTGTGTTTTCATAGCAGGCACGAAGAATATCCTTTTCTCCGTGCAGCCCGTCCAGCCATGCGGGGCCGACGGTATGGATAATGTACTTTGCGGACAGAGCGAACGCGGGCGTGGATACGGCCTGACCGGGTTCTATCTCCCCGATCTTTTTGCGTGCTTCCAGCAGACGGTCTGCACCTGCCGCAGCGTAAACAGCGCCGTCCGTGCCGCTGCCGTATTCCGGCTTCGGGTTCGCCGTGTTGACGATCACATCGGCGCTGACTCTGGTAATATCATTGCGGATGATCTGAAACGGCATAGCACACCTCTGCTTACAGATAATTCTTCGTGCGGCGCATGTCGGTTTCCAGCTCCGGATAATCGGCGCGGAGCCGCTCCAGCAGCGACGGAATCAGCGACTTGTCTTTCATGACCGCCTGCACCTCGTCATTTGTAATGCCGATCAGCTGGAGAAAGGCCAGCTCGCCGTAAATTGTCTGACGCGTCGGGATTTCGGTGTCGTTGACGACGAGCAGCGCCGTGATTTTGCTGTCCGGATCCCCGAGGTTGAGCGACTGCGGCGTCTGGGAGGTTGCAATGTACTGTCCCGGTTCAAACCAGCGCTCGCTCTGAAACGTGTAGCGTGCCAGATTGCCCAGCATGTTCATGGCCCAGATGCAGTCATTCGGCGCGGTGTTTTTCAGCTTGATCGTCATTTCGTAGCCCCATTTGCTGAAATCGTGTCCGAACTGCGATTCGTCCGCATAGAGCTCGCTCATGCCGAACGTGACCACATGGGCATAACCCTTGTCGGACTGGTAGGCGGAATATCCGTCCAGATACTCCGGGCCGCCGAACATCGCTCTGCTGGTGATGACCGTTCCGAAATGCGCCGGTTCGCGGTCGCCGTAGACCGCCCGGAACGCCGCATCGATCTCGTCCCAGCCGGGCGCCCATTCCTGATCCTTCGCTTTTTCTCTGAATTCCTCAATCGTCATGACTGCACTTCCTTTCTGTTGCTCCGGCAAAGATTCTTTTGCTGCACGGTTTCCATTGCAGCGGTTATTCTTATTATACACCACGGGGCGCGGAATGTAAAGAGGGAAAACGGGGGCGGGGTATACTATAATATATAGTACAAAACGCGGCTTACCGGCTACCTCTGCCGGGATTTCACAGGAAAGCCGCTGAATCCATGAAAACCGGAAATCATTATACGGGAAAAGTAACGAAAACGAAATTTGAATATTGGGTGTTTTTTACAAATCCGGATGTTCATTTTTGTTAGGTGTTGACAAACGAAATTCGATGTGCTATAATGTAGAGAAGCGGAGTAGCGCCTGTACCCCCGAGCACTGCCGAAGGCCGCCGGAATGCGGCCGGGAGCCGCCTGAAAACGGCTTTCCGCAACAGAGATCGAATCACAAGCTGCTGTCATCGAAGCCGAACAGAATCGGGATATGAAAAGAGAAGACGGCGGCTTGCTTTGGCTGTCCGGGAAACGGCACGCGAATCAAATTGAATGCGGGTGAAGGAAACATGAAAGAAATCAAACCTTTTGAGAGCAAGATCTGGCTTTCGTCGCCGACCATGCACGGCGATGAGCAAAAATGGGTGAATGACGCCTTTGAGAAGAACTGGATCACAACAGCCGGTGAGAATATCAATGAGGTGGAGCGAATGGTCGCGGAATACGCGGGTGTGCAGTATGCAGTTGCACTGTCCTGCGGCACCGCAGCGCTGCACCTTGCTGTGAAGCTCGCCGGTGAACGTCTGTATGGGCTGCCGAAGACCGATCAGGGCGCCCTTCAGGGGAAAAAAGTATTCTGCTCCGACATGACCTTCGATGCAACGGTGAACCCGGTTGCTTACGAGGGCGGCGAAGCAGTTTTCATTGATACGGAACCGGATACATGGAACATGTGCCCCAAGGCGCTGGAAAAGGCCTTTGAAATGTTCCCGGAGGTGCGGCTGGTCGTGGTCGCGCACCTTTACGGCGCACCGGGTAAGATCGACGAGATCCGCGCTGTCTGCGAAAAGCACGGCGCGCTGATCGTGGAGGACGCTGCGGAATCCTTCGGCGCAACCTATCACGGCAAGCAGACCGGCGGCTTCGGCGACTATGCTGCGATCAGCTTCAACGGCAACAAGATCATCACCGGATCGTCCGGCGGCATGTTCCTGACCAATTCGCTCGCAGATGCCGACAAGGCGCGCAAGTGGTCCACGCAGTCCCGCGAGGCGGCGCCGTGGTACCAGCACGAGGAGGTCGGCTATAACTACCGCATGAGCAACATCATCGCAGGCATTGTGCGCGGCCAGATGCCGCATCTGGAGGAGCATATCGCCCAGAAAAAGGCAATCTACGAGCGCTACAAAAAGGGCTTTGAAGGTCTGCCTGTCACAATGAATCCGTTTGATGCGGAAAAGAGCGAGCCGAATTACTGGCTTTCCTGCCTTCTGATTGACCGCGAGGCGATGTGTAAACAGGTGCGCAGCGACAATCAGGCACTGTATGTCCACGAGCCGGGCAAGACCTGCCCGACCGAAATCCTTGAAACGCTGCTGAAATACAATGCAGAGGGCAGACCAATCTGGAAGCCGATGCATATGCAGCCGATCTACCGCATGAATGCATTTGTCACAGCCAACGGCAACGGCAGAGGCCAGTCCAATGCCTATATCGCACGCGGCGGCATCACGGATGTCGGTGCAGATATTTTCGAGCGCGGACTCTGCCTGCCGAGCGATAACAAGATGACGCCTGAGCAGCAGGATATCATTATTGAAATCATCAGAAGCTGCTTTGCATAATCGGGGTGATGCAAGTGAAAAAGATCATGATGCTGATCGGCGGGATTGCCGCAATCGCGGCCTGTGCGGGCGTCGCTGCCTATCTCGGGGAGCGCGCGGAGGAAAAGCACGCCGAAGAACGCAGACTGCCCCATAAACCGCACGGAATCTATGAGCGCTGCTTCAAGCGGCCGCTGGACTGCTTTCTTGCCACCGGCGCACTGGTTGCCCTGTCACCGGTGCTGCTGACGCTGACCGTCGTCGGCGCCGCTGCCATGGGCGGCAATCCGTTCTTTACGCAGGAGCGCCCCGGCAAGGACGAAAAGATCTTCAAGCTGCTCAAGTTCCGCACGATGAATAACAAAAAGGATGCCGACGGCAATCTGCTGCCGGATGAGCAAAGACTGACCGCATACGGCAAGTGGCTCCGCGCCACCAGCCTGGATGAGCTCCCCGAGCTGATCAATATTGCAAAGGGCGATATGGCGATCATCGGGCCGCGCCCCTTGCTGGTCAAGTATCTGCCGTATTACCGGGACGAGGAACGCGCCCGCCATGCCGTCCGCCCGGGTCTGACCGGTCTGGCGCAGGTCAACGGCCGGAACAATCTTCTGTGGGACGACAGACTGCACATGGACGTGGAGTATGTCAATCATCTGACCTTCGGGGAGGATCTTTCCATTTTGTTCAAGACCGTGTATAAGGTCATCAAGCGCGCAGATGTCGCGGAAAAACGTATTACGCCGCTGGACGAGGCACGTCAGCAGGAGGGAAAATGATATGATTTTTAGCCCGGAGATTACCAAGCGCCCGACAAAGGAATTTGCCGAGGCCGTCGGACGCCGCCGCAAGTGCGGTAAAGAGATCATTTCGTTCGGACTGGGTGAGCCGGATTTCAAGACGCCGTCCTATATCGTGGACGCGATGTTTCAGGCCATTCAGGACGGCTATACCCATTACTGTGATGCACAGGGTCTGCCGGAGCTGCGCGAGAAAATCGCTGCGCATGTGAAGCAGGAATACGGTGCGGATTACGCGGTGAACGAAATCGCCGTGACGCCCGGCATCAAGAGCGCGGCTTACTGCGCACTGGCTGCCGTTCTGGAGCCCGGCGACAAGGTCGCACTGTGTACGCCGTGCTATGTGGCGTATCCCGCGATGATCAAGCTGGCGGAGCCGCAGGCTGAGATCATCACGATTGACCTGAAACCTGATTACAGCTTTGACATGCAGCGCCTGGAAGAGGTGATTGCCGCGGGCGTGAAATGTCTGGTCATCAACAGCCCGAACAACCCGACCGGCGCCATGCTGAGCAAAGCCGAGGTCGAAAAGATGATCGAGCTGTGCCTTGCAAACGATGTCTATATCCTCTCGGATGAGGTCTATGACAAGATCATCTTCGGTGCGGAAAAGCATGTCAGCTTTTGCAGCTATCCGCAGATCAAGGAGAAGCTGATCCTTGCAAACGGGTTCAGCAAATCCCATGCAATGACCGGCTGGCGTCTTGGCTATGCGCTGGCGCCTGCCGATATCTGCTACAAAATTGCGCGGATTCAGTTCAACACCAATACCAACGTAACCACGTTTATTCAGAAGGGTGCGTGCAGCATTTTTGAGCATCCGTGGGATCATATCGCGGAGTATGCGGCACAGCTGAAAGAGCGGATGGCATTCTTCCATGAGAAGGTCAATGCACTGCCGAAGCTGTCCGGCATTCTGCCGCAGGGCGGATTCTTTTACTTTGTCAATATCTCGGAGACCGGCCTGACCTCGAATCAGTTTGCCGCCAAGCTCGTGGAGCAGACCGGCATCGCCACGACGCCGGGCATTGCATTCGGTGATGCGTGGGATTCGTATATCCGCTTTTCCCTGGCCGTTCCGCTCGATCACATCAAGCGTGCGGCAGAGCTGCTGGAAACATTCATGCAGGAAAACTTTTAAGAAAGCGGAGTAAACGGTATGAAGATTGTGATGACGCGCAAGCTGCTCCAGGGCGACCAGGATTATATCGCGGCGGGGCTGCGGAAAAACGGTGTCACGGATTTTGCGCTGGTTGAGCCGGAAACCTTTGATGAGGCCGGCATTCTGAACATCTGCGGCGATGCGGATGTGCTGCTCGGCCCGTTCGTGACGCGCAGCATCCTTGCACATGCACCGAAGCTCAGACTGGTGCAGGTGCCGTGGACGGGCATGGATACCTTTGCCTTCTCCGAAATGGAGGGCAGCAGCGTGCCTGTCTGCAATTCCCATTCCAATGCACAGGCCGTGGCGGAGATCGGTTTTGCGCTCGCTGCGGACCTGATGAAAAAGCTCTCGTATCACGACCGGAAGATGCGCGCCGGGAACTGGAACCGTGATCAGAAGCCGCTGGATCTGAAATCCAAGATGATTGCGGATCAGACGGTCTGCATCATCGGCTACGGCAATATCGGCTCACGCCTCGGCAATATGTTCCTGGCGTTCGGTGCAAAGGTGCTTGCCGTCAACTTTGTGGAGATTCCGGTGCCGGAGCAGGTGACGCTGTATCTCTCCGACCGGACGGCCGAAGCTGTCGCGGCGGCGGATCTGGTCATCCTGACCGTTCCGCTGACCGAAAAGACGCGGAATATGGTTGATGCGGAATTCCTTGCCGGAATGAAGCCGGGCAGCTCGCTGGTGCTGCTGTCCAGAGCAGGCATCGTGGACGAGGCGGCGCTCTATGAGGCGCTGACCGCCGGAACGCTCGCGGGATATGCAAGCGACGTCTGGTGGCGCGCGCCGAAGCGCGGCGAATCCGAGGCGCATGTTTCCGACCGGTTCCGGTTTGAGGATCTGGATCAGGTGGTGCTCTCTCCGCACAGAGCGGGGTTCAGTGAGGGCACGCTTCCGCATCTGGATGACGCAATCGTCAACCTGACCAATCTGGCGACGGGAAAGCCGCTGATCAACATTGTGAATATAAAGGAAGAATACTGAGATGGCAAATGAAGTGAATTTCTTGATTCTGAGCGTCGGTACGCGAAATAAGATCGTGCAGTATTTCAAGCGGACGATTACGAACGGTTCGGTGATTGCCACCGACATGAGTCCGATTGCCCCTGCACTGTATGAAGCGGACCGGCATTATCTTGTTCCCCGGATTACCGAGGAGGGCTATATTGACCGGATTCTGGAGATCTGCAAAAAGGAGAAGATTTCCGGCGTCACCTCGCTGATTGACCCGGAGCTCTCTCTGCTGGCCGAGCACAAGGCGGCGTTCGATGCAATCGGCGTCACGATCATCGGCTCGGATTTTGCCTGCTGCGAGCGCAGCCTGGATAAGTATGAGATGTATCAGTGGCTGTGCACAAACGGCTATCACTGCGCAAAATCCTATATGGATCCTGCGGAATTCTTTGCGGATGTCGAGCGCGGAGCGATCAGTTATCCGGTGTTCGTCAAGCCTGCAAAGGGCAGCGCAAGCATCTCCATCTCCAAGGCGAATGACCGCGAAACCGTCGAGCTGCTCTGCTCGCACGGCGAAAACATGATGATTCAGGAGTTCCTGAACGGGCAGGAGATCGGTGCGGATGTCTACATCGACCTCATCAGCAAAAAGGTCGTTTCCATCTTCACCAAGAAGAAGCTCGTGATGCGCGCGGGTGAAACGGATAAGTCTGTGTCGTTCAAGGATCCGAAGCTGTTTGACCTGATCACGGAGTTTGCGGAAAAGAGCGGCTTCACCGGCCAGATCGACATTGACATCTTCGAGATCAACGGCGAATACTACATTTCTGAGGTCAACCCGCGGTTCGGCGGCGGCTATCCGCATGCATACGAATCCGGCTGCGACCATATGAAGCTCATTCTGAACAATCTGCTCGGAATCGAAAATGAGAAGCATATCGGCGCCTACGAAGAAGGCATCTATATGATGAAGTATAACGAAGTGAAGATCATGAAGATATGAGGAAGCCGGAACGGCGGACGCAGAAGCAGGTGAAGTAATGGGCACAAAAAAACGAAATGATGTCTGGGATATTGTAAAAGGTCTGGGAATCGTGCTGGTCGTGGCGGGACACGGCTTCGGCGGCGGCATCAGCCGGTTCGTCAATCTGTTTCATATCCCGCTCTTTATTTTTGTGTCCGGACTGGTGTTCCGGTTTGAGGACCGGTCACCCCAGAAGCTGCTGACCTTTACGAAGAAATGCCTGAAAGGGCTTTGGCTCCCGAGCGTGATCTACGGCACGGTGTATGTGCTGCTGCACAATCTGTTCACGAAAATCGGGATCTATCAGCTGGAGCCCTATTCCGTCAAACAGACGGCCGTGGCGGTCGTCAAGCATCTGGCGTTCCTGAAAACGGAGCCGCTGGAATCGGCCATGTGGTTCTTTACGGCGCTGTTTATCTGCCGCTTTCTGCTGTACGGCGTGCTGTGGATTTCCTCGCTGATCAGACAGCCGAAAGCACAGACGGCCGCTGAGCTTTGCATGGTCGCACTGATTTTTGCGGCGGGCTGCTTTTTCTTTTACCGGCAGATCAGTCTGCCGGGCAATGCGGACAACGCCTGCACGCTGCTTCCGTTTATTTACGGCGGCTACAAACTGAAACATGTCCGGCTTTCGCGCGTGATTCCTGCCATGGCGGGGCTTGCGGTTCTGATCGGACTGTTCCTGTCCGGGCACACGCTGCGGATGAGCCGCAACGAGATTACGGATCCGCTGTTTCTCCTGCTCGGAAGTGCGGCGGGCATTCTGCTGGTCTTTCAGCTGGCCGACTGGCTGAAGCGCAGCAAGGCCGGTCTGGCGGTGCTGCGGTATATCGGAATCCATACGGTGCCGGTTCTCTGCCTGCATCTGCTGGCATTCCGGCTCGTTTCCGCGATATGGATTCTGTGTGACGGGCTGCCGAAGGATGCACTTGCAAAGCATCCGATTGTTGCGGCTTCATACGGCTGGGGTATCCTGTATACGGCATTCGGCGTCAGCCTGCCGCTGCTGGTTCCGGCCGTCCAAAATATCATCAAAAAGAGGAAGGGTTAATCATGAGTTCCATGAAACGGTTGGATCGGTTTATTGTGGTTGGTCAGGGCAGTGATTACGGTGCTGTCAGATGGAGCGACCTGAAAAAGATGAAGAACGCACTGTATCTCGAATCGCCTTTTATTGCAACGGATAAAATTACCGATACGCTCTGTCATCTGCACGCCAGCTTTGCAGTCAACAACCGCGTGAACCTCCCCTTGAAGCGGATCTGGAAAAACAAGTATTCGCTGGAGCGCGTGCCGATCAAGCCGGATCGTCACTATTTCGTGATCTTCACGGATATCGCGCTGGCACGGTACGATGCGAAATATATCGCGGACTATAAGAAAAAGCATCCCAACGTGACGCTAGCCGTCATGATCAACAATGCCATGTACCTGCGGGACAAGCTGCTGAAGCATCAGCTCCCGTATATGGATCTCGTCTATTCGTTCAGCGAGAAGGATGCAGAGGACTATCACTTCCTCTTCCAACCGGATATTTATTCGGAAATTGAGATCGACGAGTCCGCTGAAATCACCTCGGATATTTTCTTTGCAGGCAATGCCAATGACAGAGCAGACCTGCTGAACCGCCTCGGTGCGTTCCTCCACAAGAGCGGCGTCAATGCGCATATCTATGTGCAGAACACCAAAGAGAAGGATCAGAAGCACCCGAAGGCGATCCATTACAACGAGTGGCTGGACTATGCCTCGATCATGAACGAGAACATGCATACCAACTGCATTCTGGAGGTCGTCGGCGACCGGTATACCGGCATGACGCTGCGCACCGTCGAGGCGCTCTGCTTCAAGAAGAAGCTGCTGACCAACAACAGCACGATCAAGGATATGCCGTTCTATGATCCGCGGTTCATTCAGGTGTTCAGCAAGGACGCGCTCGATCAGATCGACATTGCATTCCTGAAACGGAGAGAAACGGTTTCCTATCAGTACGACAATGAGTATTCTCCGATCGTATTTTGCAAGCGGGTTCAGGAGGACTACGAAGGAGGAAAACGGTATGTTCATCACGCAAGATAAGATCTGCTTCGGTGACTATGATGCGATTGTCGTCGGATGCGGATTTTCCGGTGCGGTCGTTTCCCGGGAACTCGCTGACCGCGGCAGACGCGTCCTGATCATTGAGGAAAAGGCCGAAATCGGCGGCATGATGTCGGATTATTACGACGAAAACGGCATTTGCATTCACAAGTACGGCCCGCATGTCTTTATGCTGAACAGCGACGATGTGCGCAGCTATCTGGAGCGCTTCTGTACGCTGGTGCCCGTCACGAATTATGTGCATGCATATATCGAGGGCAAATATGTTTCCATCCCCACGAATTTCTATTCGCTGGATGCGCTGTACGGAACAGAAAAATCCAAGGCACTTCAGGAAAAGCTGATCGCAATGTACGGCGAGGGCAGCGAGGTGCATATCCTGACCATGCGCAATTCCGAGGATCCGGAAATCCGCGCGCTGGCCGATGAGATCTACCAGAAGATTTTTGTCGGGTACAACGCAAAGATGTGGGGTCTGAAACCGGAGGAGCTCGATCCCTCCGTCCCGGGACGCCTCCCGATCCGCGTTGCATACAACAACAAGAACTGCAAGAAAAAGTACGAGCTGATCCCCGAGGGCGGTTACAGCAAGCTGTTCCGACAGATTACGGATTCGCAGAACATCGACATTCTGCTGAATACCAAGGCCGGTTCCCTGCTGACGCTCCGGGACAATGCCGTATTTATGAACGGCGCGCCCTATGAAGGCATCGTCGTTTATACCGCGCCGCTGGACGAGCTGTTCTCCTATGCGGACGGAAAGCTGCCTTACCGGTCGCTTCATTTTGAAACCGAGGTCTATCAGGGAAAGCGTGAGGCGCCGAGCGCCGTCACAACCTTCCCGATGGAGTTTGACAAGGTGCGCACCACGGACATGGTGGAGCTGCTCGATCAGAAGGTGGAAGGCTTTGTGGCGAATGTGTCCGAGTATCCGGGGGCGTATGACAAGGATTCCGAGAAGTTCCATGTTCCGGCCTATCCGGTTCTGAACGATGACAGCAGCGTTATCATTCAGAAGTACCGGGCGCTGGCGGATCAGGTGCGGAATTTCTATTATGTCGGCAGACTGGCCGAATTTAAGTACTTCGATATGGAGGCATCCATTGACAGTGCACTGAAATGTTCAGAGGAAATTATGAAGGGAGTATCATCGGATGTTTGATAACGGGACACTTTTGATTACCGGCGGCACCGGCTCTTTCGGCAACACGGTGCTGAACCACTTTCTGAATTCGGATATTAAGGAGATCCGCGTTTTCTCAAGAGATGAGAAAAAGCAGGACGATATGCGGCATGAGCTTCAGGCCAAGTATCCGGAATCCTACGGAAAGGTCAAGTTCTACATCGGCAATGTGCGCGACCGCGATTCCCTGATGGACGCAACCCAGGGCGTTGATTACATCTTCCACGCTGCGGCGCTCAAGGAGGTGCCGTCCTGCGAGTTCTTCCCGATGCAGGCCTATAAGACCAATGTCGAGGGCACGGACAACGTCGTTCATGCGGCAATCGCAAACCATGTCAAATCCGTGGTGCTGCTCTCGACCGACAAGGCGGCATATCCGATCAATGCAATGGGCATCAGCAAGGCGATGGCCGAGCGCGTGATCTATTCCAAGGCGCGCATTGCAGCAGAGCACGGCACGATTCTCTCCTGCACCAGATACGGCAATGTCATGTGCAGCCGCGGTTCTGTCATTCCGCTGTTCGTGCAGCAGATTCAGAACAAACGCGAAATCACGATCACCGATCCCAACATGACCAGATTTCTGATGAATCTGGATGAGGCGGTCGCACTCGTCATGTTCGCATTCCAGCACGCAAATCCGGGCGACCTCTTCGTGCAGAAGGCAGACGCCAGCACAATCGGCGTTCTGGCCGATGCCGTGCAGGAGCTGTTCGGCAAGACCGGCGTCCGCATCATCGGACCGCGCCACGGCGAAAAGCTCTATGAAACGCTCGTCACGCGCGAGGAGATGCTGCGCTCCGAGGATATGGGCCAGTATTACCGCATCAGCGCGGATACCAGAGATCTGAACTACGACAAGTTCCTCGTGAACGGCAATGTCAAATCGCAGGCAGATGCCGAGTATACGAGCAGCAATACGCACATCCTCACAGTGGAGGAAACCGTGAAGAAGATCATGGGCACACAGTTTATTCAGGATGAATTGAAGCGGGTGGAAAAATGAAGATTTTAGTATTGGGATGCAACGGAATGGCCGGTCATCTGATCAGCCTGTACCTGAAAGAGCAGGGACATGATGTGCTCGGTTTCGCACTGGAAGAGTCGAAGCTGATTCCCTCTGTCGCCGGCAACGCCATGAACGCGGATTTCATGAAGGAACTGATCGGCGTCAACAAGTTCGACAGCGTCATCAACTGTATCGGCCTGCTGAATCAGTATGCAGAGGATCACAAGGCGGACGCTGCATATCTGAATGCATATTTCCCGCACTTCCTCGCACAGCTGACCGAGGGCACGGATACGCAGATTATCCACATGAGCACGGACTGCGTGTTCTCCGGCAAGCGCGGACAGTATACGGAAACCGATCTGCGGGACGGCGAGTCTTTCTATGACCGTTCCAAGGCACTCGGCGAGATCGAGGACGGCAAGAACCTGACGCTCCGCCAGTCCATCGTCGGCCCCGACATCAACCCGCGCGGCATCGGCCTGCTGAACTGGTTTATGCAGCAGCAGGGCACCATCAACGGATACACCAAGGCAATCTGGACCGGTCAGACCACGCTCCAGCTTGCAAAGACCATGGAGCAGGCTATCAAAGAGAAGGCGCACGGCCTGTTCAACACCGTGCCGGAAACCTGGATTTCCAAATACGACCTGCTCGGACTGTTCAACAAGTATCTGCGGAACGGTCAGATCGAGATTCTCCCGGTCGAAAAGGTCACGCTGGACAAATCCCTCAAGCGCACAAGATTTGAGTTCAAGTGCGCCATTCCGGATTACGAACAGATGGTCAGCGAAATGGCGGACTGGATGCGTGCGCATAAGGCGCTGTATCCGCATTACAATCTTGGCTGATTCCCGGCAGAAACCGTGAAGAATGCGGTTCGCTGAGCCGCAGATAGGAGATACGGAAATGAATGATATCGAAGCTGGAAAGAAAAAGGTTCAGCAGATTCAGAAGGTTCTGTACCGGATGCTGTGCATGTTCGATGACTTCTGCAAGGAGAACAATATCATGTATTTTCTTTCCGGCGGAACATGTCTTGGCGCTGTCCGGCACCAGGGCTTTATTCCGTGGGATGATGACATTGACCTGTTCATGCCGCGGAAGGAATATGAAAAATTCCTGCGGCTGTTTGCAAAAAAGCATCCGCCGGAGTACGGCGTCGGCGCCCTGCTGATTGACAAGAACTGGAAGACCAAGCATGCCCGCATCTGGGACAAGCGCACCACGCTGCGTTTCAAGAACATTGACGTCGAGGACATCGGTGTGTTCATTGACATCATCCCGATTGACGGGCTGCCGACGAATGCGCTGCACCGGAAGCTGCATTACGGCTATTCCAAGGTGCTCTGTGCGCTCGGCAATTCCTGCATCAAAAAGGGATACTACGAGGGTGAGTCACATCTGATGCTGAAAAAGGCTGTCCGGCTTGTGACAAAGCGTTTCAGCTCCCGCTTCTTCTTCATCTGGATGGAGAACAATGCGAAGAAGTATGATTTTGACCGCTCCAAATATGTCGGCGCGATTCTCGCACACCATTACGGTGACCGCGAAACCATGCTGCGGACGCAGATGGATCGCCCGGTCTATCTGAAATTTGAGGACCGGGAGCTGCCGGTTCCGGTTGGATACAAGGCGTATCTGACGAATCTGTACGGCGACTATATGGTCATTCCGAAGGACGCGGAGGAAAAGGGCTATACGCATCTGACCAGCTGGGAGCTGATCATGCACGATGATGCGGCACGCGCCGAAAACTGATGTTCAGAGAGGATACAGTCAAGATGGTATCAATTATCATTCCGACCTATAACCGGGAGAAAACCCTGCCCGATTCGATCCAAAGCGTACTGGCACAGACCTATCCCGATTTTGAGCTGATCATCGCGGATGACTGTTCCACGGATCACACTGCCGACGTCGTGCAGGCAATCGGGGATCCGCGTATCCGGTATATCTGCCTGGAGAAGAATCAGGGCGCATGTGCCGCGCGCAATGCGGGCATCAAAGCTGCAAAGGGCGAGCTGATTGCATTTCAGGACAGCGACGATACATGGTATCCGCAGAAGCTGGAGCGCCTGCTGGCGGTCATGGAGGAAACCGGTGCGGATGTCTGCTTCCATAAGCTGAAGCGGCATTATCCCGACGGCCGCCCGGAAACCTACTTTCCGGAGATGGACGAGAGCCGTTTTATGTCGCATGAGGAAATGTGCAATGATACGCTGATCAGCACGCAGACGATCATCTGCAAGCGCTGTGTGGCAGAGGAGCATCAGTTTGATCCGAAGGTGCGGAAAACGCAGGACTATGACTGGGCAATCCGTGCCAGCCGCAATTACAGCTTCTATTATCTGAGCGATGTGCTGGTGGATCAGTTCTTCCAGAACGATTCCATTTCCGCAAAGGGTCTGCGCACCATCCGGGATACGCGTGCATATTTTCTGGAGAAATATCAGGACGAATGCAAGGCGAACCCGAAGTTTGAGCTCTTTCAGAATCTGGTGCTCGCACGGAGCGCAGCGCTCCTCGGAGAAAACCCGAAGGCCGCATACAAAAGAATCTGCGAGCTGCGCGGCACGAAGTCGGACAAAATGAAATATCTGCTCAGCCGCCTCGGGCTGATCTCGCTGGTCTATAAGCTGAAAGGCACAAAGGGCGGCGCACTGCCGGGCGCAGGCGGCGGCAAATCAGGATCCTGACGGATCCTCCCGAATACGGAGGGAACGGAGCATAATGAATGAAATTTGAAGTGCGGCTCAATGAAAAGTATATTGCTTCTTATATCGTTTGTCTTTTGATGACCGGAAAAAACCTGCTGCCGTTTTATTTCGCAAAAATGATCGAGGATCATTTTGTCCTTGACATCGGCACGACCTTTTTCTCGATCATTCTCATGGGAATTTATATCCTGATGCACACCAAAAAGCTGGATCTGAAATTCCTGACGGTCGCCGTGATCTATGTCCCGCTCATCTTCTCAACGCTGATCAACGGCGGCAATATGTTCCATGTGGTCTGGCATTCCACGGAGGTTCTGCTGGTGTGCAAGCTGCTGGAAACGATCAAGGATGATGAAAAGCAGCTGATTCCGTTTCTGACTGCGATCCGGGATTTCACGCTCCTGTTTTATATCATGAATTTCGGCGTCATGTTCATGATGCCGAAGGGCATTCCGAGCATCTCTGCCGGAAAGCTCTGGCCGTGGTTTTTATACGGCAACGTCAATACCACGATCAAATATATTCTGCCCGGCATCTGCTGCTCGCTGCTGCTGGACGATAAAAACCACAAAAAGGTTTCCCTTTCCACACTGATCTTTCTGGGCGGCATCGTGTTCAGCGCGCTGACGGTGTACTTCACCGCGACGGCTGTCATTGCCGACACGATCATTATTCTGTGGGTCATGTTCTTCTTCATTCTGAAAAAGAAAACATGGCGGTATTTTGCGCTCCCGTTCATCGGCGGTGCGCTGTTTGAGTTCCTTGTGGTGTTCACGACAAGCGCCACAAAGTTCGTTGTGTTCATCACGACGCTGTTCAACAAGTCGCTGACCTTCTCGGGACGTGCGCCGCTGTGGGTGCAGGAATACAGACTGTTCCTGCGGCAGCCGCTGTTCGGCTACGGATATATTTCCTTTGCAAAGCTGGAACATATTGTCGGAAACGGAAACGGTGCGCATAACTACTATCTGGATATGATGCACCAGCGCGGCCTGTTCGGGCTGGGCGTTCTGCTGATCTTTTTCCTGTTCCCGATTCTTTATAACTGGAATAAGGATGTGAGCTCCAAGCGCCTGTTCATTATCATGGGCATCTGCGGCGCTTACGCGGTGATGTTCCTTTCAGAGCCGTTTTACACCTCGGAGAACACCTTTATCCCGCTGTTCTATATTCTGTTCTTATCCTGCTTCAAAAAGCAGACGTCTGCGGAAACAATGAAACAGCGCCTGCAAAAACTGATTCCAAACGGTTTAGGAGGCCAATATGAATAAAAAGCTCCATGCGATGCTGGAAAAGCATTGCCCTGTTCTGTATTACAGAATGCTCCAGAAGAAACGGGCTGAATATGAGGCGCGGTTCGCAGCCATGACGCCGGAGGAGATGCGTCAGCGCGATGACGAGCTCTATTTCAAGCATGTCGGCAAGCATGTCAACTGGGATGATCCGCATGCCTATACGGAGAAAATGCAGCTCGCAAAGCTCGAAGATAAAAACCCGATGAAGGCACAGCTTGCCGATAAGTACGCCGTGCGGAAATGGGTGGCAGACAAGATCGGTGAGGAATATCTGGTTCCGCTCTGCGGCGCATTTGACAATGCCGATGACATTGACTTTGACAAGCTGCCGAAGAGCTTTGTCATCAAGACCAATTCCGGCTCCGGCGATGCGATCATCGTGCATGACAAGGCAACGCTTTCTGCGCAGGATCAGAAGATCATCCGTGCGAAGATGAACTATCAGATGCACTGCAACTATGCCTGCGGCTCCTTTGAGATGCACTATTCGGACATCAAGCCGAAGGTGATCGTGGAGCGCCTGATCGAATGCGATGAGGACGATCTGCCGGATTACAAGTTCATCTGCTTTGACGGCAAGCCGTATTACTGCTGGGTGGATATGGGACGCTATCATCAGCACAAGCGAAACGTCTACGATCTGGAATGGAACCTCCAGGACTGGAATCAGAAGGATTACGGCAATTATGAGGGTACGCTCGAAAAGCCGAAGAACTTTGAAAAGATGATCGAGCTGGCAACGGTTCTGTGTCAGGGATTCCATCATGTGCGCGTGGATTTCTACAACGTCAACGGCACGATCTATTTTGGTGAAATGACCTTCACCAACGGCAGCGGCTTTGAGCCGATTATTCCGTATGAGGCGGATCTGAAGCTCGGTGAGCTGTGGAATCTTCGCTTCTGAGAACGGACATTCTGATTAAGGTGGAGGAATCAGTTTGGCAAAACAATCAGGCATAAAGAAGAATTTTATATACAGCTTCGCTTATCAGCTGCTGACCATGCTGCTCCCGCTGATTACGGCACCGTATATCTCCAGAAGACTCGGCGCCAATCTCGCGGGCGTGTATTCCAAGACACATGCGGCCGCGAACTACTTTTATCTGTTCACGCTGCTGGGCGTCAACAATTACGGCAACCGCTCCATTGCGCGCATCCGGGATGATAAGGAGGCGCGCAGCAAGACCTTCTGGGAGATCTATATTTTCCAGCTCATCACCTCGATTTTCGTGTTTGCGAGCTATGTGCTGTTCTGCGTGTTCTTTGAGAGCGAGAACAAGCTCATCTACATTCTCCAGGGCTTTTATGTGTTCTCGGGTATCATTGAAATCAACTGGTTCTGCTACGGCATGGAGCAGTTCAAGCTGACGACAATTCGCAGCACGATTGTGCGGCTTCTGAATCTGGCCTGTGTGTTTATTTTCGTTCACGATAAGTCAGATCTTCCCGTTTATACGGCGATCCTGTCCGTCAGCTTTGTGCTGTCTGCGATTGTGGTCTGGCCGTATGCGCTGAAAAACGTCAGATTTGTCAAGCCGGACTGGGCAGGCATCAAACAGCATATCAAACCGAACCTGGTGCTGTTCTGGCCGGTGCTTGCGGTCAGCCTGTACAATATCATGGACAAGCTGCTGCTGGGACATTTCAGCCCGAATGAGGAGGTCGGCTTCTATACCTACGCCGAGCGCATTGTCACGATCCCGGCGACGCTGATTCTCGCACTGGACAATGTCGTGATGCCGCGCATGTCCAGCATCTTTGCCAAGAAGGAAACCGAGCACGCGCAGGTGCTGATGGGTCATGTCATGATGTTTGCCATGTGCATGGCAGGCGCGATGACCTTCGGACTTGCTGGTGTATCCCAGGTGTTTGCGCCGTGGTTCTACGGCGACGAATATGTCCGCTGCGGCTTATACATGCTGCTGCTCAGTCCGACGATCCTGTTCAAGGGATGGGCGGGCGCACTGCGGACACAGTATATCATCCCGACCGGAAAGGACAAAATCTTCATTTTCTCGCTGACAGCCGGTGCGGTCGTCAACCTGATTCTGGACTTTTTACTGATTCCGTCCATGCAGGGCGTCGGCGCGATCATCGGCACGATTGCGGCTGAGGTGACCGTCGCGGTTCTTCAGTTCGGATTGTGCAGAAAGGCCATTCCGCTGAAAACCTATCTGATCAACGGCACGGCCTTTACGGTCATCGGTCTGGTGATGTTCTTCTGTGTCAAGGCGGTTGAGATGCTTCAGCTTTCGCCGCTGCCGACGCTGATCATTCAGGTTGTGACCGGCGTGATTGTCTACTGCGCGCTGGCCTGCTTCTATATGGTCAAGGTCATCCGTCAGCCGGTGCTTGTGAATGAGGCGCTGAAAATGCTGCGGATTCGCTATCGCTTCTGAATCTGTGCCGCTGCTCCGTCCGCAGAGCGGGGACATGAACAATACCGATCTATGAAAAGGAGAGAACCGAACATGAAAATCGCAGTTGCAGGAACCGGATATGTCGGGCTTTCGATCGCAACGCTGCTCGCGCAGCACAACACGGTCACAGCGGTGGACATTATTCCGGAAAAGGTCGCGCTGATCAATCAGCGCAAATCTCCGATCCAGGATGAGTATATTGAGAAATATCTTGCTGAAAAGGATCTGGATCTGACCGCAACGCTGGATGCAGAAGCTGCATACCGTGATGCGGCGTTTGTTGTGATTGCCGCACCGACGAATTACGACAGCCAGAAGAACTTTTTTGATACCTCTGCTGTCGAAGCGGTAATCAGCCTTGTCATGCAGTATAATCCGGATGCGATTATGGTGATCAAATCCACGATTCCGGTCGGCTATACGCAGTCGATCCGTGAAAAGACCGGCAGCAAGAATATCCTGTTCAGCCCGGAATTTCTGCGGGAATCAAAGGCTCTGTACGATAATCTCTATCCGAGCCGCATCATCGTCGGCACGGATCCGGAGGACGAGCGGCTTGTGCAGGCGGCAAAAACCTTTGCAGAGCTGCTTCAGCAGGGCGCGCTCAAGGAGGATATCCCGACGCTGTTCATGGGCTTCACCGAGGCGGAGGCCGTCAAGCTGTTTGCCAATACCTATCTTGCACTGCGCGTCAGCTATTTCAATGAGCTGGATACCTATGCGGAGATGAAGGGACTGGATACGCAGCGGATTATCGAGGGCGTCTGCCTGGATCCGCGCATCGGCAGCCATTACAATAATCCGTCCTTCGGCTACGGCGGGTACTGCCTGCCGAAGGATACCAAGCAGCTGCTGGCAAACTATGCGGATGTGCCGGAGGAGCTGATCCGCGCGATTGTGCAGTCGAATGCGACGCGCAAGGATTTCATCGCGGACAGAGTGCTGAAAAAGGCCGGCTATTACGCATACAATGCAACCTATGACAGCAGCGCGGAGAAGCAGGTCACAATCGGCGTATACCGCCTGACCATGAAGTCCAACTCCGATAATTTCCGCCAGAGCTCGATTCAGGGCGTGATGAAGCGCGTCAAGGCGAAGGGTGCGCAGATCATCATTTACGAGCCGACGCTGGAGGACGGCACGACCTTCTTCGGCAGCCTGATCGTCAATGACCTTGCGGAGTTCAAGCGCCGCTCGGATTCGATCATTGCAAACCGTTACGATGCCTGCCTCGACGATGTGCAGGATAAGGTCTATACAAGAGATCTGTTCCGGAGAGATTGATTTCCGGTGAAAAAGCCCGATCCGATACCATTGGAGGAGAAAACATGAATATTGCAGTCATTATCGCCGGCGGCTCCGGCCAGAGAATGGGGCAGGATATCCCGAAGCAGTTTATCACGGTGTATGAGCGCCCGGTCATTGTCTATACGCTGGAGGCGTTCCAGAATCACCCGGAGATCGACGCCATCGCAGTCGTCTGCATTGAGGGCTGGGAGCAGGTGCTCTGGGCATATGCCAAGCAGTTCAATATTAGCAAGCTGAAATATGTGATTCCGGGCGGCAAGAACGGCCAGGATTCGATCCGCAGTGGCGTATACGAGATGGAAAAGCATTACGCGCCGGATGACATTGTGCTGATCCATGACGCGATCCGCCCGATGGTGTCCGCAGAGATTATCTCCGACTGCATCAGCAAGACCAAGAAGTACGGCAATGCGATCACGGTCATTCCGTGTGCAGAGGCCATGATGCAGACGCAGGACGGCATCGTTTCGACCGGCAGCTATCCGCGCGACAACTTAAAGCGCACGCAGACGCCGCAGGGCTTCACGATCGGCAGCATCTGCGACCTGCACAGAAGAGCGCTGGAGGCAGGCATTACCAATTCGGTCGCGTCCTGCACGCTGATGATCGAGATGGGACATCAGGTGTACTTCTCCGCAGGCTCGGAGAAGAACATCAAGCTGACGACGGTGGAGGATATTGATATTTTCAAGGCGTTGCTGAAAGCAAAGCGTTCTGACTGGCTGAAGGATTGAGTGATATGGATTTTTATGACAGCAAAACATTCCGTGAGGATCTGAAGCAGGCCGTTATGCAGACGGTCAGCCGCGAGCAGCTGCATCACAGCTCCGTGATGATCACCGGCGCATCCGGCCTGATCGGCTCGTTCATGACGGATATGCTGCTGGAGATGAACCGCACGGAGAATGCAGGCATTACGGTCTATGCGATTGACCTGAGCCGGGAACGGATGGAAGCCCGGTTTGCAGGCGTCAGAACAGAGCAGCTCATCTTCGTGGAGCACAACGTCAATGACCTGCCGGATTTTGATTTTCCCGTGGATTATATCATCCATGCGGCGAGCAATGCGTTCCCGGCCGCGTTCAACAGCGATCCGGTCGGCACGATCATGAGCAATATTCAGGGCACAAAATATCTGCTGGATTACGGCAGGGATCACGGCGCGAAGCGGCTGCTGTATATCTCCTCCGGTGAGGTGTACGGGCAGGGCGACCTGAGTCTCGATTCCTTTGCTGAGAGCTACGGCGGATATGTCGATCCGACCTCGCCGCGCTCCTGCTACCCCAACAGCAAGCGCTGCGCAGAAACACTCTGCGTGTCGTATACCAAGCAGTTCGGGCTGGAAACCGTCATCGTCCGCCCGAGCCATACCTTCGGCGCAAATGCCACCAAGGCGGATAACCGCGCCAATGTGCAGTTTATCAATCAGGCACTTGCCGGAGAGGATATCGTGCTGACGAGTGCCGGCAGCCAGATGCGTTCCTATACCTATCTGACGGATTCCGCATCGGCGATTCTCTCGGTACTGACGGCGGGCGAAAGCGGAGAGGCGTACAACATTGCCAATCCCGTTTCGCGCACGACTGTGGCCGGTCTGGCGCAGACCATCGCAGATGAAACCGGCGTCAGACTGGTGTTTGCAGATCCCGATGCAGTCCAGAAGGCGGAGCTTTCCCCGATTGCCAAGCAGGTGCTCTGTGCGGATAAGCTGGAAGCACTCGGCTGGAAGGGCAGCTTTACCGTGCAGGAGGGCGTACAGCATGTCATCCGGATTCTGCACGAGGTTTCCTGACGGAAAGACCATGACCGGCGGGACACCCGCAGGGAACGCCCTGCGGCGCCGGAACAGAAGTAAGGCTCATAAAACAATGTTCATGACTGAAAGAACTGGAAAGGACTAGATTATGTGCGGAATCGTCGGATTTACAGGAAACAGGCAGGCGGCGCCGATCCTTCTGGACGGCCTGTCGAAGCTCGAATACCGCGGCTATGACTCTGCGGGCATTGCTGTCCGTGACGGAGAGAATGAAACCGAGGTCATCAAGGAAAAGGGCAAGCTGCGCGTGCTGGCCGAGATGACCAACAACGGCCAGGCAGTCAAGGGATGCTGCGGCATCGGACACACCCGCTGGGCGACGCACGGCGAGCCCTCTGCGGTGAACGCGCATCCCCATGCAAGCGATGACGGCAATGTGATCGCCGTCCACAACGGCATCATCGAGAATTATCAGGAGCTGCGTGAAAAGCTCATCAAGAACGGCTATTCCTTTCATTCGCAGACCGATACCGAGGTCGCGGTGAAGCTGGTCGATTACTACTACAAGAAGTATGCACCGCTGCCGATTGAGGCGATTGCGCGTGCCATGGTGCGGATCCGCGGTTCGTATGCGCTCTGCGTGATGTTCAAGGATTACCCGGGCGAGATCTACTGCGCCCGCAAGGACAGCCCGATGATCATCGGCATTGCGGACGGCGAAACCTATGTCGCCTCCGACGTTCCGGCGATTCTCAAGTATACCAGAAATGTCTACTACATCGGCAATATGGAGATTGCCAAACTCGAAAAGGGCGCTGTCACGTTCTTCAACATCGACAGCGAGGTGATCGACAAGAAGCTGACCGAAATCAAGTGGGATGCAGAGTCCGCGGAAAAGGGCGGCTACGAGCACTTCATGCTGAAAGAGATTCACGAGCAGCCGAAGGTCATCCGCGACACGATCAATTCCGTCGTCACGGACGGGCTCGTGCATTTTGATACCGTCAGCCTGACGGATGAGGAAATTGCAGAGCTGGAGCAGGTGTATATCGTTGCCTGCGGTTCCGCATATCATGTCGGCGTCGATCTGCAATACGTGATTGAGTCGCTGACCTCACTCCAGGTGCGCGTGGAGCTCGCATCGGAGTTCCGTTACCGCGATATGAAGCTGCGCGGCAAGAGCCTGGTCATCGTCATCAGCCAGTCCGGTGAAACTGCGGATACGCTGGCTGCACTGAGAATGTCCAAGGAGAGCGGCGTCAAGACGCTCGGCATCGTGAACGTGGTCGGCTCGTCGATTGCGCGTGAGGCGGATAATGTGTTCTATACGCTGGCAGGCCCGGAGATTTCCGTCGCCACGACAAAGGCATACAGCACGCAGCTGGTGGCAGGCTATCTGCTCGCGCTCCAGTTTGCAAAGGCGCGCGGCGAAATCGCCGACGAGCGCTATGATGAGCTGCTTGCCGAGATCAACACGATCCCGGAAAAGGTCGAGCGGATTCTGGAGGATAAGGAGCGCATTCAGTGGTACTCCAACAAGCTGGTCAATGTGGCGGATTCGTTCTTCATCGGCCGTGGCATCGACTACGCCATCGGCATGGAGGGCAGCCTCAAGCTCAAGGAAATCAGCTATATTCATTCCGAGGCATATGCAGCGGGCGAATTAAAGCACGGCCCGATCAGCCTGATTGAAAACGGCACCATCGTCATCAGTGTGGTGACGCAGGACAGACTGATTGAAAAGACGGTCAGCAACATGGTCGAGGTCAAGAGCCGCGGCGCCAAGCTGATGGCCGTGACGACCGCAGGCAATTATTTCCTGGAGGATACGGCGGAATTCACCTGCTATGTCCCGAAGATCGAGCCGCTGTTTGCGGGCAGCCTGTCTGTCATCCCGCTCCAGCTGCTGAGCTACTACGTGTCAATCGGCAAGGGCTACGACGTAGACAAGCCGCGCAACCTGGCAAAATCCGTGACGGTGGAGTAAGAGCATGTTTGATACGATCAGAATTATCGGAAAGCAATTCCGGCTCCCGGGCGAGCTGTATTCCTATGATACGATTACGAACGGCAATATCAATACGACCTACCGTGTGACCTACCGCCATGAGGACGGCAGCACGAAGGCATATATCTTCCAGCGTGTGAACACGGTCGTGTTCAGCGATCCGGTGAAGATTATGCGGAATATTGATCTTGTGACGTCCTATATCCGCAACAAGTATCCGAATGAGCGCACGCTGCATTTTCACCATACTGCGGACGGCAGGAACTACGTGCTCGGCGAGGGTGAATCCTTCTGGCGCGTGATGAACTGGGTGGATTCGATCACCTTCGACACCTGTGATGACCTTGCGGTCATTGCGGCAACCGGTGAGGCGTTCGGGCACTTTCAGAATCAGCTGTCCGATTTCGACGGCGCGCAGCTCTACGAAACCATTCCGGACTTCCATAACACCAAAAAGCGTCTGGATACGCTGTTTGAGCATGTGGCGCAGGACCCCTGCGGCCGCGTGAAGGAGGTCATGCCGGAGGTGGAATATCTCTCCTCCGTGCGCCTGAAAGCCGGAGAACTCTCTGTCCGGTATGCGAACGGCGAGTTTCCGGTCCGAGTGACGCATAATGATACCAAGTCGAACAATGTGCTGTTTGACCGCATGACCAAAATGCCGATTGTCGTGATTGACCTTGACACGGTCATGCCGGGCATGGCGATGTACGATTTCGGCGATGCGGTGCGGTTCATTGCGAATACCGCTGCCGAGGATGAGCCGGACGTCAACCGCGTGTATTTCGATACCGCGAAGTTCCGCGCATTCTGCAAGGGCTATATCGGAGAGGTCGGCAGCAGCCTGACCCAGCAGGAGCTGGATTCGCTCGTGCTGGCCGCCTTTTCGATCACGGTGGAGCTTTCTGCACGCTTCCTGGATGACTACATCACCGGCGACAAGTATTTCAAGACGCATTATCCGCAGCATAATCTCGTCCGCACAAGATGTCAGCTTGCGCTCGCGCAGGACATCCTGCGGAAAAAGGAAGAGCTGAAATGGATTGTGCAGGAAACCGCAAAGGAAGCCGCGGTGCAGTGAGGCAATACAGAAACTGAGGTGTTTTTATGGCAACGATCCTGCTTGCAGGCGGTGCAGGATATATCGGCTCGCATACGGCTGTTGAGCTGCTGAATGCAGGCTATGACGTGGTAGCGGCTGATAATTTTTCAAACAGCTCGCCGGAATCCATCCGCAGGGTGGAGGAGATTACCGGCAAGCCTGTGAAGCTCTACGAGGCGGATATCCGCGATAACGCAAAGCTGGCACAGATCTTCCGGGAGAACAGCATTGACGCGGTGATCCATTTTGCCGGCCTGAAAGCGGTCGGGGAATCCGTGGCAAAGCCGCTGAAATATTACCGGAACAACATTGATACGACGCTTTCATTGCTGGAAACCATGCAGGAGGCAGGCGTCAGAAATATCATCTTTTCCTCCAGCGCAACGGTTTACGGCGAGGAAAATCCCGTGCCGTATCTGGAAACCATGCAGCGCGGGGTCTGCACGAATCCCTACGGCTGGACAAAGGCCATGATGGAGCAGATCTTTGAGGACGCCGCCAAGGCGGATCCGATGCTCTCCGTCATTCTGCTGCGGTATTTCAACCCGATCGGCGCGCACCCCTCCGGACGGATCGGTGAGGATCCGCTCGGCATCCCGAACAACCTGATGCCCTATGTGACACAGGTGGCGGTCGGCAAGCGGGAATTTCTGACGATCTTCGGCAATGACTACCCGACCAAAGACGGCACATGTATGCGCGATTACATCCATGTGGTCGATCTGGCCAAGGGGCATGTCAAGGCGGTGGCGTATGTGCTCGGACACAGCGGCACGGAGGTCTTTAACCTCGGCACCGGAACGCCGTACAGCGTCAACGACATTGTGAATACCTTTGAGCGCGTCAACGGCGTCAAGGTCGCACATGTGTACGGTGACAGACGCGCGGGCGATCTGCCGGAATTCTATGCGAATGCGGACAAGGCAGCTGCGCTGCTGGACTGGAAAACGGAAAAGACGCTGGAGGATATGTGCAGGGACGCATGGAACTGGCAGAAGCAGAATCCGGACGGCTACCGCAATCCTGACTGAGCGCAGAACATCAATGCGTGCGCCGGAAGGCGGGTACGCTTAGAAGGAGAAAAAGGTGGAGATCAAGGAATACAGGAAACATGCAGCGGACATGATTGCGCTGACAGTCTGCGCGCTGAACGGGACAACACCCGATGCGGCGCTGACAGCACAGCTGAATCTGCCTGCGCTGTTTGAGATCTGCCAGCAGCATCTGCTGACGGCCTGTGTTGCGTATGCACTGGAATCTGCGGGGATCCGCGATGCGGCCTTTGCAGAGGCCAAGGAAAAATCGGTCTGCAAGAATATCCTGATGGATGCCGACCGGAAAAAGGTACTGGTACGTCTGGAGGCAGCGGGAATCTGGTATATGCCGCTGAAGGGCGCGGTCATGAAGGACTGGTATCCGAAGCTCGGAATGCGGCAGATGTCCGACAATGACATTCTCTGCGATGATACGGCAGGGCCGCGCATCCGGGAGATTATGGAGGAGCTGGGGTTCACCTGCGTCCATTACGGCACCGGCCATGACGATACCTATCACAAGGAGCCGGTCAGCAATTTTGAAATGCACCGGGAGCTGTTTGACATCGTGCTGGCAGAGAAGCTGCATCATTACTATGCGGATGTCAAAGAAAAGCTGATCCGCGACAGCGACAGTGCATACGGATATCATTTCCGTGACGAGGATTTTTATATTTACGTTCTGGCACATGAATACGAGCATTACACGCTCGGCGGCACCGGGGTGCGCTCCCTGATCGACATTGAGATCATGCAGCGCAGATTCGGGGACAGCCTGGATCAGGATTATGTCGCGCGGGAGATCGAAAAGCTCGGTATTTCGTCGTTTGTGCAGCAGAGCTGCACGCTGTCGGATAAGCTGTTCTTCGGCGAACCGCTGACTGACGCCGAGGAACAGGCACTTGATTATTTCATCACCTCCGGCGTGTACGGCACGCAGGAGCATCGGGTTGAAAATCAGCTTCAGGAAAAGGACGGCTCCAAGCTGCGGTATCTGTTCCGGCGCGTTTTTCCGTCGATGAACCAGATCCGAACGTTCGATCCGTTCTTTTACCGCCACAAATGGCTGATTCCCGTGCTGTGGATCTGGCGCCCGATCCGCGGACTGCTGCACAGCAGGGAAAAGCTGACAAAAGAATTGAAGCTGCTGCTCAGATCCGGGAAGCAGTAACGGATCTGCCAATGATCTAAGGGGGTTCTGATATGCTGGAAGCATTGAAGGCGGCTGTGTGCGCAGCCAATCTGGAGCTGGCCGCAAGAGGCGTTGTCATCTATACCTGGGGCAATGTCAGCGGCATCGACCGCGAAAAGGGACTTGTCGTGATCAAGCCGTCCGGTGTGGATTATGACGGCATGAAGCCGGAGGATATGGTCGTTGTGGATCTGGAGAGCGGCAAAACCGCCGAGGGCAAATGGAATCCGTCCTCGGATACGAAAACGCATCTGGAGCTGTACCGCCGCTATCCGGAAATCGGCGGCATCACGCATACGCATTCGGTGAATGCGGTTGCATTTGCACAGGCGGGACTGGATATTCCCGCGCTCGGAACGACGCATGCGGATTATTTCTACGGCGCTGTGCCGTGTACCCGCTCGCTGACGCAGGCAGAGGTTGAGGCGGACTATGAGCTGAACACCGGAAAGGTCATCGCGGAAACGCTGGATCAGCGCGGAATTTCGCCGCTGGCGGTGCCGGGCATTGTTGTCCGGAACCACGGGCCGTTCACCTGGGGCAAGGATCCGGCTGCATCAGTGTATCACGCTGTTGTGCTGGATACCGTTGCGGAGATGACGCTGAAAACACTGCTGCTGAATCCGCAGGCGGAGATGCCGCAGTATATCCTCGATAAGCATTACATGCGCAAGCACGGCCCGAATGCCTATTACGGCCAAAGCAAATAAGGCGGACGGTTCCGCCTGTGCCGATGGACCGAATTGCGCGGTTTTACCCATAAAACGAATGATGCCCTCAGAGTGATCTGAGGGCATCAGTTTGTTGAGAAAGGGATCAATCCACCTGGGGCAGCGCAGTCACTTGAACACGCCCACGGAGCCGAGCAGGAGCACGAACAGCAGCACCGGCGCAATGAACCGGATCATTACCACATACAGCCCCCGGCGGCCGAAGCGCTCGCCGTTTTTCGTGACCTCGTCAATGACCGTTTTCGGCTTGATGATCCAGCCGATCAGGATGCAGGTTCCGATTGCCAGCAACGGCATCAGAATGTTGTTGCTCAGGTAGTCGAGAATATCCAGAATCTGCGCTTTGGAACCGTTCGGGAGCACAGCCTCGAAATACAGGAAATTATATCCGAAACAGATGACGGCACCCATTGCCGCAGCGACCGCAGCTTCAAAGACCGTTGCCCTGCTGCGCGTCCAGCCGAATGCGTCGATCAGGCTTGCGACAACCGCTTCCATCAGCGACATCGCGCTTGTCAGCGCGGCCAGCAGCACCATGACAAAGAACATGCAGCCGACCGCATTGCCGATGGAGCCCATTTCCGCAAAGACCCTCGGCAGCGCCTCAAACATCAGGCCGGGGCCGGAGGAACGCATTCCCTCCTCTCCGAGGAACACGAACACCGCCGGAATGATCATCACGCCTGCCAGAAATGCGACCAGCGTATCAAAGAATTCGATCTGGTTGACGGATTTCATCAGATTGTGATCGTCCCGGAAGTAGGAGCCGTAGGTGACCATGATGCCCATGGCGACGCTGATGCTGTAAAACAGCTGCCCCATCGCATCAATCACAACCGACATGACATCTTTGAGATGCATTCCGGTCAGATTCGGGACGAGATACACCTTCAGCCCCTGGAGCGCCGAGCGTCCCTCATGTGCGCGGATCGTCAGCGAGAACACCGCAATGCCGATCACGAACAGCAGCAGCACGGGCATCAGCACCTTTGAGATTGCCTCGATGCCCTTGTTGACACCCCGGAAAATGATAAATGCCGTTGCGGCAAGAAAGACCAGATCCAGCACGACCGGTTCGGTTGTGCTCGTGATAAAGCCGGTGAAATAGCCCGCCCCGGCGGCCGCAGTTCCGCTGCCGGTTAAAAATGCAATGGCGTATTTCAGCACCCATCCGCCGATGACGCAGTAATACGGCAGAATCAGGAACGGAATCAGGCTTGCGAGGCCGCCGAGCCAGCGTGAGGGACGGTGCAGTCTGCCGTAGGCCGTCAGCGCGCTCTGCTTTGTTTTTCTGCCGATTGCAACCTCGCTGACGATCATCGTGAAGCCGAAGGTCAGCGCAAGGATGATGTACACCAGCAGAAAGAGTCCGCCGCCGTCCTTGGCTGCGAGATACGGGAAGCGCCAGATGTTGCCCAGTCCGACCGCGCTGCCTGCGGCTGCAAGGACAAATCCCAGCGAGCTGGAAAAGGAATTCCGTTTTTCTTTCATATCTTCTCCTTCCGGAGAACCGCCGCTCTCCTGATACGATAATAGAATGACTGCCCTTATTATAGCACACTCTCCCGGAAAAAGCAACGGAAAAGCAATATCCTTCGGTTTTCGATGCGATTGAAAAATCAAACGAACAACTTTGCGTCCGAAAGTGTGCTCCGGAGCCGGACGCACCGGAAAAGATGACTGACATATACATAAATGCGGCACGATAAGATATCCGTGGAGTAATATTCGCATGAGAATATACCATCTGCGAAATCCTGAAAAAACAACTGAGGCGCTGACGGAACAATCAGCGCCTCAGTCTTTTTTCTGCTTTCTGCGGATTTACGATTTCCAGTGCTCCAGCGTCGGGAGCAGCTGCGACAGATAGGCACGCACCTGATCCGGCGTGAAGCTGTCACTGGCCATGTGCTGCGAGAGAAAATCTGTCAGCGCCTCCATGCTCGCATACGCAAATTTGCCGTCTGCATAGCACCATTTGCAGTATGACTCATTGAATGTGCCGTCCGGCTCTTTGCTCATGGAGGCATCCTCGAGCGGCATGCCGCAGCACTGGCAGATCAGCTTTCTCGGCGCACCGAGCAGCGTGTTGATTGACACGTCGAATTCTTTGGAGAGCAGCTTGAGCGTTTCCGTGTTCGGAACGGTTTCGCCGGTTTCCCAGCGGGAAACTGCCTGCCGCGTCACAAAGAGCTTTTCCGCCAGCTGTTCCTGGGAAAGACCGTGCTTCGTCCGCAATTCCAGTAAAACTTCCTGGGTTGTCATGTTCATCACCTCATGCACATTATAGCACGCCTGCACGGGAAATGCAAGCAACCCGCTGTTGCGCTTATCTGCGCGGACGGATATCCTGATAAAAGAAGCCGCATTCCGTGCAGTACCAGACGAGCCGTCCGGCGCGGATGACCGGCAGCGTGACCTGAAAATCCCATTCCGGATACTGCCGGAAAAGCATGACGGTGCTGTCGGTGATAAACGCCGCAAACGAAATATAATGTGATTTCGTCATCGGGTGGTCTGCGGTGATATACCACTCGCCGCCGATATCCTCAATTTGCAGCTGCTCTTCCGGGGCGGCTTTCTTCGGCTCTGCCGCGGTCAGTCTGCTGCCGCAGCAGGTGACGTCCGCACCGGATGCCGCCGCAATGATATTGCCGCATTCCCTGCACACATAAAACTGCATCTTTTTCATATTGCCCCTCCCGCTTTCCTGTTTGCCGAGATCTCCCGCGAGCAGCACGCGGATGTCCGTACTGAATACATCCGCCAGTGCGTCAAGCAGCGAAATATCCGGGCAGCCGTTTCCGCGTTCCCACTTGGATACCGCCTTGTCGCTGACATGGATGCGCTCTGCGAGCTGCTTCTGCGTCAGCTGCATCTGCGTGCGCAGCTGTCTGATCAGCAATCCTGTTTTGATCTGATCCATATGATCACCTCTGAGTTTGATCGGCTTTGCTTCTGCGAAAGCCTCTGCATTCATGATAACCGAAAGGAGTGTTTTTGTCAATCCACGCTCCGTAGATTTTTATACGTTCAGGCTGCGGATGCAGAAAGACAATCAACGGGTTTGCGCGGAAAACGCAATGCAGTGTTGAGCCGCCGCAGCCGATACGGAAAAACTGCATCTCCCGGGCGGGAAATGCAGTTTTGAAACGATATTACAGAAACGCATGCCTGAGAAATACGCATCATACGAATGTGCAAACTTCGGCTCAGTGGAACTCCTCGTTCGGGTTCAGCGCGGCAGGCGAACGCCAGCGAATGCCGTAATCGCTGCGCAGAATCATGCGCTTGGCCATCCAGTATTCCTTGCAGTAATCGTAATAACCGCGCTCGTGCTCCAGCGCGTCATCAATCTTCTCCTCCAGCTCAAAGCGGATTGCAAGATACTCCGGTGTCAGCTCCACGGGGTCGCAGACCGGCTCCTCGTCCTTGGCTTCCTGCACCTCGGAGAGCACCTCTGCATAGTGCTCCGCGCCGAGATCCTCCTGGAGCATGGATTCCAGCTCCGGCGACACGCCGCCTGCGGTATTCAGCGCGCAGGTCAGAATCGAGAACACGCTGTCCTCCATGTCAATCAGCTCGCCGTTTTCCAGTACCTTGACGCCGTTCCGGAGCAGCTCGCGGACGCTCCTGTGCGCGTGCTGTGCGTAGTCCAGCGCCTCCGGCCAGAAATGCGCCTCCGCATAGGTGTTGGCGGTGTCCTGGCAGTAGCGCAGGCAGTCTGACCAGCGGCCTTCTGCTTCCAGCATTGTCAGGGCGGGGCGGCAGTTTTCAATCGCGGGATGCGACCGCCACGGATCAAACTGCATGGAATGGAACTGCTGCAAAAGCAGGCAGGTATACAGCTGATCGACGGCAAGATCCGCAGTCGGATGCGCCTCAAAGGCGGCTGCGACGCGCTCCAGCATCCGTTCGGTAAAAATGACGCCGAGATCGGATGCGCGCTCCGCATTCAGCAGATTCAGATATTCCATGAGCTTTTGCTGCTTATCCTGTTCAGAATGCTCCGTGCTCTGGAGCAGCTGCTCAAGCTCCTGTCCTTTTGCCTTCAGCTCCTGATGCTTGACTTCATCCTTGATATACATTGTTCAGCCTCCCTGCATATTCGCTGCTTCCCTGTATCTCTCTGCGGGAGCAAATTCTTATTTAGTATATCATACCATATTTTCGTCCGTATGTCAAGCGAAAAGCAGAAAAAATGACAAAACCTGTACGGCGTTCCGGACGCGCTTCCGGCGCTTTCCGGCGGCGGATTCTGTAAAACAGCTGATATCTCCGCGGCAGCCATACCGGAATTGTGCAAAAGGTAGAAATTTCATAGCGGAAAATATTTCTTCTTGCAACATCCTGCGAATTATGATATACTATCTTTTGTACATGCCCGTTTTTTCCGGGCAGTGAAGTTCATTGAAACGGAGGATCCCCAAATGGCAGATCAGGATACGAAAAATGTAAATCTGATTGTGAAAAACGAGGAGGAACGGAAGGAAGAGGTCGTTGTTTCCTTAGCCGCAATTTTCCGGAAGCTGAAAAAATACTTCGCTGTGTGGTTCATGACGTCTGTCATCATCGGCGGACTTGTTTCCGGCGTCAGCATCTTTTTCAGTACGACATCCTCCACGCCGGTGCGCGCGCTCGTCAGCTTCTCGCACAACGGCATTGATAAGGGCAAGAACCCGGACGGCTCCGTGTTCAACGCCAACAACATGAAGAACCCGCTGGTGATTGACCGCGCACTCCAGGCCTGCAATATGGAGCCGGATCTGCTGGACGTTGTCCGCCGCGACATTACGATTGAGGGCATCGTGCCGGAAAACGTGTACGACCGCCTGACAACCTACCGCAACATCCTTGACACTGCGACCACCGGCCAGATGTCTGCCGCAAATGCGATGCTCGACCTCTCCTGGCACCCGACGCAGTTCAAGATCATCTTCAACTATAAGGATGCAAAGGTCACCCGTTCCGAGGCTGTGCAGCTGCTGAACGCGATCCTTGATTCCTACCGCCAGTACTATTTTGAACAGTACGGCTATAACGAGGCGCTGGGCAATGTGCTCAACACCGTCGATTACACAGAGTACGACTATGCGGAGGCTGTGGATATGTTCCGCTCCTCCCTCAACTCCCTGAGCCGTTATGTATCCAGCCTTGCTTCGGACGATACCTCGCGGTTCCGTTCGACTGTCACCGGTCTGACCTTCGCGGACCTCAAGACCAATATCTCCGCAATCAAGGATCTGGATCTGGATCTGATTTCCTCTTACCTGAACCTCAACAACATCACCAAGGATAAGGACCGCCTCCAGGCTTACTATGAGTACCGGATCGAGAATCTGGAGCTCCAGCAGAAAACCGATGAGGATACCCTCGAAGCCGTCAACAATGCGTTTGACAGCTATGAGAAGGATCAGGTCATCATTTTCAGCGACAGTGTTGCAAATACCGAGTCCACGATTTCTTCTGACGAGTACGACAAGCTGATCAACCGCAAGATCACCGCACAGAACGATCTGTCCGAAACCAAGCAGCAGATCAACTACTACAAGGAGCGCCTTGCAACCCTCCGCAAGACAACCATCGGCTCCACCGACAAGATTAAGAAGATCGAGAAGGATCTGGCCAGCGTGGACAAGAAGATCAAGGCACTGGTGCAGTCCGTCAACGATACCGCTGATGACTATTACCAGAATGTTTCGCTTGCAAACTCCTTCAAGGTGCTTGTTCCGGCAACTGCGGACATCACAACGACGGTCACGAGCGGCATCTCCAAGGCGATCATCCCGGCCTTCGGTCTGGAAGCGCTGCTGTTCGTTGCATACCTGATTACTGCATTTGCCGAGGCTCTGAAGGCTGAAACCGCGAAGCGCAATGCCGCACTGGGCATTGTCACCGAGGACACAGCAGAAAGCAGCGTTGCGGAGGAAGCCGAAAAGGAAGAATCCGCCGATGCTGAGGACAAGAAGAAAAAGAAAAAATAACCGGCAGTGAAAACAGCGTCCGTGCAGGGATTATCCCTCTGCACGGACGTTTTCCTTTGCAGCTCTCTGTGCTGCCGAGGGGCTTGCTTTTTTTTCATAAAAATGGTATACTGTTAGAATAGGATAATCATAGGGTAGTATACCCTCAGCGGAGGTGTCAGAATTTGCTGAAACGTTGGGAAATCGGGGAACCGGATGCAAAAAAAGCGGCCATGCTCCGGCAGCAGGGCGGAATCACGCAGCTCTGTGCGGAGGTGCTGGTTTCACGCGGGATTGAATCGCTGGAGGCAGCCGGCAGTCTGCTGGACGTAACCGGTCTTTCGGATCCGTTTCTGCTCGCGGACATGGAACGCGCGGCCGAACGGATTCTGGCGGCGGTGGACGGCGGCGAACGGATTTGCGTATACGGCGACTACGACTGCGACGGCGTGACCGCGACGGTCATGCTGACGGACTGGCTGCTGTGCGCGGGCGCGGACGTCACATGGTATATCCCGACGCGCCGCGAGGGCTACGGAATGCGCTGCGAAAGCCTGAAACAGCTGCATGAGGACGGCGTTTCCCTGATTGTCACGGTCGATAACGGCATCTCCGCGATTGAGGAGGCGCAGTACATTAAATCTCTCGGCATGGATCTGGTTATCACCGACCACCACCGCCCGGGCGATACGCTGCCAGAGGCGGTCGCAGTGGTCGATCCGTTCCGCGCAGACTGCCCCTCTCCGTATAAAACGATCTGCGGCGCCGTTGTGGTGCTGAAACTGATTGCCGCGCTGGACGGCGGCGACTGGGAACCGGCGCTCGAACAGTTCGGCGACCTGGCTGCGCTTGCAACCATCGCGGACGTCATGCCGCTGGACGGCGAAAACCGCTTTATTGTGCAGCGTGGCCTGCAATATCTTGCCAACACCGAGCGCATGGGACTGATTTCGCTCATGGCGGTCTGCGGGATTGAGGAGGGCACGGTCATTTCCGCACAGAACGCGGCCTTTCAGCTGATTCCGCGGATCAATGCGGCGGGACGCTTTGCGTCGGCTTCGATTGCCGCCAGACTGTTCCTGACGGACGATCCCGATGAGGCACAGCTGCTTGCCGCGCAGATTCATTCGCTCAATAACGACCGGAAAAAGACCGAGCAGGAAATCACGGACGAGATTCTGGACGTAATCCGGCAGCAGCCGGAAACACTTTCGGAGCGTGTGCTGGTCTTTGCCGGAGAAAACTGGCATCACGGGGTCATCGGCATTGTTGCGGCGCGGCTTATGGAGCGCTTCGGCAAGCCCTGTTTCCTGATGTCGCAGGAGGAGGACGGCTACCGCGGCTCTGCCCGGAGCTTCGGGGACTTCTCCGTTTTTGAATGCCTGAAAGCCTGCGAGGCGCATCTGGTGCGCTACGGCGGGCATCCCGGCGCGGGCGGCTTTACCGTCCTGCCGGAGAATAAGGATGCCTTTATGCAGGGCATCCGGTCGTATGCGGCGGTGCATAATCCCGTCATGCCGGTGATGACCGTTCATGCGGAGCGCGCGCTGGAACCGCAGGCACTGACGCCTGAAAACGTCGCGGGTCTGCGGATTATGGAACCGTTCGGCGCGGGAAACCCGAATCCGCTGTTTGTGCTGCCCGGCATGACGGTCGCGGAGATTGTGCCGCTGTCCGGCGGTGCGCATACCAAGCTGCGGCTGCGCAAGGGAACGGCGCAGTGCGAGGTGCTGCTGTTCCGGATGAAGCCGGAGGAAACCGGCATCCGCAGCGGCGAAGTGCTGGACTTTCTGATTGCCGCGGATGTCAAGGAATACCAGGGCAGACCGTCCCTCACGCTGCGTGCGGAGGATTGGCGCAGCTCTGCAAAAGAGCAGGAGCAGGCGATTGCCGCACAGTCGGCCTATGACGCCTACCGCCGCGGAGAACCGCTTCCGGCGCCTGCGTATTATCAGCGGATGTGTCCGCGCCGGCAGGATCTGGTATCGGTGTATCAGCTGGTACAGCGGATGCCGCTCACGGTTTCGCAGATCTGCCGCCTGATGCAGAGCAAGGGCATGAACCGCTGCCGCGCCCGCATGATTGCGGATATTTTCAGCGAGCTGAACCTGCTGCGCTATGACCCGGTGACGGAAACGCTGTCCCGGCTTCCCGTCACACAAAAACGGGAGCTGAACGAATCGGAGGCGTACCGGAAGATTCTGACGCTTGCACGGGAGAGCGCATCATGAAGCAGTATATTGTCGATGCGTTTGCGGAGCATGTGTTTTCGGGCAATCCCGCAGCCGTCTGTGTGACGGACGCCCCGCTGCCCGATGATCTGATGCAGAAGATTGCGGTCGAGAACAATTTTTCAGAAACGGCCTTTGCGGTTCCGGAACGGGATGCGTACCGCCTGCGCTGGTTTACGCCGGGCGGTGAGATCGACTTCTGCGGACACGCGACGCTCGGTACCGCATATGTGCTGCACCGGTTTTACCGCCCGGATGCAGAATCACTCCGGTTCCGGACAATGCACGGGGAGCTGACTGTTCAGTTTGAAGGCAGCCGCATCGAAATGGATTTTCCCGCGTATCCGCTCAGAGAGATTCCGGTTACGCCGGAGATGACTGACGCGATCGGCGTGCAGCCGGTGCAGGCGTTTCAGGCGCGTGACCTCATGCTGGTGCTGGATTCCGAGGAGGCCGTCCGCGCGCTGACACCCGATCCCGAAAAGCTGATGCAGCTGGACGGGCTCTGCATTGCCGTGACGGCAAGGGGTACACAGTACGACTGCGTTTCCCGCGTATTTGCACCGAAAATGAAGATTCCGGAGGACCCGGTGACCGGCTCGTCGCACTGCCTGATTGCACCGTACTGGGCAAAGCGGCTCGGCAAAACGGAATTGACCGCATATCAGGCATCTGCCCGCGGCGGCGTGCTGTATGTGAGCATCTGCGGTGACCGCGTCAGAATCGCCGGAACCGCCGTGCTCTTTGCAGAGTCGGAGATTCTGTCGGATATGAACGTCGAGAGAGGTACTATATGATTGGCGATATTGTAACGGTAACGGTTGACAGACCGCTGGGCAGTTATCATCCTGCGTATCCGGATCTGTATTATCCGGTGAATTACGGGTATATCGAAGGCATCATTGCCCCGGACGGTGAGGAACAGGATGCCTATATCCTGGGCGTGGATGTGCCTGTAAAGCAGTTTACGGGCAGGCTGATTGCCGTTGTGCACCGGCATGACGATGTGGAGGAAAAGTGGATTGTGTGTCCGGAGGACATGACGTTCACGAAAGAAGATATTATGGAGCAGATCCGGTTTCAGGAACGGTATTATCAGTCTGAAATCATCTTGTAGGATCTGTTCCGCTGTATAGAAAACGACCGCAACTGAAAGGAGATGATCTTATGCCGGAATTTCATGAAGAAATCTATTCGATTGACATGATAATCGCAAAAATCCTGACAGACGACCGGCAGTACGATATCAGCAAGCTGATTGCGGCCTATGAATACGCCGCGCAGTGTCATGAGGGGCAGGTGCGCTCATCCGGAGAGCCGTATATTGTGCATCCGGTTGCGGTTGCGTATATCCTGCTGGAGCTCGGCATGGACACCGACACGCTCTGCGCCGCGCTGCTGCACGACGTTGTGGAGGATACCGCCGCGACCAGAGAGGATGTGCAGAAGCGCTTCGGGCATGACGTTGCCATGCTCGTGGACGGCGTCACCAAGCTGGCCAAGGTGCCGACCTTCTCCAAGGAGCAGCAGCAGGCGGAGAACGTCATGAAGATTCTGCTGGCGATGTCGCAGGATATCCGCGTCATGATCATCAAGCTGGCTGACCGCCTGCACAATATGCGCACCTTGCAGTACCGCCCGGTTCACAAGCAGCACAACACGGCGTTTGAAACCATGAACGTCTATGCGCCGATTGCGCACCGGCTCGGCATCACATCCGTGCAGGAGGAGCTTGAGGATCTCTCGTTCTATTATCTGGATCCGTATGCCTATGCGGAAATCGAAAGCCTGCTCGATAACAAGAAAGAGGAGCGCGAGGCGTTCATCGAGAGCATCAAGCAGCGGATTGCAGAGCGCTTCCGGTCGCAGGATTTTGTCACCCCGCCGCAGATCGACGGCCGCGTCAAGAGCATATACGGCATCTACAAAAAGGTCTATATGCACCACAAATCCATTGACGAGATCTATGACAAATACGCGGTGCGTGTGATTGTCACGACCGATAACGAATGTTACAGCGTGCTCGGCCTGATTCACGACATGTTCCGGCCGATTCCGAACCGCTTCAAGGACTATATCGCAAACCCGAAGCCGAACGGCTATCAGTCACTGCACACCTCCGTGCTCGGCAAGGAGGGCATCCCGTTTGAGGTGCAGATCCGCACATGGGAAATGCATGCCAATGCGGAATACGGCGTCGCGGCGCACTGGAAATACAAGGAGAGCATTCAGGGCAAAACCGTCATGGATTCGCGGATTGCGTGGATCCGGCAGGTGCTGGAAACCCAGCAGGCGAGTGATGATCCCGAGGAGCTTGTCGCAACGATCAAGAACGATATTGCGCCGGAGGACGTCGTCGTCATGACGCCGAAGGGCGATTCGATTTCGCTGCCGGTCGGCTCGACGGTCATTGACTTTGCCTATCACATTCACACGCAGATCGGCCACAGGACGACCGGCGCCAAGGTGGACGGCAAGATTGTCCCGCTGACCTATCAGCTCAACACCGGCGAAATCTGCGAGATCCTCACGAGCAAGGATCCGAACAAGGGGCCGAACCGCAACTGGCTCGACATTGTCAAGACGAATGAGGCGCGCGCGAAAATCCGCTCCTGGTTCAAGCGGGAGCGCCGTCCGGAGAATATCCTGACCGGCCGCACGAGCATTGAGCACGAGTGCAAGCGGATGCGTATTCCGATCACGGCGGAGCAGCTGGAAAGCATCGTCCGGGAGGATCTGCGGCAGCCGAACTGTGAAACGCTCGACGATTTCTATGCGGCGGTCGGCTACGGCGGCCTGTCGCTGACCAAGCTGATGCCGCGCATCCGGGAGTATTATCTCAAACGGTTTGCCCCGACGGAGCAGCAGGTTCCCGGCGAACAGCTCCCGGAGCTTCGCAAGCCGACCAGAGGCGGCACCGGCATCATCATTGACGGTATTGACAATCTGGAGGTCAAGCTGGCGCGGTGCTGTTCGCCGCTGCAAGGGGAGAAGATCGTCGGCTTCACGACGATGGGACACGGCATCACGATTCACAAGCAGCAGTGCCGGAAATATCAGGAGGCGCTGCAAAAGAACGATCCCGCGGAGATGAGCCGCTGGGTTTCTGCGCAGTGGGCGTCCGATGCGCCCGCCGCGGAGCTGAAGGCGAATATCGAGGTGCTGTGCCTGAACCGTCTGAACCTGCTGAACGACATCACGCAGGTGATCGGCGAGGCGCATCTGCCGGTGTCGAACTTCAATTTTCATATGCTCAAGGACGGCAATGCGATGCTGAATGCGACGGTCGCGGTCAGCTCGCTGGAGCAGCTCGATACGCTGCTGAACCGTCTGCGCACCGTCCGCGACGTTCTCTCCGCAGAACGTGCGGCATATTAAGGCGGCAGCGGACAGAGCGCTGTAAGACTGCCGTTGACAACAGGAGTCAAACATGATGAAAAAAGCCAAATCCAAAAAGAAAATCATTCTGATCATTCTGCTCTGCCTGATTCTGCTGCTCGTTGTCGGCTGGGCGATATTGTCGGTCAGCATTTACAACGAGAACTTCAACAAGCGTTTTTCCAGCTATGAGCCGCTGATGCTGCATGTTGAGGACTTTGAAGGCTTGCAGTGCGAGCCGTGCGAATTCACCTCTGACAAGGGACAGAAGTTGGCAGGCTATCTGTACAGCGCAGACAGTGATCCGCGCGGCATCATCGTTATCGCGCACGGGCTCGGCGCCGGACAGAATTCGTATATGGACTGCGCAGATTATTTTGTGCATCACGGATATTATGTATTCGCATACGATGCAACGGGCAATGACAAAAGCGAGGGCGACGGTGTCGGCGCAATCCCGCAGGGCGCCGCTGACCTTGACCATGCGATTTCCTATGCGGAGAGCCGGTTCCCGGAACTGCCCGTCGCACTGTTCGGGCACAGCTGGGGCGGATACAGCGTATGTGCCGTGCTGAACTTTCATCCGGAGGTCAAAGCGGTGATCGAGTGCTGCGGCTGCAACCGCTCGTCCGATCTGTTTGAAGCGGGCGGTCTGGATCAGGCCGGCAGCGTGATCTATACCATGATGCCGTTTATCCGGCTTCATGAGCGTCTGCATTACGGCAAATATGCGGCAAAAACCGCCATGGACGGCTTTGCGGCCTCCGATGCGGCCGTCATGGTCGTACACAGTGCCGATGACGGCGTCGTGCCGATCCGGTACGGCTATGATCTGTATTATGAGAAATACAAAAACGATCCGCGGTTTGTGTTCCAGCGCTTTGAGAACAGGGGACACAATTTTATATTCAGTCAAACCGGCTATCTCCGAGAATTCTACGCAGACATGAACCGTTGGGCGGAAACGCTGGATTACGACATTTATGATGCGGAAAATGCCGAGCGCTTTCAAAATGAGAAGGCGGCATATATCCGCGAGCATCTTGACCGGGAAAAGCTGACGCACGACCTCGATCCGGAACTGTTTGACGGATTTCTGGCGTTTTATGACGAACATATCGGCTGAAAGCGTGAGGAATACAGAATGGAACTGTCCTTCACCCCGGTCTCGTACCGGGCAGAATTTGAACCGCAGCTGCTCCGTTTCCTGGAACAGTGCCTGCCGGAATCCGGCAGAGCGCTTGAACTTTCCGGCAGACACAGCTTTTATTTGCATATCGCAGACAGCTTTGCGGCGTTCTGGTGCATGTTCGATGCGGCGCAGATCATCGGGACGGTCGCCGTCCGGGCGCTGAATGCGCAGGACTGCGAATTGAAATCGCTGTATCTGCATGAGAAATATCACGGGAAGGGATACGGGCGCATGCTGCTGGAAACCGCGCTGCAATTTGCAGAGCAGGCAGGCTTCCGGAATATGTATCTCGATTCGCATTCCACAAGCACGAAAGCGCTTCGGCTGTACCGGAAAGCGGGCTTCACGGATACCGCACCGTATCACGGGAGCGTGCGTGCGGATGTGTTCATGATGCGCCCGCTGAAAAATCAGCAGGAACTGATCATCCGTCCGTATGCAGATGCGCGCGATTTTGCTTTGCTCCGGCAGTGGAGCACGGACCGCCGGACGCATGCCATGTGGTGCGCAGACCGCTTTCCGTATCCGCCGGATGCGGACGGCTTTGCGGATGCCCTGCGGTCAATCCGCGAACAGTGGGGCGATCTGCCGTATATCGCAGAGGACGAAACCGGCAGGGAGGTCGGCTTTTTCTGCCGTCCCGGTCAGCCGCATCAGGGTGAAATCATGCTGAAATTCGTGATTGTCGATCCCGCACTGCGCGGGCAGGGCGTCGGGACGAAAATGCTCCGCGCTGCCGTGCAGGATATTTTTGCACATACCGATGCGGATGCTGTGCAGCTCATGGTCTTTGCGGAGAATCCCGCCGCAAAGAAATGCTACCGGAAGGCGGGCTTTACGGAGCGCGCCCTGACGCCGGATGCGTTCCGCTTTCAGAATGAATCGTGGGGCAGATGCAATATGGTCATCCGCCGTGAAGATACCGAATAAGGAGAAATCACAATGCTGAATATCACAAAATTACCGGTCGGTGACCTGGAAGCCAACTGTTTTCTTGTCGCTGATGACAGCAAAGATGCGGTTATCATTGATCCGGGCGCGGAGGCGTCCTATCTTCTGGACGTCATCCGGCAGAAGGAACTGAACCCGCTTGCAATTCTGCTGACGCACGCACATTTTGACCACTTCGGCGCGTCCGCAGAGATCATGGAGGAAACCGGCATTCCGCTGTATGTTCACACGCTGGACAAGCCCATGGTGATCTCCGCGGAGTATTCCCTTGCGGTGCATCTCGGCTACGGCGCGGATTACCGCTGCCCGGATGAGAGCATGATCCGTACCTTTGAAGAAGGTGATGAGCTGAAATTCTCGGAGGAGCTGACCTTTACGGTGCTGCATACGCCGGGGCACTCTCCCGGGAGCTGCTGCTTCAAACATGCGGATATCCTCTTTTCCGGCGACACGCTGTTCCGCGACGGCGTCGGCAGAGTGGATTTTCAGGGCGGCAACATCCGCGATATGCGCGCGTCGCTTGCAAGGCTCGGCGCAATCGAGGGCGACTGTACCGTCTACTGCGGCCATTATGCGGACACCACGCTGGAGCATGAGCGCACCTTCGGGCATTATCTGATTCCGCACAAGCTGTGAGCGGAGATGCGCCGCTGACAAAGGAAATATCAGCATGAACAGAAAATATCGGATTCTATGCATCGCCGTCTGCCTGCTCTGCTTGATTCTGCTGGGCGTTCTGACGCTGCTTCGGGTGCGTCCGGGGCAGGGCATCGGAATCATCGGCGGAGCCGGTTGGCCGACGGTGCTTTTTATGCTCCGGATGACGCTCCGCTCACCTGCGGGCGTTGTGCTATCGGCGGCGTGTGTGCTGTCGCTGATCGGGGCGGCCGTGTTCTCTGCCGGAAAACGGCGGTGATGCGCATGACGCCCGGGCATTGCGCAAAGGATGATTCTGTATAATCAGAGCAATCACCGAAAAAGACATACCGGCATGCGTACAGGTGATCCGGCGCAGCTTTCAGACGGTTGCCGACACGTTCGGCTTTACGCCCGAAAACGCGCCGCGATTTACCGCATTTGCGACCGATGAAGCCAGACTGCTGTATTTTTATGCAGGAGCAGCACCGCCCGGTGTTCGGATTTTTCGAGGCGTAGGAACCGGTCGGGTACTATAATATAAATATACTGCCGGATGCGGATGCATGTGAGCTGGGCAGCCTTTGCGTGCTGCCGGAAAATCAGCATGAAGAAGCTTGACTTTTTCCCGTTTCCATGCGGTTATATGGAACAGTCGCTCAGGCGGATATGAGAAAGAGGCGTACATATGGGACTCGGACTGCGGCGCGGAACCGTTGCGCTGGAACCGCACAGCACGGAATGGGAGATGATTGCGCAGCAGAGCATTGACAGGCTGCGGGAGATTCTCCGGGACGCTGCGGTGGATGTGCAGCATATCGGGAGCACGGCAATCAGCGGCATTTGCGCCAAGCCGATCATAGATCTGGTTGTCGGCGCGGCAGATTTTCAGGCAATCCTTGCGCGGAATCCCGTGCTTGCGGAGAACGGCTTTCTGTTCCGCGGGCAGGATTATCCGGAGCAGTATCTCTATGTGTGCGGCGAAGGCGAGATCAGAACGCATCATATTCATGTGGTGCTGTATCAGTCCGAGCTGTGGCGGCAGTATATTGATCTGCGGGATTATCTGAACTGTCATCCGGCGGATGCACAGGCGTATGCCGCGCGGAAGAAAACGCTTGCGGAACAGTTTGCCGCGGACAGGAATACATATACGGCGATGAAAAGCGATATGATCCGGACGCTTCTGGCGAAAGCGCAGGACTGGCGCAGCGGTGTAACCGGCGAAGAAACAGCCCCGGACGGGAGCCTGTAAACGATACCAGAAAGAACGGAGGGCGGACTGCCTTGGTTATTCATACATACGGACACAGCCGCACCTATGAGATGGAAGCGCTGCTCAAGCTGTTCCGTCCGGCGGAAAAATTTGCGTTTTCAGCAGAGCCGCAGCCGCCCGCGGAGGAGGAATATTTCTCTGCGGTGCTGCTGCCGGAGGGCGATGCGCAGCGTCTGATCTGCCGCATCCGGCTCAGCGGACAGGAACGCAGCGGCGAAAAAATGCTGCCTGCGGATATTCCGAACAATCTTCTTGACCGGGAAATTTCCGGGCTGCTGTATCCGCAGCTCTGCGAAGTGACCGGTCTGCATCCCGCATGGGGTATGCTGACGGGCATCCGGCCGGTGAATCTGCTGCGGAAATTCGCGGCGCGCACCGGCAGTCTTGCACAGGCAATGGACGATTTCCGGAATATCTGGCATGTGTCGGAGGAGAAAACGCAGCTTGCCGCCGATATTCTCGCGGTACAGCAGCCGATTCTCAATGCCGCGCCGAAGAACGGCGTCGGAATCTATCTGTCAGTCCCGTTCTGCCCGACGCGCTGCAAATACTGCTCGTTCGTCAGCAATTCCGTTGCGCAGATGGGCAGACTGATCCCGGAATATTACAAATGCATTGCGGTGGAGCAGCGGCTTGTCAGCGATATTGTCGGGGAGTTCGGGCTGACCGTTGACAGCATCTATATCGGCGGCGGCACACCGACCTCGATCGACCTGTATCAGCCGCTGGACTGGCTGCACAGCAATTTTGTGACCGGCCGGCCGATCCGGGAGTTCACTGTCGAAGCCGGGCGCCCGGACACGATCACGCGGGAGAATCTTTCGTATCTGCGGCAGTTCGGCGTGACGCGTATCTCGGTCAATCCGCAGAGCTTTCAGGATCATGTGCTGAAAGCGGCGGGACGTCCGCACACCGCGCAGGATGCTGTTGATAAATTCCTGTTGGCGCGGGAGATGGGCTTCGATAACATCAACATGGATTTTATTGCGGGACTGCCTGCCGATACGGTGCATGGCTTCCGTGAGAGCATTGACCGTGCGGTCGAACTGGATCCGGAGAGCATTACCGTACACTGTCTGGCGCTGAAAAAGGCGGCAGACTTCTACCAGAGCCTTGCGATGCCGGATGCGGAGGCCGTCAGTGAAATGGTCGATTATGCGTACAAAACGCTGACCGCTGCGGGATACCGCCCGTATTATCTCTACCGGCAGAAGAATATGGCGGCGAATCTTGAGAACGTCGGCTATGCAAAGCCGGGCTTTGAAAGCCCGTATAATGTGATGATGATGGACGACTCGCAGACGATTTTGGGCATCGGGGCGGGCGCGTCCACCAAGGTGCTCGGCGGAAAGCGCGGCATTGAGCGCCTGACCGAGTGCAAGTATCCCTATGACTATCTTGCGCGGTTTGACGAGCTGATGCAGGAGAAGGAACGGCAGCTGCGGGCATTGCTCGGATAGAGGTATCGCTGCGCGATGATCTATAATGGGCTCCGCCCAAACCTGCCAAAGGGACTTGTCCCTTTGGAATCCCGAAATAATAGTTTGGGGTGAGGAACGGAGCTCCCGTCGTCTGCCGCAGCGGATACTTTTTTTTGAAAACGTGAGAACCTGAATAATGCATCGTATATATGAAAACGAAAGGAGAGATAATATGGCAAATTTTTGGGAGCAATGGGACAATTTCATGTCTAGATTTTGGGCTCTTTGCAGAGCATCAGATGTAAATGCCGAAACAGTTAGCAAAAAAACAGGCATTTCTCTTTCAACAATTTCAAAATGGGATGCGTGGGACTCAATGCCAAATGTTGAATCGTTGATAAAACTCTCAATTTTCTTTGAGTGCTCCATTGATTATCTTATTGGCATTAATAATCATTCAGAAGGACTGAATAAGGTTCTTGGCTGTTTGTCCCGTGATAATCAAGAGCTTGTTCAGGCGTATGCTGAACTTCTTTTTATGAAGCAAACGCGGGATGAAAAGAAACTTGATGAAGCATTTGAAAAAATAAAAATGCAAATTACAGGATTTGACGAAAAATACAGATTTGCTACAAAGTATGAAGCGGAAAAAATTGAAGCGTTTATCTCGAAACTTGGCTTTTTAGAAGACGGTTTTATTGTGGATAAGGCAGAGCCTTCTCAGTATGGTGAGAAGTGGATATGCTTTATGAGCGGGAAAAATGCAAATCTTAAATATATTCTATGCGGACAATATGCAGATTTCATGCAAGATATTGAGTTGTTTTCAGCATTTAGCCCGTATCAGCTGCTGATTGATGCAGACGAACCCGTTGATTCGCTCAGTATATATGTTCGACAATGTATTTATATAGGAAATGAAGGAAATCCAGTGGAGATAAGCCTAAAAAGAAAGAACTGATACTCCTTGTAGAATTATTTTTGAAAGAGAAAAAATAATATGATCCAATATTACGACATCGGGCTGAATCTGTTTTGCAGGCAGTTCCGCGAACCCGACCGCATCATTGCGGATGCGGCGGCAGCAGGGGTATCCTGCATTCTGACCGGCTCGGATATGAAAGAAAACGAAGCCGTGAACAGCTATGTGCAGACGCATGACTGTTACGGCACCTGCGGGATTCACCCGCACAGCGCCGACTGCGCAAGGCCTGAGGGCTTTGAACGCATCCGCGAAATCGTTTCGGGCAATCCGAAGATTGTCGCGGTGGGGGAGTGCGGACTGGATTATGACCGCATGTTTTCAACGCGGGAGAATCAGCTGCGCTGCTTTGACCGGCATATCAGACTTGCGGAGGAACTCGGAAAACCGCTTTTTCTGCATGAGCGCGCCGCCGCAAAGGATTTCATTGCGCGGATGAAGAAGCATCCGGAGCAGTGCAGACGGTCGGTTGTGCATTGCTTCACCGGCGATGCGGAAACGCTGAAAGCCTATCTGGACATGGGCTTTTATATCGGCATCACGGGCTGGATCTGTGACGACCGCCGCGGCGGTGCGCTGCGGGAGGCCGTGAAGCTGATTCCGCATGACCGCGTTATGATCGAAACGGATGCGCCCTATCTGACGCCGAAGAACGTCAGGGGACTCGGAAATGTCAATGTTCCGCAGAATATCCGGTATGTTGCGGCGGAGCTTGCCAAGTACATGAAAACCGGCGAAGCGGAGCTGACCGCGCAGATCAGGGAGAATACGGCGCGGTTTTTCGGGCTGTAAGCGTGCTGATAAAGAGGTATCTCCGATGGATTCATAATGGGACGCTGCCCCTCTACAACTCAAAATGCAGAATCGACCTAGATGTGTGGATTTCAAGCAGGCGCTAAAGATTTCCAAGGTTTTTACTGCAAAACGCTTCCGATTCCGGAAGAAAATTTCGGTATTATGAATCATTTTGCAGGCGCAGTTTACACGTAAATACGTACTTTTCAAAGCACCATTTCTGAATGATGTTCTTCTTTCCTATTCTTCATGCGCTGAATATTTGACATTTCCTTGAACATATGTTGTTCATAAGTAATCACAGCGTGATTATTTCTTATGTTTGAAAATGACACAAAACCTTTTGGAACAATCTATGATCAAGCGAATATATCAGAACACGCCCGTCAAAAAAGTATTTGACGGGCGTATCTTTCAAACAAATGGAATCGAAATGCTTAGACATGAACCAATGAACAACGCAGAATAATTCTGAGTTATATTAACCATTTAACTATGGCGTGATATCTGAATGATTCATCGTTATTCAGCTATATTCTGATAAAGGATAACCGCCTCGGTCATCTTTTCATTTCATTTTTAATCAGCGCGATGTATTTCTCCGTATGCTTTGCGGAGTAAGTCAAATGTGCCTCGCCTTTGAAGACCGTCATTCGGGCATGGGGATATGCCTTCCTTACAAGCGCATGGCAGGTTTTATACGCTTTTTCACTGTCCCCGTACAGAAAATGCATTCCGGATTGAACCTGAGCCGAAAATCTAGGAAAATCGAATGTATAGCAGCATTCATTCTCGTTATGAATCGTTTCTTTCGTCAGATAGGGCGCAACCGAAATGAGCGATTCCAGCATCGGGCGCACTGCCTCTGTATCTCCGTTGACAAATTTTTTCAGGAATTTCCATTGCAATACTTCGTCAACAGATTTTGTCCGCATCATGTTAATCATCGTTCTGAATTTGAAATACATGAATGCTTTATAAGGCCGCGATAGGCGAATGCACGGTGCGCCGTCAAACAGCGCATGCCGCACACTGATCTGACTGCGCAAAAGCTGATGCATCAATTCAATGCCGATTTCCGAGCCCATTGACTGCCCGTAAATGAGTGAGACTGTTTTGATGCTTCTCTTTTTCAGGCAGCAGACAATTTCATGCGCTTCATTCTGCCTTGTGGTGAAGGGCTTGCTGCCTTTGTAATGCCCGTTGTATTCAGGGATGATGATATGAAAATCACCGGATAAAGGCTCATACAGATATTTCAATGCTTTGGCCGGGCAGAATGAGCCGGTCAGCATAATAATCAGCGGTTTTGAGTGATCTCCGTATTCATAGAATTTCATATTTCACCTCATATTGTGTTTTATTTATTCCTATTATACTCCAATGCCTCAGAAATGACAAGGTACTTCACATTTATTTACAAAATAAAATAATGTGAACCGCTTGACAAATCTATTTATATTTGATACAATATAATTGAGCAAGAGACAGTAAAGAGGAGTTATTGTATGGAATATGATTATCATGAAGCAATGAAGCTCAGCAATCAGCTTTGTTTTCCGGTTTATGCTGCGTCCAGGGTGATTACATCGCTCTACACGCCGTATCTGAAACCGCTCGGGCTGACATATACACAGTATATTCTGTTTCTGGTGCTGTGGGAGAAGGACGGGCTGACCGTCGGAGAAATCTGCAAACGCCTGATGCTTGACAGCGGCACGCTCTCCCCGATCCTCAAAAAGCTCCGTGATCAGGGATACATTATAAAGCAGCAGAGCACTGCCGATGAGCGCTCGTTTATCATTATGCTGACCGACAAGGGCAGGGAACTGCAACTCAAAGCGAAAGACATTCCGCTGCTGGTCGGAAGCTGCGTGAATATCGCACCCGAAAAAGCACTGCTGCTGCGTGATCTGCTGAACGAACTGCTGGAAAATCAGACCGCTGATGCGAAAGGAGAATGAGAAGATGAAAACCGTTTATGATTTCACCGTCAAAGGCAGAACCGGCGAGGATGTCAGCCTGCGTGATTATCAGGGCAAGGTGCTGCTGATTGTCAACACGGCAACGGGCTGCGGCTTTACGCCGCATTATGATCCGCTCGAAGCGATGTACCGTGATCTGCGGAACAAGGGTTTTGAGATTCTCGATTTTCCGTGCAATCAGTTTGCCAATCAGGCGCCGGGCAGTGCCGATGAGATTCAGTCCTTCTGCAAAATGAAATTCGGCACAGAATTCCCGCAGTTTGCAAAGATTGATGTGAACGGCGAACATGCAGAACCGCTGTTTGCATTTCTGGCAGCGGAAAAGCCGTTTGCAGGCTTCGGCAAGGGTCTGAAAAATGCGGCACTGAACAAGTTTGCGGATATGAACAACAAACAATTCGGAGAGAAAGCATATATCAAATGGAATTTCACGAAGTTTCTGATTTGCCGGGACGGCACGGTGCTTGCAAGATTTGAACCGACTGCCGATATGAATGATGTCAGAAAGGCTGTTGAAGAATTGCTGAGGTGATACGATGTCTGAGAATTTCGATCTGCAAAACTACCTCATCGAGGGCGTGGAAGGCATCGTATCCGAAGCAATCAAAGCCACGCTGAAAAATCCGAAGGAAAGCGCGTTTATGCTGAAATTCGCCGCCGCCAGCCGTATCGCATCAAAAAAGCGCCGGAAGGCAGAGGACAGCGGCGAGCATATCCCGCCGTTCCTGATTGCAAGCATCACAAGCAAATGCAATCTGCACTGTGCAGGCTGTTATTCCCGGTGCAATCACGCAACGGTCGATGCCGAACCCGTCCGGCAGTTGACTGATGCAGAGTGGCAGGCGGTATTCGATGAAGCGGAGGAGCTGGGCATCAGCTTTATTCTGCTCGCAGGCGGCGAACCGATGGTGCGGCGCGGCGTGATCGAAGCGGCGGGCAAAAAGCAGAATATCCTGTTCCCGATTTTTACGAACGGCACATATCTGGACGAAAAATATCTGGATCTGTTCGAGAAATGCCGCAATCTGATCCCGGTCATGAGCATTGAGGGCAGCCGCGAATTGACAGATGAACGGCGCGGCATAGGTATTTACGACAGGCTGATTGCCAATATGGACGAGATCCAAAAGCGCGGGCTGATATTCGGTGCCTCCGTAACGGTCACAACGCGGAATTACAAGGAAGTGACCTCACAGGCGTTTTTGGACAGCCTTTCGGAACGCGGCTGCAAAGTAGTCATATTTGTCGAGTACGTCCCTGTGACGCCGGAGAGCAGGGAGCTTGCACCGACAGATACCGAGCGCGAGTATCTGCAAAACGAGATCACAAAGCTGCGGGAAACGCATCTCGAAATGGTTTACATCTCCTTCCCCGGCGATGAGAAAAGCTCCGGCGGCTGTGTTGCCGCGGGCAGAGGTTTTTTCCATATCAATTCGCACGGCGGCGCAGAACCGTGTCCGTTTTCGCCGTATTCTGACATCAATGTGCGGGACAGCTCTCTGAAAGACGCAATGAATTCGCCGCTGTTTCAGAAGCTGAGAGACGAAGGCTATCTGCTGGAAGACCATGACGGCGGATGCATCCTCTACGAGAAACGTGAGCTGGTCGAACAGCTTATGAACGCTTAAAAAGGAGGAAAATGTCATGAAATGGATTATTCCGATCATCATTTGTGCAGTGATCGTCTGCTGCTGCTTTACGCACAGCCGCGTCATCAAGGCGCTCTTGAAACATGAACCGATGCCTCCTGCACCAAAGTGGCATTTCTGGTGCAAGAATAAGCGAAGCTGATCTGAATGCACAATAAAAAGACAAAAATGACAAGGGGTTCATTTCCCCCTTGCCATTTTGTATTTGTTATGCTTCTGAAAAATCCGTATCCAAAGCGATCTGAAGCCGGTGCTCCGGGTATTCCTTCTGCACATCGGCTGTAAGCTGCTGAAACACGGCTTTGCGGTCAGGCGCTTCGAAGCTGATGACCACATCAAAGCGAATCGTGTTTGTTTCTTTTGTCAGATAAAAGCCGTGCATCTGCAAAACATGTTCATGCGAAAAGACGATTTCCCGCACCCGCTGCTCGACGGCCCTTGCTTCATCATCCTTCGTGTTGACCGAATAGACACCGACCGCAGTGAGAAGCACCTTGTGCCTGCTGTATACACTCATCTGGATTTCACGGATGAGCCGGTCAATCCTGTCGGCAGAATAGGTATCGGGCACTTCAATATGCACAGAGCCGTTCCATGCGTCCGGACCGTAATTGTTCAGTACAAGGTCATATGCACCCTGAACGCCCTCGAACCCGGTCACGGTTTCCTTGATGCTCTTTGCAAGATCGGGGTCATTGCGTTCGCCGAGGATCTGCGAGATTGTGTCTTTCAGCATCTCAAAGCCCGATCTGATAATCACAAGCGATATGACCGCACCGAGCCATGCTTCCAGCGATAAGCCGGTCAGCATAAAGATAATCGCCGCAACAAGCGTCGATGCGGAAATGACCGAATCGAGCGTTGCATCCGCGCCCGAATTGACAAGGGAATCCGAATTGACCTTTTCGCCCACGGACTTGACATATCTGCCGAGAACGATCTTCACAACGACCGCAACGCCGACAATCACCAGTGAGGCGACCGAATACTCCGGCGTTGAAGGCGAGATGATCTTCTTGACGGATTCCACGAACGAAGTAATACCCGCATACAGAACAATGACCGAAATCACCATTGCGCTCAGATATTCGATTCGTCCGTAGCCGAACGGATGCTTTTTGTCCGGCTCGCGTCCGGCGAGCTTTGTTCCGATGATTGTGATCAGCGAACTTCCCGCGTCGGAGATGTTGTTGACAGCATCCAGAACAATGGCGATCGAGTGTGTCATCAGACCGATCACAGCCTTGAACGCTGCGAGAAACACATTTGCAATGATGCCGATGATACTGGTTCTGACGATGATTTTCTCCCGTGCGGTATCATTTGTCGGTGATGCCTGCGATTCAGCTTCATGATTTCCCATAGACGGACTTCTCCATTTATAACACTCAGGATTCGGGCGCAGGTATTTGCCCCTTGTTTTTTATTATACCGTATTGCACTGAAAAAGTCAATCTTCCTCAATGAACAGCCCCGAAAATACCGCTGACGGTCTCTTTTATTTCTTTGCGCGGCTGATGCCGATTGCGTTCAGCTTCTCCTTATTGCGCTGCAAATGCTCCCGGATATTTGCAGATGAACGCAGCGCCAGAATAAAACGCAGACTTTCCTTTTGCTGATCCTTGAAAGACCGTATCTGGCTTTTTAACTCCTCCAGCCGCACGATGATCATATTACGATGTTTCTTTGCGTGGCACTCCTGATCCTGTTTCCGCAGATGCCGCTGATTCTCGCAAATATCATGATTCTGGTTTGTCTGCTTGCCGTGATCAATGCCTGTATTTTGTACGGGTATTATTACATTTATATTATCTCTCAGGAAAATGAACAAAAAACAGAAGGGAACAGAAACAAATGAAAGTGAAAGTTCTATCAGACAGTACCTGCGATCTGTCGCCGGAGCTCATCAAAAAATACGATATTGGCATCATGCCGCTGTATGTCAGTTATGATGATGTTTTCAAGCGCGACGGTGTTGATACCTCGCCAGAGGACATCTATGACTTTGTTGAAAGAACCGGTACGCTCCCGAAAACCAGTGCCGTCAACATCGCAGATTATAGAGATGAATTTGAGAAATGGCATCAGCAGGGATACCAGATCGTTCATATCAACATCGGTTCCGGATTTTCAAGCACCCACCACAATGCAGTACAGGCGGCTGAATCATTTGAAAACTGCTTTGTTGTTGACTCTCAGAATCTCTCAACCGGTCAGGGCTTTCTGGTGATGCAAGCTGCGGAAATGGCTGCGCAGGGCTGTTCAGCAGCCGAGATCGCTAAAGTTTGTACGGACATGACAGAACGGGTTGAGGCAAGTTTTATCATAAACAGCCTTGATTATCTCTACAAAGGCGGCCGTTGTTCTGCGCTGTCAAAATTCGGCGCAAATCTGTTGCATCTGAAACCGTGTATCGAGGTGCAAAATGGCGTTATGGTTCCGAAAAAAAAATACCGCGGCTCCTTTGAGAATGTGATCCAGCAGTATGTCCGTGATAAACTGCTTGACAGGAATGACATTGATCTTAGAAGAATCTTTATTACACATACTGCCTGCTCCGGGGAACTGCTGGCTTCGGTACAGAACACAATACATATGATTGCGCCGAATGTGCAGGAGATCATTGAAACCACAGCAGGTGCAACGGTCACAACGCATTGCGGTCCGAATACACTTGGGGTGCTGTTTTTGCGCCGATGAGTGCATATTGTATTGATAAGTGGACGGAAGCGCTTCACCGGGTTGCTGTATTCGGATTGTTCAAGGCAGAGAAGCTGATTGCAAAGAGATGTTTGAACAATGTGTAAGGGTTTGGGAAACTCCCAAGGATGCAGCGAAGCACCCAAGTCAGTATCGCATGACCGAAAACGGGCGTGCAATACTGATATTGGGTTTAGAGTATCAATAAGTTTCTGAATGTATTGTTTTGAGCCTTATCCTTCAAAAATATTTAGGATGATGCTGTTCTTTCAGAAGGCCTTTCACAGTTCTATCACATACTTATTTCCTATTTCATGAAAAAGAATAGGAGCAGAAAAAGGGTGTGCAGAAACATGCACACCCTTCTTTATGCCTCTTGACATCAGAACGGATGTTTGATATAACGTAGAAGAGAACAACTGTTCATAATTATGAAAAGGCTTTTCGGTTGAGATCGAACTCTTTGAAAAAGAAAATCGCTTGATCATTTCCATTCGGTTTACATACGCTAATTTGTTGCGATGTGATCTCCTTTTCAATGAGATCGATCGCACCCTTCACACTGTTAATCAATGTATAATGAAGCACTATGTTATCGTGCTTTTTTACATCGAATCACAAAGACTGTTTCAAAAAATGAAAGACAGTTCTCATTTTTCCTGCAAACACCGATGTGAAAATCAAGTGAAACCGCGAAAAAAGTGCCCTTTTAGATAGGTGCTACCCAATATCTGTTCCGACAAGCCGTTTCGGCTCATCAGAACAGACCGTCCCGCAAGGCGAAACGGATTGGGCAAGTGCATTGACACTTGACGATTTCCGGTACAGCAGCACTTGAAAAATTTTTTTACGCTGCTTTTGATTTATGCTCCGCAAACGGGAACATTCCCGATACCCTTTTTGATAAACCTGATTTCGGCTTTGCATCTGCTGTGTTTCAGAATCGAACGATGATGATCGAAGCGGAGAGCGATTCCTTGATGCAGCATGATCGCAGTCCGGCAGCCAGATGAACAGGAGGTGTGTTGACAAGTAGATGAATGCGAATGATGACGAGAAGGCTTTTGAATGACGAAAGGAGGAATTCGTATTGCATGAACAGCAGAGCGATGCAAGTGAAGATCATAAGTTTTTGATGTTTGTCGGCGTGTAACCCTTTATAGTACTTTACTTTTTCGCGGAGATGGTGTATACTATATCGTGAGGGTTATAGTGTATGCCTTGAGAAAAGGAGTATACTATGGCAAATGCAAAACAGATGTCCTCCGGCAACTGGAGGGTTCAGATCTACCTCGGCATCAACAAGGAAGGTAAAAAGGAGAAGAAGTCGATCACAGCACCGACACGCTGGCAGGCTGAGATGCTCGCTGCGAAGTTCATCCAGAATATGCAGCTGGCTAAGAGCAGATTCACAGTCGCACAGGCAGTACGGGACTACATTGACAGTAAGAAGAATGTGCTGTCGCCGTCCACGGTCTACGGTTATGAGAACATTCTCAAGACGCGGCTCCAGAGCATCATGGATGTTGACAGCTTCACATTGCAGAGAGCGATCAATGAGGATGCGGTGACCAGAAGCCGGAAGTCGATTGCTGGAGCAAAGAATCTGATTGTAGCAGCATTGAAGATGTACGGCGTTCGCCCGGATTTCAATGTCACGCTGCCGCCGAAAGTTCCGAACATCAAAGAGCTGCCGACCGCAGAACAGGTCATTCAGATGATCCGCGGTACAGAGATTGAGCTGCCGTGTCTGCTGGCAATGTGGCTCAGTCTGAGAATCAGCGAAGTGCGCGGCTTGCAGTTCGGCGATATTAAGGACGGCGTACTGACGATTCAGAGAAGCAAGCTGTTTCTCGTCGGCAAGGATGTTGTGCGCGATGTGAACAAGACCTACAACTCTACTCGACGGCTTGTTGTTCCGGCTTACATCCAGTCGCTGATCAATGCAGTTCCGAACCGCAGTAATGAAGACTTCATTGTTCCGCAGGATTACCGCTTCATTACAAAGCAGCTGAAGAAACTGACTAAAGCAAACGGATACAATCTCACGTTTCACCAGCTGCGGCATTTGAACGCGAGTGTCATGCTGATGCTCGGCATTCCCGACAAATACGCAATGGAACGCGGCGGATGGGCAAGCAACGGTGTTTTGAAGTCAGTTTACCAACACACCTTCTCTGCTGAACGCAAACAGGTAGACGAACGGATCAACGGATTCTTCAATAACTTGTTGAGGGGTTGAGCACCCTCTCTACCCCAAAAAGTTCCCCATCGGTTCACTTTTTTGAAATTCTGTTCTTGAAAAACACGCAAATACGATAGGTTTTTGAATGTGTTGAGGGGCTCCGCACCAATCCCCGCCAAAGGGATAAATCCCTTTGGAATCCCGCGATAAGAAAATGAATGTAAATATATCGTTTTCATCAAAATGGGATTCTTAAGGGACTATGTCCCTTAAGCAGAGGTTTGGGGACGGAGTCCCCATTTCGAATCCGCCGGAGGCACTTTATGAGATCAGGCAGCAATTCCCGCGCTTTTTCGTCCTGAAATCCATTGCATTTTCCGAATAATTGTGCTATAATAATAGGCGAACGTATTTTCTGCTCTGAGGAGGTGTGCCCGAATGGGTCGAACGCGCGGCAGAATGCCGCAAAGACCGCTGACGGAACGGCGCGAGCCGTATCTTTCCGTTTTTCTGCTCAGCTTCGGCATGATGCTGCTGGTGCTGGTGCCGGTCATGATCTTCACAAAGGGATATTTCATCTATTACGGCGATTTCAACTCCCAGCAGCTTCCGTTTTACTACATCGCGCATGATGCGGTGCAGCACGGCAATTTCGGCTGGAACTGGCTGACCGACCTCGGCGCCAATTTCATCGGTTCCTATTCGTTCTATCTGCTGGGCAGTCCGTTTTTCTGGCTGACCGTCCCGTTCCCGCAGGAATGGACGCTGTACATGATCCCCTATCTGCTGGCCTTAAAGCACGCGGTCGCGGCGCTGACGGCCTATGCCTATATCCGGCGGTTTGTCCGCAGCAAGCAGGCCTCGCTGATCGGCGCGCTGCTGTACAGCTTTTCCGGCTTTCAGATCTATAACATCTTCTTCAATCATTTTCAGGATGTGACCGCATTTTTCCCGCTGCTGCTGATTACGATGGAGCAGCGCGTCAATGAGAACCGCCGCGGCGTCTTTGCGCTGACGGTTGCATTCATGGGTATCCTGAATTATTACTTCTTCACGGGACAGGCCGTGTTTGTGATCCTGTACTTTATCCTGCGCTGTCCCGCAGAGGATTTCCATGCGGATCTGCGCAAGTTTTTCAGCATTGCGCTGGAGGCGGTCATCGGCGTGCTCATGGCGTGCTTTATGCTGCTGCCCGCGGCACTGGCGATCATCGACAATTACCGGATCAAGAGCTTTCTCTGGGGGCTGGATATGGTCGCTTACAACGACCGCACGCGCGTTCTGCGCATCATCCAGAGCTTCTTCATGCTGCCGGATCTGCCGGCAAGACCGAATCTGTTCCGCTCCGATTACGGAAAATGGGCGTCGATCGGCGGCTATCTGCCGATGTTCTCTATGGCAGGTGTGCTGTCGTTCATGTCCCAGAAGCGAAAGCACTGGGCAACAAGACTCACGGCGATATGCACGGTCTGTGCATTCGTTCCGATTCTCAATTCCGCATTTTATATGCTGAACGGCTCGTATTATGCGCGCTGGTTCTATATGCCGATTCTCATTATGGCGATGATGACGGCCTATGCGCTGGACAACCCGAAGATCAGATGGCGCGGCGGCCTGACCGTCTGCTTCCTGTTCCTGCTGGGCTTTGCACTGATCTCTCTGCTCCCGAGCAAGGAGGAGGGCGAAGTCGTCTGGTTCCAGCTCGCAAAATATCCGTGGTATCTGTGGCTGACTGCTGCGGTCTGCGCGATTCTGCTGTACCTTGCCGCGCTGACGATCCGGTACCGTTCGCGGACACGCAGATTTTACCGCCCGGCGATCTGCATGACGGTGTTCTCCTGCCTGTGCTCCACGGTCAGTATGGTCTATTTCGGTCTGGAGCTCAGTTCTGTTCCGACGGCCTTTGTCGATACCGCAATCAACGGCGGCAGCAAGATTTCGCTGGAGATGCCGGAGCATCAGTTTGCCCGCGTGGATATTTCGCAGGATTACGACAATTATCCGATGTTCTGGGGCTATTCCAATATGCGCTGCTTCCACAGCATCGTGCCGACCTCGCTCATGGACTTTTACGATGCACTGGATATCCAGCGGGACGTCGCATCCCGCGCGGAGCCGAAGCATTATGCGCTGCGGGCACTGTTCAGCGTCAAATATTATTTTGACAAGGTCAAGGATGACAATGATACGGATTACAGCTTCACGCTGGATGAAATGCCCGGGTTCAGATACCTGAAAAAGGAAAACGGCTTCTATATCTATGAAAACGAAGCCTATATCCCGATGGGCATTGCATATGATTCCTATATCCGGCAGAACGATTTTGATACAATCAGCAAGATGACCGGCGAAAAGGTGCTGCTCAAGGCGCTGGTGCTCTCAGACGAGCAGATCGAACAGTACGGCGATATTCTCACGGAGCTGTCCGCACCGGACGTCAGCAGCATGAGCGCGGCAGAGTATCCGGCTTACTGTCAGGCGCGTGCGGAGCAGACCTGCTCCTCCTTTGAATATGATTCCTACGGGTTCCGTGCGGCAATCAGCCTGGAAAAGCCGCAGATGGTCTTTTTCAGCGTTCCGTGGGAGAGCGGCTGGACAGCCGAGGTCAACGGCAAAGCGGTGCCTGCTGAGCGCGTCAGCAACGGTCTGATGGCTGTGCGCTGCGAAAAGGGCGACAACGCCATCACGTTCCGTTACCGCACACCGGGGCTGAAAGAGGGCGCCGCTGTGTCCGTCTGCGGACTGGGCGCACTGCTGCTCTATCTGCTCTGGCGGCTGATTGCGGAGCGCGGCAGCAGACCGAAGTATCCCAGGCAGAAGCATTCTTATGATTATGCCGGCACAGACATGATGTTTGAGCACACGGTCTATACCGAGCATGCCGCAACCAAGCAGCACGGCAGACCGGCATACAGGCGAAAGAAAAAACAACCGGAGGCTGAAAAGCATGACAGCTGAATCCAACCTGACACCGCATCTCCGGGAGGAGATGCTCTCGTCGGAGGAAATCTATAACGGCAGAATCCTGCACGTCACGCGGGACACCGTCCGCATGGAAAACGGCGGGGAGGCGTTCCGCGAGGTTGTGCATCATCCCGGCGGCGCGTGCGTTGTGCCGCTGACGGCTGATAAGCAGGTCATCATGGTGCGGCAGTTCCGTTATCCGTATCTGGAAACGACGCTGGAAATCCCGGCGGGCAAGCTGGAATACGGCGAGGATCCGATGGGCTGCGCGGAGCGCGAGCTCTCCGAGGAGGCAGGGGCGTCTGCGGATGCACTGGAATCCCTCGGGCAGCTCTATCCGACGCCCGCCTACGACACGGAGATCATTCACATGTATCTTGCGCGGAATATCCGGCAGGGGGCGGGGCAGCATCTGGATCCGGACGAATTTCTGGACGTGGTGCAGCTCCCGCTTGCAGAAGCGGTTGCCATGGTGATGCGCGGCGAAATCCGCGATGCCAAAACGCAGATCGCGCTGCTGAAAACCGCGATGCTGCTTCAGCAGGATGACGCCGTCCGCTGACAGAACCGTTCACGGGCAATAAAAAACTTTCCGGCGCGATTGCTCACGCCGGAAAGTCCGGAAATCCGTATCAGCGATCTTATAACGCAGCTGCGGGGGCAGCGGGTTCGGCCGGTACCGCTTCGGCTGCGGCCGGTGCGGCAGAATACTCTGTTGCTGCGGCCTCCGCCTCAGCCTGCATCAGTGCAAGCTGCTCCTGATAGGCTTCGAGAATCTGGTTCTCCAGATACTGTCTTGCCTGCGCGGAGATCGGATGCACGATATCGCGGAAAATGCCGCCCTCGTCCTTCCGGCTGGGCATTGCGACGAATAAGCGTGTTTCACCCTGCACGACCTTGATGTCATGAACAGCAAGCATCTGATCCAGTGTGATGGATACGATGGCGCGGAGTCTTCCGTCAGTCATCATTTTGCGGATTTTCAGATCAGTAATTTCCATGGGGAGTTCCTTCCTTTCTGCATAAGGGAATGTCGAACATAGTTGCCCGAAAGCATAGGCGCATTGCAGGATGATTTGCGCCTGTTGCGTATATCATAGCATGGAATTGTGTTGATTCTGTGAATGTTTCATGTTAATAAATAATATAAAATGCAATATCTGCGGTTTTATCGCTGATAATCTTAAGAATTTGCGCAATCCGCATTAAAAAACTGCACATTGGTGCGGCAAAACAGGGATCGCGCCGGAAAGGATCTTTTTATCATGAGTTCAATTCTCGAAGGCAGGCAGCATATCCACATGATCGGAATCGGAGGCAGCGGCATGTATCCGCTGGCACAGGTGCTGCATGCAAAGGGCTACACGCTCAGCGGCTCCGACAACAACGAAACCGATACGCTGGCGGCCGTGCGCGCACTGGGCATTCCGGTGCAGATGGGACAGCGCGCGGAGAACATCGAGGGCGCGGATCTGGTTGTGTATTCCGCGGCCATTGCGAAAACGAATCCCGAGCGCGCCGCGGCAGAGCAGAGCGGCGTTGCGATGATGGAGCGCAGTGAGCTGCTGGGGCTGGTTTCCGAATGGTACAGCGAGGCAGTCTGCCTTGCAGGCACGCACGGCAAAACCACGACCTCCTCCATGCTGGCACAGATTCTGTTCACCGCCGGCATTGACCTCTCCGCGGTCATCGGCGGAAAGCTGCCCGCAATCGGCGGCAGCGGCAGAGCAGGCAGCAGCGATGTGTTCGTCTGCGAGGCCTGCGAGTATGTGGATACGTTCCTGCATCTTTCCCCGGATATTGCGGTGATTCTGAACATTGACGCGGATCACATGGAATATTTCAAGACCATGGAGAACCTGAAAGCCTCATTCACGAAGTTTGCGCAGAAATCCAGCAGATATGTGCTGTATAACGGCGACGATGCCAATTCCTGCGAGGCGATGGCAAAGGTCACCGGCAAGACGATGATCCGCTTCGGCAAGGGTGCAGACTGCGAGTGGCGCGCTTCGGACATTGTCCACACGCCGGAGCAGACGACCGAATTCAGCGTATGGCATGACGGCACGCTGCTCGGCACGGCGGTGCTGACTGTGCCCGGCGAGCACAATGTCCTCAATGCGCTGGCAGCGATTGCGGCAGCGCATCTCGTCGGACTGAATTTTGCACAGTGTGAGGCTGGCCTGCGGGAATTCCACGGTGCAAAGCGCCGCTTCGATATTCACGCACAGGTCGGCGGCATCACGGTCGCGGATGACTACGGGCATCATCCTGCGGAGATTGCAGCGACGCTCCGTGCGGCAAAGGCCATGCCCTACAAGCGCGTGATTGCGGTGCATCAGCCGTTCACCTACACCCGGACGGCGCGGCTGCTCGATGAATTTGCGGAAGCGCTGGAAATTGCCGATGTTGTCGCGCTGACCGACATCATGGGCGGCAGAGAGGAAAATACGCTCGGCATCTTTACCAGAATGCTGGCGGAGAAGATTCCGGACTGCATCTGGTTCCCGCAGGACGAAACCGTCCCGCAGACCGATGCGCGGAAATATCAGAACTTTGATGACGTCTGCGAGGCTATCTGCAAGATTGCACAGCCCGGTGACCTCATCATCACGCTCGGCTGCGGCGACGTCAACAAGCTGTCCAAGCAGATTGCAGATACCCTGAAAGCCATGCAGTGATCTGCCGCTGAGAAGGAGGGAAACATCATGCTGAATGAAAAGGCGCAGATGATCTACCGCTATATCCGCGAGCGCATTGATGACGGCTATGCGCCGACCGTGCGCGAGATCTGTGCCGCGCTGGACATCCGTTCCACATCGACCGTCCACCGCTATATCAATCTGCTCGTGGATGAGGGAATGCTTGACAAAATGGACAATCAGAACCGCGCCATCCGCCTGCACGGCAGCAGTGCGCGGAATGTCCCGCTGATCGGTACGGTCACCGCCGGTATGCCGATTACGGCGATTGAAAATATCGAGGACTATCTGAGCTATATCCCTGACCGGCATTTTACCGGCGAGCTGTTTGCACTGAAAATCCGCGGCGAGAGCATGATCAAGGCGGGCATTCTGGACGGCGACATCGTCATCGTCGAGCAGTGCAGCACCGTCGAAAACGGTGAGATCGCCGTGGTCATGGTGCATGACGACGAAGCGACAGTCAAGCGGTTTTACAGAGAAAACGGCGGATACAGGCTCCAGCCGGAGAATGACACAATGGAGCCGATTTATGTGAAGGAAGCGGCGGTACTCGGGAAGGTCGTCGCGCTGATGCGTTACTTTGAGTGAGAAAAGAAAGGAAGAACAGACTATGAAACAGAGAGTGAAGGTTGTGCTTTGCGGTAAGGAATATGCATTGCAGACAGAGGACGCGCCGAGCTACGTTTATCAGCTGGCCAAGAATCTGGAGAAGCGCATCTCCGATATTACGGAGAACAATCCGCGTGTTTCCGCGCATTCCGCGGTCATGATGGTTGCGCTGTCCACGATGGACGAGCTGACCAAGGCCAACAACAGCGTCGAGGTGATCCGCTCGCAGGTCAAGGAGTATGTGGACGAGGCCGGAAAGGCGCGTCTGGAGCGTGACGCCGCGCTGCGGGAAATCGACGTCCTGAAGGCAAAGATTGAGCAGCTGGAAAACCTCAACAAGCTGAAATCCCTGAGCGAGAGCATCCGGAGCGGCGAAAAGAAACCGGAGCAGGCATCCGGACAGACCGATGCGGCGGATGCGCCCGCGGAGGAACAGCTCTCTCTGACACAGCCGGAGGCATGAGCAGGATCGAACTGCTGGCGCCTGCCGGAAGCATGGAGGCGCTGACAGCGGCGCTGCGCTGCGGTGCGGATGCCGTCTATGCCGGTGCGGAGCAGTTTTCTGCCCGTGCCAACGCGGTAAATTTTGATTCAGACGGGCTCGCGGAGGCAGCACGGCGTTGTCATCTGTACGGCGCAAAGCTGTATCTCGCGGTCAATACGCTGATTTTTGATACGGAGCTTTCCGCGCTCGATGCGCTGCTGCAAACGGCGGCGGACATCGGCGCGGACGGCTGCATCGTGCAGGATCCCGGCGCGGCGAAGTACATCGCGCAGCGGCTCCCGACACTGCGGCTTCATGCATCCACACAAATGACGATTCATTCGCCCGCCGGCGTGAGATTTGCAAAGCAGGCGGGCTTTTGCCGTATCGTGGCGGCGCGGGAGCTCTCCGGAAAACAGCTCGCTGCCGTCTGTGCAGAGGCAGAACGCTGCGGCGTGGAGGTCGAGGCGTTTGTTCACGGTGCGCACTGCATGTCGGTGTCCGGTCAGTGCTGGATGTCCGCAGCCATGGGCGGCCGGAGCGCGAACCGCGGCTGCTGCGCACAGCCCTGCCGTCTGCCGTTTACGGCGGACCCCGCCCGGAAGGACGCCTGTGCGCTCTCGCTCAAGGATATGTCGCTGGTCACGCATCTTGCGGAGATCACCGCGCTCGGCGTGACCTCTCTGAAAATCGAAGGCAGAATGAAGCGCCCGGAGTACGTTGCCGCAGCCGTGACGGCCTGCCGCACTGCGCTTTCCGGTCAGCAGCCGGATCTGCACGAGCTGCGTGCGGTCTTTTCCCGCAGCGGCTTTACCGACGGCTACTTCACCGGCATCCGGAAGGAGATGTTCGGGACGCGGCAGAAGGAGGACGTCACGGCGGCGCAGGACGTCTTGCAGCAGCTGCGCGAAAAATACCGGAAACCGCGGAAATGCGCCGTTCTGAATGCGCATTTTACGCTGACGCCGGATGCGCCCGCGGCACTGACCGTCACGGATGATGCCGGACACAGCGTCACCGTCACCGGGGACGTCCCGCAGACTGCGCAGAACCGTCCGACCGATCTGCCGATGCTGCAAAAGCAGTTCGACAGGCTCGGGGATACCGTGTATACGGCGGGGCAGGTGACTGCGGAAATCGAAGGCAGGCTGATGCTACCTGCCGCCTCGCTGAACGCGATGCGCAGAGATGCAGCGGAGCAGGCGGATGCGGCGCGGATTTGTGCCAATACGCCGGCGCACCGGTTACAGTCGCCGCTTTCGCTGCCGGAGCAGCAGAAAAAGCACGGTGCTGCGATATTCCGCGTACAGGTTCGCAATACGGAGCAGATTGCCGGTCTGGCAGATTTTGCAGATGAGATTGACGCGCTGCTGCTGCCCTTGCAGCTTGCGGAACGCTATGCGGCAGGGGAACAGCCGGTTCCGCTTGCAAAATGCATTCTGGTGCCGCCGCGGTTTTACTGCGATGAGGACACGGTTCTGCATATGCTGAAAGAAGCGCAGGCACGCGGGTTTTCGCGTATTCTGTGCCAGCACGCGGCAGATGTGCAGCTTGGAAAAGAGCTTGGAATGACGCTGCACGGCGGCCTCGGGCTGCATATCACGAATTCCCATGCGGCGGCGTTTTACGCGCAGGCGGGGCTGACGGATGCGCTCTGCTCACCGGAAGCGCCTGCGATGCCTTGCGGGGCGCTGCCGCTCGGACGGATGATCTACGGGCGGCTCCCGCTGATGCTGACGCGGAACTGTCCCGTGCAGGCGCAGGTCGGCTGTGCGAAATGCAGGCATCAGCTGACAGACCGCAAAGGGGCAGAGGTGTATACCGACTGCACGCGCATCACGGAAAAGCCGGATTATGCGGAGCTGTTCAATGCGGCGCCGATCTGGCTTGCGGATCAGCCGCAGAGGTTTGCGGATGCGGCATTCGGTCTGCTGCTGCTGACGGACGAATCTGCGGCGCGCATCAAAGAAGTGCTTTCCGCGTATCTGCACGGAACTGCCGCACTCCCGCCGCTCCGGTTCACCCGGGGCATCAGGGCGGCAGACTGAGAACTGGAAAACGGTATCTCCGATGGATCAAAAATGGGGACTCCGTCCCCAAGCCCCGTCCCATTATGAATCCATCGGAGATACCGCTTTATCGACAAGCTGAGGCGCTTCCAAACACCGGAAGCGCCCGTTTTCTGCTATATGCGGAAAAATATGCGGAGCATCTTAATCAAAAAAATCATCGGAACCCGTTACCTGCGCGCCCTGTTTTTCGTCTGTAAGGGTGAAGGCGGCAAGGAGGTGCATCATGGAAGATCAACAGATCATCAGGCTGTTCTGGCAGAGAGATGAAGCTGCAATCAAGGAAAGTCAGATCAAATACGGCGCGTACTGCACGGCGGTCGCCCGCAATATTCTGCATTCCGTGCAGGATACCGAGGAATGCGTCAATGATACGTGGATGCGTGCATGGGATACCATCCCGCCGGAAAAGCCGAACCGGCTTGCGGTGTTCCTCGGCAGAATCACGCGCAATCTTGCAATCGACCGTTTCCGCAAAGGCAAGGCGCAGAAATACGGCAGCGGCCAGACCGCGCTCTGCCTCGACGAGCTGAGCGAATGCATCGGGGAGGAAAGCCCGGTGGAGGACAGGCTCGCGCTGAAGGAACTGCTGGATACGTTTCTGCGCAGTCTGCCGGAGAAAAACCGCGAGATTTTTCTGCTGCGGTACTGGTACATGATGTCCGTCAGCGAGGTCGCGAAACGGTATGCCATGTCAGAGGGCGCGGTCAAAATGCTCCTGCAAAGAGTGCGGAGCAGACTGAAAGCATATCTGGAACAGGAGGGGATCGGCGTATGAAAAACAGGGATATTCTGCTGGATGTGATCGGGGAAGCCGATGAAACGCTCGTGCCGGAGCTGACAGCGGGCAAAAAAACGAAAAAGCATCCGCGCATCATGCTGACGGTGATCGGCACTGCCTGTGCGGCAGCCGTGATCGGCGGGCTGTTTCTGATTCCGAAGCGCGGGACGCCCGGCGGCAGCCCGGGATCGGGAAAAAACGATTATTCGGCGCAGTATGCCGATATGCTGCTGGCCCAAGCGGCTTATCCGGACATGCCGCAGTATCCGGAGACGCCTGCGGACGAAAACTGGGATGAATACAGTGCCGCTTTGGAAACATGGCAGGCGGCGCGCAGTGCGCTGCGGGATCAGCCGGAGGGCTATCAGGAGGGATTTGACGTATTCTTTGCAAACAGCACGCCGGTCTTTCTGAACGGTGCCGGATCTGAAAACCGTGTTTATTCGCCGCTGAGTCTGTATATGGCGCTCGGCATGTCTGCGGAAATCACGGACGGGAATACGCGTCAGCAGATTCTGGAAGTTCTCGCGCAGAAGGATCTGGAAACGCTGCGATCCCATGCAGAATCGGTCTGGAAGGCGAATTATGCGGACGACGGGCTTGCAAAATGCGTGCTGGCATCCTCACTGTGGACAAATCAGCTGACGGATTACCGCTCGAAAACGCTGGATACGCTTGCATCGGTGTATTATGCCTCTGTGTTCAGCGGCGATCCGAAGCGCGATGCATACAGCAAACTGATGCAGGAATGGATGAATCAGCAGACAGACGGGCTGCTTGCGGATTACACGGACGGTATCAGAATGGATCCGGAGATGCTGCTGATGATTGCGTCAACGGTCAATTACAGCGGAAAGTGGAGCAGTCAGTTTGACCGGACGCTGACCGAAGCAGGAACATTCCATGCGCCGGACGGCGATGTCAGCTGTGATTTCATGTTTGCGTATCACGAAACGGGGTATTATTCCGGAGCGCATTTCACGGCGGTCGGGCTGGATCTGGAGCATAACGGCCAGATGCGGCTGATTCTGCCGGAAGAAGGCATTTCCCCGGAGGAACTGCTCGCAGATGCGCAGGTCTGTGAATATCTGACGCAGTCGCAGCAGGAAGCCGCTGCAAATGAGCGGTATGCGTTTGTAAACATGACCGTGCCGAAGTTTGATGTGTCCTCCGGCATGAATCTGGAGGACGGGCTGAAAGCACTCGGCATTACGGATATTTTTGAACCGGACAAGGCGGATTTCTCGCCGCTGACTGCGAACGCAGCGGATGCGGAAAATGTGTATCTCAGCAAGGCCGAGCAGGATGCGCGCGTGCTGATTGACGAGTCAGGCTGCAAGGCGGCAGCACTTACGGTTCTGGAGTTCACCTGCACAGGCGCACCGACAGAGCAGTATGAATTTGTGCTGGACAGACCGTTCCTGTTTGAGATCGTCAGTGACGCCGGTATGCCCCTGTTCGTCGGCATCGTCAACAATCCGGCGGCGTGAAGCGGTGATTGATAGCGGTATCTCCGATGGATTGACAAACTGAGGGGACGCCCTGCGACAGGGGGCGTCCCCTGATTGTATCCGTCAGAAAACTCCTTTCATCAGCAAAGGAAACTGCGCAGCACGAAGAAAAGCACAACGGCCGGAATGAGCAGCAGTGCCGCTCTTGCATACTGCGAAATCATGATATTGCTGTATGCAGACGGCCGGATATCCGCCTGAATGCCCGGGTTCAGCGCGCTGCGGAACCGTTCGGCAGCGTCCGCACCGCCGAGCAGCTTGCCGTAATGAACCGGAATGACCGTGTGCGGTGTGATCGCATTTGCGAGCGCGGCTGCCTGCACCGGATCCATCGTATAGAAGCCGCCGACCGGCAGCAGCGCGATATCGCAGGATACACCCCGGCATTCATCGGTCAGGTCGGTATCTCCGGATACATAGACCGCTGTTTCGCTGATTGTCAGGATATAACCGAGCCACTTCATCGCTTTCAGGTGATTCGGCTTGCGCTTGTTATAGGCCGCGACGGCGCAGACCGGGATTCCCGCGAGCTCTGTGCTTTGACCGGGCAGCAGCGTCACGGGCTTTTTCCGGAGTGTCAGACGAATCATTGCGGCCATGCTTTTCGGTGCCGCGATGACGGTGCTGTCCTTCATCAGCTTTTTCGCATCCCGCGGTGAAAAGTGGTCGGTATGCGGATGCGTAAAAAGGATCAGGTCAGCGTCATGCGGCGCGCCGGAAATCTGCACCGGATCAATATAGATGATCGTTTCGCCGCCGATGCGGATGCCGCTGTGCGCGATGACGTCAATTCGTTCCAGTACGCTTTGATGAAACATGAGGATTCTCCTTTTCTTTCAGGTAATTGGACATGATTCCTTTGATGCCGTCTTCTCCGAAGGCGATTGTGATAACAGCGCCCATTTTCTCAAAATACAGATGATTTTTGACAAGATTGCCTTCGACGGTCTGCGCGCCCGTTTCTATGAATGCACCGCACGGTTCGGTAAATTCATGCCATGATATGGAGAGAAGCTCTTCTGAAAAAGCCGGCCGCAGCTTTGGCGCCACAAAGGCAGGAATCTCCGAAAAGCGATGCTCCAGAAGAAGCCGGATACACTCCGCCGCAATCCGGCAGTGCTCCGCATCCTCCTGCGCCGGGGATGCATCCAGCGCAACAGCGTAAATATCGCCGCCCTTTTCCGCTGTGCTTGTGACCTTTTCCAGCAGCCGGATCCGGCTGTGAAGCGCAGCGATTTCCGCCTTGAATTCCGCGGATTTGGTTCGCAGCAGTTCTGCGACATCCAGCCCGTTCTTAACAATGTCCTGAATCTCATCCAGTGACAGTCCGATCTTCCGCAGAAAGAGAATTTTTCGCAGCTGTGCGGTATTTTGTTCATCAAGCCTGCGCGGCGCGTTCCGGCTGCCGCGCACAGTGCTGACCAGACCGAGCTGTTCGTAGTAGCGGATTGTCCGCGAGGTTGTGTTCAGTTCCTTGCAGACTTCACTGATGTGCCTGGTTTCGTCCATCTTGATCACCCGTTCTTATTATACCACTTGACACTGCGTCAATGTCAAGCTGTTTTGGAAAATATTTTTTGTATGCGAAAAAAGAAAGCTGCACATTTCCGGTGCAGCTTTCAGTTTGTTGAGAAATGGATTGATATGCGATGATTCGTAATGGGCTTACTTTTCCTGCATCTCACGCACGCCGATCAGTGCAGAAACGCCCGAATCTGCCTGATACCAGACATCACCGCAGCGGTAATTCATGATGCCGTCCTTGCCTTTTTCGCCGCAGATGATCAGGAACTGATTGTTGTCCGCCGGGATGAAACCGGTGACGTTCTCTGCGATTTTTTCCGTCTTGCCGTCTGCGCGGCGCATCAGCGTGCCGCAGAATGCTTTGCTCATGGAGATCATGGCACTGTCGTTCGGCCCCGGTTCCACTTCGTCCGCAATGAAGCAGACCTGATGGCATTTGTTTTGCAGCATAACGACGCTGTGCTGCATGCCCGAAGCGATCTTCTGATCCCCGGAATACAGCTCCTGATCCACGATGCGCAGCAGCTCCGAGGATGCATCTGTCCGATCCAGGCAGATCAGCAGCGCATTCTCCGTGGAATCGGAAACCAGTTTCAGATTGATCGGTGCCACGCCTCTGATTTGTCCGGCGGTCGTTTTGACCGGGAAGATGCTCTGCATTGGATTGCCGTTATATGCGGTGTAATCATGATATTCGCCGATCAGCAGCGATCCGTCAACGGAAAAATCGAGGTAATCCGGATCGGTATAGATCCGGTTTTCATGGTCAAACTGCACCGGAACATCCTCTCCGCGCAGGCAGACACGCGTGTGGAGTCCATCGTACTTGTATTCCTTGAAGCAGATCAGCGGCTTGTCCTGACACGTCGCCGCTGCCTGCCATGAGAACATCGCCAGGCCGGAGGAAAGTTCTTTGGCACCGCCTGCCGCATCCATATAATACAGCACCATTTTGTCCGGCATGATCGAATACATATATATCTGATCGGATTCGCTGCTGATTACATCGGACTGCCGGGATTGCATTTCTGAGTACCATTCGTCAACGGAGGCCTGTGACATGGTACTTTGGATATAATAGCATTCGCCGGTCGGATAGTAGTTCGTGACTGTGATGCGGCAGTCCGGCTCCGCACGGACGATTTCTGCGGCTTCCTTCTTCTCCGTGTCGTACCGCATCAGTTCCGAGTGTTCATTGCCCTCACCGGAACTGTATTGCGTGTAGTACAGATACTGCGGACAGTCCTCCCGGATGGGCGACCAGTCCTCTATTTTGTCGATCAGCTGTTCCGGCTGTTCACCCGGCGCCGCGCAGTACAGCGAATAGTCGTCAGAATGTATCTGGACGCTGGGGGGGCCGTCGAGGAGCGTGGCGTTCATGTACGGGATCATACATTCATAATCCGGGCGGAAAATGGTGACTCCGTCCCGACCGCTCAGCCATGAACTGGTCTTTTTGTATTCCTCCAGATCTGACATGGCGATGTAGAAAACCTCCGGAGAATCCGGCAGCGACCAGAAGCGCTGCACATACGGCGCAAGCTCCTCTGTGCTGCCGTTCTGCGTGCGGCAGAACGCGCCGTCCGGATTCCGGTAATAAACTGCATCTCCGCTGACCAGATACGGCGGATTCATCTTCCGGGGATCGCAGTTTGTTTTTTTCGGCATGTTTACAGAGTATGTGTAGGCAAAACCGGAATAATTGAAATCGGATTCATCCAGGCGCAGCGTTGCGATCTCCTCTGCTTGCTCCGGATGCTTCGCGGTGCAGTGCATCAGCGTGCATTCGCAATCTTCAAAGCTGACATCCTTCGGATAGTAGAATTCGCTGCCGTCCGGGCTCACATAAAGCAGATCATCCAGACGTTCCGAAAAGCCCTCAGCCAGATATTGCTGACTGTCGTTCAGATCCGAAAAGACCTTGTCATTCAGGCAGATGGTTTTGGCATTCCGACCGTTCTGGAACCAGAGCGCCGTCCCTTTCAGATAAAATGTGCCGACCGTGCTTTTCTGAAATCCGGGCGGTTTTCCGTGGGAAAATGCATAAACACCGCCGCCGAGTGCGAGTGCTGCCGCACATCCGACGGCTGCGAGCTTCATGCCGGTGTTCTGAATGCCGGGCTTTTCGCTGCCGGCGGATTTGCCGGACGCTGCGCTTTCGCCGGGCACGATGCGCGCCTGTGCTTTCTCAGAGGCGGAAGCGTTTTCCAGCTCCGGAAAGGAAACGCCGTTCCCGGCGGTGTGCGCCGCGGGGGTGCTGTCCGTTTTTTCTTCTGCTTTTTTTGCAGCTGTATTTTTTGCAGCAGCAGCTTTTGCCTCCCGCTGTCTGCGGTATTCATCCTGCCGTTCCCGCCGGATTGCAGCAGCCTGGCGCTCCTGCTCCTGCGCGGCGGCAAACAGGTCAATGTGCTCGGATGCTTCCGTTTCATGCCCGCAGACTGCGCAGGCCTCCGGCACGACGGTATACTCTGTGCCGCATTCTGGACATCTGTACATATGTGTTACCTCATTGTTTCTGACTGCGGACGCATGATCCGTCCGCTTTTTATTATAGCACACAAAAGAAGAAAAAGCAACCGCAGCACGGAATATCGCAGACCGGATTCACAAATCACATACTTCCTGCAAAAGCTACTTGACAATCGGGAGAAACTCTGTTATAATATATGGTAGCAGCAGCACGAGCCTGTGCTGCGGTTTAACTGAATTCAAATGTGAAACAGGAGGGTACATCAAATGGGCATTTTCTCCAGACTGAGTGATATTCTGAAAGCCAACATCAATGATATGCTGGATAAGGCTGAGGATCCGGAAAAGCTCGTCAAGCAGATCATCCTTGATATGCAGAAGGAGCTGACCAAATCGACGCAGGCACTCGGAAAGGCAGTCGCCAGCGAGCGTATGGTCGAAAAGCAGTACCGCAATGCCTGTGCTGTATCTGCAAGCTGGGAATCCCGCGCAAAGGCTGCCCTGAAGGCAGGCGACGCGGAGCTGGCAAAGAAGGCGCTGGCCAGCAAGGTCAAGGCGGATGAGGATGTCACCAACTACCGCGAAATGTATGAAACCATCTCGAACCAGACTGAGGCAATTCGTTCTCAGGTCGAGGTGCTGAAATCCAAGATGCAGGAAGCAAAGTCCCGCGAGGCAATGCTGATTGCACGTTCCCAGATGGCGGATACCACCAAGGAGCTCGCGCAGTCGCTCAGCGGCATTGATACCAACAGCTCCTTCGATAAGCTCTCCAAGATGGAAGAGAAGATCACCCGCAAGGAAGCAGAGGCTGCTGCATTCAGCGAGATCCTCGGCAACGGCAAGCCCGAAGAGGTTGCAACCTTTGAGGAGCTGGAGCGCAATGCCAAGGTTGATACCGAGCTGGAGCGTCTGATGGCCGAAATGGGCATGACGCCTGCTGCCGCAGATACGTCCTCTGTCAATGATGAGCTGGCAGCTGCGATCAGCGCACTGGAGGCTGATTCCGCACCGGCAGAAATGCCGATGGAGGCACCCGGCATCTGAGCGCTGAAGCTGAACCGAACAAAATGATCTGAAACTTGCGGCACAGTCTCACGCTCCGTGAGGCTGTGCCTTTTTCCAGAACGGAAGGAGAGATTCTCCAATGTCAACCAAACGCAGGGTCCGCTGGGACCGTATTGCTGCTGCCGTCATTGTTCTGATCGTTCTGATCTTTCTCCTCGGCTCGTGTGTATCGGGCTGCGCAAAGGATGACGATGATCCGCTGACTACGGCAAGCAGCGATGCAGATACCGCAGCACAGACCGGTGAGGCTGCTCCGCAGACAACACCGCCGCCTGCAAACGCCGAAGAAGCATCCCTTGTCAATGTTCCTGTCGTCATCACGGATCCGAAGCCGTCTGATCCGCTGCTGTCGTCGGAAAACTCCGATTCCGCTTCCGATTCCTCAACCACAGAGCCGACGTATACGCTTCCGGCCGGGTATCAGATGGTACCGGTCCGGCTGAGCGCGATGAATGCCGGTACGCTGGTGCTGGTCAATAAGGATAATCCCAGCCACCTCTCTGCGGAGGAACTGGATCTGGAGCAGGTGTATTTTGCAGAGGATAAGCCGGATACCTATGAAATCTCCTATCCCGGCCATACCTCATTGAACCGCACGGCGCTTTCACAGTTCAACCGGCTGATGAAATCGTATTACAGTGCGACGAACAACAAGGAGATCATGTTCAATTACGGCTATCTGGAAGCCGGAAAGGAAAAGAGCAATCCCGATTCCCCGACAGCACTGGATATTCAGCTGCATATCAAGCGCAATGACGGCGGCTACGAGTACATCTCCAACACCGCGCCGTATTCGTGGCTCTTTGAGCATATGGCGAGCTACGGTTTTGTGCTGCGGTATCCGTCTGACAAGGCCGAAATCACCGGCGAGCGCGGCGGCTATACCGCAATCCGCTATGTCGGCGTGCCGCATGCGTCGTATATGAACGAGAAAAACCTCTGTCTGGAGGAGTATCTCGATCAGCTGAAAACCAGACACAATTTCTTCAGCGGTTCTGTGCTGGAGCACACCACGAACAATACGAAATACCACATCTATTATGTTCCGGTGGACAGCACAACAACCGGCGATCCGGAGATTCCGGTGCCGACAGGCGGCTCCTATGAGATTTCCGGCAACAATTCCGACGGCTTTATCGTGACCGCAATCGTCGGCTGAATATGATAAGGAGGGGTGCGTATGCGCCCTCCTTTCGTATATCGGCTTTTCCGGCAGAAAGGAGGCAACCGCCATGGCAGATCAGAAATCCGGGCTTGCAGGGTACTTTCGGCGTGCAGCCGACTGGCTGAAAAAGCAGCTCCCGGGAAAGCGGACAGAATCCGTTGTGATTCTTCCGAAGCGCGCCGTCTGCTTTCACGGCGCACTGGCGCTGTCTTTTCCTGCGGATTTCCACGCGGAGAGCAGGGAGAAGGATCAGCTGCTGTTTACCGGACAGAAATCCGGCCTGCAAATGACCGTCATGCGGATGCCGTTCAGCCGTCCGCTGAGAGAGGTCACTGCGGCAGATTTGCAGATTTCGTTCCGCAAACTGCTGCTGCCTTCTCTGACGCCGAAGCTGGAATACGGCTATCTGCGGCATTCTCCCACCCTGACAGCATACTGGGTACACCCGCCCGCAAAGAAAAAGCTCCGGCGCGGCACGGTCAATGTCACACTGGAGCAAAGCGAAGAAAAAACCGTCCTGCATCTGATTCAGGTGCGGCGGACGGTTTATCTCCTGCTGTTCCGGCATGTGACGGCGGAGCTGGATGCAACCGTCAATGCCATGATTTATTCGGTTTCGGCGGATCCGGAAAAGGCCGGTCAGTAACCCTTGCTGAGATCCTCCGCAAGGGAATCGTCGTCCGTGATCCACGCGGTGGTGTCGATCGTGAAATGCGCGTTTTCGTCCTGCCGGATCACGACCTGCGCAATGCCTGCGTTCAGGATCAGGCGCTTGCACATGGAGCAGGGCTCCACAGCGCCGTCCAGCCTGTCCGTTTTCGCATCGTGACATGCAAGATAGAGCGTTGCACCGAGCAGATCCGCTCTGCTGGCGCTGATGATCGCGTTTGCCTCCGCATGGACGCTGCGGCAAAGCTCATAGCGCTGACCGCGCGGAACGCCCATGCGCTCGCGGTAACAGAAATCCAGATCGGTGCAGTTCTGTCTGCCGCGCGGCGCGCCGTTATAGCCTGTGGAGATGATTTCGTCATTCTTGACGACAATCGCACCGAATTTCCGCCGCAGACAGGTGCTGCGCTCGGAAACCGCCTCCGCAATATCCAGATAGTAATTTGTTTTATCTCTGCGTTCCATAGATCGCACTCCTTTTTTCATGTTATATGTGGTCTGCTGCACGGCTTTCGGCGCAGCAGGCAAGTTCATTATAGCAGATTACAGAGGAAATTGCAAGCGATATTTTCAGCGGGGAATCCATATGCCGATTTTTCCGTAGATCAGCGGAACCGCAGGCAGAAACAACCGAAGGGAGTGGCACGTATGCCGGAATTGACCGACATGCAGTATATCCGCGCACTGGCAAAGCGGTATGATTTTTCTTTTTCAAAAGGTCTTGGGCAGAATTTCCTGATTGATCCGGAGGTCTGTCCCGCAATCGCGGAATACGGCATTCCGTCAAGGGAATGCGGCGTGCTGGAGATCGGCACGGGCTTCGGCGTTTTAACGCAGCAGCTTGCCATGCGCTCCGAGCAGGTCGTCGCCGTTGAGCTGGACCGCAGACTTCAGCCCGTTTTGCAGGAAACACTTGCGGATTTTCCCCATGTTTCTGTTGTCTGGCAGGACATTATGAAGGTGGATCCGGCGGCGTTTCTGAAAGAGCAGTTCGGTGACCGTGAGGTTGCGGTCTGCGCGAATCTGCCGTACTATATTACTTCCCCGATTCTGATGCACCTGCTGGAATCCGGCGCGAAATTCCGGAGCATTACCGTTATGGTGCAGAAAGAGGCGGCGGAGCGGCTCTGTGCAGAGATCGGCAGCAGACAGGCAGGCGCCGTCACGGCAGCTGTCCGGCTGCGCGGTCATGCGGAGCAGCTGTTCGGCGTCCCGCGGGATGCGTTTTATCCCGCGCCGAAGGTCGATTCTGCCGTCATCCGCATCACACCGTATGATACGCCGCTCTGCACACAGGAGCAGCTGCACCGCATTCTGGAAACGGTTAAGGCGGGCTTTGCGCAGCGCAGAAAGACTGCGGTCAATGCGTTGGCCTCCGGGCTCGGGCTTTCCAAGGAGCAGGTGACGGCGGCGCTCACTGCCTGCGGACAGGACGCAAACGTCCGCTTTGAGCAGCTTTCGCAGGAAACACTGATTCAGCTTGCGGACGCCCTGGCGCAGCAGGCATAAGCAGAATGCGATATATCATTACGAATCCCATCGAAAGGGAAGGGCCTGTATGAAAAAAATATGCAAGGCTGTCGGAAAGGGCTTGCTTGGACTTCTGATACTGATTGCGTTATTTCTGATCGTGATGACGGTATACAATCAGATCATGCTCAGAAAGAACAAAGCCCTGTACGAAACGCCCCTCGGACAGCTTGTTGAGGTAGACGGTCATAACATGAGCATCTACACCGAGGGCGAGGGTGAACATACCGTTGTGTTTCTGTCCGGCCACGGGACTGCTTCACCGATCCTTGATTTCAAGCCGCTTTACAGCAGACTTTCCGGCGATTACAAAATCGTCGTTGTGGAAAAATTCGGCTACGGTTTCAGTGATCTGGTTGACGGCAAACGGGATATTGACACGATCCTCCGTCAGGACAGGGAGGCGCTCGGAAAATGCGGCATCGAAGCGCCGTATGTGCTGTGCGCGCACTCGTTTTCTGGGTATGAGGCGACCCGCTGGGCGCAGGAATATCCTGATGAGGTCGAGGCGATTGTCGGGCTGGATATGTGTACACCGCACTGTATGGACGTCAATCAGCTGAAAGAAGCCGGTGTCGGCTACGCGCTCGCGGATGGATTTGCAAGGTTTATGAAAGCCGTCGGGATCATCCGCCTGTTTGACTACAACGAATCGGGAATGCTTACCGAAGAAGAAAGTGCGATCTATAAAGAAATCGCCTGCCACAAAAATGTGAATGATACGATAAGGAATGAGGCTGATATGGAAAGCATCATCGCCCTGAATGATGAACGCAACTCCGCACCGCTGCCGACCGTTCCGATGATTCTGTATGTTTCCAATGAACCCTCGAACGGTGCATTCTGGGTTGGCGGTATGCAGGCAATGGCCGATGCTTCATCAGACGGAACATTGATTCAGCTTGACTGCGGGCATTATGTGCATTACTATGCGTATGAACGAATCAGCAGGGACATGAAGACGCTGATTGAAAATCTGGACAGCTGAATTCTGATCTTTCGGAAATATGCTTCCTAAGAATGAGAACCGTACAGAAAGGAAAGAATCATGAAGCAGGACAAGGCATTTCAGCATTATGCATGGGGGCTCGGCGTTCTCAGCTTCGTCCAGATGCTGATGTCGCACGGCCTTCTTGATAACCCGAACAGGTTCAAGGCGCAGGAGATGATCGTGGACGGCACGGATCTGACCGCACTGACCGAGCTGGCCGCGGACGTCGGCAATTCGTTCATCACGTCGGTCGGTACGGGCGTGGTGCTCGTTGCGTGTACGCTGCTCTCCGGGGCGGTCATGCTGCTGCTTCGGTATGTCGTCAAGGATCTGTTCACACCGGAAACCAAGCGCCGCGGCCTGATTGCGGCGGCGGTGTCCTTCGGCGTCTGCCTCTTTGCGGGGATTCTGTTCGGCGGACTGCATCAGGGGGAAACAGCGCTGTTCATCAGCCTGCCGGTTCCGGTCATCTCCTGGCTGGTTTATCATATCGGCAGGGTGCCGGTCGACCGGAACAGCATCGAGTAGCAGATCGGCGAGGATCAGTACTATTGATATTGCGTCCCTTTCAGCGGATACAAAAAGGAATCGCGTTCGCCGCCCGAAATCGGCAGAATCTCCAAAATATCGGAAATCCCTGCGGGTGCGGCAAAAAATGCTTGACAAAATTGCGATAATATGGTATGATGGTGTTACCTCTTTGCGGAGGCGCTTTTGTTGTGCCCGCAAACCGGCAGATGTATCATGCTTCTGCATCTGCGGATGCACCGGAAAGAGGGAGGCAAACTTTCTTCCGCAGCTTTGCCCTGCGGGTAAAGCCATGCGGAAAATTTCAAACAGGAGGTGCCGACAATGCGCGTAAAAATCACACTTGCTTGCACAGAGTGCAAGAACAGAAACTATGTTTCTAAGAAGAACAAGAAGAATGACCCCGACAGAATCGAAATGATGAAGCATTGCAGACATTGCAACAAGCATACGCTGCACAAGGAAACCAAGTAAGAATCCCGACCGTCGTTCCGCAGCTGTCCGCTGACCGGAACAGAAAGGAACAAACCTATGGCGAAGGACAAGGAGCTTGCTGCTGAGGACAAGAAGGCAGCAAAAAGCAAGGAATCGTCCAAGAATAGCGGCGGGATCTCCAAGTGGTTCAAGGATCTGAAGCTTGAACTGAAAAAGGTCGTCTGGCCGGACAAGAAAACGGTGATCAACAACAGCATCGTCGTTTTCGCTGCTATGCTCGCATTCGCCGCTTATACCTTCGTGCTGGACAAGGGCTTTCTCTGGCTCTTCCAGTTCGCAATCAGCGGTAAGAAGTAAGACGGTGCAGACAGCGCAGATTTTGATGAAAGCAGGGAATTGCGATGAATGAGAATAATACCCAGAAACCAGAGTGGTATGTGATTCATACCTATTCCGGCTATGAAAACAAGGTTGCGCAGAACATCGTCAAGAAGGCGGAGAATCAGCAGCTCACCGATAAAATCCTTGAGGTGCAGATCCCGACAGAGCAGGTGCGCGAGATTACAGACGGCAAGGAAAAGGAGATCACCAGAAAGATCTTTCCCGGCTATGTGCTCGTGCGGATGATTCACAATGACGAGGTCGCTTACCTGATCCGCTCAATCCGCGGCGTCACGGGCTTCCTCGGTGCAGACCCCAACCAGCCCATCCCGCTGACACCCAGCGAGATTGCGGCCATGGGCGTCGATCTCGGCGAAACCGTTGAGATCAATCTCAGCGTCGGTGATCCGGTCCGGATCGTCGGCACTGCAATGGACGGCTTCACCGGCGTTGTCCAGAGCATCGACATTGAGGCAGGCACATGCATGGTGCTCGTTTCGATGTTCGGTCAGGAAACACCGACACAGTTCGCGCTGACCGATGTCGCGCGCGACAACTGAGAAGCGTCCCCCTTTTTCAGACAGCGGATCCGCCGCTGTCGTGGGAGAGATACCATGAAATACGGGTATCCCGCCATACACCACATTATTTGGAGGTAAAATTACCATGGCACAGAAAGTAGTTGGCTTTATTAAGCTTCAGATCGCCGCAGGCAAGGCAACCCCTGCTCCGCCTGTCGGTCCGGCGCTCGGTCAGCACGGCGTCAACATCATGGGCTTCTGCAAGGAGTTCAATGAGCGCACCAAGAACGATGCCGGCATGATCATCCCGGTCATCATCACCGTTTACGCAGACCGTTCCTTCACCTTTATCACGAAGACTCCGCCCGCAGCAGTCCTCATTAAGAAGGCTTGCGGTATCGAGAAGGCTTCCGGTGTTCCGAACAAGAACAAGGTCGCAACCATCACCAAGGAGCAGATCCAGAAGATCGCTGAAACCAAAATGCCTGACCTCAACGCAGCTTCTCTCGAAGCAGCCATGAGCATGATCGCAGGCACCGCACGCTCCATGGGCGTCGTTGTTGCAGACTGAGAGCGAACACCACTCCCCGTGGGAGGATTTTTCCGTCAAGCCGGATTCTGATTCCGGCATACCACAGATTGATGATAAAGGAGTTTTCATAAATGAAACACGGTAAGAAATATGTCGACAGTGCAAAGGCACTTGATAAGACAAAGCTCTACGAGCCGAACGATGCGCTGAGCACCGTCTGCTCGCTGGCAAAGGCAAAGTTTGACGAGACCGTTGAGGCTCACATCCGCCTCGGCGTTGACTCCCGCCACGCTGATCAGCAGGTTCGCGGCGCTGTCGTTCTGCCGAACGGCACCGGTAAGACCGTCCGCGCACTCGTCTTCTGCAAGGAGGATAAGTACGAGGCGGCTAAGGCAGCAGGCGCTGATTATGTCGGCGGTCTGGATCTCGTTGAGAAGATTCAGAAGGAAGGCTGGATGGAGTTCGATGTCGTCATCGCTTCTCCGGACATGATGGGTGTCGTCGGCCGTCTTGGTAAGGTTCTCGGCCCGCGCGGACTCATGCCGAACCCGAAGGCCGGTACGGTTTCCCCTGACGTCGCAAAGGCAGTTCAGGAGGCAAAGGCCGGTAAGATTGAGTATCGTCTTGACAAGTCCAACATCATTCACTGCCCGATCGGCAAGGTTTCCTTCGGCGCTGAGAAGCTCGAGGAGAACTTCAACACCCTGCTTGAGGCAGTCGTGAAGGCAAAGCCGGCAGCAGCAAAGGGCACCTACCTGCGCTCTGTGACCGTTGCTTCTACCATGGGCATCGGCGTTCCGGTTCTCACCACGAAGTTCGGTGTGTAATCTTTGATTCTTAAAAGCGGAAAAAGGAAAACGGCTTTTGCCGCTTTCCTTTCCGGCCGCTTTTTTCTTCGTCGGTACTTGACAAAATTGCATTTCTATGGTATAATAATGAAGTTGCAGATGAGAAATTAGCTCAGTTGGCAGAGCATCTCCCTTTTAAGGAGAGGGTCGAGGGTTCGAACCCCTCATTTCTCACTGAAAATAAAGCCGCGTGTTTGCTTGAAAAGATCGCAAATACGCGGTTTTAATTTTTGGCGAAATGCAGTTGGAACTGCGCGTGTGACATTTTAACCGCAAATAATCACACGAAACTGTGCCGGAAATCACACGAAAATCACACGAAATCACACGCAGGAATATCACCTGCGCCATGTCAAAGGGGAATGAAGTGCAGTAGCATACACTATTTCCTCTGTGATTTTCAAGCCAATAAAATCGCATAATCTCACTCAAAAGCCCTGCGTTCAGACGATCGCAGGGCTTTTTGCGTCTATGAAAGGGGGATGCCATGAGTCTGTTTCGTTTGAGCAATCAGATCTTCTCTCTCGGTCTCAACACCAGAGAATTGACGGTCTATGCCTATCTGAGCAGTCTGCCAAGCGACACTCTGACCGTTGAAGGCGCGGCTATCATCAAAGTTAAGCAGACGACCATCGGACGATGCTGCGGAATCCGTTCCGTCCAGACAGTAGCCAAAGTGCTTGCGGAGCTGACTGTACGGGGTCTGATCCTGCCGCTGGAGCGCAGCACCAAACCGAATGGCCACAAAGGCACATACAGCTATGCGGTCACACGGCAACCGACGGCTTCCGGCTATTTCATGGTTGAGCGGCGTGTGTTCGGGATGCTGGTTCCCCGTCAGATGTTTGTATATCTGTTTCTCTGCAAAAGCTATTCGCCGATGCGGCGCGACTGCTGGAACAGCTACAACGATATTGCAGCACAGACCGGTATAAAGCGGGAAACTGTAATTCAGACCATTCAGGAACTGGTCGATACTGGGCTGATCGTGCGAATGAAGCGCCGCTCTCACGGGAATCGGCGCGTCTATACAGACAATCACTATCAAATTGTTCGGTTTGAGCGCGGACATATTCGAAGAAAGTTGCGGCTGCTTTATAATAGTAATATTGTTTACGCTCCGTACAGAAAGAAACCTATCCCGGATGATATTCCTGCCGAAAACCGTATCAGGGGTAGTCCGAAATTTGAGTGTCTATATTCAGTACCCATATATACTTACAATACTGAAAAAGAAGTATAGAGCATTATACGGAAAGTTATGCATTATACTTTTGCGGAGTTTTCAACTATGCGGCGGTGCAGATCAGTGTGGGCGGCTTTTCTTTTTTCAATTTGGTCGCGGCTTAATTGTGGCAGGTCAATGAAGTGAACGGCTTGCATCCCTGCGTGTTCGAAAGGGTGTAACGAAATGTTCATCGCCCTTGCATTTCTCAGCGAAACATGGTATACTGAGAATATCACAGAACAGCGCACGAATCATTTTTCCACCAGTACGAAAAACATCAAAGCGGATGCGCAGGCCGACATTTCAGGGAGGCAATCAAAATGAAACTGTATTATATTGATCAAAGAAAAGTATTTCCGTTCCTTAAGCCGGTTGAGGTGTGGGACGAACAGGGTAATGTCCGGTACTGGGTGAAAAGCAAGTGCACTGTCGGGTTACAACTGCTTCTTCTGACGCCTTATGATGAAGAAGCGGCATCCATCCGGCAGAAAATCTCACTGGGATTGAAATTCATCGTGAAAGTCAACGACAAGGAACTGGCAGTCACTCCCAAGGCTACTTTTTTGAAAGGGGAAAGATATTTCATGGTCAGTGAGCTCAACTGGAAAGCGGAGGGCTTTCTGAATTACCGCACTTATCAGATCACAGCCGGAGACCAGCAGATCGCACAGGTTCGAATGGTTGAATTCAGCAAAGGGCATAAGGATGCATTGTACGAGGCGCTGAAAAAGATCGCGCATGTTCCGCTCAGTGAGCTCGATCAGGGGAATTGCTGCGAAATAGAGTTTTCGGATGATCAGAATGAAGCCGAGGTACT
>JAEEIA010000097.1 GCA_016281125.1 Oscillospiraceae bacterium | reverse complement strand
AAAACCCATTTACAACCGCCGCAAGAAAAGACCAAAAATTTTCAGCACACCCATTTTCCTGTATATTTTCCACCATTTATTACACTCTGTTATATATTGTGCACCATGTGCAATTTTCTGTGCATGGATTTGTGAAATATTTACATGTATAAAATGCTTGACAAATTACTATTAGTAGTATATACTATTAGTAGTGGTTTACCTCACCACATTACAGCGCGTAGAGGATGGCTGCAGCCTGTTGTGCAGCTATCCCCTGCGCTATGAATGCATGTATTATGAAAGGATGGATGAATATGTGGAGCAATGCTGACATTCTGGCGGTCACAAAGTCCGCCATTGCTCAGGGTGTAGCGCGCGGCTACATGGACATTGAAACAGGAAATCTGACCGCGCTGGATGACCATTTTATCGTGGATCTCGGTCAGAAGCTGCAGCTGAATGAAGAAACAGCTGAAATCAATGTGGGATGCCCTGCTGATCTGTTTTTCAGATCCCTGATCAGTCAGATGGCAAAAATCGTGGTGGACAGCCGCAGCTATGTGGCAAAGCTGCCGAGCCTGTATGTATCTGTGGCAGAATGGGGGCTGATGTCTGAATTTATTCAGATTGATCTGTCCGATGTCATGATTGATGAAATGTGGAATCCTGATGGATTCATCGGCTGGAACGAAACAAGGACACTGTCCGGTGGCGGAACCAGAACAGGCGTAGAGGAGGGCAGCAGAATTGCTGCTATTGAGTTTGGCTGTTACAAGCCGCCTGTAACCACAAAGCTGTACAAGAAAGTGCACGCCATTATGGTGGCGCTGACAACCGCGAGAGAGCAGTTTTTCACTGCATTCCGCAATGCTGATGAGTATGCACGTTTCCTGTCCGGTCTGTTCGTCTCGGTGGAGAACACCATTCAGGTCAAGGCTGAGGTTTACGGCAAGATGTGTGTTTCGATGGGCATTGCAAAGAGTTTTGCTGCAAGCAATGCGATTGATCTGCGCACTGAGTTTGCAGCAGCAGGCGGCACTGTGACAGGCGTCACCAGAGAGCAGCTGCTGAATAATGCACAGTTTCAGGCTTTTGCCCTGCGCCGCATTTCTGAGATCGAGGACGAAATGAGCCGTTATACGGCACTGTTCAACAACCATGAGCATGTTACATTCGCAGCGGAGCCGAAAAAGATCCTGCTCAGCAAGTTTGCCAGTGCATGCAAGTTCGGTGTCCGCGCCAATACATTTAATGAGAATCTGCTGGGTATTGGTAACTATGACACAATCACGGACTGGCAGGCAGCCAGATCCAGCGCAAACACAGCGCCGTATAATCTGGCAGATGCCAGCACGATCAGCCTGACATCTGATGCAGCAGATGCGGCAGGTGTGACGCACACCGCAGATCAGCCGTGGACGCAGTCCGGCATTATCGCTGTGATCTATGACCGCTATGCAATGGGTGTGACGGTTGACAGACGGGACGTCAGCAGCCAGTGGAGTGCAAGCCGGATGACGATGAACCACTTCTATCACGCGGCTGTGAACTACTACGTAAATGACAGTTACCCGATTGTGAGCTTCTTCGTCTCGGATGCAACCGCCGGAAAGACATCAAAGAGTGCTTGATAAAATCCCCCAGTGATGAGCTGGGGGATTTTCCGAAAGGAGTGGTAAAGTGAGCACTAAGAAAAAATACGGCATGTCGCTGTCTGAGATGCGTGCAAATCTGGACACTAACATGCGCTATGACAGCTATTTTGCGCTGCTGCTGTGTGCAGACGAAATGATGTTTACATATGACGGACTGCCGGAGACGGTGGACGAAAAGCACATTGAAGATTATCTGAATATCTCCGGCAGCTGCGGCTGGGGGCGCGGATCAGACGGCAATATCTATATTGCGCCGTATGCAGGGCGAACCGGAAAAATTGATCAGTATGGAGAGGGCACCGAGCTGGACTGTGACACGCCGAACGGAATCAATATTAAAGGTGTCATCGGTGTGGATGTCGCTGTGATGTACAATAACACTGCCAGATTTCCGCAGACGGATCTGATTTTCGACAGCATGACCATGACCGAGCTGGACAAATCCAGCACATCCAATGTCATTTTCGCCCGCATTGCGCCGCTGTTTTCCTGCGCGGACGATAAGTCAAAGCAGGCGGTCAAGGAAATCATTGAAAATGTTATTGCCGGAAATATTGAAGCGGTGGTGTCTGAGAATCTGGCAGACATGCTGGGTTTCGGTCAGTCTGAGGGAATCAAAACAATTGATATGTTTGACCATCCGGAGCGTGTTCAGTATCTGCAGTATCTGTCACAGTTTTATGATGTAGTCATGCGGCGGCATTTTTCCCGCCGTGGTCTGACCATCAAAACGCCGACCAAAGCAGCGCAGCAGTCAACAGATGAGATTCACGGTCTGGACAGTGTCAGCTGGTACTATCCGCTAAACAAGCTAAAAGCCAGACAGGACGCGCTGGAAGAAGTCAACCGCATTTTCGGAACTGATATAAAAGTGCGTTTTAGTGATATCTGGGAGCAGGAATATCAGGCATATCTGCTGCGGATCCTGCAGCAGGATGTGCAGGGAGAACGTGAAACAGAGGGGGTGCAAAATGATGTGGATTCCGTGGATGATGTGCAGGAAACCGGAGACGCCGACCAGAGTGACGCGGAGAGTGTTTGACATTTTGAAAGACATGGACATCAGCGGCGCAGACAATTTGCTGCAGATTGTTGTGGACGGTGAAACGATTGCAACAAATGCAGAAGTGCTGGATTTGTGGCTGCAGCGGTCAGACTGGTTGTACAGTCAGTCGCTGCTGCAGCACTACATGCATGACAGCACCGAGCTGGACGGCGGCTACATTTTTTCCGAGTGGCAGAACTGGATTGCAAGGAACGGTGTCAACCTGAAAAGGATGCTGGATGCCCTGTATTCTGAGTATGACCCGATCAGCAATTATGACATGATCGAGCAGGGCGCGGACGGCGAAAAGCAGGACAGTCACGCTGTTGAACCGTCCGGCAAAGTGACAGTGACAAACACGCCATACAGCACCGGTGTGAACAGCACCGGAGACGGTGCGCAGCTGGGGAAATCCGTTACAGAAACCACCTATGAGGACAGCAAAAGCGAGACAACTTATCAGAATACAATGTCCATCAAAAATAATCAGGATCAGCCGGAAACCGGATACCACCATGCAACACAGCACTACCTGAAACGCTCCGGCAATATCGGTGTGACCACGAGCGCCCAGATGATTGCAGGCGAGCTGGAGCTGCGTGTGGTGGATCTGCTGGACGATTTTGTCAAGCGATTTTTCGACAAATACTGCTATTATGTGGGGTGATCTGAATGGCAGCTATCACATTATACAGATATGCGGGCACAATTGCCAGAATGACAAAGACAGGGCTGCTGTATGACCGTCTGGACATTGAAGATCCTGTATACCGCGGGGAAATTGATTTTCATGCACCTGTGTTCGATGTCGAACAGGATCTGTCCGCTGCATATAATTACTGCATGATCCAGCAGGATGTGCATACATGGTATTATTTCTGTCAGATCGAAAATGTCAGGCGCGGTCTGTCCCGTGTTACCTGCAAAGTGGATGCACTGGGGACATACCGTGATGCAATCATGAATACAAAAGTATGGTGCAGACGGTCAGCTGTAAAGCAGACACCATATATTACAGACGGCAGGGCGCCGATTGAAGCACGAAAGCTGGTATCAGCAACACCGCTGCAGGAAATCGGAGCGCACAGCCGTGACATGATCATCATAACAGTGGGGTGATTACATGGCATATTTAGTGTTATACCGTGATGCGACATTCACACAACTATTTTTCGCATTTCCCGCGCTGCGCATGACATACAGCAGACATGATGGCGGAAATCCTCGCACATTTACAACAAACGGTAAAACATACCGTTATTTCGATCTTAGTTACAGATTTTATGATGCACAAATACCGAATGCCGCTGCGACATTTGATAACAGACGCAACCGTGTGCCTGCCCAAACATTTATGTATTTTAAAAATGGGCTGCGTGTTGATGTATTGGAATCAACAAATCCAAATGATCAAGGCGGCGGATTTTGGCACTGGACGATTAACGGGCAGCAAGTTGCACCGGGGCGCGGGCAAGGTACAGGCGCAACGTCATATTCTTGCGCTACATGTGTAGAATTTGATTTTGGCGGTGTGACATATATTGGATTTAGCGACTGGACATACAATGAGCCGTGGAACACATGGTTCACGCCGAATTTCTGTGCTGAAAAATCGTTTTGGGAGGATGCTATCAGACCGTCATACAATTATGGCGAGGGCGTAGACGATGACGGTGGTCAGGGTGAGGGCGCAATCCCGCACACCAATATACCGCTGTCCCAGACACCTGCAAAAATAGTGCCGTTCGGAGGGCACGGTCTGCATGCATACCGTATCAATAATCAGGCATACAACAGCATTCAGGGGTATTTGTGGGGAGAATCCAGCACGATCGCAAAGGCATTATGGCAGAAATTCCAGAATAAGACGCACAATCCGACAAGCTGCATTGTCGGCTGTTATTCGCTGCCTGCTGAGTTTATGCCGTCCGGATCAGCTGCATCCGGTGTGCAGCTCGGAGGCATGCTGCTGACACCGATCAGCGGTGTCTGTCAGGATATTTCACAGGTTATCGGATTTTACGATAAGACATACACATTCGGTGCAATTACAGCACCTTTTCATTCGTGGCTGGATTATTCCGGCATTCAGATTATCATGCGGATTCCGTTCTGCGGCACGGTGCAGCTGGGGGCAGAATACTGCATTGATAGGGAAATCACGCTGCGTTATCGCATTGATCAGTTAAACGGAAATCTGGTTTGTCTGGTTTATGCTGACGGGCGTGTCATAGCTGAGGTGTCCGGAAACTGTGCATATAATGTGCCTGTCAGCGGCGGTGATGACGGCACGCTGCAGCGTCTGGGCGCTGTGTTGAATGGTATGCTGCAGATTACAACTGGAAATGCAGCAGGAGCGCTGACATCTGCTGCAGAAGCTGCCGGAGCAGTCCATCAGACGCAGCTGGTCAACAGCAATTTGAACGGCAGCATGACAGCATGTGAGAACCGTGTGCCGTACATAGAGTGGATCTATCCCACAACAGCCTATACTGCTGACTACCCTGCAGCAAACGGTCTGCCATGTGAGTTTTCCGGCAAACTGTCCGATTTCAGCGGCGGCTATGGCGAGTTTGAAATCATGGAAAAAGACATAGACATTCCGGATGCAACTGCAGCGGAAAAAGAGGAAATCATCAGCTTGCTGAGAGGGGGCGTGATTGTATGATATCCTATAAATCATCACCGGACATCGAGTTTGACGGAACGGAAAACTGTGCCAGAATGCAGCTGTTTGCTGATACCAGCACCGAGCTGACAGGCGTCACGCATTTTGACGGGATCCGGCTGCTACAGGGCAGCGCTGCCTATGTCATCAGCAGCGGCGAAAAATGGATGCTGGACGGCAGCGGCAGCTGGATCCTGCAGCCGTCAGACAATGCATGGCAGAATGTCTATACTAAAAGTGAGACAGATGCACTGCTGCTGCCGATCCAGCAGGGACTGCAGACAACGCAGGATACTATTATAGATTTGCTGAACAGCGGCAGCAAGAACAGGCTGCAGCTGACGGGATCCGATGTGTCCGGTTATGGAATCAACTGCACATTCGATAAACTCGCGGGCACGATCCATCTGGATGGATTCAATGTAGATAAAAAATGCACTGGATCATTTAACATCCAGTGCAGCGCATCCATCAATGCGCCGTTCGTTGAGGGCACAGTTTATCATTTTTCATGTGATGGGTACGAGACATCCAATGACACCATAGGCATTTACGTGTATACGGCAGGCGCCACACCGCTGACACAGTTTGACTGTTTCGCCAATAACGTGGCAGCGTGGCAGGACAGCTGGAAACAGAACAGCGGATTCCGCCTGTTTATCCGACAGGGCACAGTGGTGGACAATGTCACGCTGCAGCCAATGATCTGCACCGAGCGTGACTGGCAGCAGACACCGGATTTTGTGCCGTACTGTCCGACATTGCAGGAAATGTATGCGCTGATCAGATCCTACCATCCATAATAAAAACCCCTGCAGCGTGTTGCTGCAGGGGTTTTCTGCTGCCGTTATTCGGCAATTGTCAGATTGTAGGTGTGCTGTCCGCCGCCCAGATCCACATTCTGTGTGATGACGGTCACAGGTTCTGCCCATGTGGACGGATGTCCGAACATTGCGACGATCCGCTTGACAGCATTGTAAATGCCCACGGATACTGCCTGATAGCCCTGTCCCTTCTTATCGATGATCACCACGCGCGGAACATTGACCAGCTCGCCGCTTTCCTTGTTTGCACACTGGATGATCTCCACGAAAAAGTGAATCATTTCAATCGGGATATTGATGCAGTCAGACAGCTTTTTCGGACTGCTGCAGGCATTGTACAGCCGCGCCTTTGCTTTCTTGTCCTCTGCGACCATCGTGCAATAACCCTTGCCGCCGCCCTGAATGTCTCGTGCCAGATTGATCTTTGCGAATGCGTCAGATGTCAGTGCCAGCGTTTCGTTTTCGTCATCTGCATAGATGTCCTGCTCGGTGTCAGTCTGGGTGTCCGCCGCTGCCTGCAGCTCGTTCTTTTCCTTTTCGCTCATAGTGGTTTACCTTTCTGGCTGTGTTTCCGTGATGGCTGCCATCATCAGCTGCCGGACGCCGTTCCGGCAGGACTGCCGCAGTGTGCGGCAGTTTCGGCTTTCACTTGTGCCTGTCCGCTGCAGCGTTCACGCTGCTGATCAGTGCCAGATTCAGCGCTGTCTGCAGCTTAGTGATATGGGCTTGCGGGAAATCATCCATCAGTTTGGTGCTGATTGCAAACACAGCCTGTGCCAGCTCCTTTATGATATCTTCTCCGGTTCCCATTGCAGCTGCCCTGACTTCGTGCTTTGTGATCTCAATTTTGATCATTCCTCAGATACCTCTAACGCATCCAGCAGCTCAGATTCTGCTCTTTCCAGATAGTCAGCATAGCTGTCTTTCAGATTCTCCACATACGCTGCTTTGAGATCTTCCAGCATTTCCTGCATGCCGGAATCCTCTTTCGCTTCGGTTTCCATCCATTCCCAGACATCTGTCAGATGGATGTCATCAGGAACAAACAGATCATCCGGAGAAATTGGATTCTGAAACTGATTCAACCAGTTTGCTGTCGGCTGTTTCAGATCATCCACGGACATCACCCAGTCAAATGACTGCAGCATGTCAGAAACTTCCTGCAGCGTGTTGTACCAGTCCATCCAGTTTTCCAGATGTTCCTTGTCGCTCCACACAGTGATGTGGGTATCATTCAGATAGCTGTTGCCGCCGACGTTGACAAAATCTGCCAGCTCCCAGCTGCCGTCATCGTTGACATACAGATAGATGTCTGTCTGATACTGATTGCAGTCAATGTCTGCCTGCAGCATTCTGTCTGCCAGTGCGCTGACCAGATCTGTCCAGTTTTGGATTTTTTTTAATTACGGTTTTCATAGTAGTTACCTCACTTTCAATTTTTCAAAATCCGATTTCCGGAAATTCCGTTTTCCGTTATTTTAGTATAGCACAAATTTGTATTTTTGTCAATACTAAAATTGCAATTTTTCAAAATCGCAATTTTGCAAAATCACATTCCGCGATTTCTGCAAATATCAGTGGTCTGTTTGATGTATGCCCGCATCAGGGCGCCGTCTATATTGGTTGCATAGTAGAATCTGTTTGCACGGTACAGCCGCCAGTAAACATCCAGCACGGTGCCTTTTGCACCGAAACCGAAAATCTCTTGCTTGCTTGTAATGTCACCATGTGTCAGGATCACACTATCTTTATATGTGCGAGTCGCCGGCATGACATGCACTGCAAAGCCAGTGTCATCACGGATCAGCTGCAGCTTCAATAACTTTCCGGACTGCCGGACGAACAGGCGGTTCTGTATGATCTGATACTCGTCATCATCCTTGTATGGACGTATGTGCGGATAGCTTTCAACCGCCCATGTTCCTTTACCAGTGATGGCTGCCAGTTTCGGGTTTGGAAATCCCCAGAACCTTGTGTTCACCTGCTGCCGGATCTCGGATGTATTTTTTTCCAGCATTTCAAAATAGATATGCGTGCCCTCAGATGTCACGATCTGCCGTGTCTCGCCCTGCTGGATCGTGTTCGCTTCATCTCTGATGCACAGCTCATCGAACCACGGCGAGCTGACGTCTACACTGTTAGACAGCATGAAAATGACAGGGCAGATCCGGTCACGGATGATTGTTTTGCAGATGTCAGAAAAATGGATGAAATCTGAATATCCATAGCCGTCTGTCATAATGAACTCATCGAAGATGATCAGGTCGCCTTTCGGGCAATTGTACGAGCTTTTGAGATAGTCAGATTCCGGCAGGCTGCAGCAGAACATGAAATGCTCTGGGCATTTCTCTGTGATCCGTCCGGTTTCGTCCGTGTTGCAGTAGTACCAGCGCTTGCCATAATAGTATACATTGTTATACTGTCCGTCCGTGATCTTCTCAATATAGTGGTATTCCAGAATTGTCTTAAACAGATCTTTCAGCGATTTCGGTGTTATCATGTCCGGACGGTTCCGGATGTAATGCCCGATGGTGCCGTAGATCTTATTCATGATCATGACAACCAGCAGAGGGTTTGTGGTCTTTCCCTCTGATCGCTCGGACATTGCCAGCACATAGCCGAACAGGTCAAAATCCGCTTTCAGGGGATTGTATACACGTTTCGGGCATTTCAGCTTTTTGTACTCCCTGCGGATCAGATCCCAGTCATATAAAATGCCTTTCTCCTTGTCATCATCAATATATTTCACTTCTTGCATGGTTTTCTCCTTTCATCTAACACTTGCTGCAGCAGTATCAGATACATTTCATTCATTCGGATTTTGAACGGGATCGGAACCAGTGCCACACCGGATTTTTCTGACATCAGCTCTGTGTGCCCCTGCTCATCCGTGACGGTGGCTGTGTATTCGTCCTGATAGGTTTTGTGGTCTTTCCCGCGCTTTGCAGGCTCGGTGTCATATTTGCTGCACAGCTTCATACTGTCATCACAGGACAGCAAAAATTCGTCCGTGAAATAGTCAAACAGATCCTTGATATCCACATAGCCCAGACGCTGCTGCCGTCTGGTTCCGTCCGGATCTTCAACCGTCTCGAAAACAGGATAGCTCTGATCCGTTGCAAACGGCTGGCAGATCGCTTTTTCATAACTTGTTTTCTTCATGCCGGATACAGTGATTTCTGCAATGCCGTCATGATATTTGATGTACCGCTTTGCACCCAGTGTCTTAAACTCATAGCGGACAGGGCTGCCGTCATCGTTTTCGTCAATCCAGTCGAACGTGCCGATTTTAGCGAACTCATCCTGTAAATAGCTCCGGTTGTACTGCCGGATTTTATCATTCCACGCTGCAATAATAGCACGGTTTCTGGGCGTGTCATCAAAATAGATACTGTCTGTATCGCAATAGATGACGTTGTTTTCCGATTTGTCAGGATCCATGTCCGCAACAATGTGCAGCAATCTGGCACGCGCCCAGCTCGTGATGTAAATGCCCCAGTACGGACAGAGGATCTGTTTTTCGATCATCTTTTCATAGGTCTTTTTGCTTTCCTCGGGTTTCCATTCGCCTGTATCCTGATCATATTTCCAGTCTGTGAAATTCAGGCGGGTGACCATGCAGCCGTAAAAGCTATTCAGTCTGGCTTTGGCATTTTTATACTCTATCGTGTGGCTCAGTCCGCGCTTGTTCAGATCCTCTTTGATTTTATAGTACCGCTGCAGCGGCTTTGTGACATAATTCGGCAGGTGCCCGCGCTCGGCGCACAGCGCTTTCACAACCGTGATTTTGCGCCACTTGTAAAACCGCTTATACACGCCGTAGTCCACCTCATTGATCAGCACTCTGATCTTTTCCGCTTTCCGCAGTCTGCCGTTGTCGATCTCTGCATCCTGCATCTTGATAATCTTGTGCTCGGATTCAATGCTGTGATTTGTCCGGTTTTCAATCCCGTCAAAATCCAGAACCAGCAGCATACATTTTATCTGCAGTTTCGGATCCGTGATGTCCTGCCCGTCACACTCGCAGCTGCAGGCAACAAATTTTGTCATTGGATAGTAGCACAGACCTGACTGCAGCATTACTGCCGGATAGCTGGATTTGAAATCCACACCAATTGCATTTTCCCAATGGGCGAACACGTACCAGCAATTTGCATGCGTGAAACCGCCGCGGAATAGGTACTGCATGATGTAGTTATATGTATCTCTGTCCGGATACAGATGGTTCACCGCCGCTCTGATCTGCTCGATCTGTCCGGTAGCTTCGGCGGCTGCTCGGATGTCTGAGCGCACAATGGATGTGGATGTCAGCGGGATATCCTTTTTCTTGTCGGAAAACTCCTTGAAAATGTAGTCAGCCCATTCTGCCAGAATCTGCACATCCGCTATACAGTAGCTTTCCTCTGTCTCGGTCAGCTCGGTCTGTGAATTTCTGGGCTTTGTATAGTCAAGATCATTGATTTTTTTCTGTGTCTGGCAGTAGTTCTTTGCTAAGTTTGCCAGTCCGCCCTGACCGGATATGCTCAGACACTCCCGAAACTCGGAGCGCCCCGTGACCGCAGTCAGGGGCGTCCGGCTCTCTTTGGCGAAAATCTTGTCCCAGTGAAACCGCCTGCACAGGAATGAAAACTCGTGTGACAGGTTTGCAACCCAGATCAGCAGATAGGCTTTTTTCGGTTCCAGCCATGCATTGACACGCTGCAGCAGCAGCTCAAAATCTGCCCATGTCCGCAGCAGCAGCGTGTCATCATTCCAGCTCAGCTGCCAGTGATACATGAATGCATAGTCGCCTATGCGGGTTGTTTCAATATCAAAGCCGCAGCGGATCCGGATGTATTTCTTGTGCTGACTGTAAACAAACTGCGGCTTTTTATTATTCAGCTTTGCCCTGATAAAGCTGTCCACTTTCCGATAAATCATAGCACCTCACCATTGATTCTTTGCAAACACATCTTCCGAGCTGGCTGCAGCGTCTCCGCCGTCCTCTCTTATTGCCTTTTCAACCAGCGCCTGCATTGCACGCAGCTCAGTGTCTGATGTCCAGCGACCTTTTGACAGCTTTCTGACATCTTCAATCGCTTTCAGCTCAACACCGCCGCGCTTTTCTCTGATCTTGTACAGCTCCAAAAGCTGATTATTGAAAATCTGCTGTGTAGTCAGATATCTGTTAACCTCAGACGCAACAGCTGCACGCTGTTCCGCTCTGGTCTTAACTTCCTGACCTGTCCGCTTTTTATAGCTTTCGATCATGGCTTTCTGCGCTGCCTGCACGGTCTGCTGCTTTCCGAGCAGTTTCAGTTTTTTCTGCATTTCCGTCACATCACGAAACTCTGAAATTGCAGATTTTCCTGTGCTGATCTGAGGAATCCCGTTTTTATCCAGCCGGATCAGCGGCTTTGTTTCACCTGTCCGCCTGTCAAGTGTCATTCGGTTTAACAGGCTGTCCGGATCCACCTTGTTCACAGATCCCTGCAGCAGTGTGGCATACTGCTGTGCAAGGCGGCTTTCAGCACCGAGCTTTGTGAATGCCTGCTTGATCTGCCTGTTCACTCGGTCAATTTCCCGCTTGATAATCATATCCTGTGCGCTGTCAAATCTTGATTTTGCCATTCTCCGGCTCCTTTCTGTCACTGTGCAGCTTTGCGCTGCTCGTTTTCCAGATACTGCAGCACGCGCTGCCGTGCTTTCTTAATCGTCCTGCAGATGGTTGTGATATCCCGATCATACCGGATTGATATATCTGCCAGCGTGCTGCCGCCGTAGATATACTCGGTATAGTATCTGTACTGCACGGGCGTCAGGACGGCTCGCAGATACTTCGGTGCAGCTGCAGGACGGTCGGTGCGGATGTCAGTCATTTTCGGATTCCTCACTTTCGGAAATATTCTGAATGATAGTTTCAATCTCAGAAATTGTTGAATGAACACTCTTGAAAATAGAATTCATAATGCCATGTGACGGCGCATCAATAGTGATTTTGTATTTCCTGCCAGTGTAACCACCTATGTAAACTCGTGTTTCTTTCCAATGTGGAACACCCTGTTTCTCTGTAATACTCATTTGTCAGCTCCTTCCTGCAGCGAATAGCTGCTGTCTGTATCAGTATAGATGATGTCATTCGTAACCGTGAAACCGTAAAGACTATTCAGTTCATACAGGCGCGCAGAGCGTGCCTGCTGGATGTCATGCAGCGCTCCGACCGGATCTCCATGATTCAGTCTGTACTCGGCATCAAATACCAGCCGAATGTACCATTGCGACAGCTTTAATTCGGGATGCTCGTGCATCCACTTCAATTCTAAATAGATCATTCTGGTGGCTTTGGTTTTGGTTTTCATTGCTGATCCTCCTTTTGCAATCTTTTCATCATGCCGCTGCAGCTGTTCTTTGATGCAGTCATGCACCTTAATGTTCCATTGCGGGCGCAGATAGCCGCTGTCTACCATTGCAACCAGCATGACCAGCAGGCGGCAGACCATCCAGCGCGGCAGCTTCAATGTCACGGTTCTGTAATTCGGATCTGTTTTCATTGTGGTTTACCTCACTTTTATATAGTATTCATACAGCTGCAGGCGCAGCTATACACTATGATTGTACCACATTATACAACAAAATACAATAGACAATATAGCTGCAAAAATGTTTCTATAATATTTCACAAATCCATGCACAGAAAATTGCACATGGTGCACAATATATAACAGAGTGTAATAAATGGTGGAAAATATACAGGAAAATGGGTGTGCTGAAAATTTTTGGTCTTTTCTTGCGGCGGTTGTAAATGGGTTTT
>JAEEIA010000096.1 GCA_016281125.1 Oscillospiraceae bacterium | reverse complement strand
GATGTTGATGCTGACGTCCATCCGACAACCTGCACCGCTGACGGCTACACCGTTTACACGGCAACTTACGGCGATGTGACCGAGCAGTATACCGTTGACGGCGATCCGGCAACCGGCCACAACTGCACTGTCATCGTTCCGTACAGCGATGAGTATACCTTCCGCTGGACAGAGGACGGCAAGGCTTTCGTCACACTGAAATGCGAGAACGGCGACTGTGACGAAACCGTCGAACAGGAAATTACGGATGTTGATGTTGACGTCCATGAGGCAGCCTGCGAAACTGACGGCTACACAACGTATACCGCAGCCTACGGCGGTGTTACTGAGGAGTATACCGTTGTGGACGAAGGCTCCATGCTGGGACACGAACCGGGCGAACCGTCGATTGAGAACGTGATTGCCCCGTCGCTGACAGCTCCGGGCTCCCATGACGTGGTCGTCCGCTGCACGCGCTGCGGCGAGGTGCTGAGCAGTGAAACCGTGGAAGACCCGGCACTGAAGGCTGAGCTGATCAACCCGAACCAGGTCGGCTTCAAGGAGAACATCATCCTGCGCTTCTTTGCAAACATCAGCGATGAGCTGACCGAGGGCGCATATGTTGAGTTCACCTACGACCACTACGGCGAAGAGAAGACCGTCCGCGCGGACATCGACACCGGCAAGACGATCAACTACCTCGGCACCAAGCATTACATCTTCGATTGCCCGCTGTCCGTTCCGGAGCTGGCGATTGACGTAACCGCAAAACTGTATGTCAGCGGCAGCGAAGAAGCAGTTTCTGAGGGTACCGGTTCTGTTGTCGCTTACTGCGACCGTATGATCGGCAAGCAGGATGAGGCACTGGACGAAGCTCTGATCGCACTGCTGAACCTGGGCGGCTATGCGCAGGCCCAGCACAAGCTGAACACCGATAATCTCGCAAATGCAGGCCGTGAGCTTGATCTGGATGACATTACCGAGATTCCGGGCAGCGGCGTATTTGAAAAACCGGAAGAACCGGTCGGCGGCGTGCAGTATATTGGCGCTGCACTCGGTATGCAGGACCAGATCGTCACCCGTTACTATTTCAGCGCTGATTCCCTGGAAGGCGTGACCTTCACCGTGAACGGCGTCGCACAGGAAGCAAAGTACGATACCAAGGTGAAGCTGTACTACGTTGATGCGGATCCGGTCAAGGCAATGGATCTCCCGAAGGTGAACGAGATTGTTGTTTCGACTGCTGACGGCATCATCAGCTTCAGCCACAGCGCACTGGATTATGCTTCCACGCACTGCGGCAATAACGCGCTGGGCAAGGAAATGAGAGCAATGTACAATTACTATCTCAAGGTCAAGGCATATGTTGAAGGACAAAGCCAGGGCCAGGAACATGAAGAGTGATCCTGTGAAAACGGAAAGAAGGTGAAACCATGGAAAAGTACACAGATGCTGAGCTTCTGATCATTGCTTTTGAGGCTGCGGACGTGATCACGGCCTCCGGCGAAGTCGGCGAGGATCCGGAATTCACCCCGATCGGCTGATCAGACTGAACCAATACGAAAGCACCGTTTCCAGTCCGGAAACGGTGCTTTTTGTCTTTATATAAGTGCCTCCGACGGATTCATCGCGCAGCGATACCTTTATCGGATATTCAATCGAGCTCTTCAAACGCCTCAAGTCCCTGCTTGACTTCGGCCTTTGCATCCCCGTGCCGCACAAACAGCATCGTGACAAACGAAAGCAATGCAAAAGCCGCACAGTACGGGAAAAGCGTCATATAGCTGACATGTTCAAGGAGCGTACCCGCGCAGATCGGTGTTACAATCTGCGCCGCCATGCTGAATGTATAGTAAAAACCGGTGAAGCGCCCCACCTCGGAGCCTCTGCACATTTCCAGCACCATCGGCAGCGAATTGACGTTGATAAACGCCCAGCCCGCGCCGACCAGAAAGAACAGGATGTACAGCAGCTTACTGAACGTCTGAAACACGCAGGTATAGGCAAACACGGAAAAAAAGCTGAACGACATCAGAAGAATTCCGCCCATAATTGTCTTTTTCCGCCCGATTCTGCTCGCCAGCAGACCGGACGGAATAAAGCACAGGATCGCGCCGCCGGTTGCAATCGTCAGGCACAGCGATGCATCGCCGAGCCCCATGTTCCACATGGCATCCGCATAGGTCGTGAACCAGGTTTCCATTCCGTTATAGCCCATAAACCAGAGCGCGACGGACATCAGCAGAAAGAGCAGGCTTTTCTTCACGTCCTTCGGGAGCTGCTCCGTATGCTCCGCCGTTTCCACCGCAAGGTTTTCTTCCGGATGTGCCTTTTCATATGCAAGCATCTCCGCATTCCACTGCACCTCACGGACAAAGAACATCACGATGATCAGCGACAGAATCATGATGCCCGCCATAACCAGAAACAGCGGCAGATAATCGACATGCGCCGCGTCCTGCGTTCTGGAGGACGGATACATGATTTTTGCGACGATCAAATAGAGGATGCCGCCGAGCGCCCCCATCAGATTGATGACGGCATTTGCTCTGCTGCGGAGCGGCTTTGGCGTCACGTCCGGCATCAGCGCGACCGCCGGGCTCCGATAGGTTCCCATTGCGACCAGAATACAGCCGAGCACGCAGACAAACAGAATCTCGACGGCCGTCCGCGGATTCTGAAAATACGCGTTGTCCAGAAACGGAATCAGCAGCATCAGAAAGACCGCCGCGACGCTTCCGCCGAGAATAAACGGCTTGCGCTTGCCCATCTTTGCCTTGCAGCGGTCGGATAATCCGCCGAACAGCGGGAGCAGAAACAGCGCAAGCACATTGTCAGCTGCCATAATCACGCCGGACAGGCTCTTGTCCATGTGAAATGTTTTCGTCAGAATCAGCGGTATGACATTGTTGTACATCTGCCAGAATGCCAGAATCGCCAGAAATGCAAATCCCACACGGATCGTCCGCCCTGTGTTCAGTTTGAGTTGTTTGTCCATTGTTCCGGATTTCCTTCCGTTTTTTTGTCGGAGTTACGACTATATTTTTATTATATCACATTTACGGATCAAAAATCAAGCACCGGCCGCCGGAAAGGAACACACTGGCCGGCTTTTCTGTGATGCTTTCGCCTCCTCCCTGTTTATGATATCCGGCACTACGGTTTGATTGACTTTTCCGCCTGTGTATGATATAACCGGGCAGTGCCCGGCTCCGATTTTGCACCCATGTCTGCAATTTTAGAATGAAAAAACACATCTCCCATTGATATTTACGAAATAATATGATATAATTCAGATAATACAGAAACGGAGGTGCATCATGAAAAACAAAAAGTTTGCAATATACTGGCTGTCCGTCCTGATCGGCGTTCTCGCTGTTTCCTTTTATCCGCTGTATATGGGAACAAGCGTCATTGCCGATATGATCAGAAACGGGACTGTTCTGAAAGAAAACTATCCGAAGTATGTGATCCCCTATACCCCGCTTGCTGCTGCAATCATCCTTGGAATATTGCTGATGCCGCTGTGCATCAAACTGCTGAAGCGCGCCGCGGTATTCGGCGGTACTGCCGTATCCATTGCTGTCTTCTTCGGAGCGGAATTCTGGTTTGAACGGCATGTGGTTGTCACCGCGGAGGAAACCGTTGCCAGGCTCCGGGACTGGCAGATGTTTATGTGCTATCAGCCGCTGGACACCGTAACGGATTACAAAACGCATTCCGCGGTCGAAATTCTCATGGGAGAATATAACCCCGCATTCAAGCTGCATTTCTATCTGATTTCCGTTCTGCTGATTCTCGCCCTGCTGAACTGCTTTTACGGCTTTGCGCAGATCATCAGGACAGGCAATCAGAGCCGGAAGCGTGCATTGATTCTCCAGTCCGTTTCCGCGGCAGCCTTTCTCGGGCTGTGCATTCTGGCTTGCTTTACGGCATTCTGGCGGGACGGCAGCATTCAGGTTTCGGCGCTTTCCGCGTCGCTGATGTCAGCGTTTTTCATTCTCATGGGGCTGACCGCAGGCATTTTTACCGGTTCGCTGCTTCTGAACCGCAGACGCACTGTCATGCTGCGGATTCCGGTCATTGTGTCGGCAGCGGTGACATTGCTCATGTATATCGGTGAGATGATTCTGCTGCACGGAAATCTTTACCGCTTCGGCGCCGGATTCTTCTTTGACGGGCTGCCGGTGATTGTGCTGGCTCCGGTCAATTTGCTGGTGATTCTGGCATCCGGGATCATCATGTATCTTCTGATGCGGAATGAATCAAGGAATATGCAGCAGGCAAGCGCCTGCGCTGACTGAAAGGCAGCATCTGTGATACCGCCCCGGCATCCGGATCAATGGAGGGACAATGTTATGAATACAGATAAGAACCAGATATCCGATCTGAATATCTACCTGACGAGAATGCAGCGTTCTATACTGGATAAGATGTTTTTCATGGATAAGGTCTTTGAGCCGTTCCGGTATATCCTTGATTTCGGCTGTGCAAACGGAGAGCTGATCAAGGCGATGAAGCCGATGTTTCCCGAATACGAATATATCGGCTATGACATCAGCCCGGAAATGATTGAAGCCGCACGCCGGAACGTTCCAGACGCACAGTTCTTTGACGTTTGGGAACAAATCAGCATCCCGTTTACAGAGAGCCTGATCAATATTTCCAGTACAGTACATGAGGTTTATTCCTACTGCGATGAGAAGGATATTGATATCTTCTGGGACAGAGTTTTCGGGAGCGGCTTTCAGTATGTTACGATCCGCGACATGATGTATTCGCAGGCAGAGGATATTCCTGTCCGCACAGATCAGCTTGCGGCCGTCAGACAAAGCAGCTGCGCAGAATGGCTGGAGAGCTTTGAGAAAGTCCGTGGAAAGATCAAGACGCAGCGCCAGCTCGTGCATTTTCTGCTGAAATACAAATATACGCAGAACTGGGAAAGGGAAGTGCATGAAAACTACTTTCCTGTTTATACGGAGGAGCTGATGAAACGGATCCCCGGTTCATACAGGCTTGTATACAAGGATGTGTTCACGCTTCCTTACACTGCATGGCAGATCCGGAAGGATTTCGGCTTTACGCTCACAGAGCATACCCACATCAAGCTGATACTGGAACGGATCCGCTGACAAAACAGCAAGCAACAAGGATAGAAAACATGCTGCGTTTATATATGCAGAATAATTATTTGAACGGTCACACCGGGAATCGAACCCGAACACCATGAAACACACGGCTACTGACTGTTTAGCAAACAGCTGCCTTTCCAGTTAGGCTTATGCGACCAGATTGATGCGGAACGCCTATTGAGAGAAGTGTTCCGCAAATGAGCAGTTGACCTTCCGGAGACCTTTAGATCATCGGAATCGGGCACTGCCCGATGGGTAAGGCAGGACTCGAACCTGCGGTGTATCTGACGTCACGGATTTACAGTCCGCTGCAATCGCCGCTATGCTTACTTACCCATGAATTTCCGCTGGAAGAGTCGAACTTCCATTCACGGCTTCAAAGACCGGTGTCCTGCCATTAGACGAAACGGAATTATCAAGGTGTGCTGATACACCCTGGAGTGCCTCCGGCAAGAATCGAACTTGCGACAACCGGTTCTTCAGACCAGCGCTCTACCGACTGAGCTACAAAGGCATATTTCATTTTCAAAACAGCAAAATCTTTCGGCGTGCTTCAGATCAAAGGATGCGCACAAATACTGGTTGATTGCAATGCGCTTGCGGAAATAAATATACTTCATGTTTTATCAAATGCTTCCGGAAAGCTTTAGATCAATGGATGTGGGCACTGCCCACTGGATTTCCGCTGAGAGATTCGAACTCCCATTCACGGCTTCAGAGACCGGTGTCCTGCCTGTTAGACGAAGCGGAATAATCTGTACCCGCCCGATGCAGCCGGGCGGGTATATTCAGTTGAGAATGATGATCCTGTCAATGGGCACATCGAGAAGATGCGCAAGAATCACCATATTGTCAATCGTGGGCATTGCATCGCCGCGCATCCATTTGAAGATCGCTTGCGGCGTGTTGAACCCGCATCTGATTTGCACGTCGGCAACCCTGAGCCCTTTGTTTTTGATGAGCGCCTTGATGTTTGCGCCGGTCGCCGCCATATTGATCGTCGGCGTATCGGAAGACATAAAAATACCACCTTTCTGACAGAATACAAAAACCGTCTGCGTGCTTACGGTACTGCACACAGACGGTTTTGTTCTATCAGAAGATGGTTCACAATGAAACACGATCTTACCCTGTCAGGGCGGCTGAACAAACACCCGTATGTCCTGTGCGCAGCACAAAGCAGCTCTCCTCTTCTTGCTGAAGAAAAAAGCAAAACTGCTGGTATTCATAAGCATACAGGCTCATTGCGTTGTTCATCATCGCGTTCATTGTTTTCACCCTTTCGTTCGTCAGAATATCGCGGGCTTTCTGCCCTGCGTTGAGCACATTATAGCATACCCGAGCGGAAATGTCAAGTAAACCGGTGGTATATTTTTTCAAATTCGAGACACACTGTGTCCCAAATTGAAAGGCTTATAAGAAAACAAAGGTATGAACGCCGAGTACATACCTTTATGTGGTTACATTACAGCCGTTTCACCTGAATTGATTACTTTGTTCGTTCTTTCCATTGCATTCTATCTGGAAATGTGATATTATAGAAATGTTACTGGAAAGAATACTAAGTAAGGCGCGCTAAAACTGTGATAGGAGCAAAATATGGAATTGGAATTTGATCTCTCTTTATCAGATGGTTACAAAAGCCCTGCACAAAAAATCCGTGTTATGAGTGAATCGTGGTTAGGCGATAATATGTATTGTCCTAATTGTGGAAACCCGAAAATAACACATCTTACAAATAACTCTCCTGTTGCAGATTTCCAATGCGATAATTGTGGAGAGATATACGAGTTAAAGAGTAAAAGCGGTAACATTGGTAAAAAGATCGCGGACGGGGCGTATTCGACAATGATTGATCGAATAACAAGTGATTCCAATCCTGATTTATTCTTGTTGCAATATAGTGAATCGTTCGACGTGACTGGACTATTATTGATCCCTCGTTTTTTCTTTGTGCCCGATATCATTGAAAAGAGAAAACCTCTTGCCGATACTGCAAGAAGGCACGGATGGGTAGGTTGCAATATTCTATTTGGTGATATACCAGAACAAGGCAAGATCACTGTAATTCAGAATAGTTCAATTCTTGATCAGCAGGATGTTATTCACCGATATAATCGAATCAAACAGCTTCAAACAAAATCCATTGAATCAAGAGGCTGGTTGATAGATGTACTTAATTGTGTCAATGAGATTCATAAAACTGAATTCACACTAAGTGATGTATATGCTTATGTTGAATTACTACAGAAGAAGCACATCAATAACAACAATGTTGAAGCAAAGATAAGACAACAACTGCAGTTATTACGAAACAAAGGCTTCGTTGAGTTTTTTGGTAGAGGACAATATAGGAAAATATAATGTTTTTTCTTTGATCTGTCAATGTAATCAAATAAAAACAAGACACGGGAACAGCCATCGGACTGCTCCCGTTTATTATTTCAAATAACACGCTTGCAATCCCGCTCAAAACGTGATATACTTGAATTGGATTAGTATATAAATTCGTCTAAGACCAAATGTCGCGTGTCAAGCGACCATTATCACTCCGGAATATGGTATCATATAGCTGAACAGAGATATTGCCTGTTCAGCGAATCAACCAAATGTAATAACCGGAAAGGCGGCGGTCATAATGAGAGACAGAACACAGGAAATCCGCATGTTTGAAGACACCATGCAGATTCTACAACAGGGCTGGTATGAGAAAAACGGCAAGCGAATTCCACTGAAGCTCACGGCAGAGCAAATGCAGGAGATTCAGGTCTATCTGCCGGAGGATGTCCGGAAATACAGCAGCCGCGCAGACTTTCAGCCGCCGATCATAATTGGTCGCTGCGGCCACGGCTGCGAAAACATGGATTCCTTTGCGCTTGCAAGAAAACGGCTTGAAGATACCTATCTGTTCTCGGATGATGATAAGGGCATTCTGGTGCTGAACCTTGCCAGCGCCGTGCATCCCGGCGGCGGTGTCCGGAGAGGCGCAAGAGCACAGGAGGAGGACCTGTGCAGAAAAAGCTCACTGCTGCTGTCGCTGGAAAGTGAAGCGGCAAAAGCGTACTACGACTACAACAAAAGCCTGCATTCGCTGATGGGCTCGGATGCGCTGATGATTACGCCGCAGGTCGAGATCATCAAGGATGAAAACAGCGAACTGCTTGACGATACGGTGATCGTATCGGTGCTGACCTGTGCCGCGCCGAATATCGCCCGCGGCATGGAAGGCATGAGCGAAACAGCGTATCAGGATATGGTTTATAACCGTATTATGGGGATGCTGAAATGTGTGGCTTATCTCGGATACCGGCATCTTGTCCTCGGTGCATGGGGCTGCGGCGCGTTCGGCAACGATGCGCGTATCATCTCTGATCTGTTTTATAAAGCGCTGAAGGAGATCGAATATAATCATCACCGCGAAGCGGACCTGTTCCGCCGGATCGACTTTGCTGTGCTGGACCGCACGCCGGAGCAGTATAACTATAAGGAATTTTATCGAAACTTCGCATTTGACAATTTCTACCGCGAGGAAAACCAGCAGGAGTGTGAGGAAGCGTTAAGATGCATCAAAGAAACCGAAGTCAATCTGGACAGGATCCGCGGCTGTATGGTCGGCGGCGCGGTCGGTGATGCGCTCGGCTATGCGGTCGAATTCTGGGATGAAGATCGGATATTCTCAACATACGGCGTATCCGGCATCACGGAATATGCATTGGACGCATCGGCCGGAAAAGCGCTGATCTCTGATGATACACAGATGACGCTGTTCACTGCAAACGGCTTGCTGTTCGGGGAAACCCGTCTGTGCATGAGAGGGGTCGGTGCTATGCCGAGATGCTATGTCAGATCCGCCTATCAGGACTGGCTCCGCACACAGGAGATCTCCTATGCGGAAAGCCGGAAGCAATCGCGCAGCAATATGCCGGGCGGTATCTCATGGCTTTGTGATGTACCGGAGTTATACAGCCGCAGAGCGCCGGGAAATACCTGTCTTTCTGCATTGCACAAGCAGAAAAAAGAAACAGATCATGTGGATGATTTCATCCGAAATCCGCAGAATGACAGCAAGGGTTGCGGCGGAGTTATGCGGGTTGCGCCGCTTGCACTGAAATATCCGCATGCAGCGATCGAAGATCTGGATATGGAAGGCGCACAGATTGCAGCGATCACGCACGGACACTCACTCGGCTATATGCCGGCTGCGGTGCTGACGCATATCATTTCCCGCATCGTATTTCCGGAACAGAAGATGATGCTGAAAGACATTGTGCTGGAAGCAAAGCAAACAGCAGAAAAGCTGTTTCAGGGGGACAAGCATCTGAAAGAACTGACGGATATCATTGATCTGGCAGTCGAACTTTCGGAAAACAACGAATCCGATCTTGCAAATATCCACAGGATCGGCGAAGGCTGGGTCGCTGAGGAAACGCTCGGCATTGCGATCTATTGTGCGCTTCGGTATCAGAATGATTTTTCCGCAGGCGTGATTGCAGCGGTAAATCATAAGGGTGACAGCGACTCCACAGGCGCCGTGACCGGCAACATTCTCGGTGCGCTGCTGGGATATGATGCCATTGATGCAAAATGGAAGAATGATCTGGAACTGATCGACGTCATCCTTGAAATGGCGGATGACCTTTGCCACGGCTGCCAGATGGATGAATACAGTCACTATGAAGATCCGGACTGGGCAAGGAAGTACATCTATATACAGTGGAAGAATGAACCGCAGGAGCCGGTCAGTCAGACGAAATTCACGGCAGTACGCGGGGACATTACAAAAGATCACGGCGTGCAGGCAATCGTGAATGCGGCAAATACCAGTCTGCTGGGCGGCGGCGGTGTGGACGGCGCGATTCACAGAGCCGCAGGTCCGGAACTGCTTGCAGAATGCAGGATGCTGAACGGCTGCAAGACCGGACAGGCAAAGATCACAAAGGCATATCGAATCTCGTGCGAATACATCATTCATACGCCCGGGCCGCATTGGAGCGGCGGAAACAACCGTGAGCGTGAACTGCTCGCGTCCTGCTATCGTTCCTGTCTGGAGCTCGCAGTCAAACACGGAATCCGGAGCATTGCGTTTCCGTCGATTGCAACCGGAATCTATCATTTCCCGCTCGAGGAAGCCGCGCAGATTGCGGTGCGAACCGCAAAGGAATTTGTTCAGCAGCATCCCGGCGAACTGGATGAGATCAAATGGGTGCTGTTTGATGATCACACATTAAAAGTTTATGATGATGAAATCAGCCGGTGGGAAGCATCTGAATTTGTACAGTCACCGGACTTCTATTCTCTCAATCGTATGCTCCGGGACGGCGGTGTATAACAGGAGTAACTGAATCGAATTTCAAGAAATAATATAAAGGCGGTGAGATCATGAAACCATTCAAGGCTGCGTATAAGATCGTCCGTGAAAATGATAATGAGATCTATAAAGGATTCGGCTTCAAGCATTTATCCGATGCAACTGCGTACTATGTGCACAGAAACAACGAATCATTCAAAGGGACGACAACATTGTGTCAGTCTATCGGTGAAGCTGTCATTTTCCTTGCAGAATATCTTTCCGATATTCTGAAAAGCGCGAAAACAGGCGGTGAAATCCTGACTGACAGCGACGGGAATATCGTCTGGCTTGATCTGCCTGTTCGCGTGGACTGGCGCGGCAACGGCGTCACGGATGTTTTCTGCTACCACGTTGTCATGGATCAGACAAAGTACATCATGGTCTGCCCGCTGGATCAAAACGGGCGTTATCTGGAATGTGATCAACGAAACAACGATGAGAATAGTGCCGTCCCGAACGTTCAGACCAATGCCGATGCACCGCAGGAACCGCCGAGTATGTATTCGAAGAGAAGAAGAGCTTTAACTACGAAAGGGTATAACGAAACGGGAACCGGCTATGTGGCGGTTCCCGCTCATGTTTTACTGCATTATCCCCTTCCATCCGCCAGGATGTATTTGAAGTTTCGTTGATATTTTAACAGATCTAGGATTGCGGATTTTTGTACGTCGTTCTGGAATATAACGATCTAAGCGTGAATCATATCCCCAGAACCCTTTCCAGAGTTTCCACGATGCGCTTTTCCTCGACGAGGTGTCAAAGGATTATTATCAGTCGCCGCATTGTTCGCGTGTCAATATTTGTTTTAACGTAATTGTATGCAATATAATGAAACTTGTCTTTTATATTCTTTCCGAAAATACAAGAAAAGTTGGACTCGGCATTATGCCTAAAAATCGAAGTTTAAGTTGTGCACTTTTAACAGACTTTACATTTGCAATATTTTCCATAATCCCCCTCATAATTTGACTTGTTGTTCGCTCTAAAGCTTCATAACTCGGCTTCCTTTTTCTCCATAGTATCCAAGACCCATTCGACAGTGAAATGCGCCATTCTCCAAGTGTAAGAAAACATCGTATGGCAGATGTTAATCTGCCGCACAAGAAAAGCACCATTAAAGGATTCAGAATAAAGTTAATAAAAGGAGAAGATAGGATCGTTATTTCAACAAACCGCACTCCGCTGAAAACGGAATGCTAATTCAGCTCCCTATGAGATTGAGTTAGCAATGCTGTTGCTTTTTTTAGAAGCATTTTATATACGATCACACCTACCAGGGTTATCCCAAACGCAATAAAGAAGCGCAGTATATCAATGGAAATATAGTTCTTTACAACTAAAGCGATTGGGTAATGCAATAAGTATAGCTCATAGCTATTATCGCCAATATATATCATAAAAGTCATTAGCTTGGAGCTGTATTTATGCTGAATTGAAACACACAACTGCACAACCGCTGACGAAAGCAGCGCAATTCCACCATACAATAAAGAAAGTGGAAACATATCCCTGATATCAACACTTGCATCATGAAAAGTAGAAACAATCGTATCGTTGATGGTAAATGCTTTTATAGCACAAGCATAGAATATCAATAGGGTTATACATATCAGCCCAGCAGCAGCGGTTGAAATAATAAATGGCAGCCCTTTCTTTAAGCTATAGTTTTTTTTATTGGTATTATTATAAACTACGCCGCCAAAACCGAATGATATCAAATGTGACAGTGTGCAAAGTGAGTAAGCATATTTATTTTGTACTTTCACAGCAATCATTCCCCATATCAGCGAGATAATAATAAGTACTATTGGTACAAAACGAATACCGTGAAAAGATCTATAAGAAAGCCATATAAGAACACAGATAATAATGATAGCATGGATTTCAATCGCAACCGTCCAGGTATGGGGTAACATATATACCCCATCCATGCCATGAACCGCCCATTCATAATTCTGTAAAGAAACAAAGTAAGAGGGAATGTGAGTTACCCCTCCGATTTGGTTGATTGATATCGCCAGCAAAAGAGATGCAACCACTAACAACAGATAAGTTGGAATATATAATCTCAGAATTCTGTCTTTTATAACAATACACATTTGTGTGAATTTGAATTCTTTTGTTTCTGATGCTATATTGCTTATTTTTTTGAATATAAAGAATCCGGACAAACAAAAAAAGAATTCTATGTACATCCACCCCATTGTAAAGGCAGGTGTGTTAAGGTGATATAGTAATATAATAAAGAACAATATTCCCCGCAATATCTGAATAGTCTGATTTTTATTCATAGTACAACAAAAACCTCACATTTGATGTATAAAATCTGATAACATCCATTCTATTACAATTCATAGTGCGGAAAAGCGGCTTATCAGCACAGTGCATCCCGCCGGCGTCCTTGTCAACGAACCTGACAGTACGTGCGCTGCGTATTGAGGCGGCTCAACAACGTGTTGTACGCATATCAGGGTGTGTTACTACAAGTCCTCCTCACTTGAAAACCGCCCATCTCGGCCCTTCTTCGCCGATGATTCCATTGCGCGCAAATCCGCATTTCTCAAGCACTCTTTTGGAAGCAGTATTCTCAGAATCGGTTTCCGCTTCCACGGCGGCAATGTCCGGATGCGCAAACGCCCATTCCAGCGCCGCTTTGACCGCTTCGGTCGCATAGCCGTTGTTCTGATATTCTTCGGAGATCCCGTATCCGATTTCTGCGATGCCGTCCGCAGAAAGCCCCTTGAAGCAGAATTCTCCGATATGTGTGCCGTCTTTCAGTTCAATCATCCAGATCGCATACCAGTCCCATTGATCCGGATGCTCCAGACAGCCGTTCAGCATTTCTGTATAAGCCGCTTTCAGGACATCCGCAGTCTGCGCTTCAATGAAAGCTGCCATCATCTCCTGCGATGCGGCATATATGTTTAATCTGCTTGTTTCAATCATTTCGGTTCCCCTCTCAGATGCTTTTTCCATTCCATATCATTATACCATAAACCTGCCGTTTCATCAAGTCAAAACGTGCAAATCAAAACCACCCGCACAGCGTTCAAAGCCGTACGGGTGGTTTGTCATATGAAACCACGCATCGGAAAAAGCAGGAAATCAGTTGATGCCCTTGACATAGCCGAAGTTACCGCTCATACGGCCGTTCGTGTTCCAGCCGTTGGGAACTGCCTGATTGTTGAGCAGCATGCTGTAATCCACATAGTCGATGTCCCAGTCATTGTTCAGGCTGCAAGCTGCCTTCAGAACATCCTCACGGACGCCGCCCGGGATCTGGCTGCTGTAAGAATTGATGGTGTCCAGATCGTTGCTCCAGACATAGTAGTTATAGCACTGGACAAGGCCGTCCGCGTTTGCATCGCCCTGCTTGATCGGACGGGTGACATAGTCGCAGTTCCAGCCCACGTTGTTCTTGACGAACGTGCCGTTGCAGTTCTGATAGGTCACATTGTACTGGATTCTCTGGTTGACGACCTCAACGACTTCGATGGTGCCTGTCGTCTTGGTGACCAGAACGGTCTTTTCCTGATTGCCGTTGACAAGGTGCAGCTGGTCGCCGAGCATCGGCTTGTAGAACTTGCCGTTGCAGTAGTTCTCAACGAAGTTTCTTGTTCCGAAGTAATCCTCAGCCAGCATTCTTGCGAGTGCTCTGCCGCCGTAGATCGGGTTGTAGCCGTAGGTGCGGCTGATAGTTGTGCTGCTGAATGCAGGACCGACGACAACACCGCTGATGTAGGAGCTGTTGTTGTAGAAAGAGCTGCCCGCACGGAACGAGCCGGTGTACTTCCACTTGTTGACAAAGGTGTTCATACGGCTCTGTGTTTCGCACTGTGCCTGTGTTGCAGTGGTGTACTCGAATGCCGATGCAGTGATTGCCTGACCTGCACAGACGGTTGTGATTGCAGCCATAGCGACTGCTGCTGCCTTGAATCTTCTGAGTTTCATTTCTTTCACCTCATGTTGAATTTTACACCGTTTCCGGTGCATGCACGGATTATACCACAAGTTTAATTAAAAGTCAATATCATGAAATGTATTTTAATAATTATTTGATTATAAATTATTTGCAAAATTGGAATTTTGAGGTATTTGCCTGAAATTTTCCTTAATAATATACAATTAGTTGTTTTTAAGCCGAGAGCGTACATAAGCAGCGAAGAAAGCAAGCAGCAGAGCGAAACTATTATACAATATATATTTTAATAATAATAAAATTGAGTGTATCCGTAATAATATAAACATTCAGGCAAGATGGTTTTTATACAGATACAAGCATAACAACTTTGCGGAATGCGTAAAGTTGTGCTGTTTGTGTTCGTGCAGTTTTCCTAAATGTAGATTTGATTTTACAATACAAATTTGGATTATAAAATTTACAATATTTCAAGTGAGATAATACAACTTTCCCGATTGCACGTTCCGGTATAAGGCGGCAGAGCCGCCCTCCATTTTTACTTCCATGCAGCGAAGATATGATCTTTTTTTCTTTTCCCATTGCACTTTCCGGTATAATATGCTATAAGCGGGCAGCGCCGCCTGCATTGATCGAAAGCGCTCCGGCAGTCAGCTTGTATCATAAAGAATAATGCTCTCAGCTTGCTTTTTGCAGCTTTATATGCTATAATCAAAACAGAATATCATGCAGTGCCGCCCATGGCGCATAATTCTTCGGAGGTGAATGATGATGGATACAAAAGCAATGCAGGAGGAATTCCTGAAACAACAGAATGCGCTGCGTGACCGGATTGAACCGGTTGACAGATTCGACATGAACAGCGTGAAGCGGATCGCAGGCGTGGATCTTGCGTACTGGAATCAGGACGATGCAGAATATGCGGTCTGCTGTATTGTCGTCATTGATGCGGATACGCATAAGGTCCTGGAAAAGCAGCATGTCTGCGGAAGGATTGAAGTGCCGTATATGCCGGGATTTCTTGCGTTCCGGGAGCTGCCGCTGATCCTGAAAACAGCGGAGCTGCTGGAAAACGTGCCTGACATTTTCATTTTTGACGGCAACGGCTATCTGCACCCGCGGCACATGGGCATTGCCACGCACGCGAGCTTTTATCTGAACAAACCGACGGTCGGCATCGCAAAGACCTATTTCCGCGTCGATCAAAAGACCGACTATACAGAGCCCGGCAGCGAAGCGGGCAGCTATACGGATATCGTCATAGACGGCGAGGTTTACGGCAGAGCACTGCGCACGCACCGGGACGTCAAGCCGATCTTTGTTTCTGTCGGGAACTTCGTATCGCTGGACACAGCCTGCGCGCTTGCGATGAAGCTGACCGATCAGGAAAGTCATATCCCGGTTCCGACCAGACTGGCCGATCTGGAAACGCATATCGAGAGAGAGGCGGCCAGAAATGCAGCAGCGCAGGCATAAGCCCGGTCTGTTGTACATCCGATACTTTCCCCTGCCGCTTCAACGGAATAGAACATAATTGGTGAGTCACAATGAAAGACATTTTTTCCCGTATCATGAAAGCCGCTGCCTGCTGCCTGACAATCCTGTGCAGCATAGCCCTGACGGCAGACGTATCCGCGAATCAGATGACAGACCGGCAGGAGAATTATGCATCGTGGCGCAGATCCGTCCTTGAGGATGACGGAATGCTGCAAAACTTTGTCAATGCACTTTGGGACGGCACATTTCTTCCCGGCGAGTACACCGTTTCCTCCAAGTACCCGCTCCCGGAACCGGGAACCCTGATCACTTCCGAATACGATACGTATGACACTGTGATCATAGATCTTTCCGTCAATGTTCCCGTCGGGGAATCCGCCCTGTTTTACACAAAGTCACCGGCGGATGCCGAAGCGGCTGCGGCTGTTCTGCAAACTTATTATCCGAACGGTCCGGACAAATACAGCCGACCCGGACAGAACTGCTTTTGCCTGACAGACAGCAGCCGCATCACACTGAACCGCATCCGGCAGGAACTGGACGATGCCGGTCTGCTCACAGCATTTTACTTCCATGTACCCGCATATCAGCGGCAGTGTGTGTTCATGCCGTATCTGACCTGTTATCCGGAGGATCAGCTTTACGGCGCCGGTTCCCGAAGGCAAGTGTCTGCGTCAGAACTGCGGGAGTATCTGGATAAGCATGATCTGCACTGTTCGGTCATCACAGAAACAGACGAGCCCGGCGTCCGGTTCGCCGTCGTCCCCGATAAACCTTTGTTTTTTGAGGAACACTGGAATCTTGCGCTCCGGCTTTATCATGACCTCGGTATTGTTCCGCTTGTCACAAAAGAATGGTACGGCATGTCTGATCCTGATTATCAGACGGGTATCGGCATTCCGTTTGATGTCAATGCGGATGCTGCTTTCCGTACAGACGATGCGGATATTCTGTGCTGCTATCTGCTGACTGCGGACAGCATTACGGATCCGCAGGCAGGCGATCTCAATTTTGACGGCAAACTCAATGCGGCCGATCTGACCCTGATCAAACGCGCCCTGATTTCTGAAAATCAGTCTGCGCCAAACGCGATGACGGATCCGCCGATCTCTGCGCTGAACCCGTCGCTGCCGTCTGCCGGGAAAGACCGTATCCCGGTTTTTGCGGTCAGTTTTCCGGACTGCGCCTTTTCCGTGAACCGGATTTCCGAACAGCTTCAAACCGATTTCTTTTCAGAAGCAAATCCGGATTCTCCGCGCTATCCGCACGAGAGCGTCGCCGGATTCTACGAACGCGCGTCCTACGGCAGCATGGAGCTGACCGGCGATATTTACGAATACACGGCGGCGCATCCGATCAGCTGGTATGCAGCCGGAAAAGGGCAGAAGCTCGTCCATGAAATCATGGAGCGTTTCGATGAACAGGTCGATTATCGCGCGTATGATGCCGACGGAAATCAGATTCTGGATGCGTTTGTCCTCGTGCTGCCGGACGAAGCGTTCCTGCTTGACAGCGACGCAGACAGCCAGCCGGACTGGTGGCCTTTTACCGCTGTTTCCGCTGTGCAGACAACGTATGACGGAATCCGCGTCAGGCATTACTGCACCGTGACATACAAGCAAAACAACCGCGCGAACTTTATCGGAACCGCAGCGCATGAACTGGGGCACGCGCTGGGACTGCCGGATTATTACAAATACAGCACCGATCAGGCCGCGGAAGAAGGCCTGACCGGTGACGCAGGCTATGAATTGATGGACGATAATTCCGGCGATCTGTCCGCCTGCTCCAAGCTGCTGCTCGGCTGGATCACAGAGGATGCAATTCAGGTCTATTCCGGCGGAACACAGACCTTTCTGCTCCGCCCCTCCACGGATGCGCCGTCCTGCATTCTGATTCCGAAGGAGCCGGACGCAGGCTTTCTGAGCGAATACTTTCTGATTGAATATATCACGCCGGACGGCAATCAGCCCGTATACGGCGGCAGCGGTGTCCGTATCCTGCACGTTCAGGCAGAAGTATCCGACGGACTGAACGGCCCGGAGCTGACATACAGCAATTACGGGCAGCATTATGACAGCAGCAATCAGAAGCAGCGCGTCCTGCGGCTTGTAAACGAAAACGGCTGTTTTCATCCGGACGGGGAAGACACAGTTGACGGCACAACTGCGGGCTTTCACTGGTATGATGCAGACGGGGCGCTGACTGCGGATACCGGTCTGCGCATCGAAATCGGCGCTTTGCATCCGGGGTCGTACTATGATCTGTCCGGCCCCCGTCCGGCAGACTGTATCAGCGGCATCTGTCAGATTACGGTTTCAGATGCAGACTGATCTGCGAATGATGCAGCGAATCAGGGCGCTGAAAGAAACCCATAATAAAAGTTTGCGGGAGGCCGGAGGCAAGGAGCCTCCGGCCGCTGTCCGCAGCAATATCATAAACATAGATAAGCGCAGCCGCTTATCAGCATAAAATCAAGGAGGAACAGAAACATGAACAGAGAACAGGCATTTGCCTTGCTCAGACAGTACAACAAAGATCCGTTTCATCTCCAGCATGCGCTGACCGTCGAAGCGGTGATGAAATGGTATGCGCAGGAACTCGGCTATGCAGACGAGGCAGAGCACTGGGGCATCGTCGGGCTGCTGCACGACATTGATTTTGAACTGTATCCGGAGGAGCACTGCATAAAGGCGCCGGAGCTTCTGAAAGCGGGCGGCGTCAGCGACGACATCATTCATTCCGTCTGCTCGCACGGCTACGGCATCACGGTCGGCTGCGGCGTGACGATTGATGTGGAGCCGGTTCACGAGATGGAAAAGGTGCTGTTCGCAGCGGACGAGCTGACCGGCCTGATCTGGGCGGCAGCGCTGATGCGGCCTTCCAGAAGCACGAAGGATATGGAGCTGAAATCCCTGAAAAAGAAGTACAAGAGCAAGGGCTTTGCTGCGGGCTGCTCCAGAGAGGTGATCGAGCGCGGCGCAGAGCAGCTCGGCTGGGAGCTGGACAAGCTGCTGACGATGACCCTGCAGGCAATGGCCGCAAGCGAGGACACGATCAATGCGGAAACGGCCGCGCTGAGCTGACCGCAGACTGCAAATGCGGAGGACAGATGCATGCTGATTGATATTTCGCAGGAGGTTTTTTCCTGCAAGGTCTATCCGGGTGATCCCGCACCGGAGCAGACGCATCTGCTGAGGATCCGGGACGGGGATATCTGCAACCTGACGCAGTTCTCCATGTGTGCGCATAACGGAACACATGTGGATGCGCCGTTTCATTTCATTGCGGATGGGAAAACGGTCGGCCAGACCGGTCTGACGCCGTATGTCGGCACATGCTATGTTGCGCGGCATCAGGGCGCGGTCACCGCTGCGGATGCTGCTGTCATCCTGCAAAAAGCAGCTGCGGCAGATGCGTCCGCACGCATTCTGATTGCAGGAGAGGCCGTCCTGACGGCGGAGGCAGCCCGGCTCTTTGCAGAAGCAGGAATTCTGCTGTTCGGGAACGAAAGCCAGACTGTCGGCCCGGAGGATGCACCGGAGGCGGTTCACCGGATTCTGCTCGGTGCGGATATTGTGCTGCTGGAGGGCATCGTACTGAAGCATGTGGAGGCGGGCCGGTATTTTCTGAGCGCCGCACCGCTGAATCTCGGCGGCTGCGACGGCGCACCCTGCCGCGCATATCTGATCACGGAATCTCCGACGGATTGATGCGGTATCTCCGGAATGGGGCGCTGCCCCAAACCCCGCTTAAGGGCTGCTAGCCCTTAAGAATCCCATTCTGTATAGAAAAAAAGCCCATCATAAAAGTTTCGGTCAAGCCTTTTCAAAGGCTTGCGGGGTCGAGGGGCAGCGCCCCCGTCGCTCACCGCAGTGAGCGAAACTCTTTTGCGTTCAAGAGCTCCGCAAGGGGTGAATTGCCGCAGAGCGGCAAGAGGGGACGCCCTGCGATAGAGGGCGTCCCCTGAAACCGGAACTTCTCCGACAAACCGGAGCGGTATTCCCCCAATCGGGAATGCCGCTTTTCGTTTATCATCCTTTGTCCTTCTCCAGTCCGTTCCAGCCAAACCGGAAAAAGGATACCAGAATCGAAATAATTGTAATGGACTCGCTGAGAATGCCGCCCAGCGAATGCACGATCACATCGTAAACGAGCCAGCACGGCGACGCGCAGACCAGATTGACCATGCGGATCTTCCGCGGACTGTCGGACCAGTAAGCAAAGGTGCTGGAAACCGAGGCTGCAAACGCCAGCAGGCTGACCGGACCGTTCCAGGTCAGCAGCAGCACCGCCGCAAACAGTCCGGCGATCACGGCAGGACACCACTTCTGCCGCACCCAGTTCCAGTCACGGTACTTCATCATCAGCGCATTGCGCAGCATATTGACAGCCAGACTCAGGCAGCCGCTTTTTGCATCCAGCAGATAAAATTGCAGACAGAACAGTGCCGAACCGATCAGCTGGAGCAGAAACAGCTTCCGGTTGGACTTGATCTGATAGGACAGGACAAACACGGCAACGGCAGCAAAGCCGATGCCCTGAATCACACGGTCGTTCATAGAATTACGCTCCTGAAAGAGAGATTGCACGCTGCTATTATAGCACAGAATCCGCAAAACCGCAATGGCGGCGGCACATATTCACGGCAGCAGTTTATAATACAACTTCATGCACCGCGCGGCTTTGTACAGTATTTTACAGCGCAAAAATCAACATCAACGTACAAGTCTGCCCGAAGCGGCGAAAGACACAGCGCTTCGTCCGTTTCCTGAAAAACGGTTTGCATATGAAATGCGGAAATGACAGTTTTTTTGCATATTTGACACTTGACGGCAAATCCGAACTATGCTATACTGAATTATACAAATCATAGAAAACCGGAATGCCTGTACAGACATATCCGGCAGAAAATGCAGCGAATAAGGGGATTTGAAGATGAAAAGAAAACTGACAGGACTGATCGCACTGGAGCTGGCCGTGTGCAGTGTCATGCATGTACAGGCCGCCGAAACCGAGCTGCTGCATTCCGGCTTTGAGGACGGCCTTTCCGGCTGGACGGGACGCGGCGGCGCAACCGTTGCAGCTTCATCCGATGCGGCAGCAGAAGGCTCTGCCTCTGCGGCAGTCACCGGACGGACGGATGCGTGGAACGGCATCTCGTATGCGCTTGGCAGCAGCTGCCCCGCCGGGACACAGCTCCGCGTACAGGCACAGGTCATGCAGAAATCCGGCGAAAGCGTCCGTTTCAAAATGACCATGCAGTACGAATCCGGCGGCAAGACGGTCTACGATACCTTTGCCGAGGGCGATGCCGCATCCGGCGAATGGCTCATGCTCGCCGCAGAAAGCTACACCGTGCCGAAGGGCACGGATCCGGTGCTGTACATTGAAACCGATACCGCCGTCTGTGATTTTTACATGGATGAAGCAGTCATCACGCGGATCGGTGCGGCGGTTCTGCCGTCCGGCAATTTCAAAAAGGGCGACGCAAATCACAGCGGCAAAACCGACAAAGCCGATGCGGAAGCGCTCCGCGATTATCTGCTCGGCAAGGAGGATGCTGCCGTGGGAAAGGATGCTGCCGATCTGGACGGGGACGGTGTGCTGACTTCAAAGGATCTGTCAACGCTCAAGGATCAGCTCCTGAATCCGCCCGCAGAACCGGAGCACGATACGGATTATATGTCCAAGATCCGCGATCAGATCACCGCGAATGTGCCGCAGAATGTGCTGAAAAATCCGGAGGGCAAGCTCGAACATATCACGTACTATTCTGAAACGGCCAAGCGCGACAAGGGCGCGAATGTCTGGCTGCCGCCGGGGTATGATCCGAATGAGCAGTATCCCGTGTTCTATGTCAATCACGGCTACGGCGGCGACGAATCAGCCATGACGAGCGGCATGGGCGTGCGGGAAATTGCGACGAACCTGATCAAGAGCGGCGATGCCGTCCCGATGATCATTGTGTTCACGGATCAGTATTCCGATCCGGCGCACCCGAAGCAGACCGGAAACGGTCAGGCGGACGTTCCCGGCTATGACCTGTTCGTGGAGGACATGCCGGGCAGCCTGATGCCGTATATCGAATCGCATTATCCGGTCAAAACGGGCCGCGAATATACCGCAGTTGCAGGCTTTTCCATGGGCGGCAGAGAATCGCTCTACCTCGGCATGAAGTGCAGCGACAAGATCGGCTATATCGGCGGCGGCGCTCCGGCACCGGGCATCTTCCCGACCAAGGATCAGTTCATGGATCATCCCGGCGTCATGAGCAAGGACGATATGCGCATTGATCCGCCGTATTCGCCGTATCTGCTGCTGATTGCAGGCGGCACAAATGACACCATGGTCAACGATTTCCCGAAGCAGTACAGTGACCTGTTCACGGCGCACGGCACGGATAACATCTATCTTTCGGTGCCGGGCGGCGGGCATGACAGCAACACGATCATCCCGATGATGTACAATTTCATCCGCTTTATTTTCAAGGCTTGATCTGAAAAAGGTATCTCCGATGGATTACGAACGGGGGCGCTCGCCCTCAATTCTGATTCATCGGAGATACTGCTTTTATTGTTCAAGAAGGTTATAAATGCCGTCCTCGGAGAGCACGCCGCGTTTCAGATCCTTCGGGAGCAGACCGGCTTCATCCGCGGCAAAATCGCGCTTCCACGCATCGCTGCCGTAATAATCCGAGAGCGCCTGCACCGTGTCTGTCCGTGCGGGATCGTCCGCAGGCAGCATTTCCGCCTGCCGCATCAGCTCCTCATAATGCGTAATACGCCGGATCTGTTCCGAAACGGATTCCGGCGTGGACGGCAATCGCTTTTCAAACCGGAACATATCGAACATTTCGCCGTCCGGATCCTCGGGCGCAGGATAATGCACACCGTAAAACGCAACGATATGGAACCCGCAGCGGTTGACGTAAAAATGAATGTTGCGCTGTTCAAAATACGGCGTACAGGTTTCCCACACGGTGACCTCCGGATGCATCGCTTCGATCTCGCACCACGCCGCAAACCCGATGCCCTTGCTGTGCTCGGCCGGCGTCACGAACAGCAGCTCCAGTTCGCCGGAATCGTATGCCGTGCGGATGACGGCGCCCCCGACCGCTTTGCCGTCCTGCATGATCCGGAAGGCCTGTCCTTCGCAGATGGAACGCAGAATCGTATCGCGGGAGATGATCTCGCCGTCCTCCTCAAAATGGTCATCGCGCTGACCGAATTCCTCCAGCGCGCCGTACCGGAACGCCTCCTGATTGTCTTTGATAAACTGCTCCTGATCCGCCTGCGTCAGCGGGAGCAGCGTGATATCTGCCATGCTTCTTCCTCCGTCTGATCCGTTACATCAGTGAATCCCTTGCCGCTTCAAACGCTGCAATCACGCGGTCGCACCACCGATCAAAGTCCGGATCCACCTGCTGTAATTCCGGATGCGCAAGGATATGCCGCACGGTCTGCCGGATCCCCTGATCCGCACGCACAGTCGCGCAGAAGCCCGGAACGGCGCGCCTGAGCTTGCTGTTGTCGAAGATCACGGAATTGGCCTTGTCCCCGGTCAGGCTGCCGGTCAGGTCGTAATCGCTGACGGCTGCCAGAAAATCAGACGGAATATGCACCGCATTCAGCTTCACACCGAGTTCATCCGCAATGATCTGATAGATCTGATTCCAGGTCAGGCTCTCGTCCGAGGTGATATGAAACGCCTGCCCGATCGCGTGGAGATTCCCGGCAAGTCCGCAGTAGCCCTTTGCAAAATCGCTGTTGTGCGTGATTGTCCAGAGGGAGCTGCCGTCACCGTGAATGATGACCGGTTTGCCCTCCTGCATCCGTTTCAGCACCTGCCAGCTGCCGCCCTTTCCGTGGACGCCCAGCGGGACGGAACGCTCGTCATAGGTGTGGCTCGGCCGGACAACCGTAACGGGAAAGCCGTTTTCACGGTACTGCTGCATCAGGTATTCCTCGCAGGCGATCTTGTCGCGGGAATACTGCCAGTACGGATTGGCGAGCGGCGTACTTTCCGTGATGACCGGATCAGACAGCGGCTTCTGATAAGCAGACGCCGAGCTGATATAAATATACTGCTTTGTGATGCCGCGGAACAGCCGGACATCGCGCGCAACCTGTGCGGGTACAAAGCCGATAAATTCACCGACAACGTCAAAGGTTCTGCCGGAGAGAACCCGGCTGACCGCAGTTTCGTCATTGATGTCGCATTGCAGCACCGTAACATTGCCGGGGAGCTCCGCGCTCCTGCTGCCGCGGTTGAGCAGGAACACCTCATGTCCCTGCTGTGCAAACAGCTTTGTGACGGCCAGACTGATTGTGCCTGTTCCGCCGATCAGTAAAATCTTCATAGGCGCCTCCTTCCAGCGTCGCAGCATTCTTTTCCCCATTATACCATATGCGGCAAGAAAATACAACCTATATTTGAAGAATTAAACAATCCGGACGCCGTGCTGCGCTTTTCTCCGCTTGCTTTTTATCATTTTATATGCTATAAGGCGGCCGTGCCGCCTTCCGGTTTTGCTCCCATACAGTTTACCCGTGCCTTTTTTTCTCATTCTCCCATTGCACTTTTCGGTATTATATGCTGTAAGCCGGCAGTGCCGGCCTCCATTTTAACACCCAATTTGCAAAACGATCATTTTTATTATACTTCTCCCATTGCACTTTTCGGTATTATATGCTATAATATCAGCATAATCACCCAGACAAAACCGAAGGAGGCCAAAGCTATGAAAACCCTGATCGTGTACTATTCCCTGGAAGGCAATACGGAATACGCCGCAAAGCAGATTGCGGATGCAACCGGCGCAGAGCTGCTGTGCCTGGAGCCGGTCAAGGCTTATCCGACCGGAAAGGTCAGCAAGTTCATCTGGGGCGGCAAAAGCGCCGTCATGTCCGAAACACCGGAGCTCAAACCGTATGCATTCGACGCCGCTGCCTATGGCCGCATCATCTTCGGATTCCCGGTCTGGGCAAGCACGATTGCGCCGCCGCTGCGCACGTTTATCCGCAGCAACGATTTGAAAGGCAAAAGGATCGCGGCGTTTGCGTGTCAGACAGCTTCGGGCGCAGAAAAGGCCTTTGTCAAGCTGAAGGACGAGCTCGGGATCGACGCGCTGGAAGCAGAACTCACGCTGCTGGATCCCAAAATCAAGCCGGATCCAGCCAATGAGGAGAAGCTCCGTGCATTCTGCGATTCGCTGAAATAACAGCATATGATCCGAGAGGCGCTGATTTGTTCAGCGCCTCAGTTTGTTGAAAAAGCGGCATCTCCGATGGATTGATAACGGGGCGCTGCCCGCTTTGCTCTCCGGTATCATCTTCCGCTTGACAGCCGGCAGATTCCCTGATATAATAAGAAAAAACGTCATATATTGTGCAGTTCCGGTCAATCCGAATCTGTACGGTGCGGAGCGGCTTCTGAAAGGTTCCGGCTCCCAACAGGTGATTTATGAAATATAAAGAATTTGGCTGCAATCATTCCAAAACGATCATTTTTCTGCACGGCGGCGGCTTATCATGGTGGAATTACCGTGAGGAAGCAGAATTGCTCGAACATGAATATCATGTCATCATTCCGTTTCTGGACGGCCATGCAGAAAGTGATGCCCATTTTTCAACGATTGAAGCGAATGCAGAGGAAATCATTGCGTTCATCCGTGAGCACCTGAACGGCCCGGTATTTCTGATCTGCGGGTTATCGCTCGGCGGACAGATCTTACTGGAAATGCTCTCGCAAAAAGGAGATATCTGTCAATACGCTTTCATAGAAAGCGCAATGGCTGTGCCCTCCAGGATAACCCATGCTTTGATTCCGCCGGTCTTCGGATGCAGTTATCCGCTGATGAAACAGAAATGGTTTGCGAACATGCAGTTTCGCCAGTTAAGAATCAAAGCGGCGTTATTCGATGAATATTACCGTGATACCTGTGCCGTTTCAAAGGAGGATTATATTGCTTTTCTCAAAGCCAATACCGCCTACGCACTCAAAGAATCATTAACGAATTGTACAGCCCGTGTCAGGATCTATTACGGAGAAAAAGAGAACCGCGGCATCAGGACATCCGCACAGATGATCGGCAGAATGATTCCGTCAAGCGCCCTGATCGAATTGCCTGCGTTGTATCACGGAGAATTTTCACTGAATCATGCGCATGACTATGTCACTGCAATTCAATCCCTCGCTGACTGATCGCTCTCCCATTTTCGGAACAGAACAACAAAGAAAGGCGGGATCATCCGCATGAAAAAATACTGGAAAATATTGCTCACCCTGATTCTGATTGCTGCGGCAGGCAATCTCGCCGGATGCCTCCCGCAGTTCTGCGACTGGTACACCGATCACATCTACTGCCTGATTGAAGGTAGCCTCAGCCGCCTGACGGCGCCGGTGCCGGTCGCGGTCGGCGAGCTGCTGATGTATCTCGGCGTGGTGCTGGTGCTGTTCGCCATCCTGTTCCTGATTCTGCTGCTGTTTCTCCGGAAAAGGCAGGGCTTCCGCAGATTCTGCCGCGGATACTACAAATCCTTTCTGATGACGCTGGTCTGCGTCGTGTTTGTGTATACGTTCTTCTGGGCAATTCCGTTCCGCGGCACCGTGCTCGGCAAGGGTGAAAGCAATCAGCGCACCGCGTTCACATTTGACGAAGTCCGCGCGCTGACGCTCTATGCGGTGAACGGCGTCAATGCGGCCGCAGAGGAAATCGAGATTGCCGAAAACGGCAAGGTCACGTTCCCGGCCGCCGAAGATAACGATCCGAAGATCGCGGCGGCCATGCAGGCACTTTCCGGCGACTACCCGCGGCTGAACGGCTACTATCCGCCGGTCAAAACCGCGCTCTGCTCCGATATTCTGGAGCGTATGCACATCGGCGGCTACAATTACATCTACACCATGGAGCCGACACGGAACAAATACATTGCACCGACCTATCTGCCGGTCCTGGAGGCGCACGAGCTGTCGCATCACAAGGGATATTATAAAGAGAATGAGGCAAATTTCCTCAGTCAGCTGGCGCTCTCGCAGTCGTCCGATCCCTATCTGCGGTTCAGCGGTTTTTATGATATGTTCCGTTATTTGCAGGACAGCTATCTGACCGCACAGGACGATCTGCTGACAGAAATGACAGCGGAGGGAAAGCTGAACCTGCCGGAGTACCATGAAGACATGTCCAAAGAGGAGTTTTATGCAATCGCTCAGGCGCGTTACAAAATCCTTGTGGAGATCTGCGGAGAGGAGCCGCAGCTGAGTGAGCGCGCCGGGCTGATCATCGACAGCGCCTATCAGATCGAACGGGAGATCTACAACGCAGATTCCCACCCGATTGACGAGATGCCTGCCGTACAGGAGGCCATCCAGACCACAGCGGATACCGGCTGGGAAACGCAGGAACGGATTTTGCAGGAGAATACCTATGACGGCGTGACGCTTCTGCTGCTGCAATATTTTGACGGGAAACTGTACTGAACACAGAAAGGAACCGAAGATCTGATGCAGAAAACAACGAAATACAAAACCGTCTTGCTGATTCTGTTCGGTATCAGTGCGATTTTCAACCTGGCAGCCTTTTCTAAAACATTCTGTGACCGGTACACGGAACATGTATATCCGCATATCGCGGATACGTTCGGCAAACTGAGCGCGCCGCTGCCGTTTGCTGCCGGAGAGGTGCTCGCTGTGCTCGGCGGCGTGCTTCTGCTGACGGCGCTGGCCGTCCTGATTCTGCTGCCGTTCCTGCGAAAAAAGCAGGGCTACCGGAGGTTCTGCGGCAGAATCTGGAAAACGGTGCTTGCCGTGCTGAATGTCCTGCTGCTGCTCACAACCTTTCAATATCTGATTCCTGTGCGCTGCACGCCGATCGCGGCGCAGAGCAGCAGAACGGATTTTTCCTATGAGGAGATTTACCGTGCGGAGGAATATATCGTAAACGGCGCCAATGAAGCGGCCGCGGAGATTCCGCTGGACGAAAACGGCATGGCAGTCTTCCCGTCCGCAGAGGAGCTGGATCGCCGCGCAATGGATGCACTGGCTGCGCTCGCGCCGGAGTACCCGCGTCTTGCGGGCTATTATCCGCCGGTCAAGAATTCGCTGTTTTCAGACATTCTGGAACGCATGAACATCGGCGGCATGACGCTGGAATACACGATGGAGCTCATCCACAACCGGTATTCCTGTCAGCCATTATATCTGCCTGTTCTGGATACCCATGAAATGGCGCATCATAAGGGCTTTTACCGTGAGAGCGAAGCGGAATTCATCAGTACGCTGGCAATGATCCGCAGCGAGGATCCCTTTCTGCGGCTTTCCGGGTATATTGAGATTGAGCGGTTTATGACCGATGCCTACAATCAGGCCGTGGATGTGGTTGCGGATGAAATGATTGCCGCAGGCGAGCTGGAGCCGCTGCCGGATCATATTTCAATCAAGGATCCGCGCCTGCGGGAATATCTGCTAAAGCTGCACGAACATATCCGGCAGCAGCCGTATTTCAGCTCGCTTGTGAATACGCTGAGGGATCAGTCCGACGGCATTGCGACGAAGATCTATCAGGCGGATTCTCACCCGATCGACAATATGCCGGCAGTCAATGAAGCAATCGGGGAAATCGCAGATGTCGGCTGGGAAACGCAGGCAGCCGTGCTGAAGGAGCATAACTATGACGGCATGGCGCTGCTGTATCTGCAATATTTTGACGGGAAGCTGTACTGATCCATAAAAATTTAGCGCTTTTATGCGTTAAAGGGTTGACATTTCCGGAGAAATCATGTATAATAAGGAGCAGAGGACTGCAAAGGATGCGACAAATTTGTATTTTTACGGGAAATAAAGGAGCCTGAAACATTATGATGAACATGGAATTTGAACGCAAGCTGACCATTCCGAAGGATACAAAGGAAATGTATCCCGTTACTAAGGAAATGGAACAGATTGTTGCGGAACGTGCCGAGGAGATCCGGAAGATCTTTTCCGGCGAGGAGGACAAGCTGATCCTCATTATCGGGCCGTGCTCGGCTGACAACCCGGACGCAGTACTGGATTATATCAGCCGCCTGCGGAAGGTGCAGGAGCAGGTCAAGGACGAGATCTTCATTATCCCGCGCATTTACACGAACAAACCGCGCACGACCGGCGCGGGCTACAAGGGTCTGCTGCATCAGCCGAACCCGAACGCGAAGCCCGATGTATTCAAGGGCATCATTGCGACCCGTGAGCTGCACATGCGCGCGCTGAAAGAAACCGGCTTCTCCTGCGCAGACGAGATGCTCTATCCGGAGAATCACCGCTATCTGGACGATCTGCTGGCCTATGTCGCAGTCGGCGCACGCTCTGTGGAAAACCAGCAGCACCGGCTTGTTTCCAGCGCCCTGCCGATCCCGGTCGGCATGAAGAACCCGACCTCCGGCGACCTCTCCGTCATGATGAACGCGATCACTGCGGCACAGCAGGGACACAGCTTCATCTACCGCGGATGGGCTGTGCATTCGACGGGCAATCCGCTGGCGCACACAATCCTGCGCGGCTACATGAACAAGCACGGGCAGTCGCTGCCGAATTATCACTACGAGGATCTGGTGCATCTGGCTGCGCTTTATGCAGCGGGCAGCTTTGCAAACCCCGCAGTCATCATTGACACGAACCACGCGAACTCCGGCAAGAATCCGCTGGAACAGCCCCGCATCTGCAAGGAGGTGCTCAGCGCCCGCCGCTACAACAACGACATCAAGAAGCTGGTCAAGGGCTTCATGATTGAAAGCTACATTGAGGACGGCGCGCAGAAGGTGGACGGCGGCTGCTACGGCAAGTCGATCACCGACCCGTGCCTCGGCTGGGAGAAGTCCGAGCGGCTGATCCTGGAACTGGCAGAAATGCTGTAATAATGCTGAAATGCGCTCCGGAGCAATCCGGGGCGCTTTTTGGCGGGCAGTGCCCGCTTCCATTGATCTAAAGCTCTCCGGTCAGTCAGCTGCTGCACAAAAACTGTTTCTCTCAGCTTGCTTTTTGCAGTATTATATGGAATAATCTGGCAGTGCCCGGCGGGGATCCCCCGCTGGCGTTTCCCTCCGGGCGGGCAGCGCCCGCTGGCATTTTCCTCCGGGTAAATAAAGCGATTCGCTCCCATTTTACCAAATACACGCCGCGGGGCGGCTTCTGTTATGCTGCTTCTCCCAGCAATGGGGGGGTGCCTGAGCCAACGCTCCCCTCACCTTTTCCGCAGAACTGAAATTGAGCGCACAGAGAGGAGTGAGTCAGGAAAAGGAGAGCGCGAGAGGGAAAACCTAAGAGAGAGGGGAGATAAGCGACCGTAGGGAGCGCCTCCCCTCTTTCTTGGGTTGTCCCTCTCGCATTCGCGCCCCGCGCGCAATCAAAATAAACACCGGACAAAGGGATCAGGCGAGGAAGCAAAAGTGTTTTGTATTTTCTCCCAATTCAGCATTATTGAAAAAACAAAAGACTGTTCTCCCAACGAAACGGGGGTGACAACCCAGGGGGACAGGGGGATGCGCCGCCAGCGGCTTATTCCCCCTATCCCCCTAGGTTTTCGCCCCCGAGCCCCCGCTTTCCTGACCCCTTGACCCCCTTTTCACGCCCACATACGTTCCCTGAGAATTCCGTTCAAAGTCCCGCAAAAACTGATGCGGCGCGGAGCAAGAGAGGAGAGAGTCAGGAAAAGGAGAGCGCGAGAGGGAAAACCTAAGAGAGAGGGGAGATAAGCGACCGTAGGGAGCGCCTCCCCTCTTTCTTGGGTTGTCCCTCTCGCATTCGCGCCCCGCGCCCAGCCAAAATAAACCACGGACAAAACGATCAGGCGAGGATACATAAAGACACCAACAATCCCCCATAACCATGCGCAATCGCGCACCAAAGACACCCGCAGAACAATCCCGTCAGACTGCCCCCGCGAGCTCCAAATCATTCACAGCATGTGCCGCAAATTATTCAATTTTCAAGGTGCCGGAGCGTTTCCTGTCCCTTGGCGTTCCCGTCATCGAACCGCCTTCATGCGCCGTCCGGTTTCCGCCTTTCTCGCCGCCGCAGTCCGGTCCCGGATCCTCCCAGGTACCAAAACCGCGCGTAACGCTCTCTGATAAGGGTGCGAAAAATGCAAAAAGTTGCACGTTTGCGTACAACTTTCTGAGAAATAATTTTCATTTAACATGCCGATGGGTAAAATTCTGCACATCCCATGCAAAAAGCAAGGCGCCGACCCGTCGGGGTCAGCGCCTGTTTCATATCATTCGTTCAGGAAATACACGTCCCTGCATTCATTTCCGTTCTGCCGCCTGTTCCTCTCTGCGCGTGCGGAGCGTCAAAGCCGTATGTGCCGCCAGCGCCACGATGCCGCCGACCGTCAGCACCAGATAATAGCTGAGCCCTCTGCTGAGCAGCAGCGCCGGACGTACAAGCGCCTCCCCGAAAATCCGCGTAAACACGACCATAAAGCAGCCCTCCGTGATGCCTGCCGCACCCGGCAGCGGAAGCATCTCCGCCGCAACGGAAATCATGATCTGAAGTGCGAGAATGTCGATGAACGGCACGCCCGAAAGCCCGTATGCACGGTAGATCACCCAGGTGACTGCAAACTGACAGAAGCGCTGAACCGCGGTCATCAAAAAAATGCGGAGCACAACACGCGGATTCTGCCGGATATACTTCGCGCCCGAAGTATACGTATCGCAAATGCGGTTGATCTTCGCAGTCAGGCGGTCAGAGGTCTTCTGCGTCATCAGCCGGTGCGCCGCCAGCCAGATGATCAGCTTGAGGCCGATTTTGCGCACCCACTTCGGACGCATCACCAGCAGCACCAGCAGTGCGATAAACGAGATATTCAGCACAAAACCGAGCGCAAGCAGCCACGTCATGCTGCCCGCATAATTTGCGACCGTATCCCGCCGCAGGATCAGAAACACCCCGCCGCAGATCACGAGCACCGCCTTATAGGCAATCGTAATCAGCATCATGATCAGCGTAGAATAGCCGTAGCGGATGCCGTCACGCTTCATATAGTACATCTGCATGGGCTGCCCGCCCGATGCAGACGGTGTGATATCACAGTAGAAAAATCCGATGAATGAATATTTCAGGCAGCGCAGAAACGGCGTTTTCTGCGAGAGCTTCCGCAGCATATAATGAATGACGGCGGCCTCTCCCGCCACATGCAGAAAGACCAGCAGCGCCCCGATGCCGATCCAGAACGGGCTGGCCGTTTTCATGTCCGCCGCAATCTCGGAAAGCTCCTGCCCCGAAAATACCAGCCGGAAGGTCACCGCAAGGATCACCACGATGAACAGCACGTTCAGCACGTATCTCAGTGGTTTTTTCTCCATGCAAGCCCTCCCTTCCCCATTCAGCTTTTGCGTGGGAAAACCACACCGAATCTTATTATACCTTGATTTCGCCTCTTTGTCAATGACTTCATAAAATTTAAGGTATATTCCGTGAAAATTGTGTCCGCAGCGTGAAATTTTGTGACGCAAAACCGAAAATTAGCACTCTCGCCTTGACAGTGCTAATGCATCGTGGTATAATACAGGCAGAGCAAGGGAACAATACCCGGACGGGTAATGCCCCGGGCTCAAATAAACAGCCCACTGTTTGAAAGGAGTTTTGCGTTATGTTCGCACCGAGTGTATTCAGAAAAAATGTGTTTGACGATCTGTTTGAGTATCCGTTTGGCGGCGGGCGGAATGCTGCCCAGCTGATGAAAACAGATGTGCTGGAAACCGACCAGGATTATACCCTGCTGATTGACCTGCCCGGCATTGAAAAAGACAATGTTTCCGCAGAGCTCAAGGAGGGTTACCTCAATATCACCGCATCGGCCTCCCAGCAGGACGACAGTCAGGACGAAAACGGCAGATATCTGCGCCGCGAACGGTTTGCCGGAACGTATACCAGGAGTTTCTACGTCGGCGATGCCGTGACGGAAACAGACATCAAGGCCAAGTTCGAAAACGGCGTTCTGAAGCTGACGATCCCGAAGAAGGAACCCCAGGCGCCGCCGAAGCGCACAATCCTGATTGAAGGATAACGGATTACAGAAAGCAGCAGATGCATTTTCCGCATCTGCTGCTTTTCGCTTGCTGATATGAGGTATCGCTGCGCGATGATGGAGAATGGGACTCTCGTCCGCTTCAATATGCGGTTGCGCCGCAAACTCACCAAAGATGTATTTGGTCATGTCAGCTTACTGACATTGGCTTAATTTCAAAAAGCTATATTTTTCGTGAAAAATAAGCGCCGACCGTTTGAGTCAGCACCTATTTTATTTTTATTGCGGGATTCCAAAGGGACAAGTCCCTTTGGTGGGGTTTGGGGCAAAGCCCCATTATAAATCCATCGGAGATACCGCTTTTCGTTCTGCTCAGACCTCGAAATCGTGGAACACGATCTTTCCGAGATCCGGATCCTCGTGCGTCTTTCCCCAGATCGCCTTCATAAAGGCCGGGTAAGCATCCTCCGCAATCTGGAGCAGGCGGTGGAAAATCTCAACTGCGCCTTCTGCGATGCCGTCATCGTTTTCCGGGAAATCGTACTCGATGGTCACGGCACCGGCCTCGTCATTGACGGAAAACTTCGCATAACGGTACTTGTTGTTCATCTCGTTCGCAACACGGAGCACATCCCGGCGCTCCGCATCCTTGAAGCGGACATAATGCGGAATCCGCACGGAAACATCGTTGGAATCATCCGACGAGATGAAATGTACGGCAAATGCGGCGTAATCCACAATCGCGTCCGCAATGATGCGGCAGTTGTCCTCCGATTCCACGACACGGAAAATAATATTTTCTTCTGTAAATTTATCAGCGATCTCTGCTGTTGCAGCAAACATCAGATCCACTCCTTTCTCAGCCGGAAATCTCTTTCATAAGCTCCGGATAGCAGTCGTCAATGATTCCGGCGCTGCGCATCAGCAGCTCGTAAGCCGCCTCGCCGATGTCATCGGTTGCAGCTGTGAAATCATAGGAAACGTCAATACTGTTATTCCTCGTATCGACGCAGAAGCACATAAAACGGAAACGGAAGTTGCAGCGGTTTACTGCAATCAGCATACTCTCGATGCGATCCTCGGGGAATTTCAGCAGATTAAAAACCCGAAGTGCGACGTCATTTTCCTCAGAACGGGAAATAAACCGCACTTCAAAGGATGCTTTCTCAGTATTGATGCCGACATGCACGGCGCTGAATTCGTCACGGGCTTCAATCCCGCATTCCAGATCATGCGCTTTCAGTGCATCGTAAATTGCCTGTGTTGCCTGATAGACCATAAGATCCCTCCTTGCTGTGTTTCTCTTATTATAGACGATATGGCGGAAAAAGTCAAGGGGATGCGGGACGAAAAAAAGAGAACAGGCATCGCTGCGTGTTCTCTTTTTTTACATTATTCCGCTTTTTTCTCTGCCTGCTCCGGTGCATCCTCTTTTTTGCGGAACACCACAACCTTGCTGAATACATAATTCAGCGCGACGATCAGGAACTGCACCAGGAACGCCATCAGCGCATAGTTCCATTTCAGCGCGACCGTCGTTACCCACATGAGGCCAACCTCCATAAAGAACGACACAAAACGCGCGCCGTAGAACGTATAGATCTCATGCAGCAGCTCAGAGCGCTCTGTCGTCTTGCTCATGAACACGTACTTTTTGTTGACAAAGAACGCGAACGTCGCTGCGATGATCCACGAAATCGTCGTGTTGAGGACGTTCGGGACGGTCTGCTTCATCGTATAGCCCGCCAGCCCGAACAGCCATTGTCCGATCAGCTTTGACGCATAGGAAATGACGGTCGTCCACAGGCCGTAATAGCAGTAGCGCCAGATGTTCTCGTATTTGTCCCAGAGATTCTTCAGCGGCTTCGGCAGCAGCTTCAGAGCAAATTGCAGCAGTTTTTCCAGCATATTCTTTCCTCCGTCAGTCCAGCTCAAATGCGCCGGTATAAAGCTGATAATAGGTGCCCTTCTTTTCCAGCAGCGAGGCGTGGTCACCGCGCTCGATGATCCGGCCGTGATCCAGCACCATGATGACATCCGCATTGCGGACGGTCGAAAGGCGGTGTGCGATCACAAAGACCGTTCTGCCCTTCATCAGCGCATCCATGCCGCGCTGAACAATCGCTTCGGTACGCGTGTCGATCGACGAGGTTGCCTCGTCCAGAATCATTACCGGCGGATCCGCGACGGCCGCGCGGGCAATCGCAATCAGCTGGCGCTGTCCCTGCGAAAGGTTCGCGCCGTTGCCGCTGAGCATCGTGTCATAGCCCTCCGGCAGACGGGTGATGAAGTCATCCGCGCCCGCGAGCTTCGCTGCCGCGATGCATTCCTCATCGGTCGCATCCAGTCTGCCGTAGCGGATATTGTCCATGACAGAGCCGGTGAACAGATTGGTTTCCTGCAAAACGATGCCGAGCGAGCGGCGGAGATCGGATTTTTTGATCTTGTTGATATTGATGCCGTCATAGCGGATTTTGCCGTCCGCGATGTCATAAAAGCGGTTGATCAGATTCGTGATCGTGGTCTTGCCCGCGCCGGTCGCACCGACAAACGCGACCTTCTGGCCGGGCTTGGCAAAGACCGAAACGTCATGCAGCACCGGCTTGCCCTCCTCATAGGCAAAGTCTACGCTGTCCAGCGTCACATCGCCCTGAAGCGGTGTATAGGTGATCGAGCCGTCTGCGGAATGCGGGTGCTTCCATGCCCATTTGTGCGTGATCGTATCCGCCTCTGAGATGCTGCCGTCTGCATTCTCCGTGACATTGACCATTGTGACATAGCCGTTGTCGGCCTCCGGTTCCTGATCCATAAGCGTGAAAATGCGCTCCGCACCGGCAACTGCCATGACAATCGCATTGATCTGCTGCGTCACCTGATTGAGATTTCCGGTGAACTGCTTTGCCATATTCAGGAACGGAACCAGAATGGAAACGCCGAGCGGCAGTCCGGAGAACGAAAAGTTCTTTACGCCGATGACGACCAGCGCACCGCCGACCGTCGCCAGTGTGACATAGAGCAAGTTGCCGATATTCAGAATGATCGGCGCCAGTGCATTTGCATAGGCATGGGCGCGGTAGCTGTCCTCGCAGAGCGCCTCGTTGATCTCGTTAAAGTCCTTCTGGCTCTGCTCCTCGTGACAGAACACCTGCACGACCTTCTGGCCGGTCATCATTTCCTGCACGAAGCCCTCGGTTCTGCCGACAGCCTGCTGCTGCCGGATGAAGTATTTCGCAGAGCCGCCGCCGATGGTTTTGGAAACAAACATCATCAGCATAATGCCGGCCACGACAATCAGCGTTAGCCAGAAGCTGTAAAACAGCATGATGCCGAACACGAACACCACGATGGAGCCCGCCTGCACCAGAGAGGGCAGCGCCTGCGAAAGCATTTGCCGGAGCGCGTCAATATCATTGGTATAATGGCTCATGATATCGCCGTGCTGATGCGTGTCAAAATAGCGGATCGGCAGATTCTGCATACTGTCGAACAGCGTGCAGCGCATCTTGTTGAGGTAGCCCTGCGTCATGATTGCGACAAGCTGCTGCCAGAGCGTCATGGAAATCAGCGCCAGCACATACAGCACGATCAGGAAGGCGACCTTCGGGACGATGACCGCCTTTGCGGCTGCCCAGTCACCGGATTCGGAATAGGTTGCAATATCGGTGATAACCTTCTGCATAAAAACCGCCGGAATCGACGACGTTGCAGAGGAAAACAGAATGCAGACAATCGTGATCGGGAACAGCTTCGGATAGAATCCGCGCAGCATCTTCACAATGCGCCCCAGCGACTTTGCTGCCTCGCCCGGCTTTCTCGGTGCGCCGTAGCCTTTCGTATTACGCGGCATCGCTGTCACCCCCGTTCGTCTGCTGCTCGTAGACCTCGCGGTAGATGTCGCTGGTCTGCAAAAGCTCGTCATGCGTGCCGGACGCAGCGATTTTTCCGTTGTCCATCACCAGAATGATGTCCGCATCCTGCACGGATGCGATGCGCTGTGCAATGATGATCTTGGTGGTATCCGGGATAAATTCGCGGAAGCCCCTGCGGATCTGCGCGTCGGTCTTGGTATCGACCGCGCTGGTGGAGTCATCCAGAATCAGGATCTTCGGCTTTTTCAGCAGCGCGCGCGCAATGCAGAGGCGCTGCTTCTGGCCGCCGGACACATTGGAGCCGCCCTGCTCGATCATCGTATCATAGCCGTCCGGGAACGCCGTGACAAAGTCATGCGCCTGCGCCAGCTTGCACGCTTCGATCATTTCCTCGTCGGTCGCATCCGGGTTGCCCCAGCGGAGATTGTCCTTGATCGTGCCGGAAAACAGCACGTTCTTTTGCAGCACCATCGCAACGCTGTCGCGCAGCGTGTGCAGGTCATATTCGCGGACGTCGATGCCGCCGACCTTCACCGTGCCCTCCGTGACGTCATAGAGCCGCGGAATCAGCTGCACGAGCGTCGATTTGCTGGAGCCCGTACCGCCGATCACGCCGACCGTTGCACCGGACGGAATCGTCAGGTCAATGTCACTGAGTGCAAATCTTCTGGCCTTCTGCGAATACTTGAAGCTGACATTTTCAAAGGTGATGCTGCCGTCCAGGACATCGATGCAGGCGTTTTCCGGGTTGTGAATATCGGTTGTTTCGCACAGCACTTCGGAGATTCGCTTGATCGACTCCGCCGACATCGTCAGCATGACGTAGATCATGGAAAGCATCATCAGGTTGATCAGGATCTGGAAGCCGTAGGTCAGCATGCTGGACATCTCACCGACGTTGATGCCGTTTCCGGTGCCGGTGATGATCAGCTTGGAGCCGACCAGCAGGATAAACGCCATGTTGAAATACAGGCAGAGCTGCATGATCGGGGCGTTCAGCGCTACGATGCGCTCCGCTTTGGTGAAGTCCTTGCAGATATCCTCCGCGGCGGTGCGGAACTTCTGTTTTTCGTATTCCTCACGGGAGAAGCCCTTGACCACGCGCATTCCGCGGACGTTTTCCTCGATGGATTCATTCAGCTTGTCGTATTTCTTGAACACGCTGCGGAAAGCAGGCAGCGCATGCTTTCCGATCATCAGCAGGCCGAACACCAGCACGGGAATCACGACCACAAAGGTCATTGCGAGCTTGCCGCCCATGATGAACGCCATGATGATCGAGAACAGCAGCATCAGCGGGGCGCGGACGGCGATGCGGATCAGCATCATAAAGGCCATCTGCACATTGTTGATGTCCGTCGTCAGTCGGGTGACGAGCGAGGACGTCGAAAATTTGTCGATGTTGCTGAACGCAAAGGTCTGCACCTTCTCAAAAATGTCGTGCCGGACATTCTTTGCAAAGCCGGACGCCGCCCTTGCACTGGTAAAGCCCGCAGAACCGCCGAAGAACAGCGAAATCAGCGTCAGCAGAAGCAGCAGCAGACCGGTTCTGAGCAGCACCGGCATCTCAATGCCGCTGTTGATATTGTCTACAAGACGCGCTGTGATAAACGGGATCACCGCCTCGATGATCGCTTCACCGGTCATGAACAGAATGGTGATGATCGTCGGCCGCCGGTATTCCCGCAGACAGCGCTGAACGGTTCGGAACATATGCTGTTTGTACTCCTTTCGGTATTATGTAAGATTGTCCTGCATTCTTTTCAGATAGCCGTGCAGCGCGGCGAGCTCCGCCTCGGAAAAGCCGCTGACAAGCTGCTGCTCCAGCTGCCGGTTGTCAGCACGGATCCGTTCGGTGTATTTCCGGCCGCGCTCCGTCAGAACAAGGCGTTTCAGCCGGTCATCTCCGGCAACGCGTCCGCGCTCGACCAGACCGTTCTTTTCCAGGTCTGCGACCATTTTGGATACGGCCGAACGGCAGATGCAGAGATCCTTTTCCAGATCCCGCTGATAGATGTCCTCGCCCTCATGATCCGCCAGATAACCAAGCACCCAGCTGTTCGGGCCGGTCAGATGATCCAGCTCCTGTTTGATCTGCGAGCTGTCAATCCGCCTGCGGATGCTGACATTGAGCATCCGGAGTGCAAGCATGGTATCACATTCCAAGTGTGATCTGCCTCCCTTCCTGCGGTTTCAGTCAGTTCGGAAATGAACTGTTCACAATGAAACATTATACAGCATTTCTGCCAAAATGTCAAGTGATTATTTGTCGAAAGCGGCAAAGAAACTGGTATACCGGAAAAGAGGTATCTCCGATGGATTAAAAATGAGGGCTCCGCCCTCAAACTCCCGCCAAAGGGACACTGTCCCTTTGGAATCCCAAAATAAAAGTTTCGATCAAGCCTTTTCAAAGGCTTGCAGGGTCGAGGGGCAGCGCCCTCATTACAAATCATCGCGCAGCGATACTTTTCTCGACAGACGGAACCGGCATACCGTTTCCGGTATGCCGGTCAAGCTGATTATTCAATAGATTTGAGCGTCGGGAACAGGATCACGTCGCGGATGGACTGGCTGTTTGTCATCAGCATGACCAGACGGTCAATGCCGAAGCCGATGCCGCCTGTCGGGGGCATACCGATCTCCAGTGCATTCATGAAGTCCTCGTCAATGCGGTTCGCTTCCTCGTCGCCCTGTGCAATCAGCGCCTCCTGCGCCTCAAAGCGCTTGCGCTGGTCAATCGGATCATTCAGCTCGGAATACGCATTGCACATTTCACGCGCGGTGATATACAGCTCAAAGCGCTCCACATAGTCCGGCTTATCCGGCTTGCGCTTCGTCAGCGGAGAGATCTCCACCGGATGATCCATGATGAAGGTCGGCTGAACCAGCTTCTCCTCAACAAACTCATCGAAGAACAGATTGAGAATGTCGCCCTTCTCATGGCGCTTTTCGTAGTGAACGCCCTTTTCGTCCGCGATCTTCTTTGCCGCGGCAGTATCCGGAATCTGATCGAAGTCCACGCCGGTGTACTCCTTCACCGCGTCGATCATCGTCAGACGGCGGAACGGCTTGCCGAGGTCGATCATGATGTCCTCGCCGTTCTCGTCCGTGCCGAACGGGATGCAGGTCGTGCCGCAGACGGTCTGTGCGATGTGGCGGAACATGTTCTCCGTCAGATCCATCATGCCGTAATAATCGGTATAGGCCTGGTACAGCTCCATGAGCGTGAATTCCGGATTGTGCTTCGTATCAACACCCTCATTGCGGAACACGCGGCCGATTTCGTAAACGCGCTCCAGACCGCCGACGATCAGGCGCTTCAGATACAGCTCCAGAGAAATACGCAGCTTGACGTCCTCGTCCAGTGCGTTATAGTGTGTATCGAACGGTCTTGCAGCCGCACCGCCCGCATTGGAAACGAGCATCGGCGTTTCGACCTCGATGAAGCCCTGGCCGTCCAGCCAGGAACGGATTGCCGCGATGATCTTGCTGCGCTTGATAAAGGTGTCGCGCACATCCTCATTCATGATGAGGTCCACATAACGCTGACGGTATCTGGTATCGCGGTCGGTCAGGCCGTGGAACTTCTCCGGCAGCGGCTTCAAGGACTTGGACAGCATCGTGACCTTCGTCGCATGGACGGAGAGCTCACCGGTGCGGGTGCGGAACAGCGTTCCGGTCACGCCCATGATGTCACCGATGTCACCGAACTTGCGGAAGTTTGCAAACTCCTCCTCGCCGATGTCGTTCATGCGGACATAGACCTGAATGCGGCCGGTCTTATCGCGCAGATCCAGGAAATTCGCCTTGCCCATCTTGCGCCAGCTCATGATTCTGCCGGCGACAGTCACGGTGAACTGCGCGTTGATTTCCTCATAGGCAGCCTTTCTGGCTTCCTCGTCAAGGTCAGCCGGGAGCTTTGCCTCTGCTGCCTCATACATGCTGCGGCACTGTGCGGTGCTGGCCGTTACGTCAAACTTCGTGATCTGAAACGGATCGCTGCCGCCCTGCTGCATTTCGCTCAGCTTGTCAAGGCGCACCTGACGCAGCGCGTCAATGTCCTCAGCAGGCTGCTGCACATTCTGTTCGTTGAGATTCTGTTCGCTCATGCTCAGCCCTCCGGATGCGTTTCAAATACGCCAGTGCTGGAAATTTCCAGAACAGTAAAGGTCATAATGCCGACCGGTGCCTCCACGATAAAGGTATCACCGACACGCTTGCCGAGAACCGCCTTGCCGATCGGGGAGTCATCGGAAATCTTATGCTGCTCGTAATCCGCCTCGGAACGGCCGACGATCTGGAGCGTTTCAATCTTCTGCGGCTGACCGTTGAACTCTGCTCTGCTGAGGATGACACCGGAACCCGTGCTGACGGTATCCGCCGAGATTGTGGAGATGATCTCCGCATGCTCCAGCGTATATTCCAGCTTCTTGATTTCATCCTCCAGACGGGCTTGCTCGTTGCGCGCCTCGTCGTATTCGGCGTTTTCGGAAAGGTCACCGTGGCTTCTTGCTTCCGCAAGTGCATCTGCGACCTCGGTACGGCGGGTACCCTTCAGATAAGAAAGTCTTTGCTGTTCAGCATCATAATGCTGCTGTGACATTTTTTCTCTGTATTCGTGTTCCATAAAATCCTCCTCGTAGCGGCTGTATAAAATCCGGAGAGGGAGCAGTGTAAAAATGCGCTGCTCCCCTACCGGTTTCTGATCTTCTGCGGCAGGATTCCTGCCTAATTATTCGGTGATCTCGCTGTGGAATTCCTGGAGCGACTTGACGCTCAGTGCGCCGCCCTGCGATGTGACCGCTGCAATGCCCTCTGCCGTTGCAGATGCTGCCGCCATCGTGGTGATGTACGGAATGCGGTACTTGATCGCTGCCTTGCGGATGTAGCTGTCGTCATGCAGACTGTCAGCGCCCGCCGGCGTATTGATGATGAGGTCAATCTTGCCGTTCGTCATCGCATCGGTGATGTTCGGTCTGCCCTCATAGAGCTTCTTGATCTTCTCAGCCGGAATGCCTGCCTCTGCGATCATGTCGTAGGTCTTGCCGGTTGCAAGGATGCTGAATCCGAGATCATTGAACTTGCGTGCAATCGCAAGCAGCTCCGGCTTATCCATATCGCAGACGGAGAGCAGCACCGTGCCGCCGGTCGGCAGCTTGGTCTGGGTCGCCTCCTGTGCCTTGAAGTAAGCCTCACCGAAGTTCGGGGAAATGCCGAGCACCTCACCGGTGGAACGCATCTCCGGTCCGAGCACCGGGTCAACCTCCTGGAACATGTTGAACGGGAATACCGCTTCCTTGACGCCGTGATGCGGAATCTTCTTGTCATGCAGCGACGGCACCGGAGAAGGCTTGCCGGTCAGCTCTGCGGTCATGATCTGCGTTGCAATGCGGACCATGTTGATTGCGCAGACCTTGGAAACCAGCGGCACGGTTCTCGATGCACGCGGGTTCGCTTCGAGCACATAAACCGTGTCATCCTCGATTGCATACTGCATGTTCATCAGGCCGGAAACGCCCATTTCAACAGCAATTTTCTTGGTGTATTCCTTAATGGTGGCGACATGCTTCTCGCTGAGGTTCAGCGACGGCAGCACGCATGCGGAGTCGCCGGAGTGGATACCTGCGAGCTCGATATGCTCCATGACAGCCGGAACGAAGCATTCCTTGCCGTCGGAAATTGCGTCAGCCTCACACTCGGTCGCATGATGCAGGAAGCGGTCGATCAGAATCGGTCTGTCCGGCGTGACGCCGACAGCAGCTTCCATGTAAACGCGCATCATCTTGTCATCGTGGACGACCTCCATGCCGCGGCCGCCGAGCACGTAGGACGGACGAACCATGACCGGATAGCCGATGCGGTTTGCGATTTCCAGTGCGTCATCCACGGTGACAGCCATGCCGGATTCCGGCATCGGAATGCCGAGCTTATCCATCATGGCGCGGAAGTGATCTCTGTCCTCTGCGAGGTCGATCGTTTCCGGCGAGGTGCCGAGGATGTTGACGCCGTTCTTTTTCAGGTCGGCTGCGAGGTTCAGCGGGGTCTGGCCGCCGAACTGTGCGATGACGCCGACCGGCTTTTCCTTCTCGTAAATCTGGAGAACGTCCTCCAGCGTCAGCGGCTCAAAATAGAGCTTGTCGGAGGTATCGTAGTCCGTGGAAACGGTTTCCGGGTTGCAGTTGACGATAATCGTTTCAAAGCCGAGGTCTTTCAGAGCGAGTGCCGCATGGACGCAGCAGTAGTCGAACTCGATGCCCTGGCCGATTCTGTTCGGGCCGCCGCCGAGAATCATGATCTTCGGGCGGTCGTCGTTGCAGGGGCTCTTGTCTTCTTCAATATGATAAGAGGAGTAGTAATATGCGCTGTCCGCAGTGCCGGAGACATGAACGCCCTCCCAGCCCTCGCGGATGCCTGCCTCATAGCGCGCATTGCGGATGTCCGCCTCTGCGACACCGAGGATCTGGCTCAGATAGCGGTCGGAGAAGCCGTCCAGCTTCGCCTGACGGAGCACGCCCGCTGCCGGAACCTTGCCCTTGTTCGCCATCAGGGTTTCTTCTTCCTCAACGAGCTCCAGCATCTGCTCAATGAACCACTTTTTGATCTTGGTCAGATTGTAAAGCTCATCGACGGTTGCACCCTTGCGGAGTGCTTCATACATGATGAACTGACGGTTGCTTGTCGGATAGACCAGCATGGAGAGCAGCTCATCCTTTGTCTTCTCATGGAAATCCTTTGCAAAGCCAAGACCGTATCTGCCGGTTTCCAGCGAGCGGATCGCCTTCTGGAATGCCTCCTTATAGGTCTTGCCGATGCTCATGACCTCACCGACGGCGCGCATCTGCGTGCCGAGCTTATCCTCAGCGCCCTTGAACTTCTCAAATGCCCAGCGTGCAAACTTAATCACGACATAGTCGCCGGAGGGGACATATTTATCCAGTGTGCCGTACTTGCCGCACTCCATCTCGTCCAGCGTCATGCCGGTTGCGAGCATGGCGGAAACCAGTGCGATCGGGAAGCCGGTCGCCTTGGAGGCCAGTGCAGAGGAACGGGATGTACGCGGGTTGATCTCGATGACGATGATTCTGTCAGACACCGGATCATGCGCAAACTGACAGTTGCAGCCGCCGATGACCTGCACCTTATCGACGATGCGGTAGGCCTGCTCCTGGAGGCGCTTCTGCACGTCCTCGGAAATGGTCAGCATCGGGGCAGAGCAGAACGAATCGCCGGTGTGTACGCCCATCGGGTCAATGTTTTCAATAAAGCAGACGGTGATCATGTTGCCCTTGGCATCGCGGACGACCTCGAGCTCGAGCTCCTCCCAGCCGGTGACGCACTCCTCAACGAGCACCTGACCGACCAGAGATGCCTGCAAGCCTCTTGCGCAGACGACCTTCAGCTCCTCGACATTGTAGACCATGCCGCCGCCGGCGCCGCCCATGGTATAGGCCGGACGCAGAACGACCGGATAGCCGAGCTGATCCGCAATCTTCACAGCCTCGTCT
>JAEEIA010000095.1 GCA_016281125.1 Oscillospiraceae bacterium | reverse complement strand
TGGACATCCAGTCCGATATATGTTATACTATTCATGGTGACTCCTCCTTGTATGTGGTACCTCTGCTAATGGATTTTTTACACCTTCTATTTTAGCAGACTAATCCGCGTTTTACAAGAGGGGTCACTTCATATTATCTTATATATAGAATGCTTTTATTGAACTATTTCGATAATTGTTTACAGAGCGCAGATAGAAAACGATTCTTAATAGCGTCAGAGGCGATTTCGTAGTCAGGTCTTACCCACTCTGATACTATATATAGATAGTACATATAGATTCTTCAATCCAGATTCGCTCATACAACTATAATTGGAGTTTAATCCTATCCGTAACACCCATAATGCATTCGATATGGAACATTAAAGAAAAGAATAGCAAGATGATGCTGGATTTTGAAGTTAAATATGGTACAACATAATAATTGGTGCTAATAGACAATAAATGTGTTATACTATATTTATGATCGATACACTGTGCACAATTCGATAACAAAAAACCGTGTCATAAGTACTATTTCGCCGAATTTTGTTAAAATGTCTTGACATTTGGTGGTTTTATAGTATAATAGAATTGTAAGCTGATGATAATTAAGTTACATAACTTGTTATCGAGATTGATTATACTATATTGAATGGAGGTGGTCGAATGAAATACTAGCAGTGCACGTAATTATAATAATGTAGTATTTTCATGAATAATCTTGCGTTTTATAATACTGCTTTATAAATTACTAGCATCGACTATATGCGCTGTCGCAGTCGCAATACATATTTAGTAAACAACTATAAACATTAGCGCATTCCGAGAATGGTTTGTTATTATATTTTATATCGATGCTGAGCAAACATTTATTGTTATTAGTTATTATATTCAGGAGGGATAATGATTGCCATCATTTACTTATACTAATATGGATTTTAAGTATATGGATAATGACATTGTTTCTGTAAAAAAACATGGAAGGTGTTGCAGAATGGTTTCATCGCAGCACCATTCCACCAAAGAAAAAATCAAACGCATCGGAATCCATCAATATTTAAGGTGTTCAGATGGAACTATAAATGATATCAAGGATCATAAGCATAGATCCACAAACACATCAGCTTGCCGAGATTTGAATGACATTATTCTTGGAAATTGTGATGCAGAAAAGTCTGTATTTACATCAGTGACATATGCAGAGAATCTAGAATCATTTGAAAGAATTGTTGCAAATCATAAAAATTTCATTCGCCGTTTAAACAAAGAATTTGATGAGCGCTTCAACTACATTGCGGTAGTTGAACTTCAAAAATGCGGGAATCCCCATCTTCATTACATTTTTATGTTTCAAACGGAGATTAATTATAATTTCACCACAATCCAGGATATCATAGATCGATGTTGGTCATTCGGAGATGTCCTCACTAAGGAAGTATACGACGTTAACGGTCTAGCACATTATTTAACAAAGGATTACAAAAATAAAGAAGCTATGGAAATTTTTCCTAAAAACAAAAAGAAATATTATACATCTCGCGGATTAGGACAATGTGAGACGATATCTATGCTAGGGGCAGAAGCAAACAAACTTAAAGAGGAGCAGATGGAGACGGTTAGTTCAAAGTACATTACCATAAAAGACGATGAAACCGGCTATTATGATGAAATGTACCAAGTAGTTGGATTATTGAAATAAAGGGAGGGAATATTTATGATCGATGATCAAAAGGCTTATGAAACGAGCCGCTCATATTATTTAAATAACTACCCAGATATGCGCAGTGTAAATGATACTGCACTGAATTTTGATCTTTCACCCAACTATATCAGATCGCTGGCCAAAAGTGGAAAAATAAAAGCTGTTCGAATCAGCGACAAACCTAATAGCAAGATTCTTATTAATCAAGCCTCACTTGCAGAGTATTTCGAATCGAATATATTAAATTGTATTAACGATTAAAACGAGCTTGCTCGGCTCAAATCGTCCGCTATTTAACAGGATTTTATTACCGTGAACTATGCAGAGCATGATGAAAGGAGCAAAATGGCTATTATTGAAAAAAGAAACAACACTTATAGAATCCGCGTATCACGTGGTATAAATGGTAATGGGAAGAGGGAATTCTATTCAATGAATTGGAAACCGCCAGAGGGAATAACAAATCATCAACTGCAGAAAGAATTGAAATTAGTTGCTGCTGATTTTGAAATCAAATGTAGAGATGGTGCGATATCTTCAGAGGAAAACCTAAAACTTAAAGACTTTTGTAAAACATATTTAGACATCCAACGTGATAATTTGGCGCCTCGTACATATGAGTATTACAGCAATCTTATTTATGACTTGATAATTCCTGAGCTTGGTAATTATAAACTATGCGATTTAAAACCGATTCACGTGCAGAAATTCATCAATAATATTAAAAATAATCCTAAACGCGACGGAAGTTCCCCCTCGCCCTCAACGGTTAAAGGAAAAGTTGCTTGTCTGCAATCTATAATGCATCTTGCTGTTAAGCTCGGTGTTATCTCTTCAAATCCAGCTTCTCCTGAAAGGGTGAATTTACCAAAAGCTATTGTACCTAAAGTCGAAATTTTCACAAAGGAAACCGCCTCGCAAATGATAAAATGTTTATCAAATGAACCGATTGAGATGCAATGCCTAATACATATCGCAATTGCATCTGGAGCAAGACGAGGTGAAATAGTAGGCTTGAAGTTTTCAGATATAGATTATGAAAGAAATATAATAACAATTCGCCGAAGTGCTTACAAAGTAACCGGCGAAGAAATTGGTATTAAGCCGCCAAAAGACAATGAGGTAAGAACAGTAACAGTCTATCAGGAAGTAATAGATCTTATTTCAAAATTGAGGGAAGAAAAAGCAAAGCAGCAACAGGTTCTCGGTTCTGCTTGGCGTGGAGATGATTGGCTTTTCACCAAAGCGGATGGTTCTATTATGCACCCTCAAACACCATCGAAGCTGTGGGCTAAATTTCTAAAACGCAATAATTTGCCTCATCGCAAATTTCATTCGCTAAGACACACTTCCGCAACTTTGCTTCTATCATCCGGTTCTAATATAGGTCAGGTAAAAGATCGTCTAGGACATAGTTCAATTCGTACAACACAGATTTATTTGCATAGTCTCCAAGAAGCAGACGAGCAAGCAGCCAAAATGCTTCAAACAATCTTAATTCCTAACTCACCTTCAATACAAAGTGAATGATCCTGCACCCAAAATTGCACCCCAAAACATATAACAAAGAAAATACGCTGTTCTTATCAATTGTAAGAACAGCGTATTTTCGTAAATTTCATGTGGTGGAGCATACGGGATTCGAACCCGTGACCCCCACACTGCCAGTGTGGTGCGCTCCCAGCTGCGCTAATGCCCCGTAATGGCGGAGATGGTGGGATTCGAACCCACGGAGCGTTTTACCGCTCAAACGATTTCGAGTCGTTCTCGTTATGACCACTTCGATACATCTCCGTATGATCCGACTGCCACTTTCAGCCGACTTTAGTATTATATCATATTGAGATAAAAAAATCAAGAGGTTTTTCAAAAAAAATTGTTTTTCACGAAAGCACTTGTTTTTTTCATCGAAATGTGCTATACTGTATATAAGAATGCCCAGAAATACAAGGGCATCATCCAGAGGAGGGATTTTTTATGGGTAATTTCCACATGCGAACCCGTAAAACACTTGCAGCTGTTCTGTCAATCGTGACGACGGCTGTATCTGTTCCGTTTTCGGGTTCTGTGTCCGCAGGGGCGGCGGACACGAATGCTGCCGGTGATTACAACTATGCAAAGGCTTTGCAGTATTCAATCTATTTCTACGATGCCAATATGTGCGGTACGGAGGTCGGCGAACACAGCCGTCTTTCATGGCGTGATGACTGCCACACCTACGACGCGCATGTCCCGATGGTTCCCTGGGACGGCAATACGGTAGAAGGCGGCGGCACCAACCTTTCGCAGGCATTCATGGACAAATATAAGGATGTTCTTGATCCGGACGGCGACGGCACGATTGACGTTGCCGGCGGTATGCATGATGCCGGCGACCACGTTGAATTCGGTATGCCGGAAAACTACGCTGCCGCAACGCTCGGCTGGGGCTACTATGAGTTCCGCGATTCCTATGTTTCGCTTCATCAGGACGACCACATCGAAACAGTGCTCCGCCACTTCAACGACTATCTGATGAAGTGTACCTTCCGCGACAAGAACGGCACGGTCATTGCACACTGCTATCAGGTCGGCGAAGGCGGAATCGACCACGCGATCTGGGAGGCTCCCGAGGTCGATACCATGGTGCGCCCTGCGTACTTCCTGACTGCCGAGAAGCCGCAGACTGATTATGTTGTATCTGCGTGTGCTTCCCTTGCAATCAACTACCTCAACTTCAAGGATTCCGATCCGGAATACGCAGAGAAATGCCTTGACTATGCCAAGGCGCTCTGGGAATTCGCCAACACCAATGAGAAGGCGCTCTCCGACAACGGCGACGGCCCCGGACAGTTCTATAATTCCAGCAAATGGGAAGATGATTACTGCTGGGCTGCTGCGTGGCTGTACAGAGCGACCGGCGATGCGTCCGTATTCGACTACGCCTACGAGATTTTTGACTATTATGCTGCTTCCGGCTGGGTTTATTGCTGGAACGATGTATGGAGCGGCGCTTCGATCCTCTGGGCTGCGATCAATCAGGAGCACCCGGAGCTTGATATGGTGCAGAAGATCAGAAAAGCACAGGGCAAAAACGAGTATGTATTCGATGACTTCTGGGATAATGACTGCGTCGGCAAGATCCTGAGTACCTACAAGGGAAAAACAACGCCGCAGGGCATGGTCTTTATCGACGTCTGGGGCAGCTGCCGTTATGCTTCTGCATTCGCACTCTGCTGCGCTGTGTATGACAAGTACCATAACGACGGAAAGCCGAGCGAATGGAGTGAATTCGGCAAAAAGCAGATCGACTATATCCTCGGCGACAACGATATTACCTACAAGGAAACCGAAAAGCAGACGGTTCTGGCTGGAAGAAACGGCAGTCACGGCAAGAGAGTCTTCCTGTGCGGCTATGACGATACCTATTCCGTTATGAACCCGCACCACCGTGCAGCCTCCGGCCTCACGATGGCAGAGGATCCCCGCAAGCAGAAGCACACACTGTGGGGCGCGCTGGCAGGCGGTCCCGACAATAAGGACGCACACAGCGACAGCACCAACGACTGGCGTGAAAACGAGGTCACAATCGACTACAATGCAGCGTTCGTCGGTGCCTGTGCCGCAATGTATCAGTACTACGGCACAGATGATATGAAGGTCACCGAGAACTTCCCGCCTGTCGAGCAGTCCAGCGAGGAGGAACAGCAGGGCGGCAGCGGCTACTGGGTCGAAGCAATGGGACGCGATGTCCGCAATGACGACGGCACAGGTGCTGTGGAAGTTTCCCTCAAGGTTTACTCCGGTCTGCCGAAGCCCTCTAAGGACATCTCGGTCAGATACTATATCGACCTTTCCGAGGTTGCAAAGCCGGATATCGTCAAAGCCAAGAAGCTCTACGATCAGGCAGAAGCCGAGATCAAGGGTTCTTCCCTCGAAGTCAGCAACCCCGTGAAATGGGACAAGATGGACAATGTGTATTACGTTGAGCTCAAGTGGGACGGCTGCACCTTCGCAAACAGCGGCAAGAAGACACAGTTTGAGGTTGGTTTCTACGGCATCGGCTACACCGATCCGGAAACCCACAAGTATATCGTTTACGACTGGGATCCCTCCAATGACTGGAGCTTCAAGACGCTGAAGCTGGGCGAAAAGGGCGACTTCTATGAGGTCGAGAACCCGCCCGAGGTGCTCAACGAGCATATCTGCATCTATGAAAACGGTGTACTGGTCGGCGGCACTGAGCCGGACGGCACCACGCCTGCCGAAGAACCGAAGACTGAAACCACCCCGGCACCGGCTGTTACGACTGCTGCGCCAGTCACAACGAAGTCTGATGCCACAACCGCAGGAAGCGGTAAAACGGTCACGCTCCTCGGCGATGCAAACTGCGACAACGGCGTCGATATCAGTGACGCTGTTCTGATTGCGAGAGTTGCCGTTGAGGACAGAAACGCCAAGATCACCGAGCAGGGCGTCGCAAACGGCGACTGCGATAAGGATGGCTCGCTGACACCGAATGACATCACAGCCGTGATCAAGCATATTGCAAAAATCGAGCTGCTCTTTTAAGCATGGATGGTGCCTGCTGCCGCGAAACCGCGCCGGCAGGCATCCCCTTTTCAGAAAGGAAGTTACAGTATGATGGAAATAAGCGATATTCGTGAGCAGGCATCGGACATCGGCGTGTTTTTCCCGCTGTCCTATGAAACCGAAGCACTCGGCATGAAAGGTACCCTGCACGGACATTCCCTTGCAAACCGCAGTGTTCTCCAGATGCAGCCGGTACAGGATGCCGACACATCCGGCGCACCGACCGCCGATACAATCGCGCGCTATCAGGCCGCCGTTCGTGAAAAGCAATACAGCATCATTTTGCTGGAACCGTCTGTCATCGCGGACAATGCACGGCATCAGGTCGGTGATCTTGTCCTGAATGAGAATACGCAGGCAGCGTTTGCAGAGCTGATTTCTGCAATCAAGCAGGCGGCAAAGGATGCGCACGGGACAGAGCCGCTTGTCGTGGCACTGATCAGTCACGCAGGACATCATGCGCTCTATCCGGTTTCCATGGAGCACAGCCCGAGCCTCCCGACAGACGCGCGCATCCTCACGGACGACGAGCTGACCGCGATGGTGATTCAGTGCGGCCATGCGGCAAAATCCGCGGAGCAGGCCGGTGCAGACGGCATCGCGCTGAATGCGGCTGACCGCAGCCTGTTCGGGGAAAGCCTTGCCGCATTCCACCGTGACGGCAAATTCGGCGGAGATTTCGACGACCGCTCGCGCTTTGTCCGCGATTGCTATACGGCAATGAAAATGCTGACGACTGACAAGCTGTTCTATACGATCCGCCTGACGCTGAGCGACGGCATCCCGCAACCGGACGGCTGGGGCATGGCGTTTGAGGATTCTGCCGCACCCGATCTCTACGAACCGGCACTGCTGCTGAAGATCCTTCAGACACTTTACGGCGTGGAGCTTGTTTTCTGCACAATCGGCATTCCGCAGATCAACTGGCTCCTGGCTGCCGAACCGGAATCGGATCTCATCCGCCTGAGCCGCATGTGTACCTGCATCGCAATGCTGGACAGCGACCTCCAGCAGCAAGTGCAGCTCGTCGTACCGGAAATGCCGACAGAGGACATTCCGTTTGCAAATCTGGCGTCCGGCATGATCGCCGGTGAATTTGCATCCTTCGGCGGATTTCTCGGATAACACACCGAAAGGGGCATATTCATGGCATTAGACGGCGCTTTTCTGCACTGCATCAAACAGGAGCTTTCTCCGCTGATTGGTAACCGGATTGACAAAATCTATCAGCCGACGCGGGACGAGCTGGTTCTTTCGTTCCGGACAAAAGGCGGCGCCTGCCGCGTGCTTTTCTCTGTTTCTGCGGACGCAGCCCGCGTTCATCTGACCGACACATCACCCGAGAACCCGCCGCAGCCGCCGATGTTCTGTATGCTGCTGCGCAAGCATCTCAGCGGCGGCAAACTCGAAGATATCGAGCAGGACGGGCTTGAACGCATCCTGCGGTTCCGGATCCGCGCGAACAATGAAATGGGCGACTCCGTCGTGCTGACGCTTGTCTGCGAGATTATGGGACGCTTTTCCAATGTCATTCTGGTCAATGAGCACGGCAGGATCATCGACAGTCTGCGACGCGTAGACGAGGAAATCTCGCGTGTCCGGCTGGTACTGCCCGGGATGGAATATCTGGCACCGCCGCGGGACGACCGGATCTGCCTGCTGACCTGCACGGATGAAGAAATCCTTGCAAAAACCGGTTCTGCTCCGGAGGTCGCGTTTTCCAAGGCTGCAATCAAGCTGTTTGAGGGCATTTCCCCGGTTGTCGCGCGGGAATGGGAATTCTATATCGGCCGCGGCAATGACGTGATTCTCCCGCTGACAGCGGAGCAGAACGAACGGCTGCTCTTTATCCTGCACAAAACGAAGGAGTTGCTTCTCTCACCGGAACTGCGGCAGTATACAGTTCTGCGAACGAAGGAAGGCCAACTCAAGGATTTTTCGTTTATGCATATCGCGCAGTACGGCTCGCTGATGGTGACGGCGGATATGCCGTCCGCGGGCACGCTTCTGGATGCGTTTTACGCCCAGCGCGACCGGTATACCAGACTGCACCAGCGCGCAAATGATCTGTTCCGGTTTCTGATCAACACGTCTGAGCGCATTGCCAAGCGCGTTGCGAACCAGAAAGAGGAGCTGCTCGCCTGTGAAACGATGGAAACCGACCGCCGCCGCGGCGACCTGATTTCGGCTAATCTATACCGGATTAACCGCGGAGATGCCGTTGCTAAGGTCGAGGATTTCTACGATGAAAGCTGCCCCATGACGGAAATACCGCTGGATGTCCGTCTGACACCCGCGCAGAATGCACAGGCATATTATAAAAAATACCGCAAGGCCTGCACAGCCAGAAAAAAGCTCACCGAGCTGATTGCGTCCGGTGAGCAGGAGCAGCAGTATATCGACAGCGTCTTTGATGCGCTGACCAGAGCAGAATGCGAATCGGATATTGTGCAGCTGCGTGTGGAGCTGACGGAACAGGGGTATCTGCGGGAAAACCGCAAGGCCGGGAAACCGCCGAAGCCGATGCAGCCGATGCATTTCCGTTCCAGTGACGGACTGGATATTTTCGTCGGACGTAACAACAAGCAGAATGATCAGCTGACGCTGAAATTCGCTGCAAAATCTGATATCTGGCTGCATACGCAGCTTGTTCACGGCGCGCATGTCATTCTCTGTACGGACGGAGAACCCGCACCCGACCGATCTGTCGAAGAGGCTGCTATTCTCGCGGCGTATTATAGCAAGGGGCGTGACTCTGCACAGGTCAAGGTGGATTACTGTCCGGCGAAGTTCGTGAAGAAGCCGTCCGGTGCAAGACCCGGCATGGTGATCTACACGAATTATCAGACCGCTTTTGTCGATCCGGATGCAGAGCTTGCTGAGCGGCTTCGCATACAGGAGTAACCGGTTACCGGAGGAAAGGGGCGGTATATGGCGCAAAAGAAACGAAAAAAAGGCTGTATCATTGGGTGCATATCGGCACTTGCATTTTTGATTGCACCGCTCCGGCGGGTGATCTTTCTGAAACATCAGAAGACAGATCCGGAATGCATCGGTGTCGTCAACGCAATAGAGGAAGTGCCATATGCACATGCATATCTGCCGACGATCAACAGAGAAGCAAATACAATCCGCTTTTCGGCAACAGTGGACAGCAAAACCGATTACATTGATGAAGCCGGAAATGTCATCCGGAATATCAATGCATATCTTTCTGCCAATCCGGATGCGCCGGAACATCAGTATGACTGCGGGATCATATTCAGTATCGAAGGCACCTCCATGCCTTCATTTCTCTGTTGTTACAACTATGATACACCGGAGGGCAGCAGGAGAAAAGAACGCAAGCCATATTTTTTCAAATGCAGCTATGACGGAAGTCACGGCGATCCGACGGACTCAGAAATCAGGCAGCTCAGCGGACTGGGCTTTCTGGAATCGCTTGAGATGATCCATATTAGCCCGGAAAACTGTCCAAAGCTGGATGTATTTCAGAATCTGCAAACGCTTCGTATCAAAACGCATGCGGCTGTTCCGAAAGCAATCCGTGCACACTTGAAAGAAACACATCCCGGATGCCGCATTCTCGTCAACAATATGGAACTATAACAAACAGCCTTCGGGACATTCCGAAGGCTGTTTTTTCGTGTTCAGAGATATGAACGGATATATGCAATCCCGAAGGTCAGAACAAAGACCAGCAGCACAGAAACCACTGTTCCGATTGCGATTGTAACCAGACTGTGCCGGTCGTAGGCCGTTTTTCGGTTCCCGAATCGAGGGATCAGCAGCAGATACTCCTGATTTTCCTGATAAATCCGCTTTCTGCCGAAGGACTCCGCCGGAAAGCTGCAAGTATACTCCTGCTCCCCGACCTGATACACCGCATGATCCATCCGGCCTTCCTCGTCCACACGCAGGAACCTGCCCTTTACCGGCTTCCGGAACGGTAGGAACAGATCGGTCAGGAAAAAGAACAGAATTATCGAGAGCATGGCAAGCGCGACAAGCCCGAGCAGGATCATGACCGCCGAGCTGACAATCGTCTGCACGGAAACGCCGATCAGAAGCAGGACGGCGATCACAATGACAACCGTCAGAATGATTTCAATAATCATGGGTATTTCTCCGTCAGTATGTATCAGCCTCTTCCGGCAGGAACGGCGTGACGCCAAGGATTTCAAAGGCCTGCGCCTGCTGCCACATCTGCGGGTTGATCTGGATTTCAAAGCCCTCCCCCGCTGCCGTGCTGATCTGCTTCGGATCAAGCTTCGGCAGCCCGAAGCAGGCAAGCATATTAGAAATGACGCCGCCGTGCGTAATCAGGGCACAGTGCTGAAAATCCTCCTGCATCATCTCCAGCAGGATCCGGTACAGCCCCTGATACGTCCGGATCGAAAGCTCTGCAACGCTCTCCCCCTCCGGCGGCTTGGCATCCATGCCGCCCTTCATCCAGGTACGGTAGGCTTCGTCGTTCAGGAGCTCCTCCGCGGAACGCCCCTCAAATTTACCGAAGTGCAGCTCACGGAATTCCTCCGCAATGACAAGCTCTCTGTCCGGAAACAGAATCTCGGCAGTTTCCGTGCAGCGCTGGAGCGGACTGCTGTACACGCGCTGCACCTTGGGATAAACAAAGCGGTCCAGCTTGTCATAAAGCTCACTCCGGCCGAAATCGGTCAGCGGATAATCCGTTGTTCCGATGTAGACACCGCGGTCATTGGCCTCGGTTCTGCCGTGCCGAATCAGAGAAATATGATAGTTTTTCATAAACAAAGCATTCCTTTCGGGCGAATTTTTCTCCTGATAGTATTTTTACACAAAAATATGCCAAAATCTTTGTGACATATTTTTTGCCGTTAGGTCTTTACAAATTATACTGTATGTTATATAATTGAAACGTATCAATGTGCAGTCCGAATTACATTTTATATGAAGGGAGTTTTCAAGCCATGAATGACGATTTTCCGCGCATCATAACGCTCCAGCGAAAGGAGCGCAAGATCAGCCAGAAGAAGGCTGCGACTGACCTCGGTATCTCTCAGGCACTGCTGTCGCATTATGAAAAGGGCATCCGTGAATGCGGACTCGATTTTCTGGTGCGCATAGCAGATTACTACAATGTTTCCTGCGATTATCTGCTGGGCAGAACGCCGGAGCCGGGCGGAAAAACACTGACACTGGAAGAGATCCCGGACGATGACGGCAACAACGAGATGCCGTCCAATGAAGCAATCCGCTTCTACCGAAAGATCATCAACAATTCGATCAGTCTGCTGTTCTCGTTCTCGCAGCGTGCGAATTCCGTCACGCTGATCCGCGAGGTGTCCTCGTATCTGATGCTGTCTGTCTATAAGCTGTTCCGCATCATATACAATGCATGTCCGCACAATGACCAGAAGCTCTTCCGGGTGCCGAAGGTCGTTGCTAACGACAGCGCAAATGCGATCATCTCGCTGAATGAGTCCAATATCAAAGCAGCCTCCAGCGGCATCGCACTCGGCACGAACGATTCCGTCGAGGATGCGGAAACGCTGTATGTCACAACAGCGACGCTCTCCAAGGACTTCTCCGAGTATGCATCCTCTCTGCTGAATCTGATCAAGATCAGCGAGGACAGTATCGCAAGAACGCGCGATACGCTGCAAACGCAGCACAGACCATGACATATTATAACACAAATTACCGGAAATTGCAATACAGCAAAACAGACACAGAATCCCCGGTCCCCGAAAGAAAGGTTTGAGATAACATGAAGCGTTTGAACGGTATCAGACTGCCGCGCAAAAAACGCACCGAAGAAAAACCGATAAAACCGATTCCGCTGCCCGCACTTGTCCGCATCCCGATGCTGATGCATTCCGGTACACCCTGTACCCCTGCTGTCCGCGCCGGTGATTACGTGACGGTCGGGCAGTGCATCGGAACAGCACCGGACGAAAACAGCGTACCGATCCACGCAAGCGTGTCCGGCACGGTTTCTGCACTGACGGAATACTGCACAGTGACCGGTGAAACGGTACCCTGCGTTGAGATCAGCTCTGACGGCGAACAGATTCTCTGCGATACCTGTACGCCGCCGGTTCTTGAATCCCGCGATGATCTGATTGCCGCCGCAAAAGCATCCGGCTGCGTCGGACTCAGCGGCAGCGGCGACCTGACATTTCAAAAGCTGGCTGCGGTCAAAAAGCCGCAGATTCTGATTGTCAACGGCGCCGAATGTGAGCAGTATCTCTCTGCTGACAGCCGCCTGATGTCCGAAACACCGGAACAGGCTGTCGGCGGCATCGTGCTGCTGATGAAGCTGCTGAAAATCAAAGATGCGAGAATCGGCATTCAGACGGATAAGCCGCTTGCCATTCAGCGCATGACAGATGCCTGCAAGGATGAAAAGGGCATCACGGTCTGTCCCCTGCCCCCTGTTTATCCGCAGGGCGCGGAAAAGGTGCTGATCTATCATACATGCGGCATAGTAGTTCCGGAGGATCAGACGGCTGCTGATATGGGGATTCTCGTGCTGAATGTCAGCACATGCGCATTTCTGTATCAGTACGCCCAGACCGGCATCCCGCTGGTGGAGCGTGTTGTCACAGTTGACGGTGACACGATTGACAAACCCTGCAACCTGCGCGTTCCGATCGGCACCCCGGTCAAAGAGTTGCTGGAATATGCTGCCTGCCATACCGACCGCGTCAGAACGCTGCTGTGCGGCGGCCCGATGATGGGGATGCTGCTGGACTCACAGGAAGCATCCGTGGTGCGTCAGCAAAACGGTCTGACTGCAATGCGGCGTGCAAAATCAAGTGTACGCGAATCCGCATGCATCCGCTGCGGCAGATGCATGGAGGTATGCCCGATGAACCTGATGCCGATGGAACTGAACGATGCCTATCAGCGCAGGGATCCTGCGGCATTGCAGGCGGAGCATCTCAGGTTATGCATAGACTGCGGATGCTGCTCCTATGTCTGCCCGGCGCACCGTCAGCTTGCAGAAAAGAATCAGCAGGCAAAGCTGCTGCTGCAAAAGGTATGAAAGGAGCAATACATTGAAGCACTCAACCGAAACCGTATCTCCTTATATCCGCAGCAGCGCATCCGTACAGCGGATCATGCTGTGCGTGCTGGCCGCACTGGCGCCTGCCGCACTGGCCGGCTGCATGAACTTCGGATTTCACGCAGTCCTTCTGCTCGCCGTTACGGTCAGCACAGCCCTTGCCTCAGAGCTGTTCTTCAGGGCTTTCTTCCGAAAGCGGCAGAGTATCCACGATCTGAGCGCGACTGTGACCGGTCTGCTGCTCGGCATGACGCTCCCGCCGGATCTTCCGCTCTGGGAAGCTGCTATCGGCAGTGTATTTGCGATTGTCGCCGTCAAGCAGGTATTCGGCGGCATCGGAAAGAATTTTGCAAATCCCGCGGCAACGGCCAATATTCTTATGACTGTACTGTTTATGAAGGATATGACCGTTTGGCGGCTGCCGATGACCGGTGAAGCCGTCACACAGACAACACTGAACGGCGCTTCTGCAACTTACTGGGATCTGTTTCTCGGCAACACAGCCGGAAACATCGGCGAGAACAGCGCACTCTGTATTCTGCTGGGCGCACTGTTCCTCTGGCTGACACGCACTGCTTCTCCGATTGCGCCGCTCTCCTGCCTCGGCAGCTTTGCACTTCTGACAGCCATCGGGGGTTATGACGTGCCTGCACAGCTTCTGTCCGGCACCTTGATGCTCGGCGCATGCTTTATGACAGCAGATTACACGACAGCGCCTGTCACCCGCTCCGGCAAATGCATCTTCGGGCTGGGCTGCGGTGTTCTCACCTTCCTGATCCGGCATTTCGGCGGGTATCCCGAAGGCATCCTGTTTGCGGTCGTCATCATGAATCTGCTGACCCCGTATATCGAAAAGCTGACCAGACCGCAGCCGTTCGGCGCAGCGGATTCCCCGCAAAAGCAGAAAAAGAGAAGAAAAAAGAAACGCGCAGCCGTCTGAATATTACAATTTGGTTACAAATGTTCTAATTTGCAAATTAGAACTTGACAAATTTGCAAATTAGTATTATACTATCATCATAAACCACCCGCCCGCAACTGAACGGAGGTATATGATGAAACAGATCACATTCAATCTGCCCGACGCACTGGCAGATAAGTTTGAGCTTGCATTGCAGCTTTCCGGTGATAACCGTGATGCTGTTGCAGAAGAATTCGTGCGCAGCTATCTCGGCCGTGCGCTCCAGTCCGCAGCCAATGAGTTCCGCACGCCGGAACCGCATCCGCATGTCACGCCGCGTCCGGTTCAGCCGCAGCGGAACGATTCCGCAGCGAATGCCGGTCAGCCTGTTTACGGCACACCGAAGCATCAGCAGGAATCCCAGAAGCGTCCGCAGCGGACAGATTATTTCTCTGAATGGGGCAAGGCAATTCACAGAATTCCCCGCTGGGCAAGAAATCCGCAGCAGAACAATCACAAGATTCTGCGCGCTTTCTTCGAGCTGAAGCAGGAAATCGGCAATGTCACGCTGGACGCCCTGCGCCGCAGATGCTCTGACCCGAGCGGCCACCCGAACACCTACGTCCCGCACTTCGACAACAACTATTCGCAGATGAAGTTCGACAACGGCAATTCGCACGGCAAGGTCTTTGAGGAGCATGACGGCTATATCACGATCTGGGATCGTATCAGCGACACGCTCCAGAGATACCGCGACTATTTTGAGTAATGACACAGGAAGCAGAGATTCTCTCTGCTTCCTTGTGCTGTTTTCGGAAGGAAGAGGATTATGAGGCACGCCCCGTTATTTGTCATGCTGCTTTCAGGCAGCCTGCTATGTACCGCATGTTCACACGCTGCACCGGATACTGAATCAGCGCATTCTTCCAGCGTTCCGGATATCCCGGCGGACAGCGATACGGTCGATACCGTCCCTGATACGGATTCCGCTCCGGCTCCGTCTGCTGGATCCGCAGAATCACAGACGGAGCCGGAACCGGCAGGTCTGATTCCGCTGCCGGAGATTTCTCAGCCGGATTATCAGGGCGGCGACGGCGGTGAGGAACATGCCGAAACACCGCTGCCGCAGTATTTTACATACCGATTCTTTGAAAGCGGGTTATCTGTCCGTCTGGCCGGTGGCAATTATCAGTCACTCAGCGTGGATCTGAGCGGCATGTCCCCCGAGGATGCAGAGAGCGGTTACTATCTGTTTGACAGCGATTTTGACGGTGATCTTGATCTGTCCGTTCCGACGGTCTATACCGATTCTCATAAAGAATTTGCGGTATTCCGCTGGGATGAGGCTTCAGCGCATTTTGCTGAAACACCGGTCATGCTCTCTGATCCGCAGTATTTCCCGGAAGAAAAGCATCTGACAACACTCAGCCAGACCGAAACCGAAGCTATCGTGCAGGACTGTGTCTGGCAGGATGATTCCCTGCTTACGGTTCTGACCGCAAAGCTGGATCTTCCGGACGGTCTGCTTGCAATCACGCAGACAAACCCGGACGGCTCAACCGAACAGAGCACGGAACAGCTTAATACGGAACAGCTGACGGGAAAGCTGATGCAGTATTACAACCGGAAATACGCATCCGCTGCATCACCCGCTTCATAAGCTAAAAGGAAGGATATTGATATGAAACGCAACTCTGTATTCGCCGCATTAAGCAGCCTTGCGTTGCTGCTAACAGGCTGTGCCGGTTCAGGTACAGCAACGGAAAGCAAACCGGATCTCCCGGCCGTCACAACAGAAGCGCCCGCCGAAACCGTTGTCACGACCGAGCCTGCACCGGAGGAGAAATCACTGGTGACACTCGGTGATTCCATCGCTTTCGGCTACGGCATGGACGATCCCGACGAACAGCGCTATTCCGCAATCGTCAGCAAGGCACTGACCGAACGCGACGGCATCAGCTGGCACGATTATAACTATGCTCTGAGCGGCGATGACAGCGCAGATCTGCTCTGGCGGCTGCAAAAAGGCCGTGCCATGCATCTGCCGTCCGCCGATACCGTCATCATCAATATCGGGTCGAACAATCTGCTCGGCGTTTACACAGATTATGTCAAGGAGCAGGTCGATTATGAGGACATTGACATCGAAAGCATCACCGATGAGCAGATAACGGAAATGCAGACCAAAATCGAGGATGCATTTTCCGATGAAGAGGCTGTCCGCAAGGAGCTGGAATCCCGCATTGACGAAAGCCTGACGCAGATGGAATCTGACCTGGAAGAGATCTATACCTGGATCCGCGAGCGAAATGAAACAGCCGATATTTACGTGCTGAACATCTACAATCCGTACAGAGGCATCGAAAGCGCCGGAATGCCCGGCACAACCGAAGATTTCGGTACATATGCGCAGACGCAGATCGACCGTGCAAATGCAATTCTGACAGCATTCACCGACAAGCACAGTGATCTGATTCCGGTTGATATTGCAGAAGCCTTTGCCAACTGCGATCCGATTCCGATTGCCGGTGAGATGACCGCGGAGCTTCCGTCGGATTCCGCCGCAGAGGATGCAACGGAATCGAGCGAAGGCGCATCGCTGCGGGAAATGGATTATATTGATCCGCACCCGAACGAGGACGGACAGCAGCTCATTGCGAAGACGATTCTTGCAAAAATGGGACTTTGATATGCAGCATCCCTACTACACAATGAACCGGCTGATGCATGAACACTACGGAAAAAAGATCCGCAAGATCTGCATTGACGGCGGGTTCACCTGCCCGAACCGCGACGGCACATGCGGCACCGGCGGCTGTACGTTCTGCGGAGAGCGTGGTGCAGGCGAACAGCTCGATCCGACAAAGACAATCCGTGAGCAGGCCGAGGCTGTGCTCAGCAAAGCTGCACCGGATTCTGCATGGATCGTGTATTTTCAGAATTTCACCAATACCTATGCTCCGGTGCCGGTGCTCCGCGAACGCTATGACGCAGCACTGACCGACGAACGGATCAAGGTGCTGGACATCGGTACCAGACCGGACTGCATCACAGAGGACATCGCCGCCATGATGGCGGAATACGCAAAGAAATATGAGGTCTGGGTGGAGCTGGGACTGCAAACTGCAAACGACGCAACCGCAGACAGAATCAACCGCGGCTATCATCTCCCCTGCTTTCTGAATGCCGTTCGCCTGCTGAAGCAGTACGGTCTGCCTGTGATTGTGCATGTGATTCTCGGTCTGCCCGGCGAAACGCTGGATGACGTCCTGCATACGATCCGCACAGTCAATGCTGTCGGCGCAGACGGCATCAAAATCCACAGCCTGTTCATTATGAAAAATACGGTACTCGCGGAGCAGTATCTTGCCGGAGACTTCGTACCGATTTCCATGCAGACCTATATTGACTGGGCCATTGCGGCGCTGACGCATCTATCACCGGACATTGTCGTACACCGCATGACCGGAAACTGCCTGCGTGATCAGCTGCTGGCGCCGGACTGGATCATTCAGCGCGATCTGATTCTGACGACAATTGACCGCAGAATGGCCGCGGACGGTCTGATACAGGGCTGCCAATACAGCGGTGAAGCATGTTTCATGTGAAACAGCGTATTTACGCGAAAAATCAACATTTTCAGCGAAAGGACGGAAATCATGCTCTTTACGGATAAGAAAGCGGTCATTTTTGATCTGGACGGCACGCTGCTGAATACACTGACAGACCTGAAAAACAGTCTGAACGAAGCACTGCGCCTGCACGGTCTGCCACAGCGTACAACAGACGAGGTGCGCAGATTCGTCGGGAACGGCATTGCAACGCTTGTTCAACGCGCCGTCCCGGACGGCAGAGAGAATCCGCAATACGATGCGGTTTTGCAGGATATCCGGGCAATTTACCCAAAGCATTCGCTCGATACAACTGCGCCGTATGATGGCATTCCGGATATGCTGCAAGCGCTGCATCAAAAAGGGTATCTGCTGGCCGTTGTGTCCAACAAACCCGACGCACAGGTCAAATCGCTGTGCAAAACCTTTTTCGGGGACTGCATCGCAGCAGCAGTCGGACAGCAGGAAGGCGTTCCGCTGAAACCCGCACCGGATCCGCTCTATGCTGCAATGCGGCTTCTCGGCACATCAAAAGAGCAAAGCGTATATGTCGGTGACTCCGATGTCGATATCCTGACAGCACGGAATGCAGGACTTCCCTGCATCAGCGTTCTCTGGGGTTTCCGCGATCAGGCGCTTCTGGAAGCTAACGGCGCACAGTATTTTGCACACGCTCCGGCAGAAATGGCGCAGATGTTTTGACGCTTTTTGTATAATGATATGAAAACAGCCGCAGGGTCATTGACTTTCTGCGGCTGTTTTGGTATAATAATAGATATTTATAGGATTTGTGTGTGTTTGCTTGGAAATATGAGGAAATGGAGGAGCGGAGATGTGGGATCATACAACAGACCGCATGTTTCTTGAACTGCGTGACGATGCAGTTCTTCTGTTCGGGCGGCAGTCGCTGAAGCTGCTGTATCTCAATCCGGCTGCCCAAAAGCTGTTTCCGGATGCTGTACCGCAGGATGATTTCGCTGCGCTCTTTCAGATTCACGAGGTTACGGAACTGCTCAACAAGGCACTTTCCAACGGCCCGGTGCATCCGCTGATTATGCCGCAGCAGCCCTGGTTTTCCGGCAGCGCCGTGCTCCATGCAGCCGCTGTGACATGGAACGGAGAAGCAGCTGTCGCAGTTACAATCGACCGCCGCGCCTACGGCCCGCCGCCGCAGGCAATGGAGCTGATGCGGGCTGTGCTTCAGTCTGCTTATTTCACCGCGCTGCGCATCGACGTGCGAATGCAGAATGCAGGCGTCATCTCAGACAAAAATGTGCTGATGAACACACAGGCGCATTTTCCTTCATATTCGCAATATATTTGCATGTACTCCGAGGCGACAATCCACCCGGATGACCGTGCGCAGTTTCTTGCTGCATTCTCCGACGAGCAGATCCGTCTGTTCATGGAGGTCAACAATGCCCCTGCCTGTACTGTCCGCCGTATCTGCGATGAGGAATACCGCTGGGCGAGCTTCACACTGGCATCGGCCGACGAAGGCATTGTCCTGCTGCTCGGTAAAGACAGCAACGAGAGCCATTTGCAGCAGGAAGAGCTGGAAATGGTTTCCCTCCGCAATGATTATATCCTGAGCAGTATTTCGGATATTTTCCGGCTGATGCTGCACATTGACCTGACCACAGGCGAAACGGTGATCTGCTCCGCAATCAATGAACAGGCGGAACGCGTTTCAACAGATGACGTGTATGCATTTCAGGATATTGCTGCACGGCTGATCCGGATGGTTCACCCGGCAGACCGCGGAATGTTCGGAGATTACCTGTCACTTGATGCGCTGCGCAGAGGCGTACCGGGCAGCGAGGACAATAAAATCACAAAGGAATACCGCAGAATCGACCCGAACGGTGATCCGGACGCAACCGCAAAATGGACGCGTTCCGTCCTGACCTTTACGGCCTTTGATGAAAACCGCTGTCCGACGGAGGCTGTCTATACGGTGCAGGATATTGACGCACAGAAACGGCAGGAGCTGGAATCAAAACGGCGTCAGGAGTCTTTGACCTCGCAGTTTTACACGGTGATCCGGAGCCGGTATCTCTGGTTTGTGGACTGCGATTTCAATTCGCAGACTGCGCATGTATTCCGGATCAAGGATCATACCGTGCTGCCGCCGACAGAATGTCCGTTCGGTCAGTTCTTTGAACGTATCATCATGCCGAACTGTCATCCGGAGGACTATAAGCGCGTAGCATTGGCACTGCTGCCCTCTGCGGTTTCGGAAAATTACCGGCTCGGCAAACGGCAAAGCACGATAGACTACCGCGAAAAGGCCGCCGACGGCTGGCGTTATGTCCGCGCGGAAGTCTACATGCAGCAGGACGGGCAGGACGGATTCCGCTCCATGATCTACGTTTCAGACATTGACGACGAGGTCAAGAGCCAGATTCACATGACGCAATCCGAGCATGAGCAGCTGATGCTCCGCCGCCGCATCGACAGCACGATTCAGGATGCGTTCCTGTATATCTCTGAGGTGGATCCCGATGCTGACGTCATCACGCATTACCAGCTGACCAAGGATGATCAGGTGTCTGTGACCGGCACCGAACAGTTTACAGCATTCTGTTCCGCGTATCCGGATCGCTTTGTGTTCCCGGAGCAGCGCCGCTTATTCCGCCAGCTGTTTTCCTATGACCAGATTCTCAAGGCCGCGCGGGAAATGAAAAGCGAGTTAAAGCATCTGTTCCTGATTGACCCGCATGAAAACGGCACGTATATCTGGTGCAATTTTGCTGTCAGATTCTTCCGCAATGAAAACGGAAAGAGCTATCTGATGATCACGGTAGAGGACGTCAATGAAGTCATCGAGAAACGTGACGCGGATATGCAGGCTGCCAGCACGGCAAAAGAACAGCTTCAGGAGCATATGCGCGAGATTGAGCGCGGACGTATCCGCAGCGCACATGTCTTTATGAATATTTTCAGCAGTCTTCAGCTCGCGCTGAACCGGCTGTACAGCAACCTGGACTCTCTGGAAGCACAGCGGAGCGCGCAGTATCCGTCCGAGCTGTACCAGATGCATCAGACCTACGAGCAGCTTTCTTCTATGACGGAATGCGCAAAGGATATGCTGCTGCTTGACAACAATCAGCTTGTACTGCTCAATCAGCCGCTGTCGTTCCTTGTGCTGTTCCGCAAGCTGCGGCATTCCATCGGCAAGGTATTCGAGGAAAAGCATATGCAGGTCATCTCCTGCGCAGAGCATGTCACGGATGAAACCGTGCTCTGTGACAGCGAGCGCCTCACCTTCCTGCTGGATAAGATCTTTTTCAGCATTATCCGTGCGCTGCCCGACGGCGCATCCATGATCATGAAGCTCACGCAGGATCCGATTCCCGGCCAGATCAAGCAGGCTGTTTATTCCTTTTCGCTGATTACGCGCTGTCGCCGCACCGCAGAAAACGAGCAGCGTGCAACAGATCCTGCCAAGGCGATTGAAACGGATTTCCTGTCTTACGATCCGAATTATCAGCCGCATAATCTGTATTTCTGCAAGCGGCTGATTGCACTGATGCACGGTGCGCTGGATTACGAAAAAACACCGGACGGCACTGCCTCTGTTACGCTGCGGCTGCCGCTTGGCTTTGTCCGGCAGCAGATCATTTTCCCGCTGCGGCACACGTTCGGCAAGCACGCACTGGTATGGGATTCCTGTGACCCTGCGGCGGCATCCACGATCAGCATGCTGCGGGAATCCGGCATGGAAACCGAACGCCGCATAGATCCGGAAGGGACGAAGGATGCGCTCATGCAGGCAGAAGCCATCGGTACGCCGTATGATCTGATCATTGTCCGCGCATCTGATTTGTGCGGCTCCCCTGCTGCGCAAATGCAAGAACTGACAGGTCTGACCGGTTCGCATCCCGTGTTTGTCATCGCGGATCATCCGGCATTGGATCTGACTGCCGCACAGCAGTTCCCGACTGTGCGTCTGATCCGGACACCGGTACTGCGTTCCACAATGGCAGCAGCACTCCGGCAGGCCTTTGACCAATCAGAATGATGATGTGGGTATCTCCGATGGATTCAAAATGGGGCGCTGCCCAAACTCCGCCAAAGGGACAGAATCCCTTTGGAATCCCCAAATATAAGTTCTCAGCATTGCTATTATCAAAAAGCTTGCAAACATCCCGAGGCGAGGAGCTTCTGTTCGCACAGTTTTGCTTTGCGAAACATGCTGCCGACAGCTGACAAAATCATCTTGCGTTCAAACAGTTCCGCAAGGCAGAACCGGAACTGTATCGACAAATGAAACCGGATACACGGGGCAAACCGTGTATCCGGTTATTTTTATTGCAATTCATTCAGCCGAACACGAAGCTGCTGCGAGAGCGTTAATACCTGCCCCGGTTCAAATACATCCGCCATACCGCACTCCTGCATTGCCTGCCGGAACCGGTATTCACCGGAAATCGCAGAGCAGTCACACAGCTTTTCGTAACAGCGGATCGCCTCCTCTGGCTGCGTTTGCAGCAGTACATACAGCTGCAATGCTGCCAATGCAGAAACGCCGTAACTGACATAATAGCCGGGCTGTTCATACAGATGCGTGATTTCGTAAAGCTCCAGCCCAACACCGCAGGACGCGCAATAGTGATCATACAGTGCAAGAACATCCTCAGGCGCCAGCGTATCCGCCTGTTCCATGACCGCTGCTTCAAATCTGCCGACACAAAGACCGGACACAACCGCATCCATCAGATTGAACAGTGCATACTGCTCCGCATCGTTTGCATCCTCATGCAGAAGATCACCGTAAAATGAGGTGAACAGCACCTCCATGCCCTGCGACTGCACCTCCGCCAGATCCACACAGTTCTGCTGAAGCAGCACAGGCGTCCGGCAGCGCCATTCACTGTTGAAATGCCCGAACTCATGCACCGCAGTTGTCAGATCTGTGAAATCGCCGTAGAAATACAGATACATCAATGCACTCTGCTCCGACGGAAGATCCACCGTAAAGCTGCCGTCATAGCAATCATCCCCGCGGGCAACCGTAAACAGGCATCCGTCAAACAGCCTGTCAACCGACTCCGCGATGCTGACTGAAAGCCGCGGCGCATAGGTTTTCAGCGCTGCCATCGGATCTGCAATCTCAGGGAGCTCTGCATCGCTGTCCAGAACCCGGAATGACAGCTCTTCGTAAAGCGGAAGAAAAGTATCTTTGAGTTCCTCGTAAACCGCTGCCGCATCCTCCGGAGAATAGTCACGGAGATACGCTTCGTTGTCATAATCAGATTCGGATGTACTGTTCAGAATGTCCAGATACAACTGCGCACACTGCAAATTCCGTCCGGCGTCGTCCATATCTTCATCATAGGCAGCCGAATAATAATCGTCCAGCAGCGCAGACGAATCCGAAGCATCCGCTTTCGCACGGGAGATGACACGCGGCAGTGCCGTCATCAGATAGTAATCCAGATCATCCGTCTTCACATAGGGCGCAAACAGCGAACCGTAAGCCGAACGGTGATACCCGTTGGCAAGCGCCCAGTTCGTCATATCGCTGACGATATACAAATCCTCATATGCAGCACTTCGCTTCTGACTGCGTTCCTCGTTATTCCAATCGCTGTAATACGTAATCTCTGCCCGCGCATAATCAGCATATGCCGTATTAACCGCACGGAGCATTTCCTCAATCTGCGCCCTGACCGGCGCATCCTGGCCGGGCTGATCCCAAATCTCACGAAGCGCTTCAATATCAGCCTGATATGCCGCTGCATCAAACCGTGAATTCCCGGATGCCGGTTCCGTGCTTTGCTGCGGCACCTCCGATTCTGTCACAGGCACATGCGTACATCCGCAAAGACCGGAGAACAGCAGCAAAGACAATATGAGCGCACGAAAACGGTTTCGTTTCATAAGCATCCCCGTCAGGCAGACGGTCAGGTGTCCTTCATCCGGACGGAGAGAACCGTAATCACCGTACAAATCAAATGGTACAGCAGCACAATGCCGCCGCAGACATCCTTATAGGCGCCGACAAGAATGAAAATCACGGCAAACAGCAGGCCAAGACAGGCTGTCACAGCCTGAAGCAGCATTCCGATCGCAGAAGCCGCGCGGATACGCTTGGCGCCGATGATTGTCTGGATAAATCCCGCAAGCCGCCCCGCACAGAGCATGGACGGACTGCCCTTTTCCAGCGGTACGGTTTCCGCGGCAAATTCCTGCTCAAGACGCGCAGGAATGATTTTCAGATGATCTTCCCGGATGCCAAACATCTTTGCAATTCTGCGCTGCGTCAGCATCGCGTCATTGCTGCGGATGATCATGAACAGATTTTCCCGCTCCATCTCGCGGAGCCACTTGCGCACGGAGCGTCCTGCCTCAAGGCGGATCATATAGATCGCTGCAACGCTGCCCGCAATTGAAAGATACAACGGTTCTGCACCGTTCGGCGTCAGAGAGCGCACCTTGCCTGTCGGCGGAATGCCCTCGACACTGTGCTCAATCATCAGATCTCTTGTGCCGAGCAGTACGCGCCGGTTCTGAATCCAGCCGCTGATGCCCTTGCCCTCATCATAAGCATAATCCTCAACAGGCAGGATCATCTTCTCCTCCGCGAGAATCGCATTGCTGAACAGATCCTTCAGGATACTGCCGCCGTGCTGCGTCAGGCTCGCTGCATATTGCAGCGCTTCCTCGATATGACTTTCACCGATGACCTGAATATTCTCCAGCTTGGTGGTATTGCGCGGGAACAATGCAGCAGCATCGACCATAATGGTGTTGATATCAAAGAAATCATCCACGCTCTGATAACCGAGCAGCAGGCCGGAATTCTTGACATAATCCTTGGATCCGGATGCCATCGGCAGATTGGAAATCAGCGTGATTGCCGTACAGGCGCAGGCCGAGAAGCAAAGTGCAAAGATCGACATGCCGTAGCAGACAGCGCTCTCCACATGATCCGCGCGCATCACAGCCATGCCGATGGAAAAGCAGGCTGCAAGAATCAGAATCAGCGGAACCGCGGTGCGGCAGAATTTATCCGCAATATCGGTCGAAAACGTATATTTCAGGAAATCCTCCGGCTCATACACAGGCTGCATTGCAGCAAGAATCGGAAAATCACCGGTCGTACCGCGCGTCAGATTTTCAGCACGTCGCTCGTCCTCGACATAATGGATGCCGTATTTCGGATTTCCGTCCGTTAAGCGGTCAAAATTCCGGATCGCTCTGACCGCAATCAGCTTTTTTCCGACTGCATTCATCAGCAGGGAAAGCAGTCCGACCGAGATATAAACCGAAACCGTCCCGGTTTTCAGCATATTCCGGCTCGGCAGTATCAGAAATGCAGCAAGCTCAGCAGAAATCATGGACATCGCAGCAAGGCTGTCACAGTCCGCACGGAGCTGGAGCAATTTCAGATAACCGTTTTTAATCAGGCTCAGGCAGAACGGCAGCGCCGCAATCCCAAGCAGCAGCTGAACCGTCAGATAGCCGACCGGGGATTCCTTGCTTGACAGGAACGACGGGAACGGAATCGCCGGAATCCAGTCCATCAGCGTGACAAGCACGCTGAACAGCGTCAGCAGGCCGAGAATCAGAATCCGAAGCGACTGATTGGTGCTGAGCTCCTGGAGATCATTGCGGATTGCCTCATTGTCATCCTTGCGGCTGACGGATTTTGCTTCCAGCGGCAGATCCGTGCGTTCACGCCGCTCGTCCTGATATCGCACGTCAATATTGATCTTCTTCCGGACAGAATTGCTGTCTGCCGAAAGGTCAATCTGTGTATGTTCTGCCTGCTTCATATAACGCACAGGCTTCGGCGGTTCCAGCGGATGCCGTTTCAAAGTTTCGGGAATGCGCTCCAGCACCTCCGGGGAAACAGCCTGTTCCTTTCGCTTTCGCAGCTTGGAGGCCGGGAGCGTCTGCGGCGTGGAAACCGGCGTATCCTTTTCATACGGATGCGGGTCGCTGCTCTGACGGCGGCGAAGCTCTTTGGCACGAGTAGAATCGCTCATGCGGCGGATTTTCGGGCGGTAGCTGCTGTTCTCCTCAGCATCCGACACCAGAACCGCATGATCGTATGCCTGCGAGGTCGAACCCGCATTGCGCTGCCCGACGGACTCCGGCTCCACATTGGCAATGGAGTTCATAAAGGAAACCTGCGGCTTTTTGATATCGGCAGGCGTCACAGTACGAACCGGATCACTGCGGCGGCCGACTGCCGACTTTGCAGCATGATCAGGCGAAGGGCTTTCGATCAGGTTGCCGTCACGGTCGGTCTTTACCTTGATCCGCGCAGGCACCACAACCTTTGCGCCTGATTTTTTCTCCGCACCGGATGCGGCATTCCGATCCGCAGGCGGCGCAGCAGCATCGGGCTGTTCCTCAGACGGCATTTCAGCCGCTTGCTTTTCAGCGGATTCAGCGGCCTTTTCATCAGCAGCATCCGCATCCCTTGCATCAGCAGCATCCGCCGCCGCAGCCAGTTCGTTCAGTGCGGCGATCATGCTTTCCTGTTCGGGCTGGCGATCATTATTATGATGTTTGGACGACATGGTTCATGCATCCCTTTCTTTTCATGTTGCGTATCTCTGCATTATCTTTTCGCGGCACGCTGCCGGACTGCTTCATACATCAGAATTCCCGCTGCGACAGACGCATTCAGGGAATTGACCTTTCCGAACATCGGCAGCGACACAATGCCGTCGCACTGCTGCCGGACGGGCGCACTCAGTCCGAAGCCCTCTGAACCGATCACAAGACCGACTGCACCGGTCAGATCTGTCCCGAAAGCCTCCGTGCCTTCCATATCCGCACCGAAAAACCAGATTCCGCGCTTTTTCAGTGCAATCATTTCTGTTGATAAATTGCCGACGCGCGCGACCGGAATCCAGCTGGCCGCACCGGCAGATGTTTTAAAAACGGTCTGCGTCAGAGAGGCGCTTCTGCGCTTGGGCAGAATTACGCCGTCTGCGCCGCATGCCTCCGCAGTCCGGAGAATCGCGCCGAGATTATGCGGATCCTCGATGCCGTCGCAGAGAATCAGGAACGGCGCCGTCCCCTTCTGCTCGCTGACCGCGAGAATCTGCTCCACTGTTGCATAATCCGTACACGCGCCTTCCGCGACAACGCCCTGGTGATTGCCGTTATCGGTCATCAAATCGAGCTTGCGCGCATCCGCCTGCTTGACCACAATCCCGCGCTTCTTTGCCTCCTTACAGATGGCGCCGAGGCTGCCTGTCATAGATGTCACAAGAATATGATTGATCGGTGTATCCGCCTTGATTGCTTCCAGAACGGCATTTCTGCCGAAAATCAGTTCTTCATGTTCATTTGTCAGGGATTCCTGCTTCATAGTGTTCGCCCTCTTTTCACGAGATATCGCTTTTATTATACCATATTAGCTGAAAAATAACAAGAAGAAACAGAAGAAGTTTTTTCAGACGCATTTGGTGATATTACACATACGCATTTCCGGGTATGACAGGCTTTCGGCAGCGTACAAACACCGTGATCTGCGAACCGGAAATCAGAACGCGCGCAACGAGCAAGGGCAGTAGCTCTGCATCGGCAGGTAGCCTCTCACGTGTCAGCACATCCGATATCTGTGCCAGCAGACCGGACAGCAAAACGGAACGGCATTCGCATCCGTTTCCGCGGCGCCGTCCGCCGCAGATCAGCCTCTGTTGGCTCATGATAAATCTACTGCCGCATACACCGCACATGACACGTCCGGAAAGCCAGTGTGACTGTTTTTCCGCATGACCGTTTTCCAGCAGCAGCTGCTGAACCGCATCAAACAGCAAATCCGGAATAATCCGCGGAACCGGCACTGCAATCTGATCCTGTTCCGGCAAACGGATTCTGCAATCGGATTTGTAACTCATTTTTCGAGTTACCCGGATGAGAAGTGTGCCGCAGTAAGCCGGATTCTGCAAAATCCTGCGAACCGTAGCGGAAGTCCATCCGTTCCGACCCTTTCGTGGCGAGGGAATGCCGTTTTTATCCATTTGCTCCGCTGTGATTCTCAGATTCCGGCACTCCAGGTAATGATCGAATATTTCTGTTACATGCTGTGCGGATTCGGCGTGCATAGTGATCTTTCCGTTTTTCCGGCAATAACCGTACGGCAGCGATGCCGCAGTACAGATTCCTGCATCCTGCCGCGCATAGATCGCAGCACGTACTTTTCTGGAAATGTCCCGCGCATACCAGTCATCCATGACTGCGCGGATTGGTGAATAGTCGTTTCCTGCCGACTGAACGGCCGTATCTACACCGTCATTGACTGCAATCAGACGGACACCGTGCGCCGGAAACCAGTGTTCCAGCAGTTCCCCTGTACGCAGGTAATCGCGGCTCAGCCGTGACAAATCCTTCACCAGTACGGTGTTGACCAGTCCTGTTTCAATGATGCGAAGCATATCCTGAAAGCCGCAGCGCTCCCATTTTGTACCTGAAAAGCCGTCATCAGCAAACTCCCCGATGATCTGAAAACCATGCTGTACCGCATACTGCGTTAGCAACAGCCGTTGACTGGTGATACTCTCTGATTCATCGGGCAGCCGCGCATCATCACGTGACAGCCGAAGATACAGTGCCGCGCGCACATCCGACATGGGTCGCTCCTTTCCGCAAACACTCAATCCAAGAGAAAGCACGAATGTACATTGATTTTGTGCAACATCACGATTTTTGGACAGCTGCTTGACTTTTCCTCAGAGATGTGGTAAAATATGAATGTCAATGACGCGGAGTGGAGCAGTCTGGTAGCTCGTCGGGCTCATAACCCGAAGGTCGGTGGTTCAAATCCGCCCTCCGCAACCAATTGAAACCCCATTCAGAATGTACGCTGAATGGGGCTTTTTCATGCATTGGAGCCAATAAAACGACATGAATTTCCAGCAGTTTTCCGTTTCTAAATCGTAAGCGTCAGATCCCGATCACCGAGGAGGTCGCCCGGTGCTTTCAGGCAATCATCGAGGACAGAGGCAAACCCAAAAAGGAGAAGTTTGTTGACGGATACTGCGGTTTCCTGTACTTCGACGATGAAGGTATGCCGCTGGTAGCGCTGCACTGGGAACATCGCTTCAACCGCATGGTCAGCAAGTACAACGAGATTTATCGGGTGCAGATGCCGAATATTACTCCTCACGTTTGCCGCCATACCTACTGCAGCAATCAGGCGAAAGCGGGTATGAACCCGAAAACGCTGCAATATCTGATGGGGCATAGCGAAATCGGCGTTACGCTTGACGTTTATACGCATCTGGGGCTGGAGGATGCTGCTGCGGAGCTTCACCGCATGGAGGAACTCCAGAACGCCCGACAGGAAATGAACAGAACAAAGGATGAAGCGGTATGATATGCTTCCGGCTGCGGCTCACCCCCAAGTGAGCCGTTATTTTTTTGCCCGTTTTGACTTGATGAACTGGAAGGATTATGGTATAATGGTATGGTACATATCAAGTTGCTGGTGAATTTTACATCTGTTTATTTGATCAATAAAAGTATTTAAGGAGTGCTACATATGTTACAAGGATTTGAAGAGGCATTTACCGATGCACAGGCAAGTATCGTATCACTTGCATT
>JAEEIA010000094.1 GCA_016281125.1 Oscillospiraceae bacterium | reverse complement strand
CTTTTCGCATACCTGATTGACCGGCGCGGCGCTGTCTGTACGAATGACATGATTATCGGCAATCTCTGGCCGGACGAGGGCGCAACGCAGACACGAAAAAGCATGGCGCGGACGGTCATCGCGGAAATGTGCATTGCGTTTCAGCAGATCTCCGCGGAGGATGTCATATCCCGCGATAAAGGCGGCGTCTGTGTCATTCCAGACAAGATCGACTGTGATTATTACCGTTATCTTGCGGGCGATCCCCACGCGATTCATCAGTTTATCGGGGAATATATGACACAGTATGATTTTGCGGCTGTTACCAGAGCGAATTTGCAGCGGAAATACTATTTTGATGTATAAACGCCGAAAGCCACCCGTTTTGCGAGTGGCTTTCGGCTTAAAAAGAGCATTTTATCGGGAGAGGAATGGATACAGAAATACATGATGTATTTCCATATTCATTATGATTCAATTTCCTCCAGGCGTACATTTGTCAGATATACCGTTGCGGAGGAACCGCGGTGACCGAGATTGAATTCCAGACGTCCGAACGGATCATCCTTGTTCGTCATCTCAAAGTCATATGTATAGGTTTTCTGTTCCGTGCCGATTTCCAGCGTGGTATCCTGCAAATATCGGATCCAGCCTGCATTCGGTGCGGACACACAGACGATGATGTCGCGTGTTTCATCTGCCCATGCGTCAAAGGTCACACGGTATTTTTTGCCTTTGATCATCGGCATTTCAGGCTGCACCAGCTGTACGGAATAGTCTACGGTGCCTTCGTCTTCGGTCGTAATCACCATCATGTTGTCACGGATTTCTGCGGCGCCCTTGCCGCCCTCAAACAGCAGGAACTTCCAGTTGACATCGTCCGTGAGATCCTCTGCCTCGGAGAAATCGCCGTTGTAGATGTAATTGCCGTCTTCAAGCGCCTCACGGTATTCCTGTTCCGGCTTTTTGACGTTCGTATCATATTCAGGCTTTTGATACACACGCACATAGTCGATCAGGAATTCCGCCTTGTCGAAATCGGTCGTAGCGTCAGGGTTGCCCGGCCATGTGCCGCCGACTGCCAGATTCATCTGGACGAAGAACGGCTGATCGAACGGCGCGGGGTACGGCTTTTCATCTTCACCGGATACGGCTGTGAACCAGTCGTTGACGGTGTGATAGAGATTTCCGTCGATATACCAGCGGAACTCACCCGGCTCCCACTCTACGGAATACTCGTGGAAGTCGTCTGCAAAGGTCGTGCCGTCGAGCACGTAAGTCCCCTGCTGCTCTGCATGCGGCTCGCCGTAATGCAGCGTGCCGTAAGCGGTTTCCAGTCTGCTGCCGAGCACTTCCATGATGTCGATTTCGCCGCACTTCGGCCACTGACCGTAATGCTGCTCGTCCTGCGGCATCATCCAGATCGCCGGCCAGAGGCCCTGACCTGCCGGAACCTTTGCACGCGCAACGACCTTACCGTAGGTAAAATCCTTTTTGTTCTGCGCAGTGACCTTTCCGGAGGTATAGTAGTCGCTGCCGTCCTTTTCGGTCTTGATGGCCTTGATGACGAGATTGCCGTCGCGCAGGAACACATTGTCAGTTGAGGTTGTGTATTCCTGAAGCTCCTCATTCGTCCATCCCGGTTCATGCGGCTCGTAATTCCAGATGGTTTCATCCAGAGCTGAACCGTCAAATTCATCGTGCCAGAGCAGATTATAGCCGTCCAGAGCAGGTGCCTCTGTCGGAGCAGCCGTGGTATCAGCGGGCTCGGTGACAGAAGAATCTGTTGCAGTGTGCGGCGCTGCCGTGCTGCCGCATCCGGTCAGGAGCGTCAGCGCAGCAAGCATTGCAGGGACTCGCATTTTTTTCATGATGATTTCCTCCCGTTGTCCGCACAAGGGGGATGCGGACTTATTTATAATACTATTATATCTGATTTCGGAGAACTTGTATGTCACATCCCGCACTTTTATATCAAATTGTTATCCTGTTTTTGCGAAAACAGCAATGATACATCAGATATTGCGGTTTTCGCCGCAGAATATGCTATTGCAAATCGGGTTGAAATGTGCTATACTGATTTACAGAGAAAAACGTCTGACCGAAATTTCAGGGGGAAAGAAAGGGGTAATCTATGAAAATAAAATGGAAGAAGCTGACGGCGTTGTTCACCGGAGCTGTCACCGCACTGACTGTTCTGCTCACCGGAATGCCGGTTCAGGCAGCTGAAAAAACACAGAATGCCGCAGCTGAAATCTCGGAAGAGATCGGACTGGTTGTCAGCCTGTTCTGTACGCCGGACAGCGACCGCGCAGATCATGCCGCAATCCAGTGGGCTACGACGCTCTCTGCCAGCGGCTACACGCTCTATCGCTCGACGAATGCGGAAACTGGATTTGTTCCGATCTATGAGGGCTACGGCGCCTCCTGTGAGGACGATGACCTGACTGTCGGAAATGAATATTTCTACCAGCTGAAAGCAGTGACAGACAAAGGCGCTTTTTATTCCGGCGTCCGGTCGGTGAAGCCGTGTATGCTCCCCTCCGGGCTCAGTACCTACGATAACCAGAAGGGCAGCTCTCTTGTGTACGAAACAGGCGGGTACAAATCCGGCTATACCTATTACAGTTACTCGCTGAAAAAGCATGCAGGCAAAAACGACATCTATCTGGAGGAAACAACCTCGACTGACGGAAAACAGTTCGGCAATGCGCGCAATGTCGCGGATTCCTCGCAGAACAGCGCGCTTGAAAGCTGCAAGATCGAATCTGTCCATATCGAATATCTTGCACATGTCAATAAGGTCGTCGTCTGGGCGCACTGGGAAAAGCCCGACGGGTACAGCGACGGTAAAGCACTTGTCATCACGGGAACGCCCGGCGGTCAGTTTACGGTGCATCATGTGTACAATCCGCTTGACATTGAAGTGCGCGACATGGCAATCTTCTTTGACGACGACGCAGATCATACGGGCTATCTGATTGCCGCGGCCAATACAAAGGGACAGGGCGCCAATGCAACCATGTACATTTTCCGGATGAATTACGAATACAGCGACGTGACTGCGATTGTCAAAAAGCTGTTCGCGGATCAGTACCGGGAATTTCCGAATATGATCAAGAAAAACGGATACTATTTCCTGTTTACCTCACAGGCAGCGGGCTGGTATCCAAGCAGCGGCGCTTACGCCGTCACAAAGGACATCGCCGGTACGTGGAGCGGCCTGCGGGACATCGGAAACACCTCCACATTCTCCTCGCAGTCCGGCTGGATCGTCAATCTTCAGGATCGGAACTATCTGATGCATGCGTACCGCTGGCTGCGCGCTTCGGAATCGAGCGGTACGACGCTATGCCCGCTGTATTTTGACAACAGCTTTGCATTTTACGATTACTATCCGTATTTCAGGTACAGCACCAAAACCGGTGATTTGTACCCGGTGCAGCAGGGACAGCTGCTCTCTCAGGATAAGCCCGCGGTTTCGTCGCTGCCTGCACAGGGCTGGAATGCGCCGTGCAAGGCGTTTGACGGCTCCTACCGCACATCCTTCTCAGCGGTGGAAAGCTCAAAAAAGTGGCCGTTTACGCTGACCGTCGATCTGGAGCGTGTCTGCGAGCTGAAAAACATTCAGATCTCATGGTATATCTGCAAAGGTTCCGAGGGGTATTATGCCTATACGGTTGAGGGCAGCACAGACGGGCAGAACTGGACAACGGTTTATGACCATTCCGATACCGGTAAGGAAATTGTTTCAAAGACCTACGGGTTCAACAGCAATCTGATTTCAGGCAAGGCGCGATATGTCCGGCTGAATGTCAAAAGCGCGACCTTGCAGAACAATCCGACAAACAACTGGTATAACCCTACAATTTACGAAGTCAAAATCTACGGGAACCCGGCCGGAGAGCCCGCTGCGCGAAAGGGCGGCTGCGCATACGATTTTGAGCAGGCAAACGGCAAAACTATGCCGGATACAACCGGAAACGGCAATGTGCTGACGCTTTACGGCAATACCAGAGTACAGCAGGATGCGGAGAAAGGCAATGTTCTGTACTTCGGCGGCACCGCGGATGACTATGCAGCCGTATCGCCCGGACTGCTGGATAACTGCCGGGAATACACGGTCTGTATGGACGCGAAATCCGAATCCGACGGGAACTTCTTTACCTTTGCAGCAGGACAGGACGAGTACAAATATGCGTTTTTCAAGATTGCAAAAGATCATTTCCGGTTCCAGACCACAGTAGATACCTGGAAGGGTGAAACCGGTATGCGGTATGATCTGGACGGTACCAAATGGCACAGATATGTGTTTGCGGTCACACCGACTGCCTGCAAACTGTATGTGGACGGAACGCTCGCCGCACAGACTGAGGATCTGAACACCTGCCTTGCCGATATGGGCATGAACACGAAGCTGCTGTTCGGAAAATCGTTCTACGGTGACGATGTCGGATATACCGGATACCTTGACAATATCGAAGTTTATCCCTACGCGCTCAGCGAGGCGGAAATCACCGGAAACGTCTCCGGCAGACTGGCCGGGGACGTCAATGCAGACGGCGTTTTCAGCATTGCCGACGCTGTCGAGCTGGCGAAGTATCTGACGACCAGCGCACAACCCGCGGACTGGGAGGCCGGTGATCTCAATGATGACCGGATCCTCAATGCGGCAGATCTGACTTTGATGAAGCGTATGCTGATCGGCAGGACCGCATAACCGCAATCACCCGGAAGGAGTTGCTTTCTGATTGACAAAAATTGACCTGATTACCGGCATTCTGGGCGCCGGCAAGACCACCTTTCTGCTCAGATATGCCAAATACTGTCTGTCCCGCGGCGAACGCATTGCGGTACTGGAAAACGATTTCGGCGCTGTCAATGTGGATATGCTGCTGTTACAGGAGCTGAAATGCGAAAACTGCCAGCTGGAAACCGTCGCCGGGTGCAACGATCCGCACTGCCACAGGCGGCGGTTCCGGACACAGCTGATTGCGCTCGGCATGCAGCATTTTGACCGCATCATCGTGGAGCCGTCCGGCATTTTCGACATGGACGAGTTCTTTGATCTGCTGTATGAGTCCCCGCTTGACAAATGGTATGAGATCGGCAGCATTCTGACAGTCTGCGATGCGCATCTCAGGCAGAACATGTCCGATGAAACGGCGTATCTGCTCGCATCTGAGGCAGCGTGCTGCGGAAAGCTCGTACTCAGCAAGCTGCGTAATGACGACGATCCTGACGCAGCAGTCGCGGCGCTGCTCAATAAGCTGAATCCCGCGCTGGAAACCATCCGATGCAGCCGCAGCTTTTCTCACGCGCAGATTCTTGCGAAAAACTGGGACTCCCTGACAGACAGTGATTTCCAGATGCTTGCCGAAGCGGGCTGGCAGCACGCCTCCTATGTCAAGAAATACCGCACGGAGGCGCTGCAAAACACGGTGCATTATTTCATGCGGTTCCGCATCCCGGACGCAGAAATGCTGCCGGTCATCAGAAGAATCCTGTCCGATCCGTCCTGCGGGCAGATACACCGGATCAAAGGCTCGTTTCAGTCTGATGACGGCGCATGGCATAAGTTGAACGCAGTCAACGGAGAAACAGAAACCGCGCCCGTTCCTGAGGGTCAGGCTGTTCTGATCGTCATCGGGGAGCAGCTGTCTCTGGAAGCAATCGACAGGTATCTCCGCACAGTGAATACCGCAGATGACTATGTCTGCATATAAGAATGCGGCCTTTCCGGAACCGGGAGGGCTGCTTTCTCTTTGCCGAATCCACAAAAATACTTCTGCGCATGTTAAGGAAAATTTCATGTTCATAACGCAAGTGAATGCTTGACAAACATATGACTCTGTGATATAATATGGTGAATATTTATGCGCAGCAGGTCAAAAATGCTGCGTAAATCCCGGAAAGAGGTGTTCAGTAATGAAACGTACCCTCAGTCTGACAGTCATTTCTGCTGTCTGCCTCTGCGCAGCAGCGCAGCTTGCGATGCCTGCCCATGCGGAAGAAGCAAAGCTGACCGGCTGGAAGACCGAAAACGGCAAGCGTTATTATTACAATGCAGACGGCAAAAAGGTCACCGAAGAGGTCAAAATCGACGGCGTTACCTATGTGTTTGCGCCGAACGGGGCGCAGCAGCTCGGCTGGCAGACAGTTGACGGCAAACGCTACTTCTATAACAAAAAAGGTGAGGCTGTATTCGGCTGGCTGGAATGGCGCGGAGAATCCTATTATGTTTCCCGCGAGAACGGCAAGCTGACCGGCAGACAGAACGTGGATGACGTCGATGTTCTGAATTTTGACGAGTACGGCGTTTGCAGCAAGTGGCAGACCAACCAGGACGGCAAGTGGTGTTATCTCGGTGCAGACGGCGAAACCGTCATTGATGACAAACCCTATCTGTTCACGAAAGACGGAATCCTGCTGACCGGTCTGCAAAAGGCTTCGGACGGTATTACCAGATACTACGATGCGGAAACGCATGAAATCAAGACCGGCTGGATTACGGATGCAGGAAAGCGCCTTTGGGCGGATCCGGAAAAGGGCGTCGTAAACGGCTGGATTACCGATGAAAACGGAAAGCACTATTATATTGACGCTGAAAAGGGTATGCTCAGCGGCTGGCAGGTCATTGACGGAAAGCAGTATAAGCTGCTGGAAACCGGCGAAATGTATACCGGCATGTATACGGTCAACGGCAAAACCTATCTGTTTGCTGAGGACGGTGTCATGGCAACCGGCTTTACCGAAACCGATGCGGGCATCCGCTATTTCGGATCAAACGGCGTTATGCTGACCGGCCTGAACAAGATCGGTGAGGATACCTATTATTTTAATGCAGACGGCATCATGCAGATCGGTTTTCAGGATATTCTGACTGCGGACGGAAGAACTGCGCGTTATTTCTTCGATTCCGAGGGCAAGAGCCGCACCGGATGGATCACCGTCGGTGACAAGAAATACTATGTGGATCCGGAGGGCGGCCTGAAAGCAACGCCGACCACGGTAGACGGCAAGACCTATCTGTTCGATCAGAACGGCGAACCCGTCATCGGCTGGTATACCGACAGCGACAGCGGAAAGAAATACTATGCCGGTGCTGACGGCGTGCTCGTGACCGGTTGGCAGACCATCGGCGGAAAGAAGTATTATTTTGACGGCAGCTTTGTCATGGCTGCATCCCCGACTGTCATCAACGGCAAGACCTACCTGTTCAATAAGGACGGCTCCGTTGCGACGGGCTGGTACACTGCGGCAAGCGGCAGCAAGTCCTATGCAGGCGCTGACGGTATGCTCGTCACAGGCTGGCAGACCATTGAAAATGTCAAATATTACTTTGATGCAAACGGCATTATGGCAGCAGGGCCGACCGTGATCGGCGGAAAGACCTATCTGTTCAATGCAGACGGCAAGACCGCCTCCGGTCTGTACACCGCGGCAAACGGCAAAAAGTATTATGCAGGCGCTGACGGCCTTGCGCTGACCGGCTGGCAGGAACTGCCGAACCAGTCCAGCTACTTCGGCACGGATGGCGTCATGGTCGTTTCGACGACTGTGGACGGCTATACGATCGACGCGAACGGTTCTGCACGCAGCCAGCGTGCAATCATCGCTGACAAGTATATTGCCAACAGCGACAAGACTGTCAACGGCGTATATAAATCGTTCTACGGCCCGAACTACTATGATAATTACGGCGAAACGCCACGTACCACAGATCAGCTTCTGAATGCTGGCTGGGACAAGCTGATTGACTCCGTCTTCTCCAGAAATAAGGGCATCTGTTATTATCTTGCTGCTGCGCTTGATTTTGTATTCCAGCGCGCAGGTTTTCAGACCCGCGTTGTCTACGCATGGCACGGTTCGCACCATTACTGGGTACAGGTCAATATCAACGGAACATGGTGGAATTATGATCCGACCTACCGTTATGAACGGTCGCATCTGACATGGGCAGAGCAAAACCAGATGGATATAAACAGAGGCGGAACCGGTTATACGCTCCGCGGCTATGTGCATGCCAAATACAACCATAAGGGCGATCTGATCAGCGCAACCTATGAGCCCGTATAAAACCGTTTTATTATAAAGAAAAGGATGATTATCATGAACAAGAATTTTGTGCTTTCTGCTATTTGCGGCCTGATCTGTGCAGCCTCTCTGACGGCCTGCGGTTCTGATCCGGTATCAAACGACAGCGCACCCGAAACCACGACTGTTACGGCTGTTTCTGAAACAACCGCAGAAGATGCTGCGGAAACGACCGCTGCGGATGAAAAAGCAACAACGGCTGCTGCCGAAACGACTACGGCAGAAACAGAGGATGATGTGACAACAACAGAGGCAGAGGCAGAGGCAACCACTGCGGAAGCTGTTCAGACAACCGAAGCGCCTGCTGCCGAACCGCAGCAGACCGAGGCACCTGCGCCGCAGGAGAATCCGACGCCCTCCAATCCGTTTGAAGCATTGAAGCTCGGCGGTGATCCTTCTGCGTTCGTTGCGCAGAATAAGAATTATACCAAAACGGAAGCGGACAGCTGCCTTGTCAACGGCAAGGATATTACCTATGTCTATCCGGATTTTGAGCTGCACACGTTGCTTGAAAACGGAGTTGAAACAGTCAAGAGCATTTATGTGACAGGCACAGGCATCCGCACCCCGAAGAACATCGGCGTCGGCAGCACGAAAGCGGAAGTGACCGCAGCATACGGCGAATCTATCAGTGAGTTCAATACAAGCTACAACTGCGACGGCGGCATTCTCAAGTTTGAATTTGAAGGCGACGTTGTGTCTGCAATCGACATGTTCAAAGAATAAACCAGAGGAATTGTTATGACTTTCAGCAGTCCGATCTTTCTGTTTATCTTTTTCCCGCTGACGGTGCTGTGCTATTTTCTGATCCCGGCCAAGCTGCTGCGGCTCAGAAATGCACTGCTGACCGTGGCAAGCCTGATCTTTTACGGCTTCGGGGAGCCGGTCGCCTGCATTCTGATGCTTGGCGTCGTGCTCTGGAGCTGGGTCAGCGCGCTGCTGCTCAGAAAAGGCGGGATATATCGGAAAATCTTTCTGCCGCTCGGTATTATCGGTGATCTCGGCGTACTTTGTTTATACAAGTACGCCGATTTCCTGATCGGAACATGCAACAGCCTGACGGGAATGAACATTCCCCTGCTGAAGCTCCGCCTGCCGATCGGCATTTCCTTTTTTGTCTTTCAGGCGATTTCCTATATCATGGATGTTTCCCGCAATGAGGCAAAGGCGCAGCGGAATTATTTCCGCCTGCTGCTGTATATCGCATTCTTCCCGCAGCTGATTGCCGGTCCGATTGTCCGCTATCAGACTGTGGAGGAGGCGCTTTCATCGCGCCGCACCACGCCGGAACATGCCGCTGCCGGTATCCGCCGCATGATCTTCGGGCTGTCCAAAAAACTGCTGATTGCGGATACGGTCGGACTGATTGCCGATACCGTATTCGGCATGACCGATACACTGGCACTGCCGACGGCATGGCTCGGGGCATTCTGCTACACGCTGCAAATTTACTACGATTTCTCCGGATACAGTGATATGGCAATCGGCATGGGACAGCTTTTCGGATTTGCGTTCCCGGAAAATTTCCGCTACCCGTACTGTTCCGCGTCCATTACCGAATTCTGGCGCCGCTGGCATATTTCCCTGACCACATGGTTCCGCGAATATCTGTATATTCCGCTCGGCGGTAACCGTGAGGGCGAAGCGAAAACAATCCGGAACAAGTGGATTGTTTTCCTCTGTACCGGCCTCTGGCACGGCGCTAGCTGGACGTTTGTCCTCTGGGGCGCGGTCAACGGCGCACTCATGCATATCGAGTCGATTGTCCGCAAAGGCAAGAAGGACCCGCCGAAGCGCACATGGTATCTGCACCTGTATACGATTCTTGCTGTTGTCTGTGCATTTGTGATTTTCCGCGCCGATACTGTTTCGCAGGCGTTCCGGTTCTATGTCTGCATGTTCAGCGGGAAGAATCTCTCCATGGCAGCACTTTCCGCGTGTACGCAGCTGCTGACGCCGCTGACCGTTACTGTGATCATCCTTGCGCTGATCGGCGCGACACCGGTTCCGAAAATGGTCGCAGCAAAGGCGAAAAAGACTGCTTCTTTCCCCGCGGAAATGACACTTTCCGTCATAACGGCCGGTCTGCTGATTCTCTGTATGATGAACGCTGCTGCAACAACCTATCATCCGTTCATCTATTTCCGCTTCTGAATCGGGAGGTATCGTATGTCTGAGAAACTGAAAAATGCCGCCCGGTTCTGTTATGTTTTCGCTGTCTGCGGCGTACTGGCCTTTCCTGCTGTTAAACTGGCGGCACAGGAAATGCACAAAGATGAATCAGGGCAGGATGAAGCCGTCACGGCGGAAAACCGTCTGCTCGCGGAAAAGCCCGTACTGAAAACCGAGGACGGCACGCTGAACCGGGATTTTACAATGCAGTACGAGGCATGGTTCAGTGACCGCTTCGGGCTGCGCACGGAGCTTGTTACCGCCTACGGGAAGCTGACGAGTAAGCTGTTCGATGTGTCCGCGGAAAAGGATGTCATCATCGGAAAGGATGACTGGCTGTTCTTTACGCCGACCGTTCCCGATGCAACCGGCGTCCGGACACTTAGCGATTCTGAGATCCGTCATATCGTTCATAATCTGCAAATGATGCAGGATTATGCATCCGCAAACGGCTCTGAGCTGGTCTTTGCCGCCGCGCCGAACAAAGCCAGCATATATCCGGAACAACTGCCCGCGCGGTATCTGCATACCGGTGAGAAAAATAATCTGGATGCGCTGTATGAAGCGCTTGCACATTCCGGCGTTCGCGTCTGCGACTGGCGCGGCGCACTGCGAAATGCGAAATCTGCTGACCGGCAGCTGTACCACAAGCTGGATACGCACTGGAACGGTGACGGAGCCATGCTTGGATACCAGACGCTGATGCAGTCGCTCGGTCTGGATGATCTGGGTTTTCCGCAGACGGAACGGACGGAAACCTGCGACTGGGACGGTGACCTTTGGGATATGCTCTCCCCTGCGCAAAAGAATCCGGATGCAAATGCTGTTTATGCTGTCCCGCAAACATACAAATACGTCGGCAGGATCCAGAGCATTGACGATATGATGATCCGCACATCCTGTGACAGCGGAAACGGCACGCTTCTGATGTTCCGCGATTCCTTCGGGCGTGCGCTGATTCCGCTGCTCGGAGAGCGGTTTTCCGCATGTACCTTTGTCCGCGCGAATGCAGTCCCGATGGATATGCTTACGATGCAGCCGTTCGATTTCGTTGTGTATGAGCTGGTGGAGCGCAATTTAGATCACCTGCTGACGCATGCGCCGCAGATGCCTGCCCCGGCTGCTGAGATTCCGGCGGCGGAACAGTCCGATCAGGCTGAACCCATCCGGCTTGCATCCGAAGAAAACGGTCAGTACCTTCATGTTTACGGTCTGTTTGATGCAGCATATGAAAACGCTGAGGCCGTATACCTGACAGGGAACGGGCAGAGTTATGAAGCGTTCCTCTGCTGCGAACAGGAGGCGCTGGAATTGGACCAGCATCAGCCAAACGGCTTTTCCTGCTATCTCCCGGCTGAGATTCCGGCCGGCACCAGTGTTCAGGTTACCGTTAGAATGAACGGGCAATTCATTATGGTCGGTGAAGCACAAATATAAATGAAAACAGCGGCTGCGCCCAAACGGTACAGCCGCTGTTTGTTATTGATCGAGCTTATTTCAGAAGAACCCCCTGCATGAGCGTCCGCTCCAATATGCCGGTGCATGCCGCAAGCGTCACGCCGTAATTCGTGAACGGAATCCCCTGTGCGCGCGCTGTCCGCATCCGCCACTGCAACTCGCGCTCCGTCCGCATACAGCCGCCGCAGTGAATCACCAGATCAAAGCCGGTGAGATCTGCGGGGAAGGTTCCGCCGGAGCAGTACTCCAGCCGGAAAGTCTTTCCGGTAAATTTCCGGATTGCATTCGGCAGCTTAACGGTTCCGATGTCATTGCACTGCCGGTGATGCGTGCAGCCCTCGGCAATGAGAATGCGCGCGCCGTCGGGAAGCTGCTTTAATGCATCGACGCCCGCAACGGCGGTTTGCAGAAACCCTTTGTAACGCGCCATCAGAATCGAGAATGATGTCAACGGCACCGACTCCGGCACTATTTCTGAAACCGCGCGGAAAGCCTGACTGTCCGTCACGACCATTCGCGGCGGCGTTTGCAGGATGCGCAGCAGTCCGGTGAGTTGTTCTGTCTGTACAACCAGCGCATTCGCATGCGCATCGAGCACCTCGCGTAGCGTCTGCTGCTGCGGAAGAATCAGTCTGCCCTTCGGCGCAGATTCGTCAATCGGCGTCACGAGAACAACCAGATCATCCGGCGCAATCAGATCACGGATGATATACCGCTCCTCCCCTGCCGTCCCGGCCAGTGCGCCGAGCATTTCCTTGAGCGCATGGATTCCGAGCCCGGTTTTTGCGCTGGTATAGACAGCATTCTTATTGGCAGCCTGCGGCAGCGGATCAAGCAGATCCGCTTTGTTCAGCGCAAGAATATACGGTGTATGCTCCTGACGGAATAACGCAATCAGTTCCTGTTCAGTTTCGCTGAGCGGTTTTGCGGCATCTGCAACGAGCACTGCAATGTCCGTGCGGTAAAGCTCTCGCTTCGTCTTTTCGATCCGCAGCGCACCGAGTGCCGCATCATCATCGTCAAATCCGGCAGTATCGGTGATCATCACGGCGCCGAGCGGCAGCAGCTCCATACTCTTGCAGACGGCGTCGGTTGTGGTACCTGCCACGTCGGAAACGATTGAAACCTCCTGTCCGGTCAGTGCATTGACAAGGCTGGATTTGCCTGCATTGCGCGCGCCGAAAAAACCAATGTGAATCCGCTCCGAGGCCGGAACCTGTTCAAGTGCCTGATTCATAGAGTATCCTCCTGTAAGCAATGCAGGCGGCCAAAACAGCCGCCTGCATTTGTTATTTCAGTTTATGCCGGCTCTTTCAGATCCTCCGGCAGCAGAATCTTTGCAATTACTTTCAGAACCATGATCGCATCGTCACCTGTAACGCCCTTGACGCCGTCGCAGTCTGCATTGACAATGCCCTGATCGGATACTGTCAGACCTCTGTCCTCAGACACAAAGCGGCAGATAATCACAGCATCCTCAACTGCGACAGAGCCGTTGCAGCTTGCATCTCCGAGCATCGTCGGCTTCTTTTCCGGCGTCGAAGGAGCCGGCGTGGTTTCAGCAACCGTCGTAACAGTCGCGGATGTTGTCGATACCAGTGTCGTCACGGCAGAAGGTGTTGTGACAGGTGCAGGCTCAGTTGTTACAGCAGGCGGAGCCGTCGTGACCTTCGGAACAACAACGGTGCTGCCGCTGTAATACTGGCTGAGCGACTGTCCGTTCTTGCCGATCGGAATCTCATGGTCGAGGCTGATGAATACGCCGTTGTCATCCTGCCAGAGTGCAGGCTCAACAAATGCGTACTTTTCGTCGTCCCATTTCTGGAAATTGTCATACATCAGTCCGCCGGTATCGGAAGAGTTTTCGTTGAAGCACCAGAAGGTGTGGTGGATGTGCATGTCGATCATGTAATCGCGGAGCAGCGTCAGCCACTGCGTGTTTGCGCCGGACGGGTCATTCTCCTTGTCAATGAAGCCGCCCCATTCGCCCATGAGCAGAGGAGCGATGTTGTCCTCGACCAGATATGCCCATGTGTCGCGCCAGTATTCGTCGAGCAGAGATTTACGGTCAAACTTGTAGCTGGTCCAGTTCGGCTTTGTGCCTTCAAGATGGAACCAGTCCTGTTCCCAAACCAGCGGGCCGTAGTCGTGCGGAGAGTAGACGAGCTGGCTCTGGTGTTCACCCAGATCGACCGGATAATCCTTTGCGCCTCTGAAGTTTGCGCCCCACCATGCACCGTGATACGGGCTCCACGGATAGCGCGTATAGTCAACAGAGTGCGAATTCCAGTCTTCGCCTTCCTCAAACTTCGGATAGACCTCGATGCCCTCGACCATGATCAGCAGATTCGGGTTCTGGTCAAGGCATGCCTTCGCGCCGCGCTCTGCGGCATAGCGCCAGTTGTTGTCATCAGATGAGCCGTCCCATTTTGCGAAGATGCCGTCATCTGTTTTGCCGTGTGGCTCATTCTTCAAGTCGATCGCGATGACGGTGTCGTCATCCTTGTAATACTCGCTGAACCACGAAAGTGCGGTCAGCCAGTCGTTCATGCTGTAATTGCTGTCATACCACAGCGCATAGTTGTGGCCTGCTGCATTCGTCGTTGCGCAGTGGATGTCGATCATGATCTTGATGCCCTTTTCCTTGCACCAGCCCACGACCTTGTTCCAGATGTCAAAGCTGTACATCGGTGTGCCGCCGACTTCGCCCTCGATCGTCAGCTCCGGGTTCTCGTACTCGTTGAGCTTGATGATCGGATCCGGCTTTCCGGCCTTCCACTGGAGCAGAATCTCAGTGGACATCGGGACACGGAGCAGATTGAAACCGTGATCCGCGATCAGATCCAGACAGTGATTGACATTGGCCGACCATGCGCCGTCGAAGATCTGCGAGCCGACGTTGTAGCCGAACCAGTTGACGCCTGTCATCCAGACCTCATGGCCTTCCATGTCCACGACCTTGCCGTTTTCGACATGAAGCCAGTCATCGTGATTGCCGTCCACTGCCTGCGCAGTCGGTGCGGGCATAGAAAGACTCTGCATTGCCAGCATGACCCCCGCAGTCAGGACGGCTGCCAGCTTTTTCATCCTTTTCATTCGCAAACCCCTCTTTTTGGCATGAATATTTGAATCAGTTTCCGTACTGCTGATTCCGTTTTTCCCTGATGTGCGCAAAGATTGTGAGCGCAAGCATCACCAATGCACCCGCAGCGCACCCGAACGCTGCATACATAACCCATGAGAAGCGGCCGAAATTCGATGTCCGGATGATGACGTCACCTTCGCATACCTCCTCAAATCCCTCACCGTACCAATTCTGAAAAATCGGCAGCAGGTCAGAAGGCATCTGAACGACCTCACCGGTAAAATCAAGCGCCGTTTCCGGCACCGCCAGACCGGAATAATCTGCTTCCTCCCCGTCAGATTCTTCCAGTGCTTCAACGGCCTCCTCATACTGCAAATATTCGTCAACAATCTGATCCAGGCGCTTGCACTCATACTCGCTGCCGGTCTGATACAGGACATAATTCCCGTTGTCTGTATAGAGTGCATAAAAACGAGCGGTTGTATTTCTGGAGGTTTCAACACCAAAGGATTTTTTGGTTTCCTCCTCCTCAGCAATATAGCCGTCCGTCAGGCAGATAGTCCCCTGCACCAGGTCGCCCTTTTTCAGTTCATGAAGTGCAATCGTGTTGTAATTCCGGATGTCGCCTTTGTTGTACTTGATGACCTTCGGCACGTCCGCAAAGAAAAGCGCAGATATGCACCCGGTCAGAATTGTCAGTGTACCGAGAACCTGTGACAGTTTCATCGGGTAAAACTCAGTCCTTTCTCCCACATCTGCAACATACAGATACGGAATTATTCCTTCATCGAAGAAACACGCAGGCGGTTCAGTGCCCGCTTGAGCTTCATTTCCGCGAATTTCAGATCCTGCTGATCCTTGCTGTTTTCCACGCGGCGGCGTGCATCCTCTTCGGAACGTTTTGCCCAGTCTACGTCAATATCCTCAGCCCATTCCACAGCGTTCGCCAGAATCGCGGTCTGCTCCGGCGAAACCTTGACCGCACCGCCGGACAGTGCTGCAATCCGTTCGGTCCCGTCTGCCAGAATGACCTTGACCGGACCGGCCGGCAGCGCAGCGACATAGCGCTCATGCTTGGCCAGAATACCGACATCACCTTCTGTGGTGCGGATAATCACGCGCTGAACTTCACCCTCAAAAAAGATCTTTTCCGGCGTGATAATCTGCAAAGGAAACGCACTCATTCAGCGCCCTCCTCCATTGCCTTTGCCTTTTCAACAACCTCGTCAATCGTACCGGCAAACAGGAACGCCGACTCCGGCAGATCGTCATGCTCGCCGTCGATGATTTCACGGAAGCCGCGGATCGTTTCGGAAATCGGGACATATTTGCCCTCCATGCCGGTGAACTGCTCTGCGACAAAGAACGGCTGACTGAGGAATCGCTGTACCTTTCGGGCACGGCTGACCGTCAGCTTATCCTCATCGGAAAGCTCGTCCATACCCATGATTGCAATAATATCCTGCAATTCCGTATAGCGCTGCAAAATCGTCTGCACCTGCCGCGCGACACGGTAATGCTCCTGCCCGACAATATCTGGCGACAGAATACGCGAGCTCGACTCCAGCGGATCAACAGCCGGATAAATACCGAGCGAAGCGATCTGACGGGACAGAACCGTGGTTGCATCCAGATGCGCAAAGGTCGTTGCAGGCGCCGGGTCGGTCAGGTCATCCGCCGGAACATAAACAGCCTGAACAGATGTGATCGAGCCCTTTCCGGTTGAGGTAATCCGCTCCTGGAGCGCGCCCATCTCCGTTGCAAGCGTCGGCTGATAGCCAACAGCAGAAGGCATGCGTCCAAGCAGCGCGGAAACCTCCGAGCCTGCCTGTGTGAAACGGAAAATATTGTCGATAAAGAGCAGAACGTCCTGCCCCTCGGTATCACGGAAATACTCCGCCATCGTCAGGCCGGAAAGCGCAACACGCATTCTAGCCCCGGGCGGCTCATTCATCTGGCCGTAAACCAGACAGGTCTTTTCGATAACACCGCTGTCCTTCATTTCATGATAGAGGTCGTTGCCCTCACGGGTACGCTCACCGACACCGGTAAAAACCGAAATACCGCCGTGCTGGTTTGCGACATTGTTGATCAACTCCTGAATCAGAACGGTCTTGCCGACGCCTGCGCCGCCGAACAGACCGATCTTGCCGCCTTTCAGATACGGCGCAATCAGATCGATAACCTTAATGCCGGTTTCCAGCACCTCAGAGCTGGCGGCCTGTTCCTCGTAGGAAGGCGCCTCGCGGTGAATCGGCCAGCGCTCCTGCGTTTCGGGTGCAGGCTGCTCATCAACCGGGTCGCCGAGCAGATTGAAAACGCGTCCGAGCGTTTCTCTGCCGACCGGCACGCGGATCGGGCTGCCCGTGTCAACCGCATCAAGGCCGCGCACAAGGCCGTCGGTGCTGCTCATTGCAATGCAGCGCACAATATCATCACCGATATGCTGTGCGACCTCCAGCACCAGGCGCTGCCCGTTGTTGTTGCATTCGATTGCGTTCAGCAGTCGGGGCAGCTCATGCTTTTTGAATCGCACGTCAACGACTGCACCGATAATCTGAACGATTTTGCCGATGCCGCCGCGCTTGATTTCTTCGTTTGCCATTTCGGTAGCTCACTACTTTCTGTTATAGATGTATCCGCCGCGGAGATCAGCCCTGTGCATTCGCACCGGACACAATCTCAGTCAGCTCCTGCGTAATGGATGCCTGCCGCGCGCGGTTGTATTTCAGCGAGAGATCATCAATCATCTCCTGCGCATTGTCAGTTGCGTTTTCCATCGCCATACGCCGTGCCGCCTGCTCGGATGCGTAGGTGTCCACGACCGTGCAGTACAGGATACCCGCAAGATACTGCGGGATCAGCGAATCAAAGACCGCCTCGGGACTCGGCTCATAATTGGTCAGGCTCTGAACACCGGGATTCCGCTCCATATTTGGCACCGGAATCACCAGCATCTGCCGCGCCTCCTGCGAAAGCGGAGAAACCATATTCGTAAAGAACACCTCAACCATCGCAAGATGTCCCTGCTCGAACAGGTGAACAATATGATTCGCCATATGCAGCGCAGTATAGGTCGTGATCGTTTCACCGACATTATCAAAGGTGCCGAGAATCCGGTACGCCGTCTTGGAATAATGCTCCGACGCCTTTCTTCCGACGGTCATCAGAACGACCTCTCTCCCCTGCTGTTCCAGTTCCCGGATGCGGGCATCCGCAAGACGGAACACATTGAGGTTAAAGCCGCCCGCAAGGCCGCGGTCACCCGCCATGATCACCAGCAGCGCAGCGCCGTCCTCTCGCAGTTCGGTATAGGCTGAGTGAAAGCCGACCGCTTCCGATGCGACCTCACTCATGGTCTGATACAGCAGATTGAAAAACGGCACAGCCTGTTCCGAACGCTCCTTGGCTTTGCGCAGCTTGGAGGACGAAACCAGCTCCATCGCCTTGGTGATCTGCATGGTGCTTTCCACGCTCTTGATCCGGCGCTTGATCGCCTTCATATTGGAAGCTGCCATAATCTATGCCCCCCGATCAGACAAACCGCAGCACGAAATCCTCAACCGCGCTTTTGAGTGCAGTTTCGGTATCCGGCAGCAGCTTCCCGGTTTCCGCGATGGAATCCGTGATCTCGCTGTGTGTTTCGCGGATCTCAGTCAGAAGCGCATCTTCAAATTCCGCAACCTTGCTGACCGGGACATCTTTCAGCAGATTATTGGTAACTGCATAAAGAATGACAACCTGATCCGGCGCGGAGAGCGGCTGGCTCTTGCCCTGTTTCAGAACCTCCACCACGCGTTCGCCCTTTGCAAGACGCTCCTTGGTATCCTTGTCCAGATCTGAGCCGAACTGTGAGAAAGCCTGCAATTCGCGGTACTGCGAATAGGTCAGCTTCAAAGAGCCGGACACCTTTTTCATGGCCGGAATCTGCGCGGCGGATCCGACACGGGATACCGAAATACCCGGGTTGACCGCAGGACGGACACCGGCATTGAACAGATCCGTTTCCAGGAAAATCTGGCCGTCCGTAATAGAAATGACATTCGTCGGGATATATGCCGAAACGTCGCCCGCCTGCGTTTCGATAATCGGCAGCGCAGTCAGTGAGCCGCCGCCGTAATTCTCGTTCAGACAGCAGGCGCGCTCCAGCAGTCTGGAGTGCAGATAGAACACGTCGCCGGGATATGCTTCACGCCCCGGAGGACGCTTCAGCAGCAGAGAAAGCGTTCTGTAAGCAACTGCGTGCTTGGACAGATCATCGTAAACAATGAGCACGTCCCTGCCCTGATCGGTAAAGTATTCACCCATCGTGCATCCGGAGTACGGTGCAATGTATTGAAGCGGCGCCAGCTCAGATGCGGTTGCGGAAACAACGATTGTATATGCCATAGCACCAGCCTTGTTCAGTTGTTCCACGACATTTGCAACAGTCGAACGCTTCTGACCGATTGCAACATAGATGCAGATGACGCCCTTGTCCTTCTGGTTCATGATTGTATCAAGCGCAATCGTGGTTTTACCGGTCTGGCGGTCACCGATGATCAGCTCACGCTGACCTCTGCCGATCGGAATCATGGAGTCGATTGCTTTGATACCGGTCTGGAGCGGCTCATGAACCGATTTTCTCGTAATAATGCCGGGTGCGATCTTTTCAATCGGCATATGCTTGCTGGCCAGGATCGGCCCCTTGCCGTCAATCGGCTCGCCGAGCGCGTTGACAACCCTGCCGAGCAGCTCCTCACCGACCGGCACAGAAACAATCTGCTTTGTGCGGCGGACGGCAGTTCCTTCCTTGATATTGTGATCCGAGCCGAGCAGCACGGCACCGACAAAATCATGCTCCAGGTTCAGTGCCATGCCGGAGATGCCGCCCTCAAATTCCAGCAGCTCGCCGGACATACACTGTTCCAGACCGTGTACATTGGCGATGCCGTCACCGACGGTAATCACCGTACCGACATCGGCAAGGTTCAGCTTTGCTTCATAGTTTTTCAGCTGTTCCTTGATGATACCGGTGATTTCATCTGGTCTTAAATTCATGCTTATAACCTCTTAAAATAGAATGCGCGATCCGGCAGGCAGCAGCTGCCGAACCGACATGTCCGTTCAGGAGAGCTGCTCGCGCAGCGCATCCAGACGGTATTTGACGCTGTTGTCGATGCGGGTATCACCGTACTTTACGATGACGCCGCCCAGAATATTGCGGTCAATCCGTTCCGTAATCCGGATTACCTTATGCAGCTTTTCGGACAGTGCAGCGCGCAGGCGTTCCTTCTGCTCCGGCGTCATAGCAACAGCCGTGGTAACCGTCACATCCTCGGTGTTCTGATAATCCAGCATCTTCCTGTCAAAATCGTCGGCAATCTCACCGAGATACGGTACGCGGTCGTGGTCAATCAGCAGAAAAAGCAGCTTGCTGGCCAGACCGGTTTCCCCGAAGATCTTTTTCGCAATGCCGACGCGTTCTTCAACGGAAACCGTCGGCAGCGAGAGCAGTCTTGTCAGATCCGGATTCAGCGAAAAGAGCACAGCAGTCTGGCGCAGATCGGAGCGCGTTTCCTGCATGACGGCATCGCCCTGCTCATTCGCCAGCGAGAACAGCGCATTTGCGTAAACCGCAGAAACCTCTGAGCTCACTGTACATCACCCACCGAATCAATAAATTCGTCGATCAGTCTTGCGTGATCATTCTGATTGATCTCACGCCCGACGACCTTTTCCGCAACAAGAACAGCCAGCTCAGAAACGTCGGAGCGCAGCTGACTTTCCGCCCTACGCTTTTCACGTTCCAGCTCTTCCCGGTTCTGCTGGAGGATGCCGGCAGCCTCTGCCTTAGCACCCGCAACAATCTCATCGGAGCGCTGCTGCGCCTTTCTTGTCGCACTGCGGAGCATCTCCGCAGATTCCTCCTTTGCCTTTGCCAGCTTTTCCGTATATTCCGTTTCCGCAGCCTCTGCGCGTGTACGCGCATCCTCAGCATCCTGGAGCGTCCGGTCAACAGCTGCCTGGCGCTCGGAAAGGATCTTCTGCACGGGCTTGAACAGAAAATGCTTTAACGCAAAAAAGAGGATCATCAGGTTAATCCAGGAAAACAGGATTGTTCCCAGATCAATGGAAAAAAATCCGAGCTTCATTCCGTATCAGCCTCTCTTATCGTATTTGCTGTGGCCGATCAGGTGAACGGCTTGAGGAAGATCAGCAGCAGTGCGATAATCAGGCCGTAAATACCGGTAGACTCAGCGACGGCGCAGCCGACGAACATCGTTCTGGTAACCGCACCGGAAGCCTCCGGCTGTCTTGCGATTGCCTCACAAGCCTTACCGACAGCATAGCCTTCACCGATACCCGGGCCGATACCGGCGATCATTGCAAGACCCGCACCGATTGCGGAGCCAGCGAGAATAATTGCTTCACCCATGTCCATAATTAGAAACCTCCGTATTTGAATTTGGTTTTGGTAACAGATTTTTACGCTGCCGATGTGGCTTCATCGTCAGCAGGGCCGGCGTTGCTGATAAACACCATTGTCAGCATGATGAAAATGAACGCCTGCATAAAGTCGGAAAACAGGTCAAAATACAGTGACAGCACCGCGGGAATACCGATTGTCAGAACCGGAACCTGCAAGTGGAGCATGTGACTCAGACCGGTCAGTCCGAAATAGATCAGTCCCATGATGATGGAACCGCCGGCGATATTGCCGAAATGACGAAGCGCCATCGCCGTCGGAGTCGCAATCTCACTGAGGATATTGATCGGGAGCATCACCGGAATCGGTTCTGCAAATCCCTTCAGGTAGCCGCCGACACCGCCGAACCTGATTTTAGTCGCCGTGATGAGGATAAATGTCATCAGCGCCCATGTCAGCAGCACGGAAAAATCAGAGGTCACGGCGCGAAAGCCGAGCAAACTGATCAGACTGCCGAAGATCGAAAAGCAGAATACTGTTGCGATATACGGCGTAAACGCAAGCCAGCGTTTACCCATCGTATCGCTTACAAGATTCGTAATCGCCTCCACAGCCATCTCAGCAATCACCTGCCGTTTGGAAACGGCCTTCACCTTCAGGCCGCGCGTCAGGAAGATGCTCAGCCCGATAATGACTGCCATGACGATCCATTCGAGCAGGACAGTTTCGGTCAGATTGATCGTCAGACCGAAAATCCTGAATGATGTGACGACCTTCGGGCCGGTGACGCTCAGCTCAGTGGAGCCCTGCAAAAAAGCAGGCAGAGCCATAATAGCCATATGTATTGATTCTCACCTCTTTTTTATGCGGGAGTGTTTGCCGGTACCCGAAAGCAGGGAACCGATGGTATAGATCAGGCGCGGATACAGCATCGGCACAACGACCGCAACCGGTGAAATCCGGGTGCGGAACAGCAGCGCTGCCGCAAAAGCAGCTGCAAATACCAGCAGCCTGAGTGCATAGAACAGCAGATACCGCCGCTGACTGGTCGTACCGTAGCGTTTTGCGTCATCTTCCATGTGCAGCACGCTGAGCCGAAGCAGCAGCAGCGTACAGAACAGCACAGCAGTCCCGAGCAGCAGCCCGGCCGCAAAACGCAGCGTCACGCCGACGGCAATGATGCTGATCAGATATGCAGCGATATTCAGAAATACGGCACGCTTCATGAGCAGCAAAAGCTCCTGCCGTATCGGATCGGACGGCATAGAAACGCCCCTTTCTTCCTGATTCTCTCACAGTATACCATAAAATTTCAAAAAAAGCAATGGGCAAACGGAAAGAATCATCCGGAAACCGGACAAACGACACGGTTTGCACAAATCCAGCCGTACATAAAAACAGCCCTATCAGACGAACTGATAAGGCGCCTCTCTGCAATCCTAAAATAGTATACCATATAATGCGCATTTTGTCAAGTGCCAGAATGCGTTGTTTTCCGTACAACCGGTCAGATATTGCGGATCATTGTACATTGACAAAACAACAGTTTTCCGATATAATGAGAACGGTAAATTCAATGCGGACGGTTCATGTCCGCCGACAGGGGTATGTTATGCGAAAATGTGTGGGGGCACTTTGCATTGCTGCTGCAATTCTGTTTTCTCTAACAGGCTGTGAAAAGTCTTCGGACAGTCAGCAGGAGATCCGGTTTTCCTGGTGGGGCGGGGATTCCAGACATCAGGCGACAATCACAGCCACAGAGCTGTTTACGGCAGCGCATCCGGATATCAGCGTCCGTACCGAGTACGGTGCATGGAGCGGCTGGGAGGACGCTGCTTCTGCTGCGCTCTACGCCGGAACCGAAGCCGATGTGATGCAGGTCAACCGGAACTGGCTGACGGATTACAGCTCGGATACGTCCGGCTTTCTTGATTTGCGGGAGTACAGCAATATCATCGACTTAACGCAATATGAGCCGGATGTGCTGGAAATGTGTACCGTGAACGGCAAGCTGCTTGCGGTTCCGGTCAGCCGGACAGGCCGCGTCTTTCTCTGGAACGAAACGACCTATCAGCAGGCCGGATTGCCGGTTCCCGACAGCTTTTCCGCACTCTGCTCGGCCGGAAGCGTCTTTCAGGAAAAACTCGGCAGTGATTATTATCCGCTGGCGCTCGGGTGGTATGACCGGATGCTGTTCCTTGTGTATCTGCTGCAAAGCGAGTACGGCCGTGAATGGGTTGCGGACGGAAAGCTGCAATACACGCAGGCGGAAATCGAAGAAGGGCTCAGCCGGATCATGGCGCTGGAGCAGAATCATGTCATCCCGCCGCTGAAACAGATTGCAGGCGGCGGCGCAGACAGCTTTGACAAGGATGAAAACTATATCACCGGAAAATATGCCGGCATTTTTGAATGGGACTCCTCAGCAGGAAAATTTATCAGCGCATTAAGCAGCGGGCAAACACTCACTGTCGGGGAATATTTTCAGGATCTGGGCAGCTATCACGGAGGCTTCTCCAAAATCTCGCTCGGCTTCGCAATATCCAGACATACGAAGTATCCCGAAGCCTGTGCAGAACTGATATCAGCGCTGATCAGCGACTCTGAAATCGTCCGTACACTCGGCACCGAGCGCGGGATTCCGCTGAATCACAAGGCATATGAAATATGCAGCCAGGCGGGACTTTTGGGGGATATTTCCGCTCAGGCCAACCGGTGTATGACAGACTGGGTGCAGTTCCGGATCGACCCGGATTTTGAGCACGCATCCCTAAAAGGCGTCAACGGCGTATACGAGGATGTATTTACTGGGTTAAGCTACGGCGACTATTCGGTTTCCCAGGCGGCAGAACGGCTCTGCGCCGGAATTCAGGCTGCCGTCAGCGGAGAATCGTCATGACAGAGATTTTCTTTCACCAATATCTTGCAGACTATCATGCATTCAAGCCGTACTGGAATTATGAGGACGGCTGCGTTCTGCTCGGCTGCGAGCGGATGTACCGCATGACAGGCAAAGAAGAATATGCTGCCTTTCTTTTGCAGTATCTGAATGAACGGATTGCATCGGACGGTACGATCCGGAATTATCCGGAATCACTGTGCAGCCTGGACAGCTTTCAGAGCAGCAAGGCTTTGTTTTTTGCATGGCAGCACACCGGCGAGCTGCGGTACCGGCTTGCAATTCATAAGCAGGCAGCGGAAATCGAAAAACATCCGCGCACAGACAGCGGCATGTTCTGGCATAAGCGCATCTATCCGCAGCAAATCTGGCTCGACGGCATCTATATGACAGCTCCGTTCTTTTCCGCCTATGCAGAGATGAACGGGGATACCGGATTTTTCAGCTTGATCCGGCATCAGTTCCGGTATCTCCGGAATAACCTCCGGAATCCGGAAAACGGGCTGTACTATCACGGGCTTGACGAATCCAGGGCACAAAAATGGGCCGATCCGGAAACCGGATGCTCGTCCGCATTCTGGCTTCGCGGCATGGGCTGGCTGCTCATGGCGCTGACGGATACTGCTGTATTCCTGCCGTCTGCGCAGTCTGCAATCAAGCGTGAATTATCGGAAATGCTAAAAGATGCAGTCGATGCACTCCTTTATTACCGAGCTGAGAACGGGCTGTTTTATCAGGTGATTGACCGCGCCGATTCCCCCGGTAACTACACAGAAACGTCCGGCAGCCTGATGGCAGCATATGCCATGATGTGCGGCGCTGGGACAGGAATGCTCCCCGGTACATATTATGAAACCGGGCTTTCCGTTCTGAATACGGTAAAAGCCGAAAAGCTGCGGCGCACGGATCCCGGCATTCTGCTGACTGATATCTGCGCATCTGCCGGGCTCGGCGGGGAGCCGTACCGCGACGGCAGCTGTGCGTATTATCTCTCGGAGCCGGTCGTCAGCAACGACCCGAAAGGCGTCGGCATCCTCATGTCCGCAGAAGCTGCTGCACGCGCATATAACCCGGACACCGCGGAGGGATGATATGACCGGTCACAAAAAACGCAGACTGCATATTCTTTATATTTTGCCGTGGCTGGCAGGATTCCTGCTGTTTCGGGCAGCTCCGATGCTGTATTCACTGGTCTGCGGATTCACCGATTTCCACCTGTTCCGCGGCATCACAGAAACCGGGCTGATGAATTACGAGCGCATTCTGACAGGCTATGAATCACTCCGGGCGATCTGGCTGACACTCAAATTTGCATTTCTGTGCGTTCCGCTGAAACTCGGTGCGGCGCTGCTGACAGCTGTCCTTTTATCGAAACCTGTCCGTGGAATCCGTACGTTCCGGACGCTGTATTATCTTCCCTCGATTCTAGGCAGCTCCGTTGCGGCGGCTGTGCTTTGGAAAGCGATGTTTCGTGACCGCGGGCTCATCAACGGCATCCTTTCTGCACTTCATCTGCCTGTCGTATCCTGGCTTTCAGAGCAGAATCCGGCACTATGGGTGATCATTCTGCTCCGTGTCTGGGAATTCGGCGCGCCGATGCTGCTGTTTCTCACGGCATTACAGGAAATCCCACAGGAGCTTTATGATGCCGCGACACTGGACGGCGCTGACGGCTTGCGGCGCTTTTTCCGTATCACGCTGCCGATGATTTCACCGGTGGTATTTTACAATACGGTTCTTGCATTTTGCGCAGCGTTGCAGGAATTCAGCGCACCGTTCGTCATTACGGAAGGCGGGCCGCGCGGCGGCACCACGCTGATCTCCCTGCTGCTTTACCGCAGTGCGTTTACTGCCAACGAAATGGGCTATGCATGTGCGCTGGCATGGGTGCTGTTTCTGCTGTCTGCCGCAATCAGCGCATTCTTTCTGCTGCTTCGTCGAAAACTCGTTTTTTTTGCGGATGAGGAGGGAACGCTGTGATCCATCTCTCCTGCAGCGCGAAAGTACGAATTCTGTGGTTTCTGCTACTGACTGTCGGCGCTGCTGTTATGGTCTATCCCCTGCTCTGGCTGATTGGCGCTACATTCCGCAGCAATTCCGAACTGTTTGCCTCCGCTGGGATCTTTCCGCTGCACCCGGTCTTTGACGGCTGGCGCAGGGCGTTTTCGGATTACGGCGGACAAATTAACCTGATGCGTGCCCTGCGCAACACCTATCTGATTGTGATTCCGAAGGTTGTGCTCACGCTCATCTCCGTAACGCTGACCGCCTACGGCTTTGCACGGTTTCAGTTTCGCGGAAAGCGGCTGCTGACGGCGCTGCTGTTCTCAACAGTATTTCTGCCGCAGACGGTACTGTATGTTCCGCAGTTTATGCTGTTTCACCGCCTCGGCTGGATAGATTCCCCCGCGTATCTGCCGCTGATTGTGCCTGCGGCTTTCGCAGGTGATGCCGTTCTCGTCATCATGCTGATGCAATTTTTCCGCGGGATTCCGAAAGCATACGATGAAGCAGCCGCGCTGGACGGCTGCAATTCTCTGCAAACGCTCTGGTATGTGCTTGTACCGATCCTCCGTCCTGCTCTGGTTTCGGTCAGCATTCTCCAGCTGCTCTGGACATTTAATGACTATATGGGACCGCTCCTTTACGTCAGAACACCCGCAAGGTATCCGTTCTCCGTCTTTGTCAAGCTGTCCATGGATGCGGACAGCGGCTTTGCATGGAACCGCGTGCTTGCCGTCTGCTGCATGGCGATGCTTCCGCAGATCATCCTGTATTTTGTCATGCAGCGGTTTTCTGCACCGGAAACAGGCGGGGTAAAAGAATAATCATCGTCGTCAGAATAAATACCAAAAAATTGCCCCAGAGCGTGACAAATCGCTCCGGGGCATTGCATATTCATTCAGTTTTTGTCAATGCTTCGTTCACGGATTGCGGGATTTCATCGGATAATTTCATTCCATTTCGGATTCAGTCCTGCAATGCTGTTTGTATAGTACCGCAGAATATAGACCGCATCCTTGAGCGATGCACCCTCTTCACCGTCCACATCCGCAATCTGCTTCTGCGTGTCGGTCAAGAACGGCTCTGTAATACCGGCGACATCGTTCACATAATTTTTCAGTGCGAGCATCGCATCCTCGACCTCGACCTTGTTGTTCCGGTCAATGTCACCGCGGAGCGCAACCTCTGCCGTACAGCTGACGGTGTGGCTGCTGAAATACGATGCAACGGCACTGTCATTGCCGCGGTAGGATACCGTTACATTTTCGGTCTTGTCCGGCTTGCTGTCGGTGAAGCAATCACGGGTGATATCTTTCTCCTCGGTTCTTCCGCCGTCGGAAACAATCGCTTTTACAATAAAATCATTAATCACATACGCAGGTTCATCCTTGAGCCAGATGCTGCGCTTCGGGGAAACGGATACGGCGATACAGCTCCGAACGATCTGCGGTGCATTCTGCTGGAACACGACTGCGACCGTATGATTGTTCTGTACATCGGACACCGTGATGCCGTTGTCATATGTCACTGCGGATCCGTCCACGAGGACAGAAACAATGCGGTATCCGTTGTTCGGTGCAAATGTTATGCGCTGGCTGCTGCCTGCCGCAACCCGGATTTCCCCGGAAGGCGAAACCGTTCCGCCCTCATTGGCAGAAACAGAAAGCACATAGCTTGTCAGTACGGGGATCGACTGCGTGCGTGTTTTACCGCAGCGGGAGCACTTGCATTCCTGCTCGCCCTCCTTGTCAATCGTCGGGTTCTGTGTGACCTTCCATTCGCCCCAGTCATGTCCGCGTGCAGGAATATCCTGATATTCCTTTTTTCCGCAGTTTTCGCAGATGCGCACATTTTTTCCTGCTGTTTCGCATCCGGGTTCCGTGTCGGATTTCCAGGCACCCCAGTTATGACCGGTCGCCTCAATCGGCACATAATCTTTCTTGCCGCAGCGGAAGCAGGAACGGACATACTGTCCTGCGGTTTCACATCCGGGCTTTGTATCCACTGTCCATCCGCCCCAGCTGTGGCCGAGCGCGTCTGACAGGCGCACCTCGGTTTCACCGCAGCGGGAACAGGTACGGATTTCTCTGCCCTCTGTTTCGCATCCGGCTGCGACATCATCCGTCCACGGTGTCCAGTCATGACCGGTTGCTTCCACTTCGACGGTATGGGACTGCGCTGCAAAAGCAGAATTGCTGAACTTTACTGTATAAACCGCGGTTCCCTTTTTCAGACAGGATGCTGGAACCTGCACTGCATACTCGGAGATTGCCTTTTCCGTTTCAACATTGCCTGTATTCGCCTCTTTGCGGCTTGCCGTACAGCTGCTGAAATCGGCCGACCATTGATATTCAGGGGAACTCCAACTGGAATTCAGCGCAGGAATCTCGACGGTTCTGACCTGTTCCGTAAACGGCCACTTCGTAAATTTCGCAGTATATGCGCCCTGTCCGGGTGTGCCGACAGCAGCCTGCTTTTTAATGCTGTAAGTCGTTTTTACGGTTTCCTTCTCCGAAGTGCTGCACTTGGCACAGACGCGCTCTGCGGTGCATTCGGCGTTATCGTCTGACCAGGTATAGAACGGACTGCCGTATGTATGACCGGTTGCGGCAACAGTCTGGGTTTCCTCCTTACCGCATCTGGAACAGGTGCGGTAATTGACACCGTTTTCGGTGCAGGTCGCAGCCTTGCGGGTTGCCCAGCTGCTCATATTATGGCCGAGCGGTGCAATCGTCTGGGATTCGGACTGACCGCAGCTGCATGTGCGAACCTTTTCTCCGGCGGTTTCGCATCCGGCTTCGGTTTTTGTTTTCCACGCAGACCATGTATGCACATGCGCACTGACGTCAGTCGCAACAAAATTCAGTTTAGCGGATTTGGCGTAGGTTTCCGCGACGCTGCCGCTTTTGCCGTAGATTACGGTCGTTTTCGGTGAACCGGAATAGCTGCCCGAAAAAGAGCTGCCGTTGGCTCGCACGGAGTCATAGCAAACACCGATTGCGCCGCTGCCGATTGTTTCAACAGAATCCGGAATCACAACAGACGGAAAACAGGACTGCGCAAACGCCCTTTCACCGATTGTCTTTACGGAGGAGCCGAGCGTCAGTGACTGGATATTATTGCCGAAAAACGCCGCAGAAGCAATCGTGGTAACATTGTCCGGAATTGTCAGCTCTTTAAGGTCGAGCGCGCCGTAAAACGCAGAGCTGCCGATTGATACAAGACCGGACGGCAGCTCCAGCTTTGTGATTGCGGAGCAGTTGGAAAACGCATTGCTCGGGATTACCTTCAGAGATTTCGAAAAACGGATTGTTTTCAGCGACTTGCAGCTTGAGCAGAGATAAGTCCCCAGTGTTGTAACGCTGTCAGCCAGTGTCAGCGATTCCAGCTTGGAAAAGCCGTTGAACGCATAACTCGGAAGCGATGTAATGCCGTTTTCAACAACAATCGTCAGGATTGAATCGCGGCTTCCGGACCAGCCGTTCTGCGTGACCTCGCCGCTGCCGCTGATCGTCAGCGTGTCACCGGAAATATCCCAGTTCGCTGACGTGCCGCAGCTGCCGCCTGCTGCACTCGCTGTCTGCGGGAGCTGCGGCAAACAGCCCGCACTGAGTACAGCCGCCAGCAATACACCGGCTGCACGTTTGATTATTCTCTGTAATTTACCCATAAATACATCCTCTCATTCCTTGTCACAGAAGAACTGTGGTTCATCATTATTATACCATTTGAATGTGATATTGTCAATGTCATATCAAATATTTATGTACAATGCACAATTCAGGATAATTATTTCCACACACCTGCACAAATCAGGGGTTTACAAATCGTACATCATATGGTATAATATAAAATAGTGTAAAAAACAGACTCCGGCGCAGCCGGAAATATTTTTCAGAAAGCCACGGTTTCTATATGAAAAGACTCGGACTCGATATCGGATCCACAACGATCAAATGCGTCGTGCTGGGAGAGCAGAATGAAATTCTGTTTTCGTCCTATGAGCGGCATATGTCCCGCATTGCGGAAATGACAGCGGTCTATCTGCGCAGAATCACAGAGCAGACCGGTGAACAGAATATGCATGTTACGATCTCCGGCTCTGCTGGCATGGGACTGGCAGAGGCTCTGGAGATTCCTTTTGCGCAGGAGGTTTACTCCACGCGTGCTGCCGTCACAAAGCTCAACCCCGGGACGGACGTCGTGATTGAGCTCGGCGGCGAGGATGCGAAAATTCTGTTTCTGACAGGCGGCTTTGAAGCCCGCATGAACGGTAGCTGTGCAGGCGGTACAGGTGCGTTTATCGACCAGATGGCGACACTGATCGGCGTTTCTCCGGACGAGATGAACCGTCTGGCCGGAAATGCAGATAAAATCTACACAATCGCATCCCGCTGCGGCGTGTTTGCGAAATCGGATATTCAGCCGCTGCTCAATCAGGGCGCAGGCTTCCCGAATATCGCGGCAAGCATCCTGAAGGCTGTCGTCAATCAGACCGTCGGCGGCCTGGCACAGGGACGTGAAATCGCCGGAAATGTGCTGTATCTCGGCGGCCCGCTCACCTATCTTGACAAGCTGCGTGACAGCTTTGACGAAACGCTGAAACTGAAAGGCGTTTGCCCGGAGCACGCGCTGTATTATGTCGCTTACGGCGCGGCCATGCAGTGCGACAGCCGTGTCTTTTCGCTGACGGAGCTTGCAGAGCGCGCCGAAGCATACACCGCATCCGGCAGCTATATGACCACGCAGCCGCTGTTCGCATCGCAGGCGGATTATGATGCATTCTGTGCACGGCACAAGGCTAATTCTTCACATGTCCGCTATATTGATCAGCCGCACGGGGATATGTATCTTGGTATTGATGCGGGTTCAACCACAATCAAGGCCGCTGTCACCGACGCAGACGGCAACATTCTCGATACGATTTATCAGTCCAACAAAGGCAATCCCGTGCCTGTCATCCGCGATTATCTTCTCCATCTCTACAAAACCTACCCGGGCATTCAGATTGCAGGCTCTGCCGTCACGGGCTACGGCGAGGATATTATCCGCGAGGCATTCGGCATTGACTGCGGCATTGTGGAAACCATTGCGCACTACACGGCCGCACAGAAATTCAAACCGGATGTGGACTTCATCATTGACATCGGCGGGCAGGATATCAAGTGCTTCCGGATCCATAATCATGCCATCGATAACATTTTCCTGAATGAGGCATGCTCCTCAGGCTGCGGCTCCTTTTTGCAGACCTTTGCCGAGGCCATGCATTACAGCATTGCGGATTTTGCAAAGCTCGGTCTGTTTGCCGATCAGCCTGTCGATCTCGGCTCCCGCTGTACAGTATTCATGAACAGCTCGGTCAAGCAGGCACAGAAGGACGGCGCATCTGTCGAGAATATCTCCGCTGGTCTGTCCATGAGCGTCGTCAAGAATGCGCTTTATAAAGTGATCCGCTGCGCAAATGCCTCAGAGCTCGGAAAGAATATTGTTGTACAGGGCGGCACATTCTTGAATGACGCCGTACTCCGCGCATTTGAGCTGGAGCTGAATCAGGAGGTCATCCGCCCGGAAATCTCCGGCATCATGGGCGCATACGGCGCCGCACTCTACGCACAGAAGCGCTCGACCGGTCAAAGCACCGTGCTCAATGCGGAACAGCTTCGTGATTTTACGCATACCGTTAAAACCATCACCTGCAAAGGCTGCAACAACAACTGCTCTTTGACCGTCAATTCGTTCGGCGGAACGCATACATTCATTGCAGGCAACCGCTGCGACCGCCCGCTCAAGCTGAAAACGCAGCCTGCCGCGTATAACCTCTATGAGGAAAAGCGTCAGCTGCTGATGAAATACCGCAAAAACGAAATCAAAGCCGGACAACCGACCGTCGGCATTCCGCTGGCACTGAATATCTACGAGCTGCTGCCGTTCTGGCACACATTGCTGACGGCACTCGGCTTCAATGTCATTGTTTCGCCGGATTCCACCAGAAAGCTGTATCTCTCCGGGCAGCATACCATTCCATCCGATACGATCTGCTTCCCGGCCAAGCTCCTGCACGGACATATCGAAGCGCTGCTCGCTGAAAGCCCGGATATGATCTTCTACCCCTGCATGAGCTACAACGTCAACGAGGGCGCAGGCGACAATCATTATAACTGTCCGGTTGTTGCGTATTACCCAGAGGTCGCAAATATCAATATCAAGGCGCTGAAAGAGGTCAAATATCTGCACGACTTTGTCGGCATCCACAACCGCAGGGCATTCCCCGCAAAGTTCCGCGAGATTCTGCGGCAGTACGGTTACAGCTTCACGCAGAAGCAGATGAAAGCCGCAGCGGACGCCTCATATAAAGAATACGAAAGCTATATGGACGCGGTTCGCAGAAAGGCAGAGGAATTTCTCGTAGTTGCGAAAAAAGAGAACCGCCCGGTGATCGTGCTGGCCGGACGTCCGTATCACATTGACCCCGAGGTAAATCACGGACTGGACAAGCTGATCTGCGGACTCGGTGCCGTGGTGATTACGGAGGACAGTATCGCCTGCCGCGTCGATCCGTTCCGCACGACCGTCCTCAATCAGTGGACCTATCACGCAAGACTGTATCTTGCCGCCAGATATGTGGCAGAATCGCTGCCGGAGGAACAGATCAACCTCGTGCAGTTTGTGTCATTCGGCTGCGGTGTGGATGCAGTCACGACGGACGAGGTGCGTTCCATTCTGGAAAAGGCCGGAAAGATCTATACCCAGCTGAAAATTGACGAGGTTACGAACGCCGGAGCTGCAAAGATCCGTCTGCGCAGCCTCTTTGCAGCTGCGGGCTATGATGCAGGCAAAAAGGAGAGTTAAAAAGTTTGGCAACCAATGAGCTGTATCCGGAATTTACACCGGAAATGAAAAAAACGCATACGATCCTGATTCCGAATGCACTGCCTGTGCATTTCTCACTGATGGGTTCGGTATTCCGCGATGCGGGTTATAAAGTCGCATTCCTCGATTATTCCGGACAGAAGGTCATTGACACGGGACTGAAATATGTCCACAATGACGCCTGTTATCCGGCCATCGTTGTTATCGGTCAGCTGATTTATGCGATCGAATCCGGTGACTATGATCCGAAAACTACCGCGCTGATGCTCTATCAGACCGGCGGCGGCTGCCGTGCATCGAATTATGTTCACATGCTGCGTAAGGCGCTGAAAAAAGCCGGACTGGAATATGTACCGGTCGTATCTGTCAACTTCGGCGGCATTGAAAAAAACAGCGGCTTTGATATTTCTCCGCTCATGTTCCTGAAAGGACTGATCACATGGCTCTACGGCGATTACATCATGCTGCTGCGAAATCAGGTCGTGCCGTATGAGAACAGCAAGGGCGATGCCGCAGCTATTATGGAAAAATGGCGCGTGAAGCTCACAGATCAGATCCGCGAAAACAAAGGGCTGACAATGCGGAAAATCAAGCAGAATTTCCGCGCGATTGCAGACGATTTTGCGGCGGTACCGGTCACCAGAACCGTAAAGCCGAAGGTCGGCATTGTCGGAGAGCTGTATGTCAAATATGCTGATTTCGGCAATGATCATCTGCCGGATTTCCTCGTTGAGCAGGGCGCGGAGGTCATGGTGCCGGGAATCCTCGGCTTTGCAATGTATTCGCTCAACATCGTCAGGGAAAACCACAGGCTCTACGGCGACCGCAAGGGCGTGACGTTCAGCAGGGTATCCGTGTGGTATGTGGAGCGCCTGGAAAAGGTCATGCTCGGTGTTCTGAAGGATTATCCGCAGTTTGAAAAGCCGATTCCGTTCCCGAAGCTGAAAGCGCTCGGGGAGGAAACCATCAGCAGCGGCGTATGCATGGGCGAAGGCTGGCTGCTGACAGCCGAAATGTCAGAGCTGATTGAAAAGGGCTACGGCAATATTGTCTGCGTGCAGCCGTTCGGCTGCCTGCCGAATCATATCGTCGGCAAAGGCATGATCCGCGGTATGAACGAAAAATACAAGGACGCCAATATCTGTGCCATCGACTACGATCCCGGCGCAACCCGCGTCAATCAGCAGAACCGCATCAAGCTGATGCTCTCGCTGGCAAAGGAGAAGCTCACGGAAAGCTGATGCTGCTTCGTTCACAGAGTTTTTTATACGAGAAAACAGAAAACCGGTCCCTCTGCCATGTGAGAGGGATCGGTTTTTATGGTTACTGTAAGGCAGTTCCGGTTTTACGGAATGTGTCAAGGCTGTCAGTCAGCGTATCGTACAGCCGTTCCTTGGCAGCAGGATTCAATGCGTAATGCACGGTAATGATCTCGCCCTGCTTCAGATCGTATGCTGCAAACAGTTCAGCCTGTGCCGGTGAATCGCCGTGAGCAGGTGCAGTCGTCATAATCAGCCGCCGGTATGTTCCGTCCGGCAGCTTACCGGAATCATTCCGCACAACCTTGCAGCGTCTGCCCTCCGGATTCAGCGATTCACTGATGAACGCCTCTGCGGCGGCGTCTGCGCCTGCGCAGTCTGTTACCCACTCCATCCTAAAATCATAGATTCCGGGATCGGTGCCGTCCTGTATGAAAATCAGCGGCGCAATATGTCTTGCTCCGTCGTTGTCGTACCGGCAAACTTCATCCGGCAGGAACTGTTCCTCAATATGCATGAAGCTGATGCCGTACTGCATGAACATGACCTCAGCCGGAAATTCCATTTCAAAGCCAACTGTCGGATTCCGGTACAGCATCGGTATATCCGTCGGGTTTCCGCTCAATCGTTCATTGGCATTCGTATCATAGACATAATACACGCCCGGCTCGCTTACCGCGATAGATATGCGGTGCTGTGCTTCGTCAATTTCAGCGCCGGTCATTTGATGAAACGGATCAGTCGCAGTATCTGAATCCGGATCAAAGCGCATTACCTGCATATGACTGAGCCGGTCACCGACCCGATCCGGATCATAGGAGAACCAGAGCATGACCTGATCTGCGCCCTCCGTCAGTTCAGAAAGACTGACCGGCTCGCTGAGAATCACAGATTCTGAATCAAACAGCATCGAATAGGTTCTCATTCTTGGATGAAGCGGATTTGTCAGCATCTCGGCTTCCAGTCCGGCTTCGGTGAAATCCGGATAATACAGCGTTTTCAGCTTTACAACCGGTTTCATCGGCTGCGTATTGCCATTCTGATTCGACTGCGCGTTTTGAATGGACTCTCTGAGATCATCGAAAATGGAGTTGTTCTCTGCACCGGATGTCTGCGCATCGGTACCGGCGGCAGATTCCGTACTGACAGCGGGTTCCGAACTGCCTGTCACCGTTGTCTGCTCCGTACCGGACTGCACAGATTGCTCTGCGGCCTCATGCAGCTCCTTGTCATTCCGTAGTTGTAATACGATAAAAACCGCCGCAAGTAAAAGCAAAATCAAACTGCTGAGGATCAGCGGCAATGCACGGCGGACACTGTTCTTCTTCATGAAGCACCTCCGGCGGATTCTGCCTGTGCTTTTTTCGCGTAACGGATCTGCTTTCTCAGCTTGCGGCTGATTTCATGCCAGAGGTCATCAAACTCCCCTTCCAAATACAGCCAGCGGTCAAGCATATCTGCACGTTTCGCACATTCTGTCACGGCGGCCATCAGATAGATTTCCTCTCTCGGCGTGCGGGAATTGACATAATCAATGATATCCGCCGTGTCCTGCAAGCTGAAATAGTCCTCGGCACGCTCTTCCACGGTCACGATATGGCCGTAGCTGATCACGGGGTTGGCCTCCCGCCATGCGTCGATTCCTGCATCTGTAATTTTCATATTCTGTCATCCTTTTCGGTATTATACGGCAAATGAACGTCAACCTGCGGGAACGGAATCGTAATCCCGGCAGAATTCAGTGCATGCAGTACAGTTTCACGCAGCGCAGGCTTCGCAGTAAAATAGTCAGATTTTCCGACCCAGACATTCAGCGAAAGCGTCACGGCGCTGTCGGCAAGCGCATCCACGGTGACCGTCGGTTCCGGCTTGTCAAGTGCGTATTTCAGCGGCTTGACAGCATCCAGAAGCGCGGTTCTCGCTGCGGCGATGTCCGTGCCGTAGGAAACGGATACGGAAACGCTGACACGCAGCTTTCCCTTCTGTGAGAGATTGATGACCGCGCCTGATGATACCATGCTGTTCGGCAGATATACACTGCGGTTATCGCGTGTTGTCAGCTGTGTATACAGAATCGTGACGGCTTCGACATAGCCCTCCTCACCGTCAGCAAGAATATAGTCCCCTGCCTGAAACGGCTTGGCCAGCATCAGCACAAAGCCACCTGCCAGATTTGACAGGCTGTTTTGCAGCGCCAGACCGACCGTCACACCGGCTGCACCGAGCAGCGTAATGACAGAAGCGGCCGGTACGCCGAGCAGTGACAAGCAGATCACGATGAGAATGACATACAGCACAATCCGTGCAAACGACTGACCGAAGCTGATCGCAGCAGCATTGACCTTGGCGCGTTTCATCGTATGGCGGAGCAGCCAGACGAAAAAGCGCGCAATCAGCACACCGATCAGAAAAACAACAAGCGCAATCAGCAGTGTGGGCAGAAACGCCACAATCTTTTCACCGAGCGACGCCAATATACCGGTAGTGTGTTCCAGCGCCTCCTGACCGGCTTCCAGTTGCTCCTGCATTATGATTCCTCCTCCGGAACAGGCTCCGGCTCCGCGACAGTATCCGGATCGTACTGTGCGGAGAGTGCCTTGCCCTGCGTATCCCGCAGCGGGTAGATATTGTCGAACACGGCGTAATACTTCACCGGCACATAGCGGTTCAGGTGGCATTTACCGAAATACCACTGCCGGAACGTGCAGATCTGCGTCAGATCCTCAAAGAACGCATGCACCTCCAGCCGCTGCATCATATCCACACGCAGACAGTCCTTCAGTGAAGCAGGCGGCTCATGCGTGATGATGTAATCAACCGTGTTATCGTATGATTTGAGGTTTTCAGCAGCGTGGAGAATTTCCTCGTAAGTCGGCTGCTCGCGTTCCCACCAGTTTTCCGCCGTGCGGTATTCAAAATCCTGGGAATGGCCGCCGCCGAATGTAAAGAACCGTTTTCCGCAGATTGTATAGATTTCTCCGCGGAGCAGATGAATAATATTCGGTGCGATGATGCGCGCTTTTCCGCCGTTCCAGTCCTCAACAGGATAGGCTTCCAGCATGTCATAATTCTCATGACAACCATCCACAAAGGCAACGGTGTATCTGAGATTCATCAGCTTTTCGCGCAGCTTCTGCTCTTTTTTGGAGTCATCCCAGAAAAAGCCGAAATCCCCGCATACAATTATAATATCATTCGCGTCCGCTTTTTTTAGCATCGCGTTCTTAAAACGTGAAAAATCGCCGTGCGTATCCCCTGTGATATATACCATAGTTATCTCCTTCTCAAACGATGCCTGACTCGATTTTATGACCGGATCTTTCGATTGAATACGCGAAAGCCGCGGTTCCCTCCGCAACGATCAGGCATCGACATCCGCCTGCGAAACGCCCTTCATCGTCAGGCTGATACGTTTGCGTTTGGCATCCACCTCCATCACGCGGACGCGGACAATCTGCCCGACCTTGACAATATCCAGCGGATGCTTCACGAATTTATTTGCCAGCTGAGAAACATGCACAAGGCCGTCCTCATGCACGCCGATATCCACAAATGCACCGAAATCAATGATGTTGCGCACGGTACCGATCAGCTCCATACCGGGCTTCAGATCCTCCGCGGTCATGATGTCACCACTGCGCATAAGCGGCTTCGGCAGCTCGTCACGCGGATCGCGGCCGGGTTTCAGAAGCTCCCTGACAATATCGCGGAGCGTCGGCTCGCCGATGCCGAGCTTCGCAGCCATTGCAGCACATCCTGCTTTCGTGACCGCCTCGTTCAGACCGGAGAGATCGCCGCCGACATCCGCCAGCGTATAACCGCATTCTGTCAGCAGTGCTTCTGCCGCCGCATAGCTTTCCGGATGCACACCGGTATTGTCAAGCGGATTTTTGCCGCCTCGGACTCGCAGGAATCCGGCACAGAGCTCATATGCCTTTGCACCGAGCTTCGGGACCTTAAGCAGGCCCTTGCGGGACGTAAACGCGCCGTTTTCCTCTCTGTATGCAACAATGTTGTGCGCAATGCCGCTGTGAATACCCGAAATATAGGACAGGAGTGAGACGGATGCCGTGTTCAGATCGACGCCGACCGCATTGACGCAGTCCTCGACCACGCCGGTCAGGGACTCGTTCAGTCTGGCGGGCGGCATATCATGCTGATATTCGCCGACACCGATGGCTTTCGGCTCTATCTTGACGAGCTCTGCAAGCGGATCCTGCAATCTTCTGGCAATGGAAACCGCGCTCCGCAGTGCCACATCATAATCCGGGAATTCTTCTGCCGCCAGCTTGGACGCCGAATACACAGAAGCGCCCGCTTCGCTGACGACCATATATGCAGCTTTGCATTCCGGAAGCTCATGCAGAATCTCGGCAACGATCTGCTCCGATTCGCGTGAGGCCGTGCCGTTGCCGATGGCGATTGCCTCCACATGATACTGCTGAATCAGCCGTTTCAGCTTGAGCTTATCGCGCTCAATCGCCTGCTTGGAATTCGCGGTAATATGTACGACGTCGGTTGCAATCACCTTGCCGGTCGGATCAACAACCGCAATCTTGCAGCCGGTGCGGAAGCCGGGATCCAGTCCAAGTGTAATCATGCCTTTCATCGGGGGCTGAAGCAAAAGCTGCCGCAGATTTGAGGAGAACACCGTAATGGCCTGCTCGGCTGCCTGTTCCGTCAACGCGGCGCGCACCTCACGCTGCACTGCCGGGAGCAGCGACTTTTTATATGCTTCCAGTGCGGATGCTTCCACAAGCTGACCGGCCGCGCTCTGATTCTTCACATAAGCCTTGGTGACAATCTGTTCCCCGAGGCCGTCCGGCATCGTGACGCTGACCTTGAGGTAGCCTTCCTTTTCGCCGCGGTTGATCGCAAGCACGCGATGCTTTGCGGCTTTTTCAACCAGCTCGGTATAATCATAATAATTGCGGTATACACTGTCCTCATCCGGATCGGTGGCTTTGACCGCAAGGCTGCCGCGCAGACCAAGCACATTCCGCAGCCGTTTGCGCAGCTCCGCATCATCGGAAACTGTTTCTGCGATAATGTCGCAGGCACCGGCCAGTGCCGCTTCTGTATCTGGCACTTCCTTTTCCGGATCGACATAAGCCATAGCCTCCTGCTCCGGATTTGTCCGCAGATTCTGCTCCAGAATCAGCAGCGCCAGTGGTTCCAGTCCGCGCGCTTTCGCAACGGATGCCTTCGTCTTGCGCTTCTGCTTGAACGGCCGGTAAATATCCTCCGCCTCCACGAGCGTTTTTGCAGCGGAAAGCGCTTCTGTAAGCTCCGGCGTCATCTTATCGAGTGCCGTGATCGCATCGGAGATTTCCTGCTTACGCTCCTCCAGCTTGCGCAGATAGTTCAGCCGGTCGCTCAGGGCGTGAAGCGTCTGGTCATCCAGGGAGCCGGTTTGCTCCTTGCGGTAACGGGCAATAAAAGGAACGGTCTTGCCGTCATCCAGCAGTGCGACTGCATTCGTCACCTGCTCAGGACGGAGTTTCAGCTCCTCGGCAATTTGTTTCAGAATATCCATAGTGTACCTCCGTGAGTGCTGCCATTGATTCGCAGTTCTATATATTATAACATATTATCCGGAAAAGTTCAATGGGAGAAATACGAAAAAGCGATAATCTGTCTGTATAAGCGCTAAAAAGGAGGCCGGCTCTGCCGTCGTTCGTCGATTCCATCGGCTCAGACACAGTCCGGCTTTTTATATACCGATACAGGAAACAGAAATCATTCCCTGCGTACTTCATACAGAATCACTGAAAATTATGCGTAAAACCTGAGATGGTTCTGCCTGGTTTGTGTAAAAAAGCAAGAAGTTTCCCCGTGAAAGACCGGTTCCGCAAATTTTTTCAAAAAAAATCTGTGATTTTGCAAAAAAACGCTTGCATTTTTTTGTGAAGTATGCTAAAATAGGAGTGTATGAAAAAAGAGGACGAAACATGCCAGTTCTGCGTGTTCACGCACTTTTTTCGAGATTCAGCGTTTTTCATTGGTTTCTGCGCGAGCGCATCAGAATTATGCACAAATGGCAAAATGCCCAAAAGAACGAAAGAATCCAACATCAGACGCAGGATCGTAATATCCTGAAAGGGGCGCAAAGCGATGGCAAAACTCAGGCTGCTGATTCTGTTCGGCGGCGCATCCAATGAATATGAACACTCATGTAGTACGGCTGCTGCGATTCTGCATACATTACAGGATGATCAGTATGAGATCGTGCCGGTCGGCATCAGCAAAAAGGGCAGATGGATCTATTTTCCGGGCGAGATCGAGGAAATCGGCAGCGGAAAATGGATCGAAAACCCGGACTGCTCCCCCGCAATCCTCTCCCCGGATCCTGCACACAGCGGTATCCTGATCATGGAGGACGGCAACTATACGCTCAAGCGGATTGACGTGGTATTCTCTGTACTGCAAGGAAAGTACGGCGAGGACGGCGCGATTCAGGGACTTTGCGAGCTTTCTCACCTTCCCTATGTCGGCAACGGCATCCTCGGTTCGGCTGTATGCCGCAACAAAGCGATTACACATTCCCTGCTGACTGCCGCGGGCATTCCGATGCCGCACTGGACGGCAGTTTCCCAGCGGAATCTCAACCGGCTGGAGCACGAATACGAGCGCATCGAGGAGATGCTTGAGTACCCGGTCTACGTCAAGCCCGCCAGCAGCAATTCGTCGATTGCTTCCGGCATCGCCGCTAACCGCGCGGAGCTTGCTGCGCATGTCAAGCGCGCATTCACGCAGGATAGCACGGTTCTCGTCGAGGAGCTTGTACACGGCAGAGAATTCCGCATCGGCGTGTTCGGATACGACCTCCCGTTTGCATCCTTTGTCGGCGAGCTGACGAAGGACGGTCTGGTTGTACCGGCGGAGCATCTTGACGACACAACGGTTCTGACGATTCGGGAGCTGGCCATCACAGCCTACCAGACGCTGGAATGCCGCTCGCTTGCATTGTTTGATCTGTACTGTACCGAGCGCGGCGACATTCTGTTCGGTGAGGTCAACACGCTGCCGGAGCTGACAGAACATGCGGTTTATCCTGAGCTGATGGGCGATCTCGGTATGCGGTTCCGGTATCTGCTGGAAAAACTGATCGAACAGGCTGTGGAACACGCAGACCGCTGAACGATACCACGGAGGTCACACACTTGGCAAAAAAGCAACGAGAACGCGAAGAGAACGCCGTTGTCCGCATTCTGAGCACACAGACCGCGGACGGCGAAACCGATAAATCAGAGCTGAACTCCACTGCTTCCTATCAGTTCACGCCGAAGGAAGCGACAATCGTCTATACCGAGCTGGACGAGAGCGGAGAGGTCAGCGGCGAAACAATCATCACTGTTATGGCAGACGGACTGGTCACGATTCAGAAGACCGGCTTCGCCGACGCACTGATGATTCTGGAACGGGGCAAAACGCATCCCGTCAAATACAGTACCATGCTCGGTACCATGGAAATGCTGCTCTGTGCGCTGGATATCCGCGCGGAGCTCGATGAAAACGGCGGACATCTGCATCTGCGGTATCTTATTGACATCGGAGAAGCCTATTCCGCCCAGAACATGATTGATCTGCGGGTCAGCCTGCGCAGCAGCTGATTCCGCTGATGCATAGAATTCACAGCTATGAAAGGAGTGCTGCACTTGAATCATATATCAGCTTCTTCCGCAGAAGCCAAAAACCTGATTATGGATGCAATGGGACGTCTTGTCGCTGAGGGGGTCTTTCCGCCGGAACCGCTTCCGGTCTTCAACATAGAGATTCCCGCTGACCGCACACACGGCGATTTCGCAGCAAATGTCGCTATGGTATCCGCTAAGGCCCTGCACATGGCGCCGCGCAAAATCGCCGAAGCGATTGAGGGTGCGCTTGTTCTGGAAGGCTCGTCCTTTGACAAGGTTGAGATTGCCGGACCGGGCTTCATGAACTTCTTCCTTGCGCAGAAATGGTATTCCGGTGTGATCCGGAATGTAACGGAGGAGGCCGCGGACTACGGCAAATCCGATATCGGCAAGGGAAAGCGCGTGCTTGTGGAATTCGTTTCTGCCAACCCGACCGGCCCGATGCATGTCGGAAACGCCCGCGGCGGTGCAATCGGCGACAGTCTTGCTTCGGTTTTGCAGGCCGCCGGATATGAAACCGAACGCGAATTCTACATCAATGACGCAGGCAATCAGATTGAAAAATTCGGCAAATCGCTCGATCTGCGCTATATGCAGCTCTGCTCGGACAAGGGACAGGCGCTGATGCAGCAGACTGACAGTACCGAGGCGCTCTGCAAGGCGGTTTACGGCGACTGCGGCAACACGGAGGACTTCCCGATGCCGGAGGACGTTTACCTCGGACAGGACATCATCGCACACGCAAAGAATTACTGCGATCAGTTCGGCACGGCACTTTCGCAGCAGCCTGAGGCAGAACGCCGCAAAGCGCTTGTGGAATTCGCGCTGCCGAAGAACATCCAGGGGCTGAAAGACGATCTTGCACAGTACCGCATTCACTATGACACATGGTTTGCGGAAAGCACGCTGCATCAGAACGGCAGCGTCAAAGGCATTATCCAGCAGCTCAAGGACAGCGGCTACACCTACGAGCAGGACGGTGCGCTCTGGTTCAAAGCCGAAGCACTCGGTGCAGACAAGGATTTCGTCATTGTCCGCTCCAACGGCATTCCGACCTATGTTGTACCGGATATCGCCTACCATTATAATAAGCTCGTTACAAGAAACTTTGACCGCGCGATTGACATACTCGGCGCGGATCATCACGGTTATGTCCCGCGCCTGAAAGCGGCACTGACTGCGCTCGGCGTCGATGCCTCCCGGCTGACCGTCGTGCTGATGCAGATGGTTGCCGTGATGCGGGACGGTCAGCCCGTCAAGCAGTCCAAACGAAGCGGAAAAGCACTGACACTCGTCACATTGCTGGAGGATATTCCGGTCGATGCGGCAAGATTCTTCTTCAATCTGCGCGAGGCGAATTCTCATTTTGAATTCGATCTCGACCTCGCAGTGGAGAAATCCTCATCGAACCCAGTATACTATGTACAGTATGCACATGCAAGAATTTGCAGCCTGATCCGCAATCTTGCCGAGGCAGGCGTTCCGGTACCGGCAGCAGACAAAGCAGCGCTCGACCTGCTCAGCTCCCCTGCCGAGCGTGAGCTGATTCGCCAGCTGGCACTGATGCCTGCCGAAATCGAAACTGCCGCAAAGCAGCTGGATCCTTCCAGGCTGACAAAGTATTCGGTCGATCTTGCCGCGCAGTTCCACAAATTCTACGACGCGTGCAAGGTGCGCGACGCCGAAACGCCGGAGCTGCGTGACGCAAGACTGCTGCTCTGCGATGCCACCTGCCGCGTACTCGGCAATGTTCTGGCTATCCTGAAAGTGACAGCACCGGAGAAAATGTAACCGTTTTGTAATAAATAAAACGCTGAAAATTGCGATTCAAACAGTGCGATTCGGTATTTTTCACAATGAAACATAGGAAAAATGCCCGGAATCACGGAATATTCAAAGTTTGTTCATACTTTGGTAACAATTAAGTGGAGGAAATGTGTTACAATTTGTAATAGTTTCAGATCGGGATCGACTCCTCGGGGTGAAACCTGCAAAGTCAGGCATTTCCTTTCCGCTTTGATCATGGCACTCCCACTCTGAAAATATCATGAAGAAAGCGAAGGGATCGAGATTATGTCTAACAGACCGTTTCAGGGACTTGTCGTGCAGATGCACGATACCATTCATGCGACCATCGGCGTTGTCGATGAAACCGCTACCATCATCGCGTGCAGTGACCCCAACAAGGTCGGCACCACCAACGAGTTCGTATCCATGGATATGAACGAATCCGGCGACCTGTTCATCCGCGACGGCTTCACCTATAAGCCGTTCGGCGTCCGGACAACACCTGACTATGCGGTGTTTGTTGAGGGAACAGACGAAAATGCTGCTAAGTATGCTGACATCCTTGCGATCGCAATGTCCAGCATCAAGCAGTATTACGATGAAAAGTATGACCGCAACAACTTCATCAAGAATGTTGTGCTGGACAATGTTCTTCCCGGTGATATTGTGGTCAAGGCGCGTGAGCTCCACTTCAATGCGGAGATCAGCCGCGTTGTGTTCCTCATCCGGATCGTTTCTGCCAATGACATTTCTGCTTACGATGTCATCCAGAATCTGTTCCCGGACAAGAGCAAGGATTTCGTGTTCAACATCACGGAAACCGATATCGTGCTCGTCAAGGAAATCAAGTCCACGGTCGAGAGCAAGGATCTTGAGAAACTGGCCCGCTCGATCGCAGACACCCTTTCCAGTGAATTCTATACCCGCGTCAATGTCGGCATCGGCACCAGCGTCATCGGCGTCAAGGAGCTTGCCCGTTCCTTCAAGGAAGCACAGATGGCACTGGAAGTCGGAAAGGTCTTTGATACTGATAAGGTTATCGTCAGCTACGACAACCTCGGCATCGCCCGCCTGATTTATCATCTGCCGACGACCCTCTGCGAAACCTTCCTGCATGAGGTGTTCAAGCGCGGCAGCATCGAAAGCCTCGATCATGAAACACTCTTTACCATTCAGCGGTTCTTTGAGAACAACCTGAACGTGTCTGAAACCTCGCGCAAGCTGTTTGTTCACAGAAACACGCTTGTCTACCGCCTGGAAAAAATCAAGAAGCTGACCGGTCTGGATCTGCGCGAATTCGATCACGCAATCGTCTTCAAAATCGCGCTGATGGTGAAGAAATATCTGTCTGCAAGTCCTGTGAAATTCTAATCAGATTTACATGCAAATGGTTGCTGGGGAGTGCCGAACGAATTGTATTCGTTTGGCATTTTCCATGTTCAAAGAATTGATTATCAACCTTCATACGATGTCCCAGAAACAGCATTCCCCCTCAAGGAAAATGCGATTGGCTGTTTCCTTCAACGTCCAAAAGGAGGATTATTCTTGGTAGAATTGAAGAATGTTTCCGTGACCTATGAAAGTACGGGTGTGGAAGCACTGTCCGACGTCAGCCTCAAGGTTGAGGACGGAGAGTTCGCTTTCGTCATCGGACGGTCAGGTTCCGGAAAAAGTACGCTGATTAAGCTGCTGATGAAGGAGCTTGATGCGAACAAGGGTGAGGTTTATGTCAACGGCTATGACCTCATCAAGCTGAAAAAGCGCAAAATCCCCGAATTCCGCCGCACGATCGGTGTTGTCTTTCAGGATTACCGCCTGATTGAAAACCTGACCGTCTATGAGAACATTGCGTTCGTGCTGCGCGTGATTGACGCACCGAAAAAGCAGATCCGCAAACGTGTGCCCTATGTCATGTCGCTCGTCGGTTTGCAGGACAAGGCGGACTGCTATCCGAGCGAGCTCTCCGGCGGTGAGCAACAGCGCTGTGCATTGGCAAGAGCGCTTGTCAACGATCCGGCTCTGCTCATTGCAGACGAGCCAACCGGTAATGTTGATCCGGAGCTGGCCTATGAGCTCGTAGAACTGCTTCAGGGCATCAATGCATGCGGCACCACGATTCTCATGGTCACGCACGCTCATGAAATGGTGCGCCATTTCGGCGGCCGCATTATCAATATCAGCGAAGGCGAAGTTGTATTTGACGAAGTGATTGGAGGCGCAGAAGTTGAAGCTCAGTAGTTTTCGGTATCTTGTAAAGCAGGGCTTCGACAATGTGTGGAAGAACCGCGTAATGGCGTTTGCCTCCTTCTGCGTGCTGCTGGTCAGCCTTCTGCTTGTCGGCATCTCCGTTCTGTTTTACATCAATATCAATGCGATTATCGGCGGTATCGAGGATAAAAACGAAGCTGTCATTTTCCTGCTGGATGATACCTCTGATGAACGGATCGCGGAAATCGGGGAAACATTGGAGCAAATGGACAATGTCAGCTCCGTGACGCTTTATACCGGTGAGGAAGCGCTGGAAAACCTCAAGACCAATATGCAGGATTATACGGAGGTCTTTGATTCCTACGAGGATGAACAGATTCTGCCGGATGCTTACCGCATCCGGGTTGCGGACATCACCAAGATGGACGATACCGTCAAAGCGGTCAAACAGATCGCAGACGTCGATTCCGTCAGTTCTCCGGACTCCTTTGTTGAGCTGCTGACAGAAGCGCGCCGCATCGTCACGATTGTCGCATCTGCGATTATCATTGCACTGCTGATCGTTTCCGTCGTGATAATCTCGAATACGACGCGCGCCAGCGTGTTCTCCCGCCGCCGTGAAATCAGCATCATGCAGAGCGTCGGCGCAACCAAGGGCTTTATCCGGTTCCCGTTCTTTATCGAGGGCATGATCACAGGCTTCCTCGCGGGGTGCTGTGCAACACTGATGACATGGTTCTCCTATGACAGCCTTGTGGATCTGCTCGGACGATTTGACGTTCTGAGCACAATCGGCCTCGGCAATGTGATTCCGTACAGCAAAATCGGCACTTTGGTGACGCTTGCGTATGTGGTTGCCGGTTCGCTGATTGGCGCAATCGGAAGTGTACTTTCGACACGCGTACACCTCAAATACCGCGCTGCTAATATGTAAGGAGCCTTTCAAATGGATATCAGAATCAAACGGACACTTGCGATGCTGTTCGCAGTGACCACGGCTGCTGCCTCATTCTCCGCCTGGCAGAATATCCCGGTTCCCGCAGAAGCAAAAACGCTTGAGGAAATCGAGAAAGAAAAAAAGGAAAAGCAGGAGCAGATCAATAAGAAAAAAGAGCAGCTCGCTGTGCTTGCTGACGACCTCAGCAAAAAGGCACAGTATGAGCAGACGCTGAAAGAGCAGATTGATCTGATCAGCGGAAAAATGCTGCTCATTGATACGCAACTCCAGAATCTCCATGTTGATATGGAGGATACGGAACAGCAGATCGCTGAGCTGGAGGAGCAGATTGAAAAGCAGAAAAAGCAGGTCGATAAGGACCGGGAGCTTTTCAAGAAGCGTATTCGTGCCATGTATGTTCACGGCAACGACGGCATTCTGTCTGCTCTGGTCGGCGCCACGAGTTTTTATGACGTTCTCTCCCGCGTCGATATTGTCAAGCGCATTTCCAAGCATGACAATGAGATCATTGACCGTCTGCGCGATGAAATCCGCGACCTGACCAAGAGTGAACAGGATCTCACTGCGAATTTGCAGTCGCTCAATATTCAGGAAACGGAAATGGGCGTGCTCTACGGTGAATTCAAGTCCTCGCAGGATGAACTGAGCGAGGCTTCTGCGCAGAACGGCACCGAAATGCAGCAGATCATGGACCGGCAGGAGGATGTCAAGGTTCAGATCGCTGCGGATCAGAAAACCATGGACGAACTGGCAGAGGAAGAAGAAAGGATTATCGCAGAGGCAATCGCCAAGGCCGAGGCTGAACGCAAAGCCAAGGAGGAAGCCGAGCGCAAAGCAAAAGAAGAAGCGGAACGCAAGGCGAAAGAAGAGGCTGAGCGCAAAGCAAAGGAAGAAGCGGAGCGTAAGGCGAAAATCGAGGCGGAACGCAAGGCCAAGGAAGAAGCCGAACGGAAAGCGAAGGAAGAGGCTGCCAGAAAGGCGCAGGAGGAAGCCGACAGAAAGTCTGCCGAGGACGCTAAAAAGAACAATGCAGTCACACAGGCGCCTGCCAATCAGCAGCAGAATCCTACGACCGTGACGCAGGCAACGCAGGCCACCCAGTCTACCACCAAGGCGACACAACCTTCTACACAGGCGACGCAGGCCACACAGGCAACCCAGGCGACACAGACCAACCCGCAGCCGGATTATCAGGGTGGAAAGCTCTCCTGGCCGGCACCGGGCTATTATAAAATCTCCAGCGGATTCGGTCCGCGCTGGGGTACGCATCACAGCGGCATCGACATTATCGGCACGACCAGCCCGATCAACGGTGCTGCCGCCTGCGCAGCAGCGTCCGGTACGGTCATTCTCGTCAAGACCGGCTGCGGACACAATTTCGGCAAGACTTACAACTGTGGCTGCAACGGCGGCTACGGCAATTATGTGATTCTCAGCCACGGCAACGGCATGTATACGCTCTATGCGCATCTTGCCAAGCCGACTGTTTCGTCAGGTCAGTCCGTGACCGTCGGTCAGCAGATCGGCGTAATCGGCTCGACCGGTCACTCCACGGGTCCGCACCTGCATTTTGAGGTGCGTATCGGCGGAAACTCGACCAGCAACCGTGTGGATCCGGAGGCGTATCTGTTCTGATCTCCGGACAGCGCAGACGGTTCCTGCATAGTATAAAGTGAACCGTCCGCATCAGGAAAGGAAGCCTGAAATGAACAGAAAAATAAAACGCATCACCGCAATACTCCTTGCTGTAACGGCTGCGGCCGCTCCCCTCTCTGTCTGGTCATCTGTGCCGGTTTCGGCTGCGGCAAAAACAATCGAACAGATCAATCAGGAGAAAAAGGAAAAGCAGGAGCAGATTAACAGAAAGAAAGAGCAGCTTGCAGCGCTCTCTGACGATCTCAGCAAGAAAGCGCAGTATGAGCAGACGCTCAACGAGCAGATCGTGCTCATCACCGACAAGCTGACACTTATTGACTCTCAGCTTCAGGATCTCCATGTCAATATGGAAGATACAGAAGATAAAATCGGTACACTGGAAATCCAGATTGCGGAGCAGAAAGAACAGGTCGCCAAAGACATGGATATGTTCAAGAAGCGAATCCGCACGCTGTATGTCCATGGCAACGATGGGATTCTATCTGCACTTGTCGGTGCAAGGAGCTTCTACGATATTCTCTCCCGCATCGACATTATCAAGCGGATCACGAAACATGACAATGACATTATTGAGCGTCTGCGCAGCGAAATCCGCGAACTGAGCGAAAGTGAGCAGGAGCTTACAGACAGCTTGCAGACGCTGAATATTCAGGAAACTGAGATGAATGTGCTCTGCGATGAGTTCAAGGCATCACAGGAGGAGCTGAATCAGGCGGCTGCACAAAACAGCGCCGAAATGCAGACGATTCGCGGACAGCAGTCGCAGGTTCAGGATCAGATTGCCGGATACAAAGCGGTCATCGAAGAACTGGATGCGGAGCAGGAAAAACTTATTGCCGAGGCAATCGCCAAGGCTGAGGCAGAACGCAAGGCGAAAGAGGAAGCCGAAAAGAAGGCAAAGGCCGAAGCGGAACGCAAGGCAAAAGAAGAAGCGGACAGAAAAGCACGGGAAGAAGCAGAACGCAAAGCTGCGGAAGAAGCACAGCGGCAGGCAGCGGTCACGCAGGCGCCTGTCAGTCAGCAGCAAAGCCAGACAACTGTGACAACAGCGAACCCCGTTTCCCCTGCTTCGACAGCTGCACCCGTCACGACCAAAGCGCCGGTAACCGCAGCACCGCAGACAACCCCGGCACCGACGACAACGCCGGCGCCGCAGCAGAGCAGCAGTAAGCTGCAATGGCCTGCGCCGGGACATTATCATATCAGCAGTTCTTACGGATACCGTACGTTTGAAGGCAAGACCAGTTTCCACGGCGGTATTGATATCAGTGACGGCAGTATCAACGGTACGGCTGCCTGTGCAGCCGCATCAGGAACTGTGCTGATGCATGGCCCGACATTCTGCACGCATAATTATAAAAAAGAGAATAATAACTGTGGCTGCAATGGCGGCTACGGAAATTATCTGATTCTTGATCATGGCAACGGCTTATATACGCTGTATGCCCATCTTGCTTCTATTTCGGTTGCAGACGGACAGTCCGTAACCGTCGGGCAGCAGGTTGGTGTCATCGGTACGACCGGCCATTCCACCGGGCCGCATCTGCACTTTGAGGTGCGCGCCGGCGGAAGCGGCTCTGGAAACCGCGTGAACCCACAAAACTATCTGCCCTGATTCCATACGGGTCAGTCAAACAGGGATAGAACAAAAAGAAAGCAAAATCTCAAAAAAGCGGATAAACGGCAGGAGGCGGACAGTTCTCTTGCCGTTTCCGGTATTTTCCGGAAGGAGCATCTGGACTTGAAAAAGCGAATTACCCTCGGTACTGTCATCAGTCTGATGACCCTGACGGCAGCCGCAACCTTTGTCATCACGCTTTCCATGAGCAGAAAGGCCTTCAACGGCAAAGTGACAGAGGTTGACCGCCTTGCCGAAAAATACAGCAGGCTCAATGAACTGGATGCTGCCGTGCGGGAGAATTTCTACCGCGATGTGCCGGAGGACGATGTCATGGACGGCATTCTCGCAGGCTATGTGGAAGGACTCGGCGACCGGTACAGCGTTTACCGAAGTGCAAGAGAGCTGAACGACTACGAGGACATCAATGCCGGTGTGTATACCGGCATCGGCATATCCATTGCACAGAACGAAAACGGTGATATTGAGATTATGGAGGTCAGTGAGGGCGGTTCCGCAGAGCAGGCCGGCATCAAGCCGGGCGACCTGCTGATTGAGGTCGAGGGCATCTCGGTCAAAGAGAATTATTCTGAGGCAATCGACCAGATTTCCGGTGAATTCGGCACCTCAGTGAATCTGCGGATTCAGGAAAAGGAATCCGGCCGCCAGAAAAAGCTCTCGCTCAAACGCGTTCACATTGACGAGGTGACTGTCATGGGGAAGATGCTGGAGCACAAAATCGGATATATCTACATCTCCAAATTCCGCAGCGTTACCGTCGGGCAGTTTGAATCTGCCCGCCAGCAGCTGATCAAGGACGGCGCTGTCGGCTTCATCTTCGATGTGCGGCAAAACGGCGGCGGCGTGCTTTCCGCGTTAGAGCAGCTGGCCGATCCCCTGCTGCCGGAGGGAGAGCTTGCTTTTTCCACAGCAAAAGACGGTACGCGCGAAACGATTATCACCTCGGATGCAAACTGCACCGAAATGCCATATGCCGTGCTTGTGGACGGCGGTACGGCGAGTGCGTCCGAGCTGTTTGCATGCCTGCTCCGCGATTACGCAGGTGCGATTCTCGTCGGAGAAAAAACCTTCGGAAAGGGCATCATGCAGGCAACGCTCCCGCTTTCTGACGGCGGCGTCACGCTGACAACGGCAACCTATGAAACAGGCATTACCTCCTGCTATCACGAAATCGGACTGGAACCGGATGTGCTCAGCGTATACGATCCCGAATCCGAAACGGATACACAGCTTGAGGCCGCGCAGAACGCGCTGCTGGAAAAAATCAATACGGAAAAAGCCGCATAATCACACAAAAACACTGAAAGGAGGCGAAAGGCTTCTTGAAACAGATTGCTTTTCGGTACGGTAAGGCAAACCGGATCCGCACTTGAACGAGCCCCGCAGAACAGGCAGCCTTTCACGCTTTCTGATTACTCTACTGTCTGTTGTGATGATTTCCGCCATGTTTCTGTTTACGCCGTTTGACCGTGCGATTCAGCCAACCGGCGAAAAATCGCTCTATGAGCAGTATCTTTCCGGCACGGCTTCGGGCGCGGACAAAGAACCGGTAAATAAGGAAATCAGTATTCCGGATATCCGGCAGACACCGGTATCGGTCACGATTGAAGCGGAAACGCTGCACCTGAAAAATCCGATGTGTCAGCGCGCTGAACGCGAGGGGTTCAGCGGAGACGGATATGTCGGAGCTTTGCCTGCCGATACCGATGCGGCGATGATCATACCGCTGCACATCAAAGCAACACAGCATTACGATATTACAGTCTGTGCCGCTGCGGATCAGACCTGCGAAAACGCACTCAGCATCGACGACACGATGATCTCACGCTTTACGCTGGACGGAACAGGTCAGTTCACGAAAATCACGTTTTACGGAATCTTTCTGGAAGAAGGTGACGTTCAGCTAAAGCTGGACGGCCTGGACGGCGGACTGGATCTCGATTATATCATGCTCCGCAATGACAATACGGAATACCGCCCGGATTTTTCTGTGACAGAGAAGCTCTGCGACCCGGATGCTGAAAAGGAGGCGCAGCAGCTCTATACTTTTCTGCGCGAACAGTGGGGCAAAACCGTGCTGACTGGTCAATATGTATCGGACAACAGCAACCGTGAGCTGAACCTGATTTATCAGCTCACCGGACAGCTGCCTGCAATCCGCTTCGGCACGCTCGGCACCGGCAGTGACAACGAGCAGATTCAGGCTGCGATTGACTGGAATGTATACACGCACGGCATTGTCGGGCTGATGTGGCAGTGGAATGCGCCCGGAACCGAATCTGTATACGCGGACGGCTCAGATTTCAGATTCTATCATGCTTTGTACCGGAAGGATCCGGAATCCGTCGCAAAGCTGACGCCGGAGCAGGCGGATCATGCTGTCAAAAACGGAACGCTCTCCGAGGAAGCACGTCTGCTTCTGCAAGACATTGACAGCATTGCGGGAGCGCTCAAAAAGCTCGATCATATGCATATTCCTGTGCTGTGGCGTCCCCTCCATGAAGCGGGCGGCGGCTGGTTCTGGTGGGGCGCATCCGGACGTGAAGCATACCAGAATCTCTGGATGCTCCTGTGGCATCGTCTGACCGACTATCACGGACTGCACAATCTAATCTGGATCTGGAACGGCCAGAGCGCCGCATATCTTGTTCCGGAGCAGACATACGATATCGCATCGGTAGACGTATATCTCCAGCCGCGCATGGAATTCGGAAGCCGTTATGAGCAATATATCTCGCTGGCACGACTCACCAACGGCAGAAAGCTGCTGGCACTGAGCGAATGCAGCGCGCTCCCCTCTCCGGAAATGATGCAGCTGGATACATCCGTCTGGTCATTTTTCGGTCTGTGGTACGGCGATTATCTGATGAAACCGGACGGCACCTTCAATGATGCGAATTATACAAGCATGGATTTGTATAACCTGTACAACTCTGAATTAACTTTATCGCTCAATGATTTTCTGTCAATTTACAAATAATCCGTTGCAAAGCAGCGCCGTTCATGATATAATATGAACAAAGGCCGCGCCCGCGCGGCGGAAAGGCGGACAGTATCATGAATGTGAAAATCATCGGCGGAACACCGCTTCCCAATATGCCCTGGCAGGATAAACCTACTGATTGCAGTGACGTCCTCTGGCGCTATACAGAAAACCCGGTCATCCGGCGGGATCAGATTCCCTGTTCCAACAGCATCTTCAACAGCGCAGCCGTACCGTTCGGCAGCGGCTTTGCCGGTGTGTTCCGGGTGGATGACAAAGCACGGAATATGCAGCTGCACGCCGGTTTTTCCGACGACGGCATTCACTGGCAAATCGCGCCGGAGCGCATTGAATTTGTACGCAGCGATTCGTCGCTCCAGCCGTTTCAGTACGGCTATGACCCGCGTGTCTGCTTCATTGAAGAACGTTATTATGTAACATGGTGCAATGCCATGGATTGGAAGCCGACCATCGGCATGGCCTACACCTTTGACTTCAAAACCTTTTATCAGACCGAGAACGCATTTCTGCCGTTCAACCGCAACGGGGTGCTGTTCCCGCGGAAGATCGGCGGAAACTACATGATGCTGAGCCGCCCGTCGGACAGCGGACATACGCCGTTCGGTGATATTTTTCTGTCACAGTCACCGGATCTGATCTACTGGGGAAAGCACCGGCATGTCATGGCACCTTCGATGAGCTGGGAATCCACCAAAATCGGCGCCGGTCCTGTGCCGATTGAAACAGACCGCGGCTGGCTGCTCTTCTATCACGGTGTCCTGACGTCCTGTAACGGCTTTGTTTACAGCTTTTCTGCGGCGCTGCTTGACCGCGACGAGCCTTGGAAGGTGTTGAAGCGCGGAAGAGAGTATTTGCTGAGCCCACAGAAGCTCTATGAGTGCGTCGGAGATGTGCCGAATGTAGTATTTCCCTGTGCTGCGCTCGCAGATGCCGACACCGGCCGTATTGCGATCTATTACGGCTGTGCCGATACCTGCACCGGACTTTGCTTCACGACCGCCGATGACGTCCTGGCGTGGCTCGATACGCATTCACAGATCTGATATGATTCCGCAGCCGCATACGCTGCGGTTTTTTTTTGCTCCCTTTGTCATATTCTGAATGAAACGGGTACTAATATACAGATGCATCAAATCAGGAAAAAGGAGATGAATGCGATTGGATGAATTTGAAGAAATCTATCATCGCTTTCAGCCGGATGTATACCGGTTTCTGCTCCGGCTGACCGGTTACGAGAAGCTGACTGCCGAAGAACTGACGCAGGAAACCTTTTATCAGGCATTCCTTTCATTCGGTAAGTTTCGCGGCGAATGCGCCATGCGTACCTGGCTGTTTCAGATTGCGAAAAATGTCTGTGGCAAATATCTCCGCAGGGAAATGCGGCAGCGCGGGATTGCGGAAAAGCAGAATCCCGAAGCACTCCCCCCGCCCGGCGAAGCGCTTGAGCAGAACGAAATGCTGGAAATCATGCGGCAGCTGATTCTGGAGCTGGATGAGCCTGCAAAATCTGTTGTGCAGTACCGGTTATATTCCGGCACTGGGTACGCAGAAATCGCGCGTCTGCTGCATATCAAACCGAATACAGCAGCCGTGATCTATAACCGCACCGTAGCAAAACTGCGCAAAGTATTAAAGGAGAGATACGATTATGAAATATGATCATGAAGTCATCCGTGATCTGATGCCGCTCTGTGTGGACGGCATTGCTTCGGAAAAAAGCGAAGCAATCGTGAAGGAGCATATTGCTGAATGCGAAGCATGCGCTGCGGAATGGGCCGGAATGCAGCATGGCGAACCGAAAACGGACGAGGAACCTGTTCCGGAAAGCACCGTCAAATATGCTGAAACAGCAAAACGGATTCGCAAGCACAACAGACTTGTAAGATTTTTTGTGTTCGGCTTCATGCTGCTCACGATCCCGGCAGCACTTATACTTGTTCATGCACCGCACGGGCATATCACACTGAAGGGTATGATTACTAAATATGCCCGTGCCTCGGAAGCAGACCGATATGAAACGCGTGAGGCTTACAAAAATGCTTCCCCGGCAAAAATCACTTATCTCGGAGATGTCAAAAGTGCAGACGGCAAGGCTGCGGCTGCTTATTGCCGTATATACCTCCCGTCTACTGACGATACATTTCTTATGACATTGACAGCTGACCGTTCAGATCCGCTTGCATTCGGTATATGGAACTGCACCGGCGATGAAGCTGGAGATATTGTCAAAGACATGGGCGTCTATTCTGTTTTCAATATGAGTCCATATAAGAATCACACGAAATTTCTCTGGACAGTCGGCTTCTATTCTTCGGATCCGGCCGTGACGACAATCCGTGTGACAGCAAACGGCAAGGAGAATACGCTTACGCTGGACGAAAGGCATTTTGCCGCATTCCGGATTCCTGATACGGAAAATGATGCAACCGAGAAAGCGCCGAATGAAATCCTGACCGAAGGCGAGGCGCTGGATCAGAACGGCAATGTACTCTACCGCATGCAAGCAGTCGAAAAGAATGTTCTTTACGGCGGCTCATATTATGAAATAGAATGGATCAAAGTATAATAAAGCGAAAACCGAGCCGACAGTTCATCGGCTCGGTTCTTTGTCAGTTCGGTTTATAGTTCTTGTAGAACAGCGTATCCAGTCCCTTGAGCAGCAGTTCATCATCAATGATGATGTCATGCTTGCAGTGCGGGACAATCAGCGGCGCAAGCCCGCCGCTCGCAATCACCGTTGCGGGATACCCGAGTTCCGCGATCATCCGGTCAATCAGTGCATCCATAGCGCCTGCGTTGCCGTAGACAACACCCGCCTGCATCGAGTCAATCGTATCCATATTGATGACCTTGGCCGGTGCTTTCAGCTGGATATGCGGCAGCTGTGCCGTTCCGGATTCCAGAGATTGCAGGGCAATCGCAACACCCGGAAAGATAATGCCGCCGATAAAGTGCTTTTTCTCGTCCACAACGGTCATGGTTGTTGCGGTGCCCATATCAATGATGATGCACGGTGCGCCGTAATCCTCGATGGCAGCAACTGCGCCGACAACCAGATCGGCACCGACACCCTGCGGGAGAATGTTGATGCCGGTTTTCATGCCGGGGCCGACAATCAGAGGACGGAAGCCGGTCAGCTTTTCCGTTGCGTTCGCAAGCAGATCCGTCAGCGGCGGAACGACGGACGAGATGATTCCGCCGTGCAGCTCGGTGACGTCAACCTCATGCAGATCAAGCACCATTCTGACAAGTACGGCATATTCCAGATCGGTCTTGTTGCGGTCAGAGTGCATCCGCTCCACAAACTCGACCTTGTGATCATTTACGCAGCCGATGCAGATATTTGAGTTGCCGATGTCAACGGTCAGTATTTTCATAAGTACAGCCTTTCGTTTTTATGATGCAGCCGCAGCGGGCTTATTCACGATATTCAGAATACGGACAATCGCCGTGCTCAGCACCAGATTGATTGCAAGCTCAACGACAAAATTCAGTCCGACAAAGCCGAACAGGAAAAATGCGCCGACATTTTCAAATCCGGCAGCGGCGCCCCACTGCTTGACGGTATCCAGGAAGAACACCAGACAGCCGAGCAGAAACACACCGGTATTGACGATCGGACACACAATGCCTGCCCCGATGACAGCGCCGAGCTTGGTCTTTTTCTCCATCAGGCGGTAGACAGCACCTGCGGCCGCACCGGCAAGAATACCTTTCAGCAGACAGGTAATAACCGTTCCCGGAACATTGATTGCAAGGAACGTGGCGGCGTCAGTTGCAAGTACCATCACACCGAACACAAAGCCGAGCCATGCACCGGCTTTCCAGCCGTAAAGCGCGGCACCGATGATGATCGGCGCAAGCACCAGCGTAATGCTGAATGTTCCGAACCGGATCACACTGCCGATAGCCTGAAGCACGATGACAAGGGCAGTCAGAACGCCCATGCCGACGATGGTCTTCACATTCCATTTCGTTTCATTGATTTCCTTTGACATTATAAATGCCTCCTCCTGTTATTATTCCCTGCGGGATACAATACAAGCACGGACATGTCCGGGCAGCATATCCTGCGGAACGCTTCAATCAGACCGCAGCTGCGTATCTGTATCAGCACATGATATGCCAGACTCAGTATAGCACATTTTGTCAATATTGTCAAGCATTTACAAAAAAAACAGGCAGCAGGATCTTTTTTCCGGCTGCCTGTATCATATTATCTGCGCTTTCTCTTTTTGCGGGCACGGTTCGGGCGCGGAGCCGCTGTCGGTGCCGCTGGTGCCGGCTCCTGCGGAACCGGGTTCTCAGCCGGTATCTCAGAAGCCGGAATCTCCGTTTCAAGCGGAACATCAGGTATTGTATCAGAAAGCGCATCCATCGTCGGCACGTTCAGCGGTCTGTCAACGACACGCAGTCCGGTTTCCGGCTCGGGTTCCGGAACGGAAAGGCGTTCTGCTTCCTCCATGGTATCTATGGCCTCTTTCAGCAGCTGATAAAGAATCGCAAACAGCGGCACGGCAAAGATGATGCCCATGATGCCGCCGAAGCCGCCGCCGAGAATCACGGCAACCAGCACAAGGAGCCCCGGCAGGCCGATCGAATTGCCGACCACACGCGGATAGATAAACTGGCCTTCAATCTGCTGGAGCGCAAGGATAAATACCAGGAACCAGATCACACGCTCGGGTGCCTCAACCAGAATCAGCAGTGCGCCGACACCGCCGCCGATCCATGCGCCGATGATCGGGAGCAGGGCGGTAATGCCCGTCAGAATGCCGATGGTCGCTGCATACGGGAAACGGAAGATATACAGGCCGATTGTGCAGAGTGAACCGATGATGACCGCTTCCACAATCTGACCGGTCAGGAAGTTGGCAAAGGATGTGTTTGCAAGATGCAGAATGCGGACAATCCGGTTATGATACCGCTTCGGGGAAATCAGCTGCACAAACTTGTGGAAAACATACAGCACGCGTTCCTTCTGCGCCAGCAGATAAATCGCAATGATGAGGCCGAGCAGCAGATTTGTCATGGTGGACAGCACGGACGCGGTCGCAGAAAAGGCTGTGCCGAGCACCGTCGTGATTTCCACTTTGCCGTCCAGAAAATTCGTGATGTACGAATATGCAGTATCCCAGTCAATGTCAAATTCGCGCAGCTTCTGCATAATGAAATCCGGCGTGTGCCATGCGATCAGCTGCTTTTCCGCAATCTCCCAGAGCTGATCCTGACTGCGGGGTACCTTTTCAATCAGCATATTGACAGCGGTTGTCACCTGCGGAATAATCAGGAATATAATCATCGCAAGCAGGATGATAAAAACCAGAACAGTACAGACCGCACTCAGTATCGGTGCCAGCTTGCGTTCCAGTGCATGACGCGATGCGGACATATTCCGGAAAATTTTGCTGCGGAACAGATCCATAACCAGATTGATCACAAATGCAATACAGATTCCGTATGCGACAGGCCGGATGATCGCAAAGAGCCAGACAAACGCACTTTTGATTGTTGAAAAATTCGTCAGCCCGAGATACAGCAGAATGCCGTAGGTCACGAGCATAAATGATGATTTGATACGCGGGCGACGTTCCTTGTCCATGACTTTCCCTTTCATCATCCTTCTGTTTTAGTACTGTGTTCCATTTTATGCGCGCGTTCATAGGCGGCACGGTGGAGCACCTCCTGCGAATTCTCAGCAGGATCACCGCCCTCCGGCAGATGATAGTCCCCGTCCGCTGTACGGTAGCGCGCCTTGACCGGATCGTCAAACTGAAGCCGGAATTCGTCGTAGAGGCGTTTCCGAAGTGCCGCATCCTTGACCGGTGCGCAGATTTCCACGCGCTTGACCGTGTTGCGCGGCATGAAGTCGGCGGAGCCAAGATAGACACGCATCCGGTCGGGTGTACCGAAGAAATAGACACGGCCGTGCTCCAGATAACGGCCGACAATGCTCCGCACCTCAATATGCTCGGTGCATTCCGGGATCCGCGGAATCAGGCAGCAGATGCCGCGCACAAGCAGCTCGATCCGCACACCGGCACAGGAAGCGGCAATCAGCTTTTTCATGATTGTCTTATCGCAGAGGCCGTTCATCCGCAGCGCAATATAGGCATCCTCGCCGCGCTCCGCATGTGCGATTTCATCGTCAATCATTTGCAAAACAGGCTCCAGCAGGCCGTGCGGTGCAGCCAGCAGATCGGTCTGCGGTTCCGGCAGTCTGTTCTCGCGCAGAGCATCAAAGATATTGGCTGCATCCTGTGCAATCTGCTTATCTGCCGTAATCAGGCAGTAATCGGTATACATTGCAGCGGTTTTCTCGTTGTAGTTGCCTGTGCCGATCTGCGTAAACGACTCGATCTTGCCGCGGGTTTTGCGCGTAATCAGCAGCAGCTTGGAATGCACCTTATAGTTTTCAGGCCCGTAAATCACACGGACACCGGCGCGTTCCAGAGCCTTTGACCATTTGATATTGCCTTCCTCGTCGAAGCGGGCGCGCAGCTCTGTCAGTGCGGTTACCTCCTTGCCGCGGCCAGCCGCCTCGCAGAGCGCCGCAATCACACGGCTGTCACGCGCCATGCGGTACAGCGTAATCTGAATGCTCAGAACAGCAGGATCATCCGCGGCCTCATCCAGCAGCCGCAGAAACGGACGGATACTTTCATAAGGGTAGCTCAGCAGAATATCCTTTTTGCGGATCTGCGGGAACATGGAGCCGTGCTCCGCTATCATGACAGATTTCTGCGGCACCATGCGCACATACTGGAGCTTCGGATCCGGCGCGAGATTTCTGCACTCATATGCAAATGACAAATCCAGCGGTGCTTTGGCATAAAAGACCTGCTCCGGCGTAATCTCCAGCTTTCTGCAAAGATAATCCAGCGCGGGCTGATAAAATGTTTCAGACAGCTCCAGACGCACAACAGGCAGGCGCTTTCGCTCCTGGAGCATCAGTTCCATATCTGCCCTGGTATCGCCGGAACGCATATTTCCGATATCCTCCGGCGAGATACTGGCGGAGCGGGTCACACGCATAATCGTGCGGTCAATGACATGGGAGTTGCCGAATACGGTATGCGCATAGGACAGAATGACGTCCTCGGCAAGTACAAACCTGCCGCTGCTGCCAAGCCGGATCATCCGCTGGCACTGGTCGGAAACGGGCAGAATTCCCATGCGAATGCCGGATTTGGATTCCAGACGCAGGACGATATACAGCGCACGGTCGCGCAGAAACGGAAACGGCTTGCCCTTATCAATAATCACCGGCATGGACAGCGGGCGAATCTCCCGCTTGAACCAGTCCGAGAGCATCAGCTGCTCTGCGGCGGTCGCAGAGGCTGCGCTGACCTGTTCCAGTCCCTCACTGCGCAGCGCCGACATGATTTCATGGTAAGCGGAATCACGGACAGGTGTCAGGGATCTCACCTGCTCATAGATGGCCTTGAGCTGCGCCTTCGGCTTCATATTGGAAACCGCATCGGTCTTTTTCGGATCCTCCGCTTGTTTGCGGAGCAGATTGCCGACGCGAACCCGGAAGAATTCGTCAAGATTGCTCTGGAAAATGGCGGTAAAGCAAAGCCGTTCAAGCAGCGGATTGCTCTCTGCACGAGCCTCCTCCAATACACGCGCGTTAAAACGCAGCCAGGAAAGCTCGCGGTTTTCAAAGCACTCGTTTTTCATTGCGTCACGCCCCTTCAGGTATTTATTTCCTTTTTATTATAGCATATTATACTGAAAAGTGCAATGGGAGAAGTGAAGAAAAGATGATATCTCTGCTCCCCGGATATAATCAAACAGCCGACGATGTACCTGAACACACCGGCGGCTGTTGCTCTGTGACATTATTCTGCCAAATCATCATGGCTTATTTACTTTGCGATTCCTTAGCGATTTGCGCTGTCGAATTCAGTCATCTGCGCAGCGACCTCGATGAAGATCCTTTGATACAGTTTGTAATCGTAGCTCTCCTGATCCATGTCTTTTCTCATTCCATGATCCGTCTTTTCCGTCGTCATAAGTATGTATTCCGTACTCTGAAAAAGTAAAATACCATGTTTCATCCTGATGACTTGCCAAACCTGCTCTGTTTGTGCTACGTTCTCTATCCTTTGAAAAGGATTCGTTTATGTGGGATACGCGGGCTTTTTGCAGTTCTGAGAGGGTGAAAGAAGCCGCGACAAGGATATGCCAGCGGACGCTTTCTTCCTGTGAACATCAGAAAAAAGCAGACACCCTTTCCAGGATGTCTGCTGCAAAAAGTTCATAAGATAAACACGGTCATCCGGCAGGTCGCACTCACGGCACCCGGATGACCGTATCAGACGCATCAGAAGTTTGAGCCGTTCCAGCCCCAGTGTTCGGTACACATATAGCTGACATAGATCCGGTCGGACGCAATCCCCAGCGTATCGGTCAGGATTCCTGTGATATGCGCGGTAAGCGTATCCATTGCATTGCCGGATGCAGAGCCGTACAGGCTGACAGAAACCATAGCTGCCGGGTCTGCTGTGCCGCGGAAATAAAGCGTCTGATCTCCGTCGATACCGACCATGAGCCAGCCTTCAGACTTGCCGGGAATAGCAGTAATCGCCTGTCCCAGCTGTGTTTTGATCTGCTCTGCCAGTCCGGCAGTCAGCTTTGCGTTGGTTTTAACATTGATAAACGGCATAAGATTATCCTCCTTTAATCATAAAAACATCAGGACCCTGCGATCAGCCGTTTCAGGCAGGTCGCGTCCTTTGCATCGAGCTTGCTGTCACCGTTGAAATCAAACAGTGCCGCGGTTTCTGCATCCTCAAACGGTTTCTCCGTCGTGAGATGCTTCATCAGCCGCGTCAGCTGTGCCTTGGTATAGACCTTCGCGGGCTTGGTGCCGTCCGGTTCCGTTCCGCCGACCAGCTTGCCGCTTGCATATACGCAGACATTCGGGCAGCGTTCTGCAACCTCCACGCCGCTGACCAGTGTGTCGTATTCCTCACCGAGTTCCTTCATGCCTTTAAGGCTCCAGTCATTTGACGGATCAAAATTATCTCCGTAGAACATGCCGAGAATCAGCTGAACCTTTTTGTTGGAATTCGCAATCGCATATTCCGGCCAGGAGATTTCCACATAATAAATCTTATCCTTATAATGCTGCACCTCGGAAATGACGGCCTTTTTGCCGCTGACCTCAGTCTGCACCTGATCGTACGGGCATTGCAGCACGAAGCTGCCTGGAATGCCGTCGCTGTTGTTCATTTCACTGATGTCAAAATAGTAGCGGATCGAAAGGTCAGTATGCGGCTCCAGTGCATCGGTATTCACAAAGAACGTCAGCTTGGTTGTACCGGCACCGGTGCTTTCCGGCGCATCCATATAATAACCGGATACCCAGAAGTCATTGCCGGAAAACAGTGTGGTATCATCCTGCTTTTCCTCCGGCGGAAAGTCCACGACCGGCTTCATGGATTCGTTACCGTAAAGGGCGTACAGTCCTGCAGCTGCACCGACAAACGCCGCATTGTAGTCGATCGTCACCTCGTTATCAACCCAGTCGTTCGTGGTATCACTATGCTGATCTGTTTTACGCGGGCCGCCGACCAGTGCGCCCCAGAGCACATGCTTATGCGTGCCTGGATCCTCTGCCATGGTCAGGCCGGATGCGGCTCGGTGATGCGGATACTTCGCAGAATTCTCGCCATAGCCGACTACATAACAGCGGTTGATCGGATTGTCGCCGAGCAGATACTCCATCTGTCCAAGCGCCCAGTCGGAAAAATGATAGTCCTTCTGATCCGGGTCATAGACATCTATGCCGTCTTTGTATTTGTCATACACAAGCGCACAGAACTGCGCAGCGGCATTGTATCTTGCCGAGCCCCATTCATCCATGAAGAAGAAGCCGCCGGGGGTATCCTTGGAGCCGGATGCATAAAAGTCCAGAGCCTTCGCGGATTGCTCCCAGAAATTCAGCTTTTCATACTGCCCTCTTCCGGTTGCAACACGTGCCTCCTCGCAGATTTCCGGATACTCGTCCTGAATGCGGCCGAAGATAATCGACACGCCGTTCCACATATCGTTCCAGCAAAGGACATATCCGGGCGGCGCATAATAATCGTCGTATTTCAGGCACAGATCCAGATATTTGTGATCCTTGGTGATGAGATACAGCCAGCCTCCGGCAAAGCAGTAGTCGTCCTCCCACTTTTTGGATTCGTAGAACGCCGCAGGGCCGTCATCTGATTTCAGTACCGCTTTTTCGCAGTCAGAGGCAAACTGATACAGCGCTTTCGCATAGTCAAGGCATTTTTCGGCATAGTCAGGATCGGTTTCTTTGAAATTGCAGTAGTTGATTGCAAGACAGGCAGCCGCCTCGGAAACCACACAGGTCGCGGGCTTATCCGCCGTGACAAAAAACGCCGGACGGTGCATCGCGTCAATCTCCGGGGATTGCCAGTATCTGTGATCTTCGGCGCCGTCGCCGACCTGATGACAGAACGCGATGACCTCGCCGTCCTCTTTCCGAAAAGTGCTGCGCATGAAATAATCGCAGAAGTGCCGGATAATCGTTTCGGTATGAGCCGCCTCACCGATTTTCTCGTAAGAATCGCGGAACTCGTAGTATCCCCATGAAACAATCGAACCTGCATAGGTTTCCGGCATACCGAATTTAACATGGTCGCCGGCATCGTGGAAACCGCCGGATACATCAATATAGCCGTCGCCGTCCGGATCCAGTATATCCTTGTTTGCCTCCATGAACGACTTGCTCATATTCGTGCCTGTCAGGTCACTGATCGGCTGCATCGGCACCTTGGCGTCATAGATATGACAGTCACCGCGCCAGGGCAGCCTGCTTTTCTCCGTAACTTCCGTACCGCACATGTTCGCATCGTAGAAATACAGTGAATATTGCAGGAGCTTCGCAAAATTCTTATCTGTTTCTTCATAGTCCGCCTTATTCGGTGTTGCCGCCGCCAATGCACCGAGCTGCATAGACGATGCAGCAGCAGCGGCACTCAGCAGCAGCGCCGTAAGCCGTTTCTTTTTCATGTAAAATCATCCTTTCTCCCCCGGATCGTCACCGTTTGGTGACATTATTCATTGTACAGCATCGTCAGCGCTTTGTCAATAGGATTCTTGCGATTCTTTCAAAAAAGACAGCACGGCACTTTCTCAGAAGCGCCGCGCTGTTTCATCGCTTTTGGGTCGATTATTATCTGATTCCCCATATATAATTAAACGTATCGCTGGAAATGTGTACAGATGGATATTGGGGCTTTTTCCCGAGAATCTGCTTCCATGTAATATCGTTCAGCGCTGTTCTTTCCGTGCAGTATTTCAGCAAGAGCTGTGCATCCACAACATCAACCGTTCCGTTTTCGTCGATATCGGCCAGCTGCCTGTGATCAGCATGCAAAGTTGATTCCTGACCGGACAAGGTTTTGACGTATTCCTTGAGAATCATCTGTGCATCACTGACATCAACACCATGCGAGAAGTTCATGTCACCCTTGTCAAAGCTGAAATCATCGTGATATGCCCCAACCTCAATATAGCCGTCTATAATATTGTACGGCAGGTCACCGCTGAGATTGTTCAATGTAAGCACTTCGGGCTTCAGGTAATACTTGTCGAATGTTTTGGCATCAAACGGCACCTGAAACTTCACAGAAAAAAGTGTACCTTCATACTTATTGTTTTTTTCACAGTTACAGCTGAAAACGACACACCGTTCCTCAGTATCAAGGACAGATTCCGTTTGCCAGCGTAAGGTTATGTCGCCTCCGCTTGCAGGCTCTCCATCCTCATTCAATATGACTTCAAGTCCTTCCGGATAGTACAGTGCAACCTTGATGTCCGCGAATCCTGACAGATTATTCAGAATATCCACTCTGTATTCAACGGTATTATCAAGGCGCGGATTCACGCTGCTGTATCTGACGCCTGCAATATTGACACAGCTGCGATCCAGTTCGCCGTCATTATATCCGATCAGCTTATAATCTGCCTCAGCCATCACGGATAAACACATTGCGCAGCCTGTGAGCGCCGCACTCAGCATCCCGATCAGTTTTCTGATGTTCTTTTTCATGCAAATTCCTCCTGTCGTTTCTATACGTTCTGTTTGCCGCCCGTACCGACATTCTTTATTATATCACGATATTCCCTCCGCTGCAAGTGTTTTTTGGAATCCGTTGCTTTTTTTCGGAAAATATGCTATACTGAAAAGCGAAAGCAATCTGTCACAGTCAGAGAGGAGAATACCATGTTTGAACTGGAATGCCTGACCGATTCCGCAGTGCAGTGTACTGCTGCGGGAACCTGTGTTCCGGACTGCCCCTGCCAGCCGGATCAGCGGGAAAATGAATGCTGGCCTTATTTTGTCGATGAACCGGAAAGCGGCGATGCTCCGGCTGAATGACGGTGTTTATCCTGTCAGCGGGAAGGCAAAGGACTGCCTGTACGATCTCAGGCGCCAAAAGCTCTGGCACATCGGAAAGGATACGTCTGCGCTGATCCGCCGCTGTATCACCGAGCCGGGTGCCTCTTTTACAAAAGGCGAGCAGGCTGTCATCGCGCAGCTGACACAGGCGGAGCTGCTTACCGAAGGATGCGGCGAAATCCCTGATATCGGTACGCTCCGGTATATTCCGAAACCGTATTCCGCATGGATTGAGGTCTGCACGGTCTGCAATCTACGCTGCATTCACTGCTATAACGGTACACAGCAACAGATTTTCATATCTGAACCGGATTTCAAACTGGTCTGCGAAAAGATGGCTGATTACGGTATCCGTTCCGTGCAGCTGATCGGCGGTGAACCGCTCTGCCACCCGGAATGTGAGCTGCTGCTGAAAACGGCCGCCGATCATTTCGATTCGGTTTCGTTATACACCAACGGCACGCTGCTGACAGATCCTGTCTGCAAGGCGCTAAAAAAAGCTGATGCGTCCGTTTCGCTTTCTGTGTACTCCTACGAAAGCGATATGCATGATACTGTCACGGGAATCGGCGGCTCACACCGGAAAACCGAACAGGCGCTCTCCCTGCTGCGGCAATACGGAATCCCGTATCATACAAATGCCGTCCGGATGAAAAATATCCGGATCGGCGCGCGCGGCTCCAAGCCGTATCAGCTGGATACACGCGCAGATATTGTCCGGATGTCGGGCAGGGGATGCCTTTCGCTGCTGGACAGCGCTCTGCTGCGCGAGAAATGCATCACAAAAGATATATTCCTCCGCCCACTGCATCCCCGACGCGTTGCATCTGCTGTCAGCGGGAATCCCTGCTTCTCCCGAAAGATCTATGTTGCGGCAGATCTGAACGTGTATCCGTGCGTGATGGAACGGCGGCTCCGGCACGGCAATCTGCGAAACAGGTCGCTTGCAGAGGTGCTCTCCCCTGCTGTACTCGGGCTGAATAAGGATCAGGTCAGCGGGTGCAGGGACTGTGAATTCCGGTACGCCTGTCCCGACTGCCGCCCGGATTCGCTTTCTGACTCTCCTAGTGAAAAACCGTATTACTGTACCTATGACGAACAGCGCGGCATCTGGCAAGATCCGGATGCATTCATTTCCGCACTGCTCAAAGAATCTGAATAAAGGCGGTGCTGTATGCACGATAACTTACAGGAGGTGTCCGCGCCAAAGGTCATTCTGGTCGGCCTGGATACCGGAGAATATGACGCGCAGATTTCGATAGATGAGCTGGCCGCGCTTGCTGAAACAGCCGGGTGCGAGGTGCTGCGCAGTGTGATTCAGGCCCGGAGCAATCCCGAGGCGGCAACCTGCATCGGCAGCGGCAAGCTGGAAGAGGTCACCGAGCTGGCGAAAGCACTTGAAGCCGACATGCTGATCTTTGACACCGAGCTGACCGGAATTCAGCTGCGCAATCTGACGGATGCCACAGACTGCAAGGTCATTGACCGCACCATGCTGATTCTTGACATTTTTGCCGGACGCGCCCGGACTGCCGAAGGCAAGGTGCAGGTTTCGCTGGCACAGTATAAATACCGGCTTAGCAGACTGACCGGCAGCGGCACGGCACTTTCCAGACTCGGCGGCGGCATCGGCACGCGCGGCCCGGGCGAAACCAAGCTGGAAACCGACCGGCGGCATATCCGCACGCGGATTGCAACACTGGAGCATGCGCTTAAGGATATGGAACAGCACCGGACATTTCTCGGGAGCCGCAGAAAAAAGGACGGCATTCTGACCGTTGCGATTGTCGGATATACAAATGCCGGAAAATCCACACTGTTCAACATGCTGACGGATGCGGGGGTTCTTGCGGAAAACAAATTATTTGCGACACTGGACGTCACGGCACGGGCACTGGAGCTGCCGGACGGACGCAGCGTTCTGCTTTCGGATACGGTCGGACTAATCCGACGCCTGCCGCATCATCTGGTGGAGGCGTTCCGATCCACGCTGGAGGAAACAGCACAGGCCGACCTGATTCTGCATGTGATGGATGCATCGGAACCGGATATCCGCGAGCGGATGCAGATTACACAGGATCTGCTCAACGACCTCGGCTGCGCGGAATTTCCTCAGATTCATGTGCTAAATAAGGCAGATCTTGTAGACCTCAATCAGCATAATGATGCGGATACGGTATGGATCAGCGCCAAAAACGGCACCGGGACGGAGGAACTGCTGCGTGCAATCTGTACGCATCTGCCGCAGACTGCAAAGCGCATGCGGCTCTGCATCCCCTATACAGAGGGTAGCTTTTTGCAGCTTCTGCGCGAGGAGGGCAAAATCTTTTCCGAGGAATTTACGCCGGACGGGACGCTGGTCGATCTGACGGTCGATGTAAAGTGGCAGAAAAGAGCCGCAGAATTTGAGGTACGGGATCCGGAGCTCTAAAAGCTGTTTTCTGACGGCTTTTCCGTTCGTATCACTTGCTTTTTTTATGATAATATGGTATAATATTTCTGTCGGTTCTCCGTACCGGCATACGGTGCGGGTACTAATCTTTTTTCTTGGAGGCTAATTATGGGCATGTTTGACAAGCTGCTTGCGAATCTGAAAGCAAGCAAAAAAACAATCGTTTTCACGGAAGGCACAGATGCCAGAATCCTTTCTGCTGCGGACAGACTGCTGAAAGAGAATCTGATGGGCGTCATCCTCTGCGGCAATGCAGAAGAGGTTGCTGCTGCTGCAAAGGCCGGCGGCTTTGACGTCGCAAAGGCAACGGTGCTCGATCCGCTGACCTATCCGGAGATGGATGCGCTCGTTACACAGATGGTTGAACTGCGCAAGGGCAAGATGACCGAAGAAGAGTGCCGCACGCTGCTTCAGAAGTCCAACTACTTCGGCACGATGCTCGTGAAAGCAGGCAAGGCTGATGCGCTGCTCGGCGGTGCAACTTACTCCACTGCGGATACCGTCCGCCCGGCGCTTCAGATCATCAAGACCAAGAAAGGCTCCAATCTGGTGAGCTCCTCCTTCATCCTGTTCCGTGAAAAGGACGGCGCTGAGGAAAAGATCGCAATGGGCGACTGCGCAATCAACATCAGCTATTCCGACCGCGTCGACAAGGACGGCAACGTGACCCTGACTGCTGCACAGCAGCTCGCTGAGGTCGCTGTTGAAACTGCCCGCACTGCTGCGTACTTCGGCATTGATCCGAAGGTCGCTGTGCTGAGTTTCTCTACCTACGGCTCCGGCAAGGGCGCAACGGTTCAGCTGAGCCATGACGCCGTGATCGAAGCAAGAAAGATTGATCCGGAGCTGACCATTGACGGTGAGTTCCAGTTTGACGCTGCGGTTTCTGCGGAAGTCGCAAAGACCAAGTGCCCGGATTCCAAGGTGGCCGGTCAGGCAAATACCTTTATCTTCCCGCTGATCGAAGCCGGAAACATCGGCTACAAGATCGCGCAGCGGCTCGGCGGCTTTGAGGCCTACGGCCCGATCCTCCAGGGTCTGAATGCACCGATCAACGACCTCTCCCGCGGCTGTAACGCTGACGAGGTCTACAAAATGGCAATCATCACTGCCGGTATGGCCTGATTGCCTCCTTTTCAGATTCAACAGCCCGTGCTCAAAGTCGCGGGCTGTTGCTGTAAGCACCCGTTTTAAGCATATCTGACATTGACAATATTCATGGAACAGGAGATGATTCAAATGACATTCAGGCATAAACACACAGCAGCACTCGCATCCGCTGTACTGCTGACACAGTCCGTCTGCGGCGGATTGCCCGTATCCAGACTGCGCGCAGCAGATACGGTACGAAGCGCGTCAGATTTCGCAGAGCTGCTCGCTTCCGCGTCGTATCAGCCGGAGGAAGTTTTTGAAACGCTGCGCTATGATGCCAAAACAGATCAGCTCTATCAGGATGGAAAGCCTGTCGGCAAAAGCTACGCAGGCTTTACGGTCAGCGGCGGCACCGTCTGCGCTGACGGTGTCCCTGTGACTGCAAATCAGGCATCCGGATACGAGGTACATGAGAACGCAGACGGCAGCATCGAGCTGCAATCGCCGTTCCAGTCCGCCAGACTGATTGTACGAAGCAGCACAAGTGTCGACCCGATGGGCGGCACGGTTACCGCAGAGGGCTATCACGATCTGCACGTCATTCAGTACAGCAGCACGGCGGAAGCGTATGCGGCATACTGCGCCTATCAGCAGGACAGCCGGATCCAATATGCCGCGCCCGACCGTTACTACTGTGCGGATTTGTCCGCCGTTCCGGAGCAAGAAACCGTACAATCTGACAATACCAAGTCATGGGGCTATCATGCAATCGGCTCAGAGGAATATCTGAGCTGGCTCAAAGCGAACCGCAAAGAGCTGCCGGAAATCACGGCTGCGGTTCTGGATACGGGCATTTATGCGGAGCACAGCTGGTTTGAAGGGCGTATCGCAGAAAACGGTCTTGACTGCACCGAGGGTGAAATCCCGCTGCGCGACGTTTTCGGGCACGGTACGCACTGCTCCGGTATCATCTGCCAGAACACGCCGGAGCAGGTCAAGATCATGCCGGTCAAGGTCATCTCAGACAGAGGAACCGGCTCTGACCTGATGCTCTACTGCGGTATGATGCACGCGATCGAACAGAAGACGGACGTCATCAGCATGAGTCTTGGCGGCGACGGCGATTCCCCGCTGCTGCGGGAAGCGATGCTCGAAGCAGTTGCGGCCGATATCCCCTGCTGTGTATCCAGCGGAAACGAATCCTATCAGGCAGATTATGCGAACCCCGGCAGTTTGGAAGAGTCGTTCTGCATTACAGCCACATACCTTGACAATGAATCTGCTGATCCGTCCTACCTGGATTATTCTGATCCGAATCTGTATTCTCTGGCGGTATTCAGCAATATCGGTCCTTTCGTCGATTTTGCCGCACCGGGGTTTGATATCCTCAGCGCAGCTGTCAGCGGACCGGAAGATCTGGTCTTAATGAGCGGCACCAGTATGGCTGCGCCGTTTGCGACCGCAGCATGCTGCGACGTGCTTTCTGCGAATCCGGATATGAAGATGGACGAAATCCACAAGCTGCTTTCCGATTCCGCAATGAAGCTGGATCCGCCCCAAGAAATGAACAATGTCACTGCTGCCGACTGCTACGGTGCCGGAATGATCAATCTGCGCGGTCTGATCGAGCAAAAAACGTTTATTCCCGCACCGTCCGTTACTATCACCGGCGGCGAATACGAGTATAACACCTGGCAGGCAGAGGAATCCCTGACTGTTTCGATCCGGACAGATGTCCCGGACGCGGAAATCCGGTACACCACTGACGGCACTGAACCTACTGCGGAAAACGGTTTGCTTTATCAGAATCCGTTCACTGTTTCGGAGAGCGCAGTTATCCGTGCGGCTGCTTTTATGAACGGCGAGTCCGGTCAGAGTGAATCCGTCTATATCTGTATCGGAGAAAAGGATATTGACGATCCTTACACTGTGATAGACGGCGTCCTGACAGAATACAGGGGCGTTCTGCATAAGCTGGATCTGACGTCGGAATTCCCGGACGGTTCGCTTCTTGCAGTCGGGGACAGAGCATTTCAGAATAATAACAGAATCTTCTCCGTCATACTTCCGGATTCCGTCACGAAGCTCGGCGCATACGCGTTTGCACAGTGCAGTGTTTTCTATCTGAGAGCTGACGGCGTCACAGAGCTCAGTGATTACACATTTGCGAATTCTGACATTTCAAATCTGAATCTGAGCAGCACTCTAACAAAAATCGGCGTCGGAACCTTCTGCGAATGTACAAAATTGACATGGATCCCGAGTCTTGGCGAAACAATCACGGAGATTCCGGATCACGCATTTGAAGCTTGTCAAGGACTTGCAATGTACGAAGGAAATTTCGACAATGTCCGCCGCATCGGAAAATACGCATTTGCACGTTCAGGACTCGGCGGTGTCGTGGACTTCCCAAAGCTGGAAGAACTGGACGCGTTCGCTTTCACTCAATGCTTCATCGAAGAGATCTCAATGCCGCTGTCCGTCACAGTTCTGCCGGAGTCGGTTTTCAGTGAGTGCCTTTCTCTGAAACGGATCATTGCACCGGGCATTACAGCGATCAAACGGGGTGCAATGATAAACTGTAAACCGGAATCCGCTGATTTCCTTGCAAATGTCACTGAAATCGGCATAGACGGGATCTTTTGCTGCGATTTTCATAAAGATGAACAGTCTGACGAACGAGAATTCACTTTTAACGGGCTGAAAGAGGCAACGATCGAATCCGTCAAATACAATTCCGCCAACTGCCCGCTTGTATTCCCGAATATCAAGGTGCTGGAACCGGAAACCATTTACAGCAACGAAGCGATGATCTGGCTGCCGAACGCAGAAAGGATTGTGCAGGGCAGCGACGATAACCGCTGCCTCCGTGTATCCGAATTGCTCAAATCAGCGGAGTTCCGGACACGGAAGGCTGCCGGATATATCATCGGACCGGAATACTCCCCTGCCCGAACGGCAGCTGAAAAAGCCGAAATTCCGTACTTTGAAACGAAAAAGCTCTATACTGAGAATCTGAACATCAAAACGCCCACAATGCAGGAGTGCATTTTTTACTGCGCATATGTAGCGGATCCGGACATCTCCATCAAATGGTACCAGATTGTCAACGGCGCCGAACAGGAAGTAGATCCGTCCATTGTCACAAACAGCGGCGCATACTGCGACGTCAATATCAGTTCTCTGACAGACTATTATTACGAAGCAGGCACATTCACTTTCCGCGCTGTTCTGTTTGAAGGCGATAAACGCATCGAAAACAAGGACTTTACCCTTACGGTTACGGAGGGGTCATTGGATACACCGCCGCAAACAACGAAAAATTCGCTGAATTATACCATAACGGACACTTCGCGCAAAGACCCGACACAGGTATACCGGCTCGGTGACGTCATTTTATTTGAAAACGACGTAGCTCAATATCCGATCTATATTGATAAAGAATGCGCTGTCAGACTGCGCACGGACAATCGGAACGTACATCTTTCCGCTGGAATTTACTCTGAACAGTACGGCGTCACTTTTCTTTCCGATACGGAAACAACAGAGCTGTATCCCGGATTCTATACGCTCAGAAAGCTGAACGGTATCAACCAGGATGTCTTCAAAATGCCGCTGCTCTTCTCACTGGAAAAAGTAAAAGATGCCATGGAAGGAACCGAAGTAATAAGCTGTGACGCGATCTATACCGGCCAACCGGTCAAGCCAGCATTCCGGATTACAATGGACGAGCAGGAACTGACAGAGGGCACGGATTATGAAATCTGCTGCGATGAAACACTGACCGAGCCGGGACAGTATCATATCTGCATCAGGGGCATCGGCGCATTCTACGGCGAAATCTGGCGGACATTCTGTATTCTGCCGAAGGAAACAGCCACAGGCAGCGCGTATACCGGAGGAGATTGCACTGTTCTTCCGGATAGCTCCGGACAGCCGGTTGTGCTCACATGGAAGCCGGAGAAAGATCGGTACTGCCTGCACAAAACCAGTCTGCCGATTGCCACGGTCAGTATCATGGGCGCAGACGGCAGCATTGCGGGAAGCGTTTCCGGCCTGTATGATCAACACAGCGTTCTGGATGTCAAGCCCGGTGAGGAATACCGGATTGCAGTCACAAATTATTACGCCCAGGAACCGACTGCTGTGACTTTCAGCCTGATTGACGATTTCTGCCTGTTAGAAGAAGACGTTGAAGCAGAAATCACAGAGCTTGTCATGTTCGGCGAGAAGCCGCAGATCACACTCAGAGCAGGCGAAACGCAGTTGACCGAAGGCGAGGATTACATCGTGCTCTGTAAGTCCGGCGATAAATATATCGGAAAGGCCGGCCTCACTGTACGCGGTGTCGGAAAATATGTCGGTGAAATGGATCTGTTTTACTGGTATGCGCCGATTGATCCGGAACAGACACCAAATGTTCCGGTTGACGGAAATCCGGCACCGGTGACACTTCAGCTCAATGTACCGTCAGAATATAATGAGGCAATCATTCCTTATCCGGGGCTTGCTGAGAACTATCTGTTCACGGTGCCCGAAGACGGCTGCTATACGATGACGCTTCCGGACATTGACGATAATGACGTTACAATTCTGCTATATGTCAACGAGGATATCCCGAAGCTGATGAAAGAAACGAAGTACGTGACCGATCTGAAAAAGAACGACAGTATCAGAATTCTGCTCATACGAAATTATCTGCGAATGTTCCCGATTTTCGACGGCATCAAACCGTATTTCGTCCTGATCTCGAACGAGGAAGAACCAAGAGAGCTTTTCGTTGACGGCATCAGCTACCGGGTTCAGAACGGAACAGCCACAGTTTTCGATGTCAATTACATCAACAGCGCACTGTTCATTCCGGATACAGTCACGGATCCCGAAACCGGAGAGAAGATTCCTGTCACTGCGATTGACGAAGCTGCATTTGTCCCCATGTCGAGAAACATCACGATCATCACAGAAAAAGGCAGTACGGTTGCTGAAATCTGCAAGAAAGCGGATTACAATTACATCATTATGAATTCTGACTCGACGCTGCAAGGCGATATCAGCGGAAACGGCATCACCGATTACCATGACGTGCTGATTCTGCAACAGTATCTGACCGAATTCAACGGTATGACCCCGGATCGGCTTCTGCTCGGCAATGCCGACCTCAATGCGGACGAAATGGTCGGATTCGATGACCTCCGGCTTTTGCTGAAGCTGATCGAGCAGCCGCAGCAGCCCTTCGATCTGTACGCTGTTTACCGCAGGGTCACCGGAGATCTGGATTATTGATAAGATAAAAGGAGGACGGACATGTACGGTCTGAAGGTCAGAATACGGCGGGTGACAGAGCCTGACGTATATCCTGAACGCGTGGAATGCTTTATGACAGACTACGAAGGACAGACGCATTTCTTTGAGGACAAGCTCACGGTCTTTTCGTCGGAGAGCAATCCGATGATTCCCGGGGACGGCGTGATTCGCTGCACAGTACTGCGTGAGATGCCGCTGTTCGTCGAAGTGGATACCGCGCTGCCGGACGGCGTGGAATCCACAATGGGCAGAACCGTTTTCTGCGTATCACGCGAGGATCTGACAGAAGATGCATAACAAAAACGGGATCCCGTTCAACGCGGGATCCCGTTTCCTGTTTATGCATCAGAGCTTGGAATAACCGAAGCTGTTAATCAGCGCATCAACCTTGATGCCCTTCTTGCAGAGCGGGCATTCATCAGAAGCGTAGGTGTCGTAATTCGGCAGATCCGTTTCCTTGAACAGCGCCTTGATCTCAATACCGTTGACGGCTTCAATCGCGGAGAAAATCGCACCGATTGCGACCATCTCGCCGCTGTAATACTGGAGGCAGTCAATCGCGCGGTTGATCGTCTGACCGGTAGACGCCGAGCTGACAAGGATCAGCACGCGCTTTCCCCAAATCTTCTTCTGCGTGTTGTCACGGAAGATCATCTGGTTGACAGCATTCATCTCCGGCGTGATAATATTGATATCCTTGCCGAGGTTGATGCCGTTGCCGGACAGGAACTCCGCCAGAAATGCGCCAAGCATCTCGGTACCCTCCAGGCAGATGATCGTATCAATATAGACATTGTAAAACTCAGCACCGAGATCAAGGGCGCCGTCATGCGCCATTTTCAGGCTGGTCTTGATTGACGTCATGTCCAGATAGTAGTTGACATGCGAGTGGTTGGTGGCGTAATGTCCGGGAATAATCCCGATGGAAACATGCGAGTTTTTTCTTGATGTGACTGTTTGCATTCTGTCTTCCATAAAAAAGTGACCTCCTGACGGCAGTAATCTGCCCAAAATATGTATATATTATATCACATTCTAACACAAAATGCAATAGAAATTAAAAAAGTTCTTAAAAACACTCTTGAAAAATCGGAAAAGCTGTGCTATAATACAAGTAACCGGAGTCATCCGGAATCTGCATCCGCTTACGCGGAAGAGGGAGGTTCATTATGCTTCTGAAACTGATTGTGGAAATTATCGTCGGTGCGATCGTCGGTTCTCTGGCCGGAAAGATCATGGGCAAGGAAAAGCAGGGCTTTACCGTGAACGCGGTGCTTGGCATCATCGGCGGTTTTGTAGGCGGACTGATCGGGAATCTGCTGCATATCGGCGGCGGATGGCTCTCAGGTCTGATTCTCGCCATCGTCGGCTCCTGTCTGGTTATCTTTATCATCGGCAAGATGAAATAAAAACCGCACCGTCTGTCAACCCAATACAGACGGTGCTTTAGTTTTCATATATCTCATGCCAGAAACAAAGTATCATTCTGAAAACGATACCAAAGCGTCAGAATCAGGATGTACACCGCAATTATAATATTATTGCTCGCAAAAAACTAAACAAGAAAGTCAAAAAGCCTGCTGTTTCTCAGCAATTTCATTTAAATTATATATCTCTATGTTTATATAATTATTGCACAGGAAATACTTCAATATTCATTTTGTGCTGAAAATATACGTTTTATACAGTGATTTCAATGATACAAAGTGTTACACTTAAATAATATAGTGTATATACATATCTTTTTCGCATTTACAGAATACAGACCGTAACAGGAGATTTACGGATGAAAAAGAATCATATTGCTCCTCCGTCAGAGCAGGAATCTCCGGCGGAAACGGGGGAGAAAAAACGATCAGCCAAACCGCGCAGACGGCATGCCATCCAAAGTGCGGCCGCCGTCATCATCATTGCCGCTGCATTGGCAGTTCTGCTTTCATCGCTGTTCCTGCCGGTCATTCAGATTTCCGGCAGCAGCATGGAGCCTGCACTGCATGACGGGGATATTCTCGTGCTGTGGCGGTCAAAGCATTACGATGCCGGGCAGCTCTGCTGCATATCCTGGCAGAACAAGCTGCTGATCAAGCGTGTCATCGCAACGGGCGGCGAAACCGTCGATATGGATGACAGCGGCAATGTCTATATCAACGGCACCATGCTGGACGAACCGTATCTGACGGAAAAGAGCCTCGGTGAATGTGACATTTCATTCCCGTATACGGTTCCGCAGAACCGCCTTTTTATGCTCGGCGACAACCGGGAATCTTCCATTGACAGCCGCAGCTCCGTCATCGGCTGCGTCACGGATGAACAAATCATCGGCCGTGTTCTTTTCCGGGTCTGGCCGCTCTGATTGCATCACATAATACGATTCTAATGAAAGGGGTGAGATACCGGATTGAACAGAAAGCAAACGAAAACCGTCTTGGGGTTTCATTCGCACCGGACAAGACGGCGAAAAAACGCAGCACTTCTGCTGGCAGCGTCCTGCTTTGTAACCGCCGGCAATGCTTCGGCATTCCGTATAGCAGGCGCAGCGATACCGCTTGAAACAGTCAGCAGTCAGGATGCCGCGGATAACAGCAGCAATGCTGCATATCAGCTTCCCGGTATCCGCGCCCCGGAATCAGCCGCGACAGACAGGACAGATCAGGAATGGATTGCAGCACTGCCGGACGGCACCGGGCTGACGCTCCGGGAAAAGCTCGCACGGACAGCGGAATCTCAGCTTGGGTATCAGGAGCATGAACGCAGCCCGGAACAGGCTGCGGAACATAAACACGGACATACGCTGTACGGCGAATGGTACGGCGATCCCTGCGGGGACTGGAATCCGATGTTTGTGTATTACTGCCTTGACCATGCAGGTGTCCCGCCGGAAAGGCTCCTTATCGGCGGCAGCTCCCGTGCATGGGCTGCAAGGCTCGAAGATGCCGGACTGATCCGAAATGCCGGAAACGGCACGCCTGTCCGCGGAGATATTCTCCTGCTGGATACAGATTCCGATGGCAAGGCAGACCGGACAGGCATCGTCACAATGCTTCAGAATGACGGCAGCCGCCTTGTCGTTGCAGCTGCTGAGGGCGATTGTGACGGCACAACCGCGGAACAGTGCTATTTCAGCGACGCCCGGGAAATCCTCGGATTTGTTTCACCGGAGGATCCGGAAACATGCCCGGCACTGGAATACTGTTCGGTATCGGAATCCGGCATCATTGTTTATGCGTCTGCGGATCAGGATACGTTTCCGGCCGGAACCGTGATGTCCGTTTCGGATATTGCGCAGGAGGACGCCTTACAAATCGCTTCTGTATCCGCAGAAGAACATCAAATCATTCTTTCAGCTGTCGCTGTTGATATTACCTTCCGCGATGAAAACGGTCAGGAGCTGGAGCCTGCGAACGGGCAGAAGGTCAGTATCCGGCTTACACTGCCGGAATCCGGTCAGCTGCGCGGAGATTCCTTCTCCCTGCTGCATCAGACGGATGACGGCTCCGTCGAGAATATCCCTGATGCGGAAATCACTTCGGATGCAGTGGCGTTTGAAGCGGATTCTTTTTCCATCTACATTGTATCCGGCGGAAGCGAACATCTTGCCGTCGATGATCTGCACACCGTCGGTGAGGGCAGTAATTCGGCGGACAATCCTTATATCATGCGCGTCGGCGACAGAATTCAGCTTGCTGGATATTCTAATGTGCAGCCAACTCCTGAGAACGATTATAACGGCGACCGGTATCTGTATCCGAACAATCCGGACATCGTTTCAAAGGACGGTGACCCGGATCAATGGATCACGAACCGTCGTTTGGACGACGGAACATTTAAGTCTGAAGCGATATTTATCGCAAACAGCGTCGGAAACACCTCGGTGTCGCTGGAACAGATCGGCCCGAACGGTGAAGTACGGTATGAACGCTTCTTCATCAAGGTCGTTTACCAGGATTCCATTCTGGTCAAAACCCATTTTGAACCGGACGGAAAAGGCTACCATCATATCAAAGAATCACTCAGCTTTGACGGCTTTGCACACGGCAATTATTTCTGGATCTACACTGCGAATCAGGATGGATATATCCCCAACGGTCCAGAAGCCAATAACACGATCAACGAACCGTATATGATGCTGGTCGGGCAGGAAGTGACACTGTTCCCGCTGATTCTCTCCGAAAACAACGGTTCACCGCCGGAGCTGCAGGATTGGGACAATTTCAACTGGGCGCAGGGACAGAATATTCTGACGGATCTGAACCAGCCGGATCCCGAGCACCCCAATTCCCGCACCTTCCGTGCCACTGCGCCGGGAGATGTAAGGATATACAATCCGCAAACCCATGACATCATGTATATCCGTGTGCATAACCCCGATAAGCTGCTCAACCATTCAGATATGGAAATTGCAGACGGCGGACGCTATACCATCTCCAAAACGATCCAGAACGGTGATGAAAAAATCACTGAAGTTACCGTATATAATGCTTATATCAGTTATGTAAACTGGTCCAAGGTCTATGACGCAAACGATCAGCTGCTCAAGCAGTTCTCCTCTGATAACGGTGAATATATGCAGATCGGAGTACCCGGCAAAGGACAATATGAGTACACCAGTGCATTTTACGGTTTTCTTCATGGATCAGAAGATGAAAAGGGATGGAAAGGATATCTGACAGACCACGTCGTGTTCAATGTCAAACTGTCGCTCGTTCCCAATTATAAGTATACGATCAACGGTGACGTCATCAGCGACCCGGACTATTCCGTGGCACCGAGCGATCCGGACGATCACTCCGGCTGGATTGACATTAACGAAGCGATCTTCAATCTTGGAAAACAGGATATCATTGATGCGATGAACAAGTGCCCGTTCACAAACGGCCTGGACTTTACCGTCATCGCAAAGGCCGCGATGCTGCAGATCAATGCGAGCAAGCATGTAACCGGCGTTCCGCTGAATGCAAATGATTACTGCTTCGATGTCACGGATACTGCAACAGGCATGAAGGTTGCAACTGCATACAATGACGAAGACGGCAATATCCGTTTTGACAATCTTCGGTTCGAGAAGGAAGGCACGTATATTTACGAGCTTTCGGAAAAAATTCCGGGGCCGGATGACAGAACCGAGCATATGCTGTACGACCAGACAAAATACCGGCTGACAATCAAGGTATCTGAATACTATGACGCGGGCGGCAACCCGATCACGCTTGCAGAAGTGACCCAAATTGAACGAAAGGCTCCTGACAGCGAGGAATATGAAGAGTATGAGGAACAGCTGGAATTCAGCAACAATATCTACTATGAACTTCCCGCAACCGGAGGAACCGGTATCCTCCCCTATCTTATTGTTGGCACAGGCTTCATCGCCTTGTCTTTTATACTGTTGCTATCCCGCAGAAGAAAAGAGGTGTCTGACAGACCATGATCTCCTGCGTACAAACAGTATCCATAAATCTAAATCCAATACAGAAAGGAATTGAAAGCATGAAAAAGTTCAGAATTCTCACTTCAATGGCTCTTGTGGTGGCAATGATCTTTACCATCGGGTTCTCTGCATTCGCAGATGTTGATCCCGAAACCCAGTACAAGATAACCATCCAGAAGCCCGCATCCTCCACCGTTGAGGATACGAAAGAACACAAGTATGAAGGTTATCAGATCTTCAAGGGCAAAGTGTCCGAAAAGGACGGCGTAATGGTGCTCAATGACATCGACTGGGGCGACAATGTCAACGGCACAGCGCTCCTCACCGCTTTCCATGCAAAGGCATCCGAGCTGACCAGTGAAATGAACGACACCGACAAGGCAAAAGCTGCTGCTGAGATTGCTGCCGCAGACAGCGCGGAAGCAGTTGCACGTCTGCTGGAAAAGTACAAGGACAACAAGCACTTTGCCGAAACATTTGCAGATATTGCGTACAGCGTCAAAACGGGTACGCCAGTTACCAGCGGTGAAACGGCTCAGGTTCTGCCCGTGGAATTCGGCATTGACAAGACCAAAGCCGGTTATTACCTGTTCAAGGACGAGGACAACAGCATTGAGCCGGACGGCGCTTACACCGATTTCATCCTCCAGGTTGTCGGTGATGTGACCGTCGAAGCAAAATCCGATTTTCCGACACTCGATAAGAACATTGATGCGGAAGGCGGTGTCAAGTTCAACACGGCAAGCGTCGGCGACGTCATCCCTTACAAGATTACGTCGAAGGTGCCGAATATGGACGGCTACGAAAAGTATTACTTCTATTTCACCGATACGCTCTGCAACGGTCTGACCTTAAATGAAGACTCGTTCCACATTACTGTCGGCTCGAAAACGCTTCAAGCCGAAACCGATCCGAAAGATTATTCCCTGGATGCAAGTGAACACAGCTTCAAGCTCGTGTTCAATAACTTCAAACAATATAATGCCGGCGATGACATTACTGTCGAATACACAGCGACCCTGAATGAAAATGCCGATCTCACCAGCACCGGCAACCCCAATACCGTTGACCTCACCTACTCCAACAATCCGAATATCGTTCCGACCGGCGAGAATGAGCCGGGACCGGATGATGAAGATGTGACCGGCACCACCCCGCCTGTCCGCACCGTGACCTACACCACCGAAATCAAGCTGATCAAGATTGACGGCTATGATGATACCCGCCTGGCAGGCGCTGAGTTTGAGCTGAAGGGCGAAGGCGTCAATACTGTGCTGATCTGCACCGAGAGCTTTGCCGTTGATAACGAAAAAGGTACCTACTACAAGCTGGCGGACGGCACCTACACCACAGTCGCTCCGACCGAAGCAACTGCTGAGCAGTATGATTCGGAAGACAAGTACGTCAGAACGACAACCATGACCGAAAAGAAAACCAAGGATGAGAATAATGCGATTACCGCCACCACCAACGCAGACGGCGAAATCATCTTCGGCGGCCTGAATGCAGGCAATTATACGCTGAAAGAAACCACGCCTCCGACCGGATACAACGGCCTGGCAGATCCGATCAGCTTCACGCTGACCGCAGTTCCGTCGCTGGAAGGCTGCACCTGGGATATTGATAACGATAATTTCAAGAAGGACGGCGTATTCACCGTAACAGTCGAGAACAACAAGGGCATCATCCTTCCGGGCACCGGCGGCATCGGTACCGTAATCTTCTATGTCATCGGTATCCTGATGATTGCGGCAGCAATCGTGATGGTTGTTGTCAAGATCAGAAAGAACAAAGTCACTGAAAAGTAATTCTGATGAAAAACCAGCAGGAACATATGAAACGGCGGGAAATGCATGCTATTTCCCGCCGCATATGGGCACTGCGGCAGGGAGAGTCCAATGAAAAAGCATCTTTACGGAATCATAGTTGCGGCGTTGTTTTCGGTTGGATTGTCCGTGCTGCTGTACCCAGCATTCAGTGCCTATATCAACGAAAAACACGCCTCCCGGCTGGTAGCCGGATACAACGACCGGATCAGCAATACCTCAGATACAGAGCTGGATCGTCTTTTTGAGGCGGCCGAAGCCTATAACGAACGGCTGCAAAATAAGCCCGGTTCGTTTTACAATCCGTCCACCGTTTCAGGCTATCGTGACATACTGGACATTACCGGCACCGGCATCATGGGATATGTCACAATCCCGAAAATCAAAGTTGAGTTGCCGCTGTATCACGGCATTGATGAGGGCGTGCTGCAAATCGGCGCCGGACATCTAGAAGGCTCTGATCTTCCGATCGGCGGAGAATCCGTCCACAGCGTGCTCTCCGGGCACCGCGGGCTCCCCAGCGCCAAGCTGTTTACCGATCTCGATCAGCTCGGTATCGGGGATCGGTTTAGCGTTACGGTTCTGAACCGTGTACTGACCTATGAAGTCGATCAGGTCAAAATCGTCAAACCGAGCGAAAGTGAAGATCTGCTGCGGAAAAAAGGGCATGACTACTGCACGCTTCTCACCTGCACGCCCTACGGCATCAACAGCCACAGAATGCTCGTGCGCGGCATCCGTGTCCCGGATCCTGACACCGTGCAAAAAGCAGGTGTTTACGTTGCAAACGAAGCATTCCGGATCCATACGCTCCTCGTTGCATCCGTCGTCGGAGCACCGACCATGCTGATCCTGATGCTTCTGCTTCTGCTGCAATACAGCCGACAAAAACAAGCTGACTACGGTCAGAAAGGAGGGAAACCGCAGGAATGCACCGAATCAGAAAAGAATACGCCGCAGCCTTGATGCTGCTGATGATGACATCCTTTGCGGTTCCGTCCGCTGCCGACACGCTGCCTGCTGCAGATTTGCAGCAACCGTGCATCCTTCAGATTTCTCTGGAAGATCATCGCCGTACAGAACCGGAATCCGGCGCTGAAATCACACTCTATCATGTTGCGAATCTGCAATTCACCGGCGAGGGCTATATTTACAGCTACGCCGAAGCATTTACGGACTGCGCATTCCCGCTGGACGAAACGGACAGCCCCGCACTTGCCGGTGCGCTGTATACCTACGCTGCAGAAAACAGCATCTCCGGAGCAGCCGCACTGACGGATGACATGGGTCAGGTTACGTTTTCAGGCTTACAGGCCGGGTTGTATCTGGCAGCAGAAACAAAAACGCCTCCCGGTTATTCTTCATTTATTCCGTTTCTCACGGCACTTCCCGTCACTGAGGACGGTGAAATCAAATACGATCTCACCGCCAAACCGAAAATGGGCGACATAGAGGAAACATACCTGGCGGTACGAAAAGTCTGGAACGATGACGGAAAAGACCGTCCGCAAAGTATTACCGTCGAGCTGCTGAAAAACGGAACACCGATCGAAACCGTCACGCTTTCCGAGGAGAATCGCTGGCGATATGCCTGGAAGGTGCTCAAGAAGGATGACGATTGGGATGTCCGGGAAATCCATATTCCGAAAGGGTATACCGTGTCTTACGAACATAATTCCGTCGCCTTCACCATTCGCAATACACCGGCGCTCATTCAGACCGGGCAGTTGAAATGGCCGATCCCGGTGCTGGCCGGCTCCGGCACGCTGCTGATCCTGATCGGAACGGCGCTCTGCATCAGCGGAAAGAGCAGGCGCAATGAAAAGTAAACGAAAAGCGTACGGACTGCTGCTGATTCTCGCAGGAACGGCAATGCTGGCCGGATGTATCCTTTTGATCCGGAAGAATATGCAGGAAAGTGATGATGCAGCTGTAAACGCCGCAGCTGCCCTGGCCGCACTCGCAGAACAGATACCGGAACAGCCTGAAACCATTCAGCTTCCGGAGCTGTACCGTCAGAGCAAACAGCAGACGCTCAGCGAAACCGATTTCTTGACAAGCGACCATGAGATGAAGGTTCTCTCATGGAACGGCGATAATTACATCGGGATTCTGACTGTTCCCGCACTCGGACTGAAGCTGCCTGTCTTTGCAGAGTGGGATTACAGCAGACTGCGATCCGGCCCCTGCCGCTATTACGGTACAACGGGAACGCATGATCTGGTGATTGCCGGACATAATTATACCAGTGTATTCGGCAGACTGCAAAGCCTCAGCCCCGGCGATGCCGTCAGTCTGACCGATGCGGACGGGCACATCATCCGCTATACCGTCGGGGAAATCGAAATACTCCGGCCTGACGCTGTCGCACAGATGACAGAAAGCAACTGGCCGCTGACGCTTTATACCTGTACCTATTCCGGTACTGAACGCGTTACGGTGCGATGCGCATATGCAAAGAATCAGAACAAAGAAACAGATTGAATTCAGGGAGAATGCTGCGGCATTCTCCCTGTGTTTACTGTACAGACAGCCGGAATGGGTACACTGCATTTTGATGCCGGGGCTTTTCATACCACTTGACAATATCTGCTGAAAACAGTATAATAGTACCATGCACGCCATACCCTGCAAATAAAACCGAAAAGAGAATTGCGTATGTATGATATTGTGATTATCGGCGCCGGAATCACCGGCACCATGCTGAGCTGGAAGCTCTCCCGCTACCGCTTAAAGGTCGCGGTACTGGAAAAGGAAAACGACATCGCAGAGGGTGCAACCATGGCCAATTCTGCAATCGTCCATGTCGGATACGATCCGGAGGACGGCACGCTGAAGGCAGAGCTGAACGTAAAGGGCGCACAGCAGTATGAGGGAATCTGCAAGCAGCTGTTCTGCGCATACAAAACTGTCGGGGCGTATATCGCCGCCTGCGGTGCTGAGGAGGAGCAGCAGCTCCGCGTTCTTGCTGCCCGCGCAGATGCGAGAGGGGTTCCCTATCGACTGCTGTCCCGTGACGAGGCATTGAAGGAAGAACCGAACCTTTCGGAAAATGTCACACAGGTGCTTGATTTTTATACGACAGCGGTCATTTATCCGTGGGAGGTTGCAACAGCGTGCATGGAATCCGCATGTCAGAATGGCACCGAGCTGCATCTGAATACGCCTTGCCGGGGCATCACCAAAGACGGCGACTGCTACCTGATTAAAACGCCGAACGGCACATTACGCACGCGGTATGTGATCAATGCGGCGGGCGTCCATGCAGAGGAGATTCACAGCATGGTCGCCAAAGCCGACTGGCACGCAACACCGCGCAAGGGCGAATACTATGTACTGGATCAGGACGTTTCCCCGATCCGGCACATCATCTTCCCGGTACCGTCCAAGGAAAAGGGCAAGGGCGTCCTCGCAATCCCGACCGTGTACGGCAACACACTGATCGGGCCGAACAGCGATTTCCTGGACGATCCCGACGATAACGGCACCACCGTGGACGGGCTTGCATATGTCCGCGCCAGCATCAGCAAAACGCTGAATAATATTCCGCTGAACCGTTCTATCCGAACCTTTGCGGGTATCCGCCCGACGACGACTTCTTCGGATTTCATCGTTGAGGAGCTTGCCGACGCGCCGCACTTCATTGATGCAGTTTCCATCGAATCGCCGGGACTCGCATCCTCCCCTGCCATTGCGGACAAAATCATTTCGATTCTTGCAGAATCACTGACGCTGACGGAGAATCCGGACGCTGATCTGTCCCGCCGCAAGCCGGTTGTGCTTGCTGATATGACTGCAGAGGAACGCAATGCGCTGATTGCCAAAGAACCGGCTTACGGCAGAATCATCTGTCGCTGCGAACAGATCTCTGAGGGCGAAATTCTCGACTGCATCCGCCGTCCCTGCGGTGCGCGTACCGTCAAAGGCATCAAAAAGCGCGTCCGTCCGGGCATGGGCAGATGTCAGGGCGGCTTCTGCGAGCCGAAGGTCGTGCATATTCTTGCAGAAGAACTCGGCATTTCGCCGCTGGATGTTGTCTATGACAGCGAAAAATCTATCATTCTGGAAAGTGAAAATCGGGTATGAAAAGAGTACAGGCAGTTATCATCGGCGGCGGCAGCGCAGGTCTGTCCGCAGCTGTCACATTAAAGAAAAACGGCATTTCCGATATCCTTGTTATTGAAAAGGATGAGGAACCGGGCGGCATTCTGGAGCAGTGCATCCACAACGGATTCGGCTTGCAGACCTTCAAGGAACAGCTTTCCGGCCCTGCATACGCGGAGCGCTTTCTGCGTATGGCAGAGGCAGAAAACGTAAAAATCCTGCTGAACACCATGGTCACAAGGCTGACCGCTGACCGCATCGTGGAATATGTCAACGCAGAGGAAGGCACTGTGCAGGTGCAGGCTGATGCCGTTATCCTTGCGGTCGGCTGCTATGAGCGTCCGCGCGGCGCAATCAATATCACGGGAACCAGACCTGCCGGCGTCTATACAGCAGGTCAGGCGCAGCGCTACCTGAACATTGACGGTTATCTGGTCGGCAAGCGTGTGTTTATCCTCGGCTCCGGCGACATCGGACTGATTATGGCAAGACGCATGACACTGGAGGGCGCAAAGGTCATCGGCGTTGCTGAGATCATGCCGTATTCCAACGGCCTGCCACGCAATATGAAGCAGTGCCTTGAAGATTTTGAGATTCCGCTTTACCTGTCGCACACTGTTACAAAAGTGTTCGGCAAGGACAGGCTGGAGAAGATTGAGGTTGTCGAGGTCGATGAAAACAAGAACCCGATTCCCGGCAGCGAGCAGTATTTTGAGGTGGACACGCTGTTGCTCTCCTGCGGCCTGATTCCGGAGAATCATCTGGCTGAGGAAGCAGGCATCCGCATGGATCCGTCCACAAAGGGGCCGGTTGTCGATGATCGCTATATGACCAGCGCGGAAGGAATTTTCGCATGCGGAAACGGTCTGCATGTGCATGACCTGGTGGATTATGTTTCGCTTCAGGCTGCCCGGGCCGCAGAGGGTGCCGCAGCCTATCTGAAAAACGGAAAGCCCGCAGGTGATCCGCTGCGCATCGTGAACGGGAATCAGGTCAGCTACTGTGTTCCGTCGCAGTTCTATCCTGCGGAGCCGGTCGAGAAGCTGACAGTCTATTTCCGTGTCCGCACTCCGATGGACGGCGGCACCATGGTCATCCGCTCCGGCGAGCGCGTTATCCGTACCGTGAAAAAGCGCAAGCTGATTCCCTCCGTCATGGAAGAGGCCGTACTGCTCCGCAAGGATCTGGAGGGCTGCACGGAGCAAATTACAATCGAGATCGCTGAGGAAGCATAATATGGAAAAAGAACTGATTTGCGTCAACTGTCCGGTCGGGTGCAGACTGACCGTGACCGTTGAAAACGATACCGTGACCTCTGTCACGGGCAACAGCTGCCCGCGCGGAAAAGCATATGCAGAAACCGAATGTATCCGTCCCGCGCGCATCCTGACAACAACCGTCCGCATTCTGGGCGGCGTTCACCGTGTTCTGCCGGTCATTTCCGAGCATGATATTCCGCTGGATCTGATCATGGACGCAATGGAAGCCGTGCGCAGCGTGCAGATACAGGCACCTGTCAAGGTCGGAGATGTCATTGTAGAAAACATCCTCGGCACCGGTGTCAATATCGTCGCATCCCGCTCTATGGAAAGCGTCTGAACGATGCACAGACAGATTATCACTGACCCGCAGTCCGGAGAGAAAATCTGCAAATGCTTCAAACGCTGCGGCGGCTGTCAGCTTCAGGAAACCTATGCGGAGCAGCTCAGCCGCAAGCAGGATAAAGCAGACCGGATGCTCTCAAAATTTGCGCCAGTTCAGCCGATCATCGGCATGGCAAAGCCGTACCATTACCGCAACAAGGTGCAGAATATCTACGGCACAGACAAAAACCGGCAGATTATTTCCGGCATTTATCAGTCTACCGGACAGAAGATGGTCACCGTCGATGACTGTATGCTGGAGGACGTCCATGCCGCACCGATCGTGCAGACCGTCAAAAAGCTGATGCGGGACATGAAGATTGCGCCGTATGATCTCAGAACCGGAACCGGACTGCTCCGGCACACGCTGATCCGCACCTCCGCGGCAACCGATGAAATCATGCTGGTGCTCGTGACGGCCTCATCCATGCTGCCGTCCAAAAACAATTTTGTCAAAGCGCTGATTAAGACACACCCTGAGCTGACGACCATCGTCCAGAATATCTGTCCGGACGGACTCCCGCTGACGCTCGGAACCAGAAGCGTCACACTGTACGGGAACGGCAGGATTGAGGATGTTCTGTGCGGATGCCGTTTCCGCATCTCCCCTGCTTCCTTTTATCAGGTCAATCCGCAGCAGACGGAACGGCTTTATTCCTGCGCGATCAAATTCGCACGGATTACTGAGGGCGTGACGGTCATTGACGCCTACTGCGGAACCGGAACCATCGGCATGATTGCAGCAAAGGCGGGCGCGGATGTGACCGGCGTGGAGCAAAACCGTGCTGCTGTCCGCGATGCGGTCTATAACGCAAAGCGCAACGGTCTGACTAATATCCGTTTTTATCAGGACGATGCAGGCGCGTTCATGCAGAAGCTCGCCGCAGACCGCGCACACTGCGACGTTCTGATGATGGATCCGCCGCGCGCGGGTGCAAGCCCGGCATTTATCCGCAGCGCCGGTAAGCTGAAACCGGATCGGATTGTCTATGTGTCCTGCAAGATCGAAACGCTGGAACGCGATCTGATGCTGCTGAAAAAGGAAGGCTACCGCGTCACCAAAATCCAGCCTGTTGATATGTTCCCGCATACCACAGGGATCGAAACCGTCTGCCTGCTGGAACGCTGACCGGCCACCTCTCACGATGCATAATGCCAATATAAAAAATCCCAGCCAACCGACTGGGATTCTTTATATATATTTCATCTGCTAAACAGCTTTCCTGATTACGCGTCCAGATGCAGCATATTCAGCAGGAACAGCCAGCTAAGACCGTAATATGCCACAACAGCCACAAGGTCATTCACCGTCGTAATCAGCGGCCCGGACGCAACAGCCGGATCGACCTTGATCTTCTTGAAGAACAGCGGAATCAGCGTACCGACTGCGCTGGAAACCAGCATCGCCAGCACCAGTGAAAGCCCGATACAGCCTGATACCGAAAACGCAAAGACAAGCGTCTTATGCTTGATCAGCATGATATACAGCCCGATCAGCAAAAAGGAAATAGATCCGAGCATCAGTCCGTTGAACAGTCCGACGCGCATTTCCTTGTAAACTAAGCGGCATTTCTGCGCCGCACTCAAGTTCTCATCGGTCAGCACGCGGATTGTGACCGCCAGCGACTGTGTGCCGACATTACCTGCCATGTCCAGAATCAGCGACTGAAACGCCATGATGAGCGTCAGCTGTGCCACAACCTTTTCAAATACGCCGACAACCGTCGAAACCACAATGCCAAGCCCCAGCAGAACAAGCAGCCACGGCATCCGCTTTTTCATGCTCTGGAGCAATGTTTCGTTGAGATCCTCCTCTGCGGTCAGACCTGCAAAACGCGCATAGTCCTCGCCCATCTCATCGTCAACTGCTTCGATGATATTCTGTGCGGTAATGACACCGAGCAGCTTGTTCGCGTCATCCAGCACCGGAATGATATTTTCGGAATAATCCTTCAGCTTTTCGATACAGTCCGCAGTCTGCTCGTTCGCGTAAACATACGGAAACGATGCTGCAATCAGTTCCTCAAGCGGACGGCTGCTCCGCGCAGTGATCAGATCCTTGAGATCGACCGCACCGCAGAATTCGTCATCATCGTCCACGACAAAAAGCGTCGCAATATTATCATTTTCCTCAGCCTGACGGATCAGCTCGTTCATCGCCTGCTTGATCGTCATATCCTCGTGAATGATGATACAGTTCGTGGTCATGCGGCTGCCGATTTCGTCCTCGTCAAAGGAGGCAATCAGCCGGATTTCCTTTTTGACGTCAGATGAGAGCATGGAAATAATCAGCGAGCGCTTCTCCTTGTTGATGCTGCGCAGAATCTCCACAGCAGTATCCGTGTCCAGCTTTGACACAATCGCCGCGGCCTTACGGATATCCATTTCATTGAGGTACGTGCCTGCTTCTTCCTCATCGAGGAACTCAAAGACCTCTGCAACCGCATCCGCCGAGCAAACGCGGTAAAAGCGCTTTCGCTCCTGCGTGGAAAGCGTGCCGACCACATTGGCGATATCGCTGCCGTGATAGTCCTCGAGCTTGTTCATGATGGTTTTCGGGGCATCGCTGCTCCGGATGATCGCGGCAATCTCCGCACTGTAATCTGGCTTCATGGCGGCAGTTTCCGCCATTTGAAGCATATCCTTGTTTTCCATTGGTTCGTCCTCCGTTTCATTTGATCGGAGCAAAGCCCCGTAAAACTGGCGTGAGGGACAAATGGGCATAATAAACCCGTGTTGCACAAAAGGACAGCACGGGCAGAAATGATTATATCACAAAAAAGAAAGCGGCAAACAGATACCGGCTTTTTTTCTTGTCATACAACAATTCCGTAATCGTCCGTCTGACCCGCTACAATCGCCGTTTGCCACTTTTTTCACCTCCGGAATTCATAATCTGTCCATATTATATCACACTGAAACGAAAATGTCAATGAAACGAGAGAAAAAGCGCATTTTTTTGTTTCATAACAAACAGCGGATGCCGCCCGAAAAGCGCATCCGCTGCTGCAATCTGTGATTCTGGATTACTTTTTCTTCAGAACATCGTCCCAGGTGATATCCTGGCCGGATACCTTGTGACGCACATAGTAAATCAGAATATACTGTGCATCGTCCACGGAAAGCTCCTTGTCCCCGTTGACATTGCCGGTCACAAACTGAAGCGCCGTCACAGCCTCCGGAATCGGCTTGCCGGATACGCCCGCCGTATAGATTTTCAGAACATTCTGCGCATCCTCGACACTCACCTCGCCGTTATTGTCGAAATCACCGGTCAGGTGCTTCACATCCAGCGCATATTTCCCGATGCAGTTCTTGTCATCTGCGGGAATCTGCATGTAGACCGCATATTTCAGATTCTCCACGGTCTGTCCCATGCGGGCAGATTTCGCATTGATGCCGTTCAGCTGATCCATAACGGTCGCTGCAATCAGCGCATGTCCGAGCGGTGTCGGGTGAACGTCCTTTTCCAGAATGCGGTCATACAGCCAGCCGTTTCCGGCAAATGCTGCGGAAACGTCCGCGACCTTCACGGCAGAATCCTTTTCAGTCAAAGCTGCCATCGCTTTGTTCAGCTGCTGCTCATTACTGTTGACATAGGTCATCAGCGTATTGTACTTTTTCAGCGTATCCTCGGAATACCCGCTGGCTTTCAATTCCTCCTGCGGCATTTCAAACGGATTATACGTTGTCTGGAACACGATCTGTGCATCCGGATTCAGCGCGCGGATTTTCTCAACGATCACCGAATAATTGGCAACTGCCGTATTCCGCGGCGTCCTGAGTGCGCGGGTCAATTCGGTGATAATGGTCGTCGAATCGCCTTCCTTCGCAATGCGCTTTGCCGTATCAATGAGATTTTCGCCCTCATTGGCCTTGGTTTCAAAATAGGCTTTCGCGGGCTGCATCAGATCATTGCCGCCTGCACTGATGCAGATGATTTCCGCATCCGCAATCGTATCCTTGTTGGCAGCGTTGTCAATCACAGAGATGACATCACCGGTTGTCATACCGGAAACGGCAAGATTCGTCAGATTGCCGCCGGTGCAGTCTGCGATATAGTCATAGTAGCCGTATTCGCCCTCTGCCAGACCGTCGCCTGCGGAGATACTGTCCCCGAGAATCAGCACAGACGGTGCGTCTGCCGCAGCAGCCGGAACAACCGGCATCGCAGCCAGCATCACAAGCCCGGCAGCCGCCAGCGCAGTCTGTTTTTTCAGTATTGTTTTCTTCATTTGGTATGCCCTCCTGCATATAAAAACTGTACTCACACAGCATCAGCTGCATGAGTACAGTTTAACAGATTTACGCGGTTTTGTCAATGCTTCCGCACAGGAAAATACCGGATTACTCAATCACAGCGATACCGTACAGCACAAAGGTGCCGTTATCCGCACTGGAAATGGAAATCTCCATTTTTTCGGAATTCGGCTGATAGTAGCCGACATCGCCGTCCTTGCCGCCCCATGTCCACTGGAGATTCGACGAAACCTTGTTGGTCTTGCCGTTCGCGGAAACATTGACAGCGCCCATGCCGCTGGAATTCGACTTGAACAGCAGCAGGATACCCTTACCCTCAATCGTGAAGGTCATCGGGGTATTGCCGTTCTTGCTGTAATTGTAGCTGCCGTCGTTGCCGCGGGTCCAGGAACCTGCATTGAAGTTCTGGAGCTTGCTGAAATCAACCAGGTGGTTGTTCGCATACTCGGCGCCGTAGACCTCCTTGGACGGAATCGTGTATTCATCGCTGGCGTTCTCGCTGCGGAGTGCCTGACGGTAATAGTAGCCGATCCAGTCTGCGATCATCTGGTGGCCGCCGTTGCCAGGATGGATATTATCGCCGCTGCCGTACTGGGAATCCCAGTTGACGCTGCCGCTCCGGAGCGCGTTTCTGCCGCTGATCACCGGAAGGTCATAGTTTTCACCGACCTTTGCCATCCAGTCCTCATTGGTATCGTAGCCCTTCTGGCAGAGTGTAATCAGAACGACGGCGGGTTCATTCTCCTGCATGAGGCATTTCTTGACAAGCGCCTCATAGGATTTCTGGAACCGTTCGCTGCCCTGGTCATTGACCGCAAACTCAATGAAGATAATCTCGCAGCCCTTAGAGAAAATATCATTATCCACACGCATATTGCCGACGACCGAAGACGTGCCTGCAAGGCCGGCGTTGACAAACGACACATTATTGCCGGTGCCGAACGTATTCTTAAAGTAGTTGCCGGAAATGTTGACAAAGCTCTTGTCCGGCGAGCTGGAGGAACCGCCCTCTGTAATCGAGCCGCCGATATAGCCGATTGTCACCTTTTCGCCCTTCTGCGCCTTCGAGATCTTCTCGCGGATGCGGGCGGTGTTGCCGAGGCGGAGCAGACTGCCCTGAAGTGCCTTCAGATCATTGCCGGTTGCCTTTTCCTGATAGTTGTCCCAGTCGCCGCTGATTTCGGTCGGAGGCGGTGCAGGCGGGAACAGTATAAAGTTTTTCAGCAGGGACAGGTCAACGGCATTGATAACCTGGTTGCCGTCCATATCTGCGCCTTCCTCAATCTCTTCCGATTCACCGGAAAGATATTTCGCCAGGCTGACGGCGTCCGCAACATCGACAGAAAGGTCGCCGTTGGCATCGCCCTTTTTGACCGATGCGGGGGAACCGTACACGCCAACAGAATCAATGTAGAAATCGCAGAGGGATTCGGTTGTTTCAACGTAGATGCTCATATCGGTTGCGCCGTCCGGAACCGTGAATGCGGTATTCTCCAGCTTGCCCCATTCGCCGCTTTCGACCGTCGCAACAGCAATATCAACATACTTGGCCGATCCGCCGACCGAGCACTGCATCGAGAATTTCATCTCAACCGGCGAACCGGTTTCCTGATACACAGCCGCCGAAACGGTGTAGGTTTGGCCTGCATTCATCAAAGTTGACACATCGCGGCTGGCGCCGTTCCATTTATCCGTGCGGTTACTGACAAACAGTGCACAGTTTGTGGTGTTGTGCTGGTCAGATGTCCATTGCACCTCTGCGCCGCCTCTGCCGGTGAAGCTGTCGTTTGTGGTTTCAAAGTCCGCGTACAGCAGCTTGGCTGCCGATGACGGCAGTGCAGGCAGCATTGCCGCAGTTGAAATCGCCGAAACAACGCTCATCGTCAGTGCCAGCAGTCTTTTTCCTTTGGCTTTCAGTCTTTTCATAGAAACCTCCCTTTGTTTCACGGCATTCGCATTGCCGTACTGAAGTCCCCCATGTCCGGTTGCTGCGTACAGCTTTTGATACGGAAATCCGGAATATGTACACAGCTTTTACCTTTTCAGTATAATCCTTTTCAGACAGCCTGTCAAGTATATAAAATGCTGATTTACTGTACAATCCTCATATTTTGCATGGTTTTACCTAAAAAAAAGCGATACTCCGCAAAATCGTTCGGAACAATTACAGTCATTTATACAAAATTGCACTACTGCTCGCGCAATGCTGTACGAACATCTTTCGCATTTTATGCATACTTCTTTCGCGCACAGCAATATTTAATTGTTAGAATATAAATTTTTATTATACGTTGAATGAAAACCGCGTCCCGGGTTGTTTATAAAGTGAAGGGGCATTCAAATGCCAGTACACAAGACAGGAGGTACCGAATGAACGCACAGGAGTACCGGCAGGCAATAAAGCTGATCCGCTGGTCAGATGAAAAACGCGCGGCCGTCGAAGCTGCACTCAAAGAAAAAGCGCCCGCTGCGGCCATTGCGGCGGAGGAGTGGCCGGAACAAACACAGGCGCACACCGTAGAGGTCACACATGAAACAGTCAAACGAACGGAGGCATTTGAAATGAAGCAGATCAGGACAAGGCGGTTTCTGCTGGTCGGCCTTGCAGCAGCCATTCTCGCAACAGGCGGCGCGATTGCGGCTGTCGCCGGCTATGCTGCAAAGCATCACAACAAAAAGCAGGAGATTACATGGGACAACGGCACCAAGCTGAATCTCACAGACGAGGAATGTGACTTTTACAATTACAGTACAGACGTCAATTACCTGCATCAGGTATATTACGGCGGAAACAGCGTCTGGAGAAACCCCTCCGTCAATTTTACAGTGACAGATTCCGGCTGTTTCTATTATAAAGAGGAACGCGACCACAGCACCGGGAAAAAGCGCTATATCCTGATGTATAAGGACAACGAATCCGGACAGGCCGTTCCGGTGTGCGCACGCGCGAACTGCAAGCATGACGGCAGCGAGTACTGCACAGCTTCAACAGACGTATATGCGCCGTCGCATCTGGAATATTACGACGGGTATCTCTATTCCATGACGACCAAGTTCCTGCATCCGGAGCACCGCAACATGAATGAATGTGATTTTGATCTCAGCGGTTATACGGACGAGGACAGCAATCACAGTAACAAAACATCCACTATTAAATATATTCCGCCGGAGGAGTGCAGACAGGTTCTGATCCGCTATTCCCCGGACGGCACGAAGATCGAGGAACTGCACGATTTCGGAAACGGAAAGGGCGTCAGCAACTGCTTTTATCACCGCGGGTATCTCTGGTGTGTCGTACAGCTCCAGAACTCCGGCGAAAGCCTTGAGAATGAGCTTGCCAATGTCAGCACCGTGTTCGTAAACGGCGGCTGGCAGCTCTGGGGTTATGAGCTCGCAACCGGAAAAACAGTCTGCCTGTTCAACGGAATGCCCAGAGAAGACATCAACCAGATCAACGCCTCTCCGTCCTATCTGACACCGGTTGGCGATTACATCTATTTCAGCCGCATCGGCATCGACTGGTCCGGTTCCCAGGGCGCACTGAACCGTTTTTCTTTGCTGACCGGCAAGGAGGAAACCGTCCTGAGAAGCGATGTCGTCGCGTTTCCGCTCACACAGCACAAAATCATGTGCAAGGAGCAGCGCACGGTCAACAGCAGAACCGTCATCAACACCTATATCTATGATCTTGATACCGGTGAAAAGAGCGTATCCGTGCCGGCTTTCTCGCAGGATTACGAATTTGACGGTTCGGAATATCAGCTTGTCAACGACACCATCCTCACAGATCAGTATATTATTACAAGCGGATACCCGAAATCCTATCTCAACAGAACATACGGTGTTCAGACGGACGATAAGGAAAGTGAGATCACCGCGACATTCGTTCTCGATCACGACTTCAATGTTCTGAATATCCTGGAAGGCGGCATCAGCTATACGGACTATATCGACAATACGGATACGAGTATTGACTCGCTTGACGGTGCGAGCGCTGCGCTCCCGGTCTGCGTGTACCGCGACAAGCTCTATCTGCTGGATGTTCAAAACATCCACGTGGATGATTTTGAATGCAGCTTCGGAATCAGCGGAGATTTCTCGCTCAGATGTGCATCCGTCCGGGAGCTGGCAACCAATAAGAATCCCGTGTATGAGATCGTCTATTCTTCCGATTCCGCAAACGGTGATTGATATGCAGGATATGCAATGTGAAAACATCGCACTGTATGCATTTCAGAAATACGGCGACACAGCGCTGCGGACTGCATTCTGCTGCCTCGGCAACCTCGCTGATGCAGAGGACATGACGCAGGAGGTGTTCTTCGCTCTGCACAGAGAACCGCGGATTTTCAAAAACGATGAGCACTTAAAGGCGTTCATTCTGCGCGCTGTGATCAATCGCTGCAAAAATCTGCGGAAAAGCATCCGTTACCGAATGCATATCAGTCTGGACGATGTAAATGAAGCTGAATTAGCCGGTCAGCCGGACGGCGTCCGTGAGATCATTGACATGATCCGCGCGCTGCCGGCGCCATACAGCACAGTCGTATATCTGCACGACTGTGAGGGCTATACGATCAGGGAGATCGCTGAAATGACAGGAAAAAAGGAAAGTACAGTCAGTACACAGCTCCGGCGCGGACACGAACGCCTGCGCATGGAGATTCTTGAAGCCGGGACAACATATTATTCTCTATAAGGAGAAGTGAATCAGCATGCCGAATAAACTTGAAATCAGGAATCTGACAAAGCTCTACGGGGATTTCCGTGCGCTGGATCAGGTCAGTTTTACGCTGGAGCCGGGCGTCACGGGACTGCTCGGTGCAAACGGCGCGGGAAAATCGACGCTGATGAAGCTGATGACCGATTATATGAAGCGCTCCGGCGGCGAGATTTTATGGAACGGTACCGAAATCCTGAAAATGGGATACAAATGGCGCGAGCTGGTCGGGTACACCCCCCAGCTTCAGGGCGTTTACGACGATTTCACCGCCAGAAGGTTTCTGTACTACATGGGAACGCTGAAAGGGATGAAGCGAAAGGACATCAGGGAGCAGACCGAGCAGATGCTGGAGGCGGTCAATCTCTCTGACGCCGCGCACAAAAAAATCGGCACGTTTTCCGGCGGCATGCGGCAGCGCGTGCTGCTGGCATCGAGTATGCTCGGCAAACCGCAGGTGCTGATCCTCGATGAGCCGACAGCCGGTCTTGACCCGGAGGAGCGCATCCGGATCCGCAATGATATTGCAGAGCTCGCAAGAGATCGCATCGTGTTGCTGGCCACGCATGTTGTCAGCGATATCGCCTGTATTGCACAGAATGTACTGCTGATGCGGAAGGGCAAGGTGATCGCCTTTGACACGCCTGCCGGAATGATTGCAAACGCTGACGGAAAGATCGGGGAATTCACCGGCACTTACGATGAAATCCGTGCGCTGCAAAAGGAGTATCCGAACGGCGAGATTGCACAGTACCGCGAGAGCTTTGTGCTGCGCATCGCTGCTGACCCGCTGCCGGACGGCTTCCGGCCAGTGCATGACCTGATCACACTGGAGGACGTCTGTCATCTGTATCTCAAGGGAGATCGTGACTATGGCTGAACTGAGAAGATTGCTTTGCAGTCCGCGGCAGCTGATTACACTCCTGATGCTCACAGTCATCAATCTTGCACTGTTCTCCGGATATTGCCGGACCGCAAAAGAGGAGCAGGCAGCAAGCGACGTATATCAGGCGGAGTTTCTGCTCCAGCGGCCTGCCGACTATGAGAAGCAGGCAGAGGAAGCGGAGCAGACGTATCTGACAACCGGATACTATGAGTATCTCACCTACGTCGAGGAACAGTCTGTCCGGCAAAGTGTGCTCGGCAAGCTGTCCAAAAACAGCAGCTTTGTAACGCGAAGCCTTGAAAAGACCGCAAAGGATTACAAAAAGCTGCACGACGTAAAGCTGACAAAGGGAGAAAACCGCGGCATCCGCGCAGTGATGGATTACCGCGTGACGGATCTGCTGCTGCTGATTGCGCCGCTGCTGCTTGTGCTGGAGCTCTCCGGAGATTCTGATACGGCAATCGGCGCACTGACCAGAACGACGAAACGCGGACGCGTACCGCTCTGCTGTATGCGCATTCTTGCGATTGCGCTGCTGAATAGCGCAGATGTCCTGCTGCTCTACGGCGGCAACATCCTGTATGCGGGCAGATTCTTCGGAAATCCCGGATTGCAGCGCGCCATTCAGTCCGTGCCGGATTTCCAGTCCTGCACAGCACGCATCACGGTCGGCGGATACTTTGCAGGGTGCTGTCTGATGAAAATTGCCGCACTGACAGTCATCGCACTGACCGTCTGGATTCTGTTCAGCCGTTTTTATTCGTTTCTTGGCTGGGGCATCGCAATTCCGCTGCTCGGAATCCAGTATCTGTTCAGCACCGCCATTGTTCCGACCTCTGCTGCCAACATCCTGAAATTTGTCAATCTCGCTTCGGCGCTGGAATCTGATATCTACTTTACACAATACTGCAATCTCAACTGGTTCGGACATCCCTCCGGAATCCTGACAGATATCATCCTGGCGCTCATTCTGGCACTGATGGTGCTCATTCTGCTGACGGTTCTGCTCATCGGTTATCTGCGTCCCGGTCGTGTCGGACAGCAGCTGGAAACAGTCAAGGACAGAATCGTGAAAAAGCTGAACCGGCATCTTCCGGTATATTCGCTGTTTGGCTTTGAGGGCTGGAAGCTGCTGATTGCAGAACGCGCGCTTCTCACGATTGCAGTCTGCGCCGTGTTTGGCGTTTCCCTCTGGAAGGATACAAGATTCTTTGCACAGCCGGCCGATACGCAGAAATTCTATACGAAATACTCCGGCGTGATCACGCAGGAAAACATCACGAAAGCAGAAAAGCTGAAAATCGGCGAGGAAGACAAACTGGAGCGGGACGGACAGTCCTTCCGTCTGTGTATGGCCAACGAAGCATCAGAAGACATGAAAGATATGCTGCGGACACACATTTATTTTGACTGGGTATATCTGGAGCGTTACGAAAACTTCCTGGAAACCATGGTCACAACAAAGGAATTTGCGCAGGAGCACGGGTTCACTGCATATCTGATTGACGATGATCCGTACACGAAAATGATTGAGGAGAGTGCCGCGGAACGGCGCTGCTGTATGCTGCTGCTGCTCTTTCTGATCTTCTCGTTCTACGGCATCGGCGCATATGATAACCGCTACGACACAAGGCTGCTTCTGCGCAGCACCAAAAAAGGCAGGGGCGCAAAGCTCGGCGCGCAGATTCTCTGGTGCTGTATCCTGACAGCAGCGGCCGTCCTTGTCTGCCACGGCATCTTCCTGCTTCGGCTGCAAACGGATCTGGGCTTTACGCATCTGAATGCAGATATGCGGAATCTGGCTGTGTTCCGGGATATTCCGTTCCGCATCAGCCTGCGCGGCTGCATCATCCTGCTGATGATTCAGCGTTACCTTTCCGCATTGCTCCTCTGCGGCATGATCATGCTCGTCAGCCGGCTGAGCAAAACGCCGCAGCGCGCACTTCTGCTGGTGCTTGTTATCCTCGTTCTGCCGACGGCGCTGGCGGAAAGCGGCATCCTTCATATGCCCGATTTTCTGCACGTTTTGTCTTGCTGCAAAAGTGAATTGATATGATTAAAATTCGCCGGATCCTGATTTCCGTTCAGGATCCGGCCACTTTTGACAAAAAACTGTCAGAGGCACCAAAAAACGATAGCATTTCCTCTGTAATGCACAAAAACTTAGACAAAAATTCATCTTTCTTCGCAAAAGTGTTGATTTTTTTCTCGAATTGTAGTATAATGGGATACGTAGAAAAATAACCACCACCCGGAGGTATCGGTAACATGCATGTTGTCTTGATTTCTGATAGCAGATCCAATCCGAAAGTGATTCACGCTTCCGAAAACCAGAAGCGTACACCGTGCGGGATCTACTATACCAGACCTGAGAATCTGAAAAATTTCCCGACGATCGGTGAAATGACCGACGTCATGCAGATCACCTGTGAGAAGTGCAAAACGGTGATTGCAAAGCACCTGATCCGTGAATCCAACAAGGAGATGGCGGCACAGCTGAAGGAAGAGCAGCGCATGCTGAAGCGTGAGCGCGCAAACTCCAAGCATCGTCCGGTCGCTCCGCCCCCTGTTCAGGCACCTGCACAGGAACAGCAGAACGGCGGCGGCTATATCCCGCCTTCCATGCGCAAGTCCATGGCGCAGCAGCAGCAGCCGATTGACACGCCTCCGCCTCCGCCGCCTGCGCCGATCAGCATTCCGGCACCGAACGTCGCACCGACTGCTCCGGCTGCCGCTACCGCTGAGGACGCACTTTCGCAGTTCAATGTTCCGACCTCGATCCCGGGCATGATGCCGCGCACTGCACCGGCCAATGATGTGCTGTCGCAGTTTGCAGTACCGGGCCCGCAGTCTGCACCTGCTGCACCGCAGCCCGCAGCTCCGGTTCCTGCTAATGACGTACTTGCACAGTTTGCAATTCCGGCACAGCCTTCCGCACCGGCACCGCAGCCCGCAGCGCCGAAGCCGATCAACGATGTGTTCGCGCAGTTTGCACTGCCGTCCGCTCCGGCTGCACCTTCCGCACCTGCCGCTCCGGCACAGAATGATATTCTTGCACAATTTGCAATGCCGACACCCAGCAGCGCAGTTGCTTCCGTTATGAATTCCCCGGAGGATATCCTTGCACAGTTCTCCGGCGGGCAGCCTTCCGCGCCTGCTGCACAGCCTGCTGTTGAGGAAATTCCGTCCGTCGATGCTGAAATCGACGAGCTCAGAACGCTCGCAGCCAATGCGTTCGCCAAGCCCGAAAAGCCTGTTGATCTGACACCGGTTCCGGATGTCCAGCCGTCAGCAAGCGTGGAGGACAGCCTGAACGATCTTCTGCTGATGCCTTCCGGTTCCGGCGCTCCGCAGCTCAGCCAGCCGGTTTCTCCGACTGTCGATACAATTCCGGAGCTGACGAATGTTCCGACCGCAGGCTTCGCCAATGCAGCAGTCCCGTCGCTGGATCTGCCGCCCGTTCCGCCTGCGCCGCCTGTTCCGCAGATGCCGGTACCGCCTGTATCACAGCAGCCTGCCGTTCCGTTTATGCAGCCGCAGGTTCAGCAGCAGCCGGTTCACAACGCTCTGTTTACGGCTCCCTCCAGAATGCCCGCCCGCGACCCGAAAACGCCGACGCCGCTGTTTGTCGGTTACAGCGCCGACGGCCGCCAGGTATTCCAGAACTTCGATGCACTTGGCAACCCGATTCCGATTACCGAGCCGGTTTACAGCGCACCGCCTGAGCAGCCGAAATATAATCCTGCTGCTGAGGCAAGCGCGATGATGAATCATGCGATTCAGAACAACGGGCCGGTGCTGGATATGGATGAGCTGATGGCTTCCATGGGTATTGAAACGCCTGCTGTCAGAAAGCAGAAGCAGGATTCCGGCAAGCCGATCAATTACACGGAGTACAAGATTCCGGAGAAAAAGTCCAAGAAGAAGACCCCGGCCTCCGCACAGCCTGCCCCGATGCCGACGCTTGAGGCAATGGGCGGCCCGGTTTCCGCAGCTGAGGCCAAGCGCCGCAAGAAGGTTGACAAGATCAACAAGGAGTTTGAAAAGCAGCTCCGTTCCCGCGGCATCGATCCGCGTACAGGCGGCATCATTCTCGACAGCAAAAAATAATAACATCTATATAAGAAGCAGCGACAGCTTTTGCCGCTGCTTCTTATCCATACAGGAGGTTTTTTCATCATGGATCAAAATATCCGACAGACAGACATTCAACCGGCAGAACCGACTGACGAACGGGTTCCCGAAGCGCGGAGAACCTATGCACATGCACTGCTGAACATCACAATCTTCTGGGCAATCACAGTTGCACTCCAGCTCGGACTGAAAATGCTGATTCCCAAAGATGCGCCTGCATATGTGACTGCACTCGTCAACTTTGCACCGATGTACCTGATTGCGTTTCCGATTTACCTGGTTATCTCTAAAAAAATACCGGCATCGCCGCCGGAACAGCATCGCATGAATATCGGTCAGATTCTGCTGACATTCCCCTGCTGTGAATGCATTGCGATTGCCGGAAATCTGATTGGTGTGATAGTCAATCTGATTCTTACACTGGTGCTCGGGATCCGGACTGACTCCACAGCACTGACGGAGGCACTGTTCGGGAACAGTGCGTTGGTTATGGTTTTTGCAGCAGTATTCTGCGCACCGGTCGTTGAGGAGATGATCTTCCGGAAAATACTGATTGACCGTGTCCGCAAGTACGGCGAGCTGCCCGCAATTCTGATTTCCGGGATCATGTTCGGTTTGTTCCACGGCAATTTCACACAGTTCTTCTATGCAGCCGGACTCGGACTTCTGTTCGCGTGGGTATACATTCGCACCGGCAAAGTCATCCATACCATCGCCATGCATTTTATGATCAATTTCTGGGGCAGTGCCATGCCGATGATCCTGCTGCGCAGAATCGACCAAAACACCATCAAAGAACTGCTTATCAATCAGAATTATTCTTTGATGCTTAACAATATCAGCAAATTTATTCCGTTTGTTATGCTCATCCTCTGCAATTACGCACTTGCGCTGACAGGTCTGATCCTGTTCATCGTATTCCGCAAACGCATCGTGCTCAAACTGGCGGAGGAAGAGGTCCCGAAGAAAAAGCGGTTTTCCGTCGCTGTTCTGAATTACGGCTTTATCGCGCTTTTTATCGCTTGTGCAGCGGAATTTGTCATGCAGATTGTTGCCAATATCAAATAACTGCAATGATACGCAGAACAGAAAAGAATCCCGGAAACGGTCATCACAGATCGTTTCCGGGATTTGTTTTGAGATACAGCGCGCAGAATTATTTGCCGTAAGCCTGCGCCAGCTTCTTGAACGCAGGCAGGCTGCGCTCAATCATTTCCGTTGTGACGCAATACGCAATGCGGATGAAGCCCTTGCAGCCGAATGAATCCGACGGGACAAGCAGCAGCTCGTAATCACGCGCCTTCTGGCAGAATGCGTTTGCATCCGGCTCAAGCGCCTGAACCCACAGATAGAATGCGCCGTCCGGATAAATGCAGCGGTAGCCGTATTCCGTCAGCGACTTATACAGCAGATCACGGTTTCTCTGATAGATCGAGAGATCCGAGGTTTCCGCTACATTCTCAGCAACAACGCGCTGCGCAAGGCTCGGCGCGCAGACAAAGCCGAGCGCCCGGCCGGAGCCGCAGACTGCCGCATACACAAGTCGATTGTCCTTCATCTTCGGGGAAACAACGATGTAACCGATACGCTCACCCGGCAAAGACAGCGACTTGCTGTATGAATAGCACACAAAGGTGTCGTCATACAGATCCGGCAGATAAGGCACTTTTGTCGTATCATCGTAGACCAGCTCGCGGTACGGCTCGTCTGCCAGCAGATAGATCGTGTGGCCGTACTCCGCTTCCTTTGCGCGGAGAATATCACAGAACTTTCGGAGATTCTCCTCCGTGTAAACAACACCGGTCGGATTGTTCGGCGTATTGATAATCACAGCCTTGGTTTCCGGCGTAATGAGCTGCTCAAATGCCTCCAGATTCATCTGGAAGCTATCGAGGTCAGCAGGCACGACCGTCAGCTTGGCGTTCGCAGCCTCAACGAATACGCGGTACTCCGGGAAAAACGGCGCAAAGGTCATGCAGGTGTCGCCCGGGCACAAAATTGCGTGGAGCGTGACCGTCAGAGAAGCCGCCGCACCGCAGGTCATGTAAATATCGCTTGCGGAGATTTTGGTCGCAAACTGCGCATTGATCCGGTCAGCAATCGCCTGACGGGTACCTTCCGCGCCGATTGCGGAGGTATAGCCGTGCAGCTGCACAGAATCGACCTCATCCATCAGACGGCGGATCGAAGCGTGAACAGACTCCGGCGCCGGAACGCTCGGATTGCCGAGGCTGAAATCAAATACATTCTCCCTGCCGATCTCCTTGGAACGGCGCAGGCCGTATTCAAAGGTTTCACGGATGACGGACGGTGCCTGTCCGAGCGCCAGCATAGATGCCTGAAAAGGCTGATATTCCATAATGATTCCTCTTTTCTTTTATGCTTTACAGTGATTGCTGTATAAGAATATTTTACCAGAAAAACGCAGTTTTGTCAACACCGGATTCGTGTCAGTCGCGCTTTTCCAGCATGCTGACCTTCAGAACGAGATAATCATTTCTGACGCCGTGTTGAACACGCTTCTGCTTTTCAATGGTTCCTTCGACAGCGACCTTATCATAATCCGAAAAGCCGTTATAATCATTCCAGTCCAGTTCAAGACCGGTTCCCTCTCCCCCGCTCTGCGGTTTTGCATAAATGGAATAAAACTTATCGCCGTTGTCCTCTTCCGAAGGATACAGCGTTCCGACCATGTGATAGCTTTTTCCGATATAGGCATCCGGATCGGCGTAAATATCCACAATCGTGTCATAGAGCGAAACGCTTTTCACGTAAATCATCTCAGACTCTGAATTGCTGTTTTCTGGATTTCCGCAGCCGTTCAACAGCATTGCGCCGCAAATCAACAGCGGGAATATCATCAATTTCCGTTTCATATGATCCTCACTTCTGTTTCTCATTTGGATTGATGCTGCCGGTTATAAGCCTTTGCTTCAACAGCGAAAGATCAGACGCATCCAGCGTGCTGTCTTCATTCAGATCCGCTGCGCGCCATTCCGGCAGCTTTGTTTCCGTCCGCGCAAGATATTTCGTCAGCAGCACGGCATCCGCAATACCGACATCGCCGTCCGCGTTGACGTCGCCGCGCTGAACGCCGGAAGGCTGTTCCGTACCGCGCTTCTGATAGACGGCTTCCAGCACTGTTTCCGCCCAGATTTTCCGCATGGCATTATAGCCTGCATCGCTCGGGTGAACGCCGTCGCCGCTCAGCATATCCGGATTCGCTTTGAACCAGGCATAGAAATCCGGTCCGGGAATCACATCCGGATATTCCGCGTATATCTGATCCACCTTTTCATTATAGCGTTCAACATGCTCAGAGATTCCCTTTTCCAGAGAAAACGGAATCTTCGGCAGAACTGCGGTTTTGCCCGCCGCCTGAATCGCACGGATCATGTACACCAGATTCTCATAATACTGCTCCGCACCGGTTTGATCGCCCCAGCAGTCGTTCGTGCCGTAGGCAATGCTCACATACTGCCCCGGAAACTGTTTTAACCAGCGGTCGATATTGGCCTTGCCGTGTGTACTGAGCACGCCGCCGATGCCGCCGTTCTCCTGTGCCGGATAAAAGCGCGGATCCAGCTCATGCAAAAAGTCCGCAAAATTGCCGTCCCCGGCAGAAAACGTCACCATACCGCAGGCCGTAATGCTGTCGCCGTAAAACATCCAGCTGTCAACAAGGCCGTTCATGACAGAATGAATATCCACATTCAGACTGACGTTGTTGCAGCCGTTCTGTACACCGAGCACCTCAATCCGCACCCAGTTGTACCCCGCAAACGGAAAGCTGTTCTCTCCGGAATGTGCGGTATAATCCGAAACGGTGATAATCTCTTCCCATCCGGATTCGGGATAACTGCCGCCCGCAGCCGCATTGACGCTGATGCGATAGGATGACAAGGATGCACCGGGCGACTCGTTCAGCACGGTATAGTCATAATTATTCCATGCACCGGAATACCACGCAAGATTGATGACAGCACGCTGCTCCGCCGGGATGCCGGAAAGATCGTAGGCGAGATAACTGCCGACCGAACCGTTCCACGCATCGTAGTACACATCATTACAGGACGCATACGCCGTGCTTTGCAGGTCAGAGTACACGGCATCCGTCCGGTTGCGGTTCAGCGGAAGATACACCGCTGATGCCTGCCCGGACAGCTGCGGCACCGCAGCCGCACCGATACAGACGGCCAGCCCGCCGGCAATGACCTTTTTTTGTTGATTCATCTGTAACCTCTTTCGCAGAATGCGTTTCTCTTTTCCAGCGATTCGCTGTATTGATATTATAGCATATTTTACCGGAAAGTGCAATGGGAGAAGAGAAGAAAAGATATCATCTTTGCTGCATAGGATAAAGAAGAAGGCAGCAACGCCTCCTTACAGCCAAATTTGTTGCAGTCAGAACAAAAAAGGCAGCGCCGCCTGAAATCGGAATCCAGGCGGGCGCTGCCTTACCGTGCGGACTGAACACGGTTTTGCTTTGTCTGTTATTCTACAAAAGTAATAAAACAAGGCTTCATGCAGTGATAATACTGCTTGACATTGTCATTGTCAAAATGCTGCTGTAACGCATTATGAAACTCTGTTTTGCTGTGGCTCTCCTGCAAGCAGTGCAGGATCTCCGTTGCAGTGTCGATGTTGACCGCAGGCTGTACCAGCGTGAGGACAGTTTCAAGATCAATCGGCACTGAATCTTCCTGCGGCGGTGCATACACCGGACCGCTGACGGGCTGCACCTGAATCACAGTCGCTTTCTTCCGCAGACTGACCGAAGCGGTCTTGCCCTTTTTCTTCTGCGCCGGCTGCGCGTCCGCCTTTCTTGCCTTTTTCAGTACAGGCTGCGCTTTTGCCGGCTTCATAACAGTTACAGCAGGCTCCTGCTGTAACTCTTTTTTCTTTGCCTTCCTGGAATTTGCACCGATCGCTGCCTTAATGGACGGCTTCAGATACACTTTGACGCCGAAATAAGACTGGCAGAATAGAATTGCAGACTGAAAGCCTGAATCCTTGCTGATAATGTAATAAGTATCTGCCTTTTCCTTTGCGATCAGATAACCAAGGAATGTCACAAGCTGGAAATCCAGCGCGTTTTTGCCGCTGTGCTCCAGACAGACACGCTCCGGCATGATATTGGCGCCGAGCATCTCGTCCATGATCTCGAAGGACAGCGTGTTCGCCTCCCGGCTGTAAAACAGGATGAACCGGTCATCCTGTTCTGCCTGCCCGATTCCGTGCAGACCGGCCGAGTTGACATTTTCATAGTCAATAAGAAAGAGTCGCATAGTGTTGATGAGCACCGGAAACGGGGGTGCTCATTCCTCCTTTTCAAAATGAGGTGCCTCCTCCTGTTCCTCTGTAAACAGCCTCCTGATTTCATCATCATGATACGGCGCATCGTCACTGACCCAGAATGTAACTGCGTGATGGCAGATCCCGATATCGGTATCGCACGAGGCACCGCCGTATTCGCCGTCCAGCGTCCACGGGATCTCCTCATTGGAGATAAACCGCAGATGACTTGCACGGAAATAAGAAACATATTCCTCGTCGATATCCATGTTGATATCCATCAGCTGCGTGATGATCTTGTTCAGCTGCATCACGTTCGGCGGCTTGCGGATCAGCATGACCTCAAACATTCCGTCATCCAGACGGAAATTGTTCAGCTTCAGCATACCGCCCACAGATGCAGTATTGCTGACCATGCCGAAGAGGTAATCATCCTCCGCAACCTTGCCGTCATACTCGATCTTCATATGCAGCGCGCGGATGGAAGGGATCCGGGTCAGTCCGTGCAGCAGATATGCCATGTGGCCGATGACATTCTTGACATTCTGCGGCGTTTCGTAAACAGTCTCGGTAAATGCGCCGAAGGCTGCAACATAAAGAAAATTACATGAATTAAACCGTCCGATGTCACAGCGGAACGGATGACCGTTCACAATCTGACGGGCAGCTTCTTCAATGTCCGTCGGAATTTTGAGCGATCTGCCAAAGTCATTGGTCGAACCGCAGGGAATATATCCGATCGGGAGCGGCTTCTGGCTGTGCATCAGTCCCTGCACCACCTCATTGAGCGTCCCGTCGCCGCCGGAGCAGACGATCAGATCATACCCGCCGACCAGGCAGGCATATTCCGCAGCAGCCGTTGCATCACGGCGCCCCTGCGTCGTGCGAACAGTGACCTCATAGCCTGCTGCCGTAAAAATATCAATGACGGCAGCGAGCTTTCCGCGCATGGCATTTTTTCCGGATCGGAGATTTGTGATAAAATACAGCTTCTTCATTCTCTCATTTCCTTTATGCCGGTCTTGGGATGCGCAGGCAGTCCGCAGGCGGATCTCACGCTGAACCGCCGCTGCCTGCTGAGGCATCCTCTCTGCTTATGAGAATACCCTTCTTGTATTCCCATAACAACATTATAGCAAATTTGCACGAAAAAATCAAGCATTTTTTGTGAAAAGCAAAAAAATTCAGAGAATTCGAAAAAAGGGCTTTACAAACGTCTGAATTTATGCTATAATAAACAAGTCGTCAGCGAGAGGACGAAACACTGGGGTGTCGCCAAGCGGTAAGGCAGCGGACTCTGACTCCGTTATTTCGAGGGTTCAAATCCTTCCACCCCAACCAACTCACACGGGAATGGGTTATCGGGTTATTCCCGGTAGCCTGTTTTTGTGTTTTGCGAATTCAGCAATCACCAAAAGGTGAATTTTGATTGATAGCCACTTGCGTGTCAGATACGGTTTATCGCTCTGTAGCTCTTTGCAGCATCGCTCGTAGGTTTTCTGCTATGTCATCGCGGATTGCCACCTCATAGGTACGTTCCTACTGGACACCCCTATGACAGCAGCATGGACTACATCGAAAAACTATCAATCAAAATATATTCCGTTGTCAATGTGCCTTATACCGTTTGTCCGTCAAAACATAGCGGTATAACGTGCTAGGGTATAAAGCAAGCCCAATCAGTCCGGACGCTGCAAACATCGAACTGAAAGGGCTTGACAATACTATTAAATCGTGTTATAATGGAAACACGCTATAGCCAGTCTCACTAAGTCAGTCGGTGTCTGTATCACCATTCTGATTATGGGGTGTAGCCGAACGCCAATTCGTCTGCGCCCCGTGGGATTGCTTTATTAGCACTGTATCTATTATAGCACCATTTGTGGTGCTTGTCAATAGAAAATTGAAAAATTTTTTGCATCCTTTGAACCACTTGGCTTCAAAGGATTTTTTCATATTCTGAAAGAAAGGAATTGAAACCATGCATGATGCTAAACATGTCGCAAAATCAATAGGTGCTGGAATTTGCTGCTTGCTGTGCATAGCGGTAATCGTTCTATTTGCGTATACCGTAAGCAAAACGCCAGCTCCGATAGAGCCGGAACGATTCCAAATCTCAGATAGTACCATTATCAACGGATTTTATCGTTTTTTGACTAACGGCGTTGATTCTGATCCCTTCTTATTTATATTTGGTTTGGCTGCGCTTTTGTGTGAAATCCTTTTTTCAAAGCCGCTGATCTTTCTTTTCTCTCAACTTCCGCTTGGACATATTTACGATCCTGATACCGTCAAACCAATGACGATGAAAGCCCGGCTGGTTCCCGCTTTTTTGATTGGTATCGCAGCGGTTATAAATATTTTTTATGCCGAGTTCAAGCCGGAATCCTTTGCAGAAAACGCAAAAGTGCTTAACTGGATTTTACTCGTTGTGATTGGACTATCCTTTATCGCCCAGCTTGTCGTACTGCTTACTCAAGGCGGTGTTTGGAGATGCCTAGTGTCTGGCGGTTTGTTGATTGCTGCAAACGCGGGTATCGGTGCATTATTCGGATTACTTGCAGCTTTCCTGTGCATTGTATTCGCTGGACTTGCAATCACTTTCGGAATTATACTTGCCGGGATTGTTATAATGTGGATTCTTTCGATTTCATGGGGTTAAATACAGGAGTCCTCGTGTGATTCACGGGGACTCTTTTTATGATGTGTCTTTCTGGAAAAGAAAGCCGGTGAGAACGTCACCGGCAGTGATAAATGAAAACATAATATAGAATGGCTCGTAGGTTGCTACTAGTAGCAATTTTACCGGAATGTCTTAATTATTCATCGGACTGGTCGTTGACAGCGTTGACTGCACTATCAGACTGCTCCATTGCAGCCTGATATTCGTTTCCGCTAGCCAAAGCCTTGATCCTAGAAAGCATCAGCGACTGCTGCTG
>JAEEIA010000093.1 GCA_016281125.1 Oscillospiraceae bacterium | reverse complement strand
CTTATTGATTTTGCAAAGTTTCTTCGGGCGCAGCGATGATCCCGGCATCAATCCACAGCTCAATCAATTCTTTGATGAGTTCATCTTTAGTCATGTGCATGCCCTCCGTGTGTGAAGTTTATCTCCTTCGATGTGCTTTATACTTCACATCTCCTATAATTCCATTGTAGCGGATTTCTGCGCACTTGTCAAGAGGGATTTTTCAGATGTGCAAGTTTGTGCGCATCTCAATCTGTGAAAGGTTGGCGATCTCATGGCCAAAGCAAAGAAGCTGCCGTCCGGGAGCTGGCGGGTCAGAGTGTTCGACGGCCGGAAAGCTGACGGGAAGCCGGTCTATCTCAGTTTCACCGCGCCGACGAAAAAAGAAGCGGAGTTCCTCGCCGCCGAGCACTCCGCAAAGAAAAAAGCGGCATCCAGGTCAAGCGATCGAACGCTTGCGGATGCCTACATCACATATATCAATATCAAAAGCAACACCTTGTCGCCTTCCACCGTCCGCGAGTATCGCCGGGCTGCCGCGCACGACTTCCCCGAGCTGATGCCGCTGAAGCTGTCCAGGATCACGCAGGAGCGCGTCCAGAGCGCCGTCAATGTCATGGCGGCATCGGTCAGCCCGAAGTCTGTGCGCAACGCTCACGGGCTCCTGAGTGCCGTCCTTCGCATGTTCGCGCCGGAGATCACGCTCAACACCCGGCTCCCGCAGCCGAAGCGCGCTGACATCTATGTGCCGACGGAGCAGGAAGTCGAAAACCTTATCCGAGCGATCCGCGGCACAGAGCTGGAAAAGGCGGTGCTGCTCGCAGCATTCGGCAGTCTGCGCAGATCTGAGTGCGCCGCACTGACGGCATCGGACATCGAAGGCGACATCGTGCATGTCCGCAAGGCGATGGTGCGCGATGATGCCAAGCAATGGGTGCTGAAGCAGCCGAAAAGCTCAGCCGGCTATCGGGACATCAAGCTGCCGAAGTTCGTGATCGAGCGTCTGACGCCTCGCGCCGGAACCGACCGCATCGTCGATCTGATGCCGGTCACGATCACAGGCTACTTCGACGATGCCAGGGCGAGGCACAACCTTCCGCACTTTCGTTTCCACGACCTCAGACACTATCAGGCGTCTATCCTCCATGCGATGGGCGTGCCGGACAAGTACATCATGGAGCGCGGCGGCTGGAAAACCGCAAGCACGCTCCACAATATCTATCAGCATACAATGTCGGAAAAGCGCCGTCAGGTAGAAGATGATATAGTCGCTCGCTTTGAGCAATCTCACGAGCAATACACCACGGAATATGACACAGAGCACGAAAAATAACGCATCTACGTGATACTATAGCAGGTTCAAGTCCTGTCAGGCGCATTTTTCGCAAATCGCCGTATATGCGTGTTTTCTGCGCATGTACAGCGGTTTTGCATCAACCAAAGCACAGCAAAAGAATGCCATATCAGCCCGAAAGTATGACATTCCGCACATAAATATGACACGAAATGTGACACGAAAAAAGCAGAAAACCGGCAGAGGAATCAATGTCCCCTGCCGGTTCGTTTTTACTGTTTTGTAAGTGTGCCCTTCCATGTCTCGCTGCCGATCTTCAACGTGATTTCCTTCGTCTCGGCTGCGGGTGTCGGCGTCGTCTGAGCAGGTGTCGAGCTCGGACGGTAGCCGTCGTCGTATGTGCCGATTGCGTTCGGGATGCCGGAGATGGTGCTGATGTTCCGATGCTTCGCTTTCTGATCGGAGAGCCTGCACTCGTAGTGGCAGTGCGATCCGGTACTGTAGCCGGTGCTGCCTTCGATGCCGATGATGTCGGTGATTTTCACCTTGTCGCCTGCCTTGCAGCGGATCTCGCTCAGATGCCCGAAATAGTAGTACTCATCGGTGCCGTCGCGCTTGATCACGACCCGCTGTCCGAAGCCCTGTGCGTGATTGTTGTCGTTCTCCCAGCCGGCACGCAAGACGGTGCCGGTGACGGTGCTGTGGATCTCCTTGCTGTCCACGCCGACCAGATCCAGACCTGTGTGTGATGCGCTGTACTGCTGCGATACGCGGAATCTGCCGATATACGGTGCGTTCATGTTTCGTCCTCCTTTTTGATATTTCTGAGCCGCTTGATAATTTTCCCCGCCCAGGCAGCTTCCGGGTTGATCTCGGCATAGTTTTCAAGGATCGAAATCAGCTCCATGATGACGATATAGCCGAGCACGACACCCGAGGCAACCGTGCCGGAGATCCGCGCCAGCTGCTCCGCCTGATAGTAGGTCCCAAGCATGCCGAGCCCGATCTCCACACCGCAGGATGTCGCCATGACGATGATCTCCGCGAGCTTATTGAGCCCGCCCTTGCGCATCTTTGAGCTGGAGAGATCGTTTTTCACATACGCCTTGATGATGCCGGTCAGAAAGTCGGACACGGCGAGGCCGATCACGATGGTGAGCATGATGATGTATTTCACGGCAGTCACCTCATTCGTCATCAGTGACACAGACGTCGCCGTCTGTAAGGTATTTCTTGTCGTCGATCATAAAGGATGAAAATGACCCGCGTGGGATGCTGCTGAGTCGGTAATGGAACAGGAAGAAATCAGCGGTCGTCGATACCAGATCTTCTGAGCCAGTTTCCACGCATACTGGACAAAGCGTTGAATGATACGAACTAGCCATAACGGCGTTGATCGATCTAGTACTTTGCGTGTTTGTTGTATCCTCTGCGTACATAAGGAGCGTTCTAGCAAGTCCGTTACTGTAGCCGCACATCAGTTTGCCAGTCTTCGACTTCGTGAAAACCACAGAAAAAGTAACGCCAGACGCCCCGCCACTGCTAGACAAGAACGAGATAAAAACAGCTTTGCTCGTTGATGCGATAATGAATGACGCAATATTTGTTTCATTCGCGATGGTGATTCCTTTGAATGTCACTGTAAACCAGCTGCCACCAGCACCACCGAGTCTTACTGTCGCGATTGATTCCCCGTCTTTTTCACACGTCACAGTCCCCGAGTCCAGCGTCACGCTGTCGAAAAAGCCTGATTCATCGAGTGCTTCCTGCGCCCTGCTGAGTGCATCTGCATACTTTGCGAGTGGATATACTGCTATTTTTGCCATTTCGATTCCCTCCTTTATTCCAGTGTAGCTATAATGGTCCCAAAATCGGATGGTGCAACATTTGAATTATCAGAACGCCTAAAGTTCAGCGCAACCAACATGCTTTCGCTGCCGCTTGTGTTGTCAATCACAAGCGGGAAGTCCTGCCACGTCGAGAAGCTATTTCCTGTGCAGATAAATCTGTCATTCATCTGCCAGCCTGTTATCTGCATTCGTGATACGGCACATGATACCGTTGCGGTCTTCCCAGCGGGTATTTCGTAGATGTCTTTCGTCGTACACCGCATTTCTCGTGCATCACAGATCATGGCGTTTCCAACTGCATTATTCACCGGGTACCGCACAGCGTTTATCAGCGGAATTTCGCCACTCAGCAGCTTGGTAACTGCTCTTGTATCACCACCAATGTCAGACACACCGCCGCCTACCATAATCATTGCCGCTCCCGCAGGAACGCCCCCGCCCTGCAATCCCGCAAGATACTCCATGAGCTGATTGTAGATATCCGGCGCGGGCGGATCATGCACCGCAGTGCCGTCCGTGATGCAGCGGGCGCATGGAATGCGCGCACCGGTCGAGGTGTGCAGGTCGCCGGCATAGACGCCGATCTCGACTTCGTCGATATCCCGCAGGATCGGAACGCTGACGGTGTCGCCCTCAAAGAAGACTTCTACTCTTTTGCGCTCGCCGTCCCGCCAGAAGCGGAACTCTGCTGTCTTCGCAATGTAGGCATCCCATTCGGAATCAAACGCGAATACGACAGTATAATCGCTGTTGCCGCAGACAATCGCAACAGGACCGCTGAGCGATGCTGTTTTTTCTCTTACCGTAATGCTGATTTCAGGCATGCACGTTTCTCCTTTCAGCTCTGATTTTGCATCGCAAGAATCATCTCGTACAGCTCCCGGTTCGACGGCGCATAAGGCACATACTCCGTGTCCTTCAGCGCAGCCGGTCTGAGCATTGGCTTGAAAACTTCGTTGTCAACCGTCTTACCGACATGAACGCGAATATTCAGGCGATATGGCACCCCTGCTTCGAGGTACGCCGTGTTTTTGACCTGTTCTTCGTCGCTGTAGAAATCGCGGATCAGCGTGGTGTACGCGCTCCCCACCTGCGTACCGAGAAAGCAGTCATACAGGCTGTCCGGGTCAACAGAAACGGTCGCAGAGTTTGCCCCGCAGGTAAAAGTGTAGTTGCCTGATCGTGCAACCTCGCACCAGATCTGACAGCTTGACGCGGATGAATCTTCCGGGTCACTCGTGCCGTCTGCCGTGACTGTACCGTCAGCGTTAATCGTGTACGTCACGCCGCGATTTGTGACGGGCCCGGGGATGTGACTTGTTCCGCTGCGAAAATCTATAACATGCAGCGCATTCTTTGCGCCGACGTTTGCCAGCGCGTCGATCGCATCATCCTGCCGCTGCTGCGCAGCTGCTGTCTCACCGGCAAACGCATCGAGCGTGTCCGCGTTGAAGTTCAGATCGCCGATATTGATCGCATCACTGTCTGCGGGCTTTTTCAGGCCCAGAAATGATGTTGTCGTCATGTTGTAGCACCTCCATCGCCCCAATGATATTTTTTCGCAGTTCCCCATGTCATGCCGCGTGCACTGCCCCATGTGGCAAGACGGCTGCGGTCGAGATCACTGACCTGCACTGCGATTGCGTCAAGCTGCTTTTGCGAAGCACTTTCTGTAGTCGTAACGGTATTGCTGAACGGCTGTTTTCGCGCGATGCTGCGCCTGACATTGCCTGTTTCCGTGCTGATGCGCTGACCGGTCAGCAGGTCTGTCACTGCTTTGGTGATGCGCTGCGTCGTGCTGATCTCCAGCTCGCTGTCCTCGATGATGCCGGTGTCGCCGACCTCATAGCTTGCTAGCTGCTGGAACGGATCGTCTGCCGGCAGATCGCGGTGATTGACGGAGTAGCTTGCCTCAACCTCCTGGATCGTAGACATGTACTTGCTGAAATCCGATCCGAAACGTGCTCCGCGCTCCTGCGCGGTCAGATCGTCGGAGTATGAGAAAACGGCATGCAGTGTCTTTTCAAACGGTAGCCCGTTGTAGCTCAGCGGGATTGAGGCGTGTGCGCTGTTCCCGTAGTTGTCAGACGCGACAAGCTGCGAGAACGTGTTGGTATAGTCAAGCGTTTCCTCGACCTCAATCAGGTTGTTGCCATACGCGATGTGGAAAGCATTTTGCATGCTCCCCTCCATCGGAGAGCTGATCGAGAAGTATGTGCCGTTGACATACAGCTCGCCGCCCCAGCGTGTCAGCACACAGTTGTCCTCGCCGATCAGCGCGCCGGTGAGCGTTTTCCACTGGTACTCTGCCGAGGACTGCGCCGTGATGTTTGACGCGAATGTGAAATTGCCAAGCGGCAGCTTTGTCGCTGCCTGCCCATACGGGTCGTATGGATGATCAAACAGCCACTGAATCGCTGCCTGACAGCCGAGATTCGTCGGTCTGACGTCTTCGAGCAGCACGTAGTTCAAATCATACAGCATGTGCAGTGCGTCTACAGACACAACCGGTGCGCCGCCTGCGCGTTTCTTCGTGCGGCGGTAGATGCGGAACGGCTGCCAATGAACCGTGTTGCGGTATGGAACCGGCGCATAGATGATATACCCGGGAATCAGCGTTTTCCAATCACCGTCGGGGTCAAGCGGATGCTCGATGTGGATGCTGCCGGCGGTCTGGATTTCAAGCGTATGCTCGGCGACTGTCGGCGAAAGCAGCCGCAGCCCGTTGCTCTGAAACAGCTTTTCCGTCGGGGAATAAACCTTGAGGGGATCGCGCACCGTCAGCATCAGAGCCACCTCTCATTCACCGTTACGCTCACAGCTGTGACATGGCTGTTCCAGCTGATCGTGTTTGACCCGGGGACAAGCACCAGCTTCCAGAAATCGCCCGTCGTGTACGTCTGCACGATTGTCAGCACACCGTTTTCTTCCATGTAGATTTTTCTGCGCGGAATGTCGATGACGACAGTGCCGGTCTGGATCGCGGGATTCAGAATCGTGATTGTTTCCCCGTTGACGGTGAAGAGCGCTGCTCCGGTCAGCTCAGGGTCTACAGTCAGCCGATAAACCGGCTCGCAATAGACATTGCCCCATACATGGATATACGCGGGGGAAGTGTCGAATGTCTCCGGGATATTTTCGCGCGTATACTTGAACGGCTTGAACGTAAACGGGATCTGAATCTCATTTGCCCGTGTGCCGATGCGCTTAGGCGTGATCTGTCCGACCTTGCGGATGACGCCGTAAATCTGCGGCTGCGTGCTCATCACGAGCTGCTTGCCGTTCTGGAGCCAGTCGATCAGCTTCGGGAAATCCCCGCACATCGGCGGGCGAGTTAGATAGCCGGTGAGCGTCAGGTTAAAGTCCTGATACTGTCCGGTATGGCGGTCCATTTCAACCGCCACACCGGGGAGCGTGATGTTTTCGACAGTTTCGGCTGCGGCTGTCCACAGCGGGAGCCGAGCCATTGCAAGCCCGAAATTCCTGCTGGTTTTGCCGTCAATCTCGATCCAATTCCTCAAACGCTCCACGCTCCTTTCAGAGAATTATTGTCCTGCGTCAGCCGGTCAATCTCCTCTGCCATGATCTCAGCTGCACGGCGGGCATCATAGTCAGAGTTCATCTGCTGCACATTCACGTTGATGTTGTATGTCCTGGTCGATGTGGTCACACCTCCGCTGCCAGATGCAGCAGCCGCCGCAGCCGCTTGGGGCATCATCAGACGCCCGCTGCTGTACTGCGCGAGAGCCGGTGACAGGTCGATGCCAGGCACCATTGCGGATGCCAGATCGCCGACTGCGTTCTGCACATACCGCATGTTCTGCTTGATGCCCTTTGCAAGCCCCTGCATCATGTCGGGCATCCAATTCGGAAAGTCTGTCAGCGGTCCCTCGTCCGGGACGGAGAAGTGCAGGAAAGACTTGATCTTGCCGGCGACACCGGAAACGGCATCGGTCACAGTGCTGATCTTCGACTTGATGCCGGATACAATATTGCCGATGATGTCCTTGCCCCATTGCAGAGCCTGTGACGGCAGCGACTTGATGTAGGCAACGGCTGCCTCAAAGCCGTTGACAATCGTTGACTTGATGCCTGTGATCGCACCGCTGACCGACGATTTCACATTATCCCAGATTCTGGAAACAGTATCCTTGATCGACGTCATCACGTTGCTCACGGTGGTCTTGATCTTGTCCCAGATATTGGATACAACAGACGAAACCGCTGTCAGCACGGCGGTGACAGTCGCTTTGATTGCGCCGAGCACCGCAGAAATCTTTGCGTGGATTGCATCCCACGCCGCACCGATCACTGCCTTGACAGCGCCGATGATTGCAGAAACAGTAGATTTGATTTTCTGAAATCTGTCGAAGATTGCCTCTCCGAGCGATTCCAGCTTGGATGTCACTGCGCCGAACATGGCACCGATGCCATTGGCGACGCTAAGAATAATGCCCTTGCCCCAATCGACAGCCGACTGAATGCAGCCGTCAATCAGATCACCGACGCCCGAGAGGATGCCGCCAACAGCTTTCAGCACCATTCCGGCAGCCTGCACAATGCCCTTTGCCAGAGCACCGACGATCTGCACGGCTGCGTCAACCAGCGCGGGGAGATTCTCGATGATGCCCTGCACGAGCATCACGATTAGCTCGATAGACGCATCAATCAGCAGCGGCAGATTCTTGATGATCGCATCGACCAGCTTTTTGATGATGACCGGTGCTTTTTCAAGGAGCCGCGGCAGAGCGTTGATCAGCCCATTGCCGAGCGACATGACGATCTGGATTGCCGCATCGAGCAGCAGGTCTGCATTGTCAATCAGCGCGTCAACAAGCGTGTCAACGATGTCGAGCGCGGAATCGACCAGCATCGGAATCATTGTCGGGAGTGATTCCGTCAGCGTCTTGGCAATCTCCGGGACAATGCCGACAATCGTCTGGATCAGCGTCGGGAATGTGCCTGCAAGCGTTTTGACAATCTCAGGGATGATCTTCACAACAGCCGCTGCCAGCTTCGGCAGTGCCTTTGCAATGCCCGCGGCGAGCTGCATGATGATCTGCAAGCCGACAGATGTCAGCTGCGGCAGCATTCCAAGGATTGCGTCTGCAAGCTGCATGATGACGTCACCGGCAACGGCTAAGATTTGCGGGAGGTTATCGAGCAGGCCCTGCATCAGTGTCGTAGCAATCGACGCAGCCGCGCCGAGAATCATCGGGAGATTGGCTGTAACTGCATCCACGATGACCGGGAGCAGCTGTTCCGCTGCCGCCGTTACCTGCGGAAGAATATCGCCGATCTGCTCCGTAAAGTCGCGCAGCCCGTTCGTGATCAGCTCGATGCCGTTGCTGTCACCGCTGACCAGAGCCGCGATGCCGTCCATCATGTCGGACATCGACGGCATGAGCTGAGAGGTAATTGACCGTGTCACGCCGCTGACGGCTGTCTGCATGTTCTGCAAGCTGTCCTGATACCGTGCGGATGCCTTGACCGCATCGTCGGACATGACGCCGCCCAGCTCGTGTACCTGCTGCCGCATCGCCTCGGTTTCCTCCGCGCTGGTATTCAGCAGCGGACCGAGCTCCATAGCAGACTTACCAAGCAGATCAGTCGCAAGAGCAGTGCGCTCTGCGCCTGACTCCATACCCTGCAATGCTGTGATCGTCGCGGAGAAAAGTTCCTCCTGCGACATATTCGCGGCATCCTCCATGGAAATGCCGAGCTTTGCGAACGCGGCAACCGACTTGTCAGACTGATTGACAACGGCATCGGACAGCTTTTTCATGGATGTGGTCATGCCGTCGATACTGCTGCCGGAATGCTGCATAATGAAATCCCATTCCTGGTATGCTTCCGCAGACATTCCGAGCTTTTGCGACATCTTGTCGATGTTGTCGCCTGTTTCGGCAGTGGCTTTTACCATGCCGGTGACACAGCCGGCAACGGCAGCAGTCGCCGCAACAACAGCCGCAGCAGCCGCCTTTGCAGCGACAGCCAGACCATTTTTCAATGCTTCACCGAGCTTGTGCGTCTTTTCGGTGGTTTCTTCTTCTTCATCGCCGAGCTCATCGGTGTCGTCACCGAGCTCATCTTCTGTTTCGCCGAGCTGATCAGCCTGCTCACGCAGTTCATTCAGCCTGTCCTCATTTTCTTTCAGATCGTCGGAAAGTGCTCTGATCTGATCCGCAAGGGCTCTGGATTCTTCGGAATCCTCGCCCTTTGCAGCTGCTGTTTCGACATACTTCGATTTCAGATCGGAAAGTTCCCGTTTCTGGTCGGAAACAGTTTCAGACAGTGACTTCGTGCTGTCAGCTGTTCCGTCCATGCCGGATTGCAGATCAGACTGCGCATCTGTCAGCTGCTCCATGCGCTTTTCAGTGCGAACAAGCTCGTCCTGAAACGCGATGTACTGCTCCCGGCTTATTTCGCCGGCATCAAACTGCGCTTTGACCTGCTCCTGTGCAGCCCGAAGAATCTCCAGCTTTTCAGCTGTCGCCTCGATAGACTGCGCAAGAATCTGCTGTTTCTGAGCAACCAGCTCCGCATTGCCCGGGTCGAGCTTCAGGAGCTGGTTGACAGTCTTGAGGTCTTTTCCCAGCGTGGCAGACTGAGAGGTGACTGATTTCAGCGCGGCATCCAATCCTTTGGTATCACCACCAAGCTCGATCGTGATGCCCTTGATGTTTCCGCTCATTCAGTCACCTCCAGCACTTCTTCGCAGCGCCTGAGCGCTGCTTTGTATTCGCGGTACTTGTACTCTTTGATTTCGCCGGCGGCAAAGCGCCGATCCATTTCCGGCTCCATCTCCTTCAAGACACGATACCGCTGCATATTGTCGTGTACTACCTCGCCGTTCTGCCGCCGAATCATCGCATCGTGCTCGTAGCAGTAATTCAGCAGCATTCCGGTGTCCCATGTGTCAACCTCCGGCAGCGGGAATCCGCGGCGCATCAGGTGCAGGTAAAATTCCTCTGTACCGATCAGTTCGCCGGCTTCGCCGCTGCCGCTGAGCCGTTTTTTGGATCAATCGACATTTCCCGCGAGAGCATCGGAGATACCTGCATCCACACATCGAGGAACGGGAAGTCGTCGAAGGTGTCGAGCCAGTCCTCAACAGTGTCAGGAATATCCGGATCAGCTTCCTTCGCCATGATGTAGAGCATGTCGTAGTACGGATCAGAATCATACTGCGCGATCGCTGCGGACAACGCATAAATCTGCTCCTCGCTGATTTCTTCCTCAGCAGCTTTCTTGCCGCGCTTCTTCTTAGTGTCGGCTGCCTTTTCGATGTCAAGCCCCTCGGCTTTCGCGGTTTCCGCAGCCTTGCGCTGCATTCTTGCGATCTTGTCAAGCTCCGCAAACCATTCGCGCCCGAATTTGGACTTGAACCGGCGCATTGTACCGCCGGTTTTCTTGAATGTCGTTTCGCGACCTGCGATTGTTACGGTAATTTCCATACGGCAGCCTCCTTACGATGCCGCGACAACAGTCACCGTACAGGTGTCCGTGTATGTCGCACCGTCTGCGGTGATGGAAGCTGTGATGACAGATTCGCCGGCAGCAACACCAGTCACAGCACCGGCCGTGGACACAGTTGCCTTCGCGGTGGTGCCGGAAGTCCATGTGACTGCCGCATTAGACGGATTCTTGCTGATGATCGGGACATTCAGCACAGAGCCAACCGTGACGGTCATCGTCTTCTGGATGCGGATGTGATTGCCTGCAAGAGACGGCTCCGGCACGGAGCTGATCTTCGCCTTTGCCTTGATCTTGCGCTCGACACAGCCGCAGTCCTCACGCGGCACAGCGCTGATCGCATACTCCGGGAACATCGGATCCAGAGCGCCGCCCTCGGAGGTCTTGCCGCTCTGAGACGGGCGCTGCGTCACATGGCAGTCGTAGAACACTCTCGTCTGACCGACACCGTCCGTGGTGTCCTCGATAATCAGCAGAGCGAAGTGCGGATATTCGCCGGTATTGGCGTACTCTTCGGAATACTCGCCGTCAGGATCGACAACACGGTTCAGCCAGTCCTCATCGGTATCGTCGATGCAGGCAAGCAGCGTCAGCGTGATGTCATAGCCGGTGTTCTCCTCCTCAGAGTACACCTCCACGCCGTCTGCGTAGATGGACGAAACCTCGCCCTTCGGCTCTGCGGTGTATTCTCTGCCGCCTGCCTCGTTGTGGACAAGCCAGTTCACATCGCCGTATGTCGGCTTGCCGGTGTTATTGTCAACGCTGGTAATCATTGCATAGCCGACATTCTTGATTGAACGCGGCAGCTTTGCTTTTGCAGCCATAGGTATAGCTCCTTTCAGTCAATAGTCTGGAAATAAAATGATGTTTTGTGGATTTTCTGCGTTTCGTCGAATTCGTAATCCGGCTCGCCGAAATCCACACCGGCATCTGTCAGCAGATCCGCAATCTGAGATTCGGTGCTTGGATCACGCCGCGCCGTCACGAGTGTGAGCGTGATGTTGGCGAGCAGCAGCACTACAATGCCGTCCGCATTGATTGACTGTGCCGTTTCTGCCTGATACGCGATATACGGAGGATTCTTTTCTTCGGGGAAATATCCGTAGACAGTATCCATATTCAGCGTATCCATCAGTGCTTTCAGCTCTGCAAGCGACATGGTGATCAACCTCCCAACGCCTTTCTGATCCGTCTTTCGAGCTCCTGCTGCGCATAGTCATTCGCATACGCGATGTGAGCATGTGCATCAGTTCTCGCTTTTCCCTGGCGTTTACGCCCGGTCTTATGCCCGTATTCAAGCAGGTGTGTCAAGCGATACCGCCTGTTGTGGACGGTCACCTTTACGCCGTGCCGGCTGAATTCCGTTTTCTTCGTCCAGCCTCGCTTATACTTTCCGGTGCGGCGCGGGCTGTCACTCTGTGCAAGCGCTTTTGCCTCGTCGCCGACATACTCGCAGATTTCCTCAACCTGTTCAAGTGTGACCTTTGCGTATTCGCTCATGGATTTCGAGATTTCTGCTACGACTTCCTCGGGCGTGACTTTCTTCCTTGCCACATCACACACCTACCTTCGTGCCCAGGTACAGCTCAACATAGTCTCCGGTGCCAAATGTGCGGTAAATTTCATACCGCTTTCCGCCAAGCTCGGCTATCGTTTCACCGGCATAGTCCGCGAAAAACACTTTGACAACGTATGAGGGGGTCAGTGACTTCTGTTTTGCTGCGACCCATTCCGCACGGGTGACAGATGCGATGGTGCAATATACCTGCCGTGCGGTCTCGACGCTTACCGGCTGATTGATCTTGTCCCGCGTTTCCGTGGTCGAGATCAAGGAGAGCACATCAACTTTAGTCATTGCCGTCACCGCCGTATGTACTGTAATCGGAAGACATAGAGAGCTTCGCCTTGTAGTCATCATAGCAGGCTTTCAGGCGGTCTTTCTCCGTCGGATCTGCTGACCAGACATAGCCAACATAGCAGATGATCGCGCCCTTGATCAGGACATCGGGTGCCTCTGTTATGACCTTATCTTCTGCTATGTCGGCAGTCCGGCAGAGGTCGAGCTTTGCCTCCTCGATCAGACGCGAAATCTGCGCCGTGATGTTCGGATCCGTTGTCGATACACGCAGCGCGGTTTTTACTTCATCAAGCAGAGCCACAAAGCTCACCTCCTCACTTCAAAATTATGCGGTAACAGTGACCGTGCAGGTATCCGTGTAGGTCTGACCGCCGACAGTAATCGTTGCGGTGATCACGGATGTGCCCGCTGCGACACCGGTGACAACGCCGGTTGTACTGTCAACAGTCGCCTTTGCGGGTGTACCGGATGTAAAGGTGACGGAAGTACCGACCGGATTGACCGCCTGAACCGGAATCGTCACTGTGTCGTCCTTTGCAACAGTCGCGGTGCTCGGAATGCTGACAAACGGAGTTGTGGTATCCGCGAATGTTGCCTTGACGAATGCGAGCGGATTCTCCAGACCTGCGTCGAACAGGCTGTAACCGCCGATTGTCGTCACGAACGTGGTCATGTCAGTATCTCTGCCGATGAACAGTGCCTCAAAGTCATTGGTGAGCAGAAGACGCGGAATGCCGACATAGACGACATTATCCGGGATATTCTCATCGAGCTTGACGATTCCGCCGTAGATACGACCGGCGACAGTGGGGTCCGAGCCGGTTGTGTCTTCCAGGAACAGCGGTCTGCCGTTCTTATCCGTGATACCTGCGAGCCCGTTGAAAATGGTCTTGCGGTTTGCATACCAGACCTTGGCGCCCTGACCATGAATCAGCGCGAGAATGCCGCGGATATTGGCATCTGTGTATGCCTGACCGGTCAGAACATTCGCCGCAGCGATGCCGTAAGTGGCATCACTCAGCTGTGCGAGGATGCGGGTCTCCTTGGCAACGGCAATGCGCTCGGAAATGTGCTTGACAAGCCAATCCTCAAACGCAGGGATGCTCTGCCAGCTCATCTTGCGAGTGATCTTGACATGTTTCTTGATCTCCACGCCGGTCAGCGCGAGCAGATCGAAGGTATCCTCTTCGTCCTCGTTCGCGACGCCCTCGTTCGTGACTGCTGCGTCACCCTGTTCGATGGACTTGTGGCGCGGAACGCCGAAGCCCTGCGTCATCCCGGACTGTGTCGAATCATCGTAAAGCGGGGACATGCTTTCCACAAGCTCGACAATGCGGTTCAGGACTGCCGTCGGGACGACAGAGCCGGTGTTGCCGGTCGTATAGGTGAACGCTGTGCGTTCCTCTTCGTTCAAATCACCGAGCAGGCGAATCACTGTGCCGTTCTTATCGCTGAAAGATGCCATGTTCTTCAGCCATGCAGAGCGGTATTCCTCAGAATCCGCGGTGTACTTGCGTGCCTTCGGTGCGTCCGTCTTGACAACCGGCTGCGGCGTGCCGCCGATCTCACCGGTTGCGACGCGGGTGCGGAGCTCGCGGCGCTTTGTCTCTTCATTGCGCAGCTCTGCCGCGCGTGCCTGGAGTGCATCCACCTCAGCGTTCAGAGCATCGACATCGCACTGCTCATTGCCGTCAAGCAGGGCACGAATCTCCTTGAGCCGTGCTTCGACCTGATCAATGGTCATATTTTCGGGTTTCATAGATCATACCTCCATCAGTTTGATTTTGAGTGCCAGCTTACGCCGGCTGTATTCCAACGCACTCAGTCTCTCCGCTTCCAGCCGGGCAATCTCTCCGTCGCACCAGCTCCGTGCGCTGATTGATGTGGAATCGTTTGCGGGCATCGAAACTGCGGAAACATCGTAGAGCTTCCGAATGCCCGTGATCCGTCGTGTCACGACGGTCTTTCCGTTGATCATTTCGCTCTCGCGCTTCTGATCGGAAACGACGAATGCGAAGCTCATGCGATCTGTATAGCCGCCCTTGATTTCCTCGTAAAGCTGCCGACCGATCTCTGTGCCGCCGAGCCGAGCTGTGATCTTCAAGCCGGTATCGTCAGCAGCGAGCGTCAGAGTGCCGTTGCGGTTTCTTGCAAACACGTGACCCTGATGATCGTACTGCATAATAACATCGGAGGTATCGCATTTCTCGAATGCCGCCTTGTCAATGACTTCACGGATTTCGTAGTTCCCGTCATCGTAGAGCATGTAAGGCTGATCAAACGTCGTTGCGTAGCCCTCGACCACATACGAATTCTCGTCACTGTCAAGCGCACGAAACTCTGCGCAGCGCCGGAATTCTCTTTCATTGTTCGTTGCCATCGTAATCCTCCTCTCCTGTCGGTCGTGCATCGCCGACATTGTAATACTCGCCGCGGACGGGAGCGGTCTGACCAATCCCGTCCGGCAAAGGAGCCAGGTTGAAAAGCTCGCGGATCTCATCGCGCAGGATCATGCCGCGGTCTCCGAGCTCGCGTGCCATTTCGATGCGCTGTGAGAGACTTGCGTATTGCAGCCGGTTAGCGGTCACATCGACACGATTGCCTGCCGATTGCTCTCTGGCGCTGAATGTCATATCCGTCAGTGTTTCACTCAGCTGAATCTCAAACGGCTCGACGCAGCAGTTGAAAAATCCGTCAAGCTCATCGGCAGTCGCAAGGGATTGCAGCAGCTTTTCATTGACACCGAAGTAGCTGAACACATTAGACTGGATCAGTTCCAGCTGTGCCTTGTCCACGTTATACGCCGCCGCAGTTACCTGCTTGATGTCCGTGAACGTAGACGGGAACAGCAGCATGCCGCCGTTGCCATTTTCGCTGGAAAAATTCTCTGCGGAGAACCGCTGCGATTCCTTTTTCAGATCCTCCGCCTTCGTGAAGTTGCTGACACGCGCCATAAAGCGGAATGTCGCCGACTGTTTCACCGCTTCGGCAATGTTTTGCTCGTTGATCGAGATCAGGTTCATCGTGCTGTCAAGCGCTTTATTGTCGGATCCGAAAAAGTCCGACAGATACTGATATTTATTCAGAATTCCGCAGCGCTTCAGCTCTATTGCAGCCTGCCTTCCGTCGCTGAAAGTCCATTTCAGGAACGGCTCACCGTCTACGTTGACAATCGAGGTCGATGACGGCAGAATCGGATAGTAGCCGCACACGCGCCCGAGGTCGTCGAGAATCGGCACGATGATACAGTTGTTCTGAACATCAAGGATTGTACTCACCCGATAGAGGAACTTGTACCATGTCTGCCATTCCGACGGCTTATGCTGCACCAAAGTCCGCAGGCGGTCGTTTGCTGACCCTCTGATCTGCACCTTCAGCTTTGTGTTCTGCCGGGCCCGGAAGTCTATCGCAGCCCGGACAAGCAGAATCTCATAAACCTGCCCCTCGACAGTGTAGAACTGCGGCTGATATGCTGTAAAGGTTTTCCAAAAGCCATCCTGTGTCACCGCTGCTGCTTTCGGTCTAAAGATTTTCTCAAACAGTCCCGTAATATCACCCCGCATTTCTTAACTGTTCGCCGATTTCATCATAGTATTTCTCGCGGACGATCATCGCGCAGAGAAGCGCTGCTGTTCCGTCGATGTGACTTCTCTGATCGGTTTTCACGATCCGTGTGCGCCGACTCTCGCCCTCCGACTTGAGCGCTGTATCAAGCAGGTGCATCTTCATCAGATCGTTGTCGCCGATGTCGATCTTGCCATCACCGAGCATCCCCTCTACCTGCTGGATCGCAGGATGCAGGTTAAAGCCCTGGAAGACATCATCTGTGTGGAATCCGTACCGCTCCATATCCTGAATCAGATACTGCGAACTGTACCGGTCATAGCCGGTCATCAGCGGCAGAATCTCGTACTGCTCCACAAGCTGACAGCACCACGCATAGACATCGTGGTAGTCAACAAAGTGATCACCGGAAAGCCGCAGCCATCCCTTTTCGACATACAGCCGATACGGGATGCCGTCTCGCTGTTCTGCCTCGTCGATCTTCGCTGTCGGCATCCAGAACTGCGAAATTACATACAGCTTTTCGTTTTTCTCTATCACCAGGACGGCAGCCGTGAGGTCTGTCGTCTGTGACAGGTCGATGCCGAGCACCGCATAACTGCTGCGGAACTGCTCCAGATCGCGCGGCACCGTAATCGCTTTGGCGACATATTCGGATTTAAGCCACGCCTGCACGGAATTCTGCTTGACATTGCAGTATTTCGTCAGGAATTCCGCTTTTTTGGATGGAGATTCGTATGCGGTCTGAATCTCGGACAGGATAAAGTCCACAGATACCGATACACCAAGACCCGGCAGGGATTTCCGCAGCTCGTTGATGTCGTCCCACTTGTCGGCATCGTCGATCATGTAGATGAACGGCAATAGCCGCTTTTCATGGCTGCTGCCGAGCAGGAACTTTGTCGCTCGCTTGAACAGCTCATCGAAAATGCCGTCGTTGACATAGCCGGCAGAGCTGATCGAGAGTGTCAGCGGCTCCTCGCGGGCACCGGTGCCGGAAACCATGACTTCATACTGTTTCAGACCGCGCGCTGCTGGCCATGATGACATCTCATCCCCGACAGTCAGCTGCGGATTGTAGCCGTCGGCTTTCTTTTCGTTAAACGCGATCTTCTTGATCGTGGTGTTTGTCTTGGAAATATACAGATCAGTCTTGCGCTTTTTCGTCATCTGCGCAAAGACCGGTGTTTTGTCTTTGGTAAACTCAAACGCCGAGTAGACAAGGTCGCTCTGATCGAGCTTGGGCGCGACGCAGTAAATCTCGCTTCCGAATTCTCCGTCAACGTATGCCTCATAGCTCATCACGCCGGATGCGAGCAGTGTCTTGCCGCACTTGCGCCCGACCACGATGAACACCTCACGGAATACGCGCAGCCCGTTTTCATCGACAATGCCGAAAATCACGGACAGCATTGCTTTCTGCCAGAGTGAGAGCACGATGACTGCCGGCGCGAGCTTGCCCTTGTTGTGCCGGACAAACTTCTCGAAGAACCGAATCACCTTGTTCGCCTTGTTCTGGTCGAAGATGTAGGTGCCGTCCTCGATGCCGTGAACGATCAGCTCATACAGCATCCGAATCCACTTTCCGACAACCTCCGAGCCGTCACAGATGCGCTGGTAATAAGTGTAGATGTAATTATCCATCAGTTGAATTCCGCAAGAGGATCCTCGCCGCTGTCAGACGGCGGGCAAAGATCAGACAGCTGCTTGATGATCGCCTGATAGCTTTTGTCTGTTGCCGTGTAAGTGCGGCTCTGCGGACGCTCGCGTTCATAGGGTGCTGTCTTTTCAGACTGCGTGAACAGCTCGGTCTCGCCGTTCTCCTGCAAATCCTGCCAGAGATAATCCAGCCGGACACGCAGGCGAGCCGCCTCGACGATCAGGCCCTCGACCACCTTCATCTGATTCGGCGGCAGTCCCTTGTAGATGCGGGTCAGCCGAGCAATCTCGGATTTTTCCGTAATTTTTCGCATCAGTGCTGCCTCCTTTCATTTTGGGTAGGGGTCTACGTGCGACTGCGAGAGGAAGACAATACCCCAGCCCGTTCCCGCGGAAGTATCTCAAACATCGCAAGATAGGGGGGTATCGCCCAGAATAACGAGCTTTCCGTCAACATATTGATAGCGTTTTTGCTTGGCGCCTGAGCCGTCGCCATAGTGAACAGAATTGTGGCACTCGATGCAGAGTGCTTGCAGGTTATCGAAATTGAGCGCGACTGCCGGATCGCGCGCCGTCCTGTCGTCCAAATGAATCTTGTGATGCACAATGTCGGCTGGCTTTAGAATACCGTGCGAAAGGCACAGCTCGCACAGCCCGTTGACCTTGCGCAGATACGCCGCACGGCAATCAAGCCAGGCTTTGGTCTTGTAGAATGGGAACGAAACGCTGCGCATCAGAATCACCCCGGCAGACAAAAAAGCACCCGAGCCATTCACTCAGGTGCTTTCGCGGTATTCAAATCCGACGGAGCTGAAAAAGAGCCGGTGCACCGGCCGGAAAAGCATTGCTCGCTCCGTCGCTTTTCCTATGTTACAGTATAGCACAGGTGCAATATGATATACCATGATATTTTCAAAAAATACTGCACAAATTTGGCGCAGAATCTTTGTGCATGTTTTTTTCATGCAAACGCTTGACAATGCGCATAATGCGTGTTATAATATATACAGGAGGTGAGGAAATGACAGCAAAGGAAATGCTCAGGATCTTGAAAGCCGATGGCTGGATAGAGAAAACACAAAGAGGATCACATCTTCAACTGATACATCCTCACAAACCTGGCAAAGTTACAGTTCCGATGCATACCGGCAAAGACCTCGATCCCAAAACCGCAAACTCAATCCTAAAACAAGCGGGGCTGAAATAAGCCCCGCGAAAGGAGTGTATTATATGAAATATATTTATCCTGTCTGCATTTACCCCGGCGATCTGGGCGGCTATACGGTGATTGTTCCCGATCTGCCCGGATGTGTGACCGAAGGCGAAACAATCGCAGACGCCCTTGAACAGGCAGTCGATGCTGCTTCCGGCTGGGTGCTCGATGAACTCGAAGAAGGAAAACAGGCACCGAAAGCCTCTGCTCCTGAGAATGTGAAAGCAGATGAGTATGAAAACGGGATGGTCAGTGTCATCATGCTTGACATTGACGCCTATGCAGAAAAATACGGAAGCAAAGCTGTGCGCAAAAACTGCACCATTCCTGCATGGCTGAACACGGCTGCTGAAAAAGCAAATCTGAATTTCTCGCAGATTCTGCAAACTGCATTGCAGGAGCGTCTGCACCTGAACCCGTAAGCGGAAGCCCCTCTCATTTCGCTCAGAATGCGATTTGAGAGGGGCTTCTCTCTGCCTGTTACTTTCCCGGCATGCAGGCGCTGAGCTCCAGCAGCGCCTTCCCGTGCAGACGGCAGACATGCTCATAGGCCTGATCGCGGTCTGCGGCAATGCGCACGATCTTCTTTCCGCCGATGTAGATCTCCCGGAGCAGCTCTCTGAGGCGCGCATCCGGCACAGCTTTGACCGCTGCCGCGATCTCTTCCCGCAGCGTTTCGAGCCGGTCAAGCTCTCCGGCCGCAGCATTGCATGCATCCACATACCGCGCCACGGCTGCGTCCAGCGCAGCGGAATGTCCTTCGTGATCCTTCAGCCGGATCGCTTCCTCCTTCAGCTCCGCCAGATGATCTGTGATCTCGTGCGTGCGCGCCATGCTCTCGCGGTACTGCATCAGATACTCTTTCGCCGTCATGTGATTGCCTTCCTTCCTGTTCGTCGATCTTTCTTTCTGTTCGGTGATAATGCACTTCGGACACAGTGCACCGGCGGCCTGCGATCTGTCCGGCGGTCGGCAGCGCGGATGTAACGAACCGGCTTCCAGCGTGTGCGTAGCTGCATCTCGTATTGCTCGGAGTCGTCATCGGCCCGTGCAATACAGATATTGGGTAAAGTATCCATAAAGTTCTGAATACTCTGTCCGATTGCTTCTGCGAGTTTTGAAAATATATCCACAATGATCTTGACCGCTTCACCGACACATTCAACGATCTGAGTGATATGCAGCGGATACCAATAGCGCCCGATGTGAAAAAACAGATCGTCTGACATGATCCATTCGGAGCAGCTCCATTCGGTTACTTCATTCATTCCGCGCCTCACTTTCGAGCCATTCACGAATACAGTTCTCACAGTCATTCGGGCAGCCGTGTTGACAGTCGCACGGATAACTTCCTATTAGCAGTTCTACCAGCTCATCATTGCTCATAGCCCTGATCTTGTCGCCGTTCGTTCTGATCGGCGGTATCTGTGGATGAAAATGCTGCACTTCGTTCTCGCCTTCACACAGAAGGCAGATGTGCCGTCCTTCTGGGATGATCGCGCCGCAGCAGGCGCAGGTGTTATCCGGCATCAGGCTCACCGCCCTTCAGTTGAGTATCTACGGCGTTTCTGCACAAAGTGAGGAAATCTTCTTTGATTTCTTCCTTGTAACGATCTGCTATAGCAGGAAGTTCATGCGTGTATGCGGGACGCCCTATGAATTTCGACAGATAGCGGTATAAATAACCGAGGTCGGCACCTTGCAGCATTGAGATACCTGTGTATGCCGAAACGATAGCGCATTCATCCTTGGTCATCCTCAGCACCTCCCTTCATAAAGCATCATTACGGACAGCACCGTCATGTCCACGCCTGTGACCGTGCCGGTCGTCATCGCGTCCAGAAATGCTGCGAACATCAATGCGTATAAATCAGGAATTGTTTTCACTTCCGTTCCCTCCGTTCTCCGGGCATTCCGCGCTGCCCTTGAAATAGCAGTCATCGCAGGTGCAGCGTTTGTCATTGTACCGACAATCCCTGCACTTGACGCGCTCAATACCTAATTCCCGCTTTGCGTCCAGATCAAAACGGTCTTCCCATGCTTCAATCGCGGCATTCGGGCAGTCAAAGGAACATCGCGCGTTGCAGAAGTGTTCGCATTTCATGTCTTGCTCCTTTTCTCACGGTCAAGATCCGCAATCACATCCCCGACCATGCGCAGTGCTGTCACATACTGGCTTTCCCTCCGAATGATTCCTGCCATCTTCTCGATTGCATCCTCCAGCTTGCCGAGCCGCTGCAAGAGATCGTCCTTTTTGACACCGGGTCCGTGGCAGTAATGCTGCGGATGTGTGCAGTCGCCGACCGTCTTGTATGTTAATCGCTTCATGATTTTTCCTCCTTCCGTGTCAACTTGTCGAGATCCACGATGCTCACAGAATTCTGCTGTTTCAGATCTCTGATCTCCGCCTGATAGTAATATTTCCCGCGCTCAGACAGACGAATGATGCAGCCGGTGAGGATGTAGTCACCGTCACAGAACAGCCGGTCATCGCGGAACCGCACCCGCTTGCCGAGCGCGGCCTTCACCTCACCGATCTCCATCGTGCAGCTCCTCGATCCTGACATAGATGCCAGGGATCGCAGACCAGATCTTCTCCGTGACGCCGGAAGCGATGATGCAGTCATCCTTCCAGTATCCGAGTTTCGTCATGATGTCGTTCATCGCCTTCGGAAGGTTGTCATAGTCCGGCTTGTTCGTATACCACTCGCCGTCCTTGTGATTGCCCTTGAGCGGGAACAGCCATTTAACAACCAGTCGGAGCGCTCCGGTGTACGGCTTTTGCGGGACATGCTGTGCAAGGAAAGCCTTGAGCTTCGCCTCGGCGTCCTTGTTGTCTCGGTCGTATGTGCAGACCCTCCCGGACTTGGTCTTGCTCCAGCCGCGCTCCTGCTTCGTGCTGGTCGGCAGCTTGATCATCGGCATGAAGAATTCAGTCATCTTCTCACTCCTCTGTTGTGCGCCGCGCCGGGCGCGATTTATTTTTGGATAGATACAAGGGGCGGCTTCAAGCCCCTTGTATATTTATGAAATAAATATAGGTTGTCTGTCCCTCGGACAAAATCGGGATTTCTCCCTTTTTGTCCCTCTGACGGACAATATCGGCAAAACGCCCTTTTTGTCCCTGTTTTGTCCCTCACGGACAAAATCGGGGTTTCTCCCTTTTTGTCCCTCACAGAGACAACGGACAAAATCAAGTTTGTCCCTGTCCTTCAGTATGCTTCTTGCCTGTGAAGCTGTCATCAATCCAGTATCCGCCGTGCTCTTTCAGGCGTCGTCTGACGGTCTTTTCTGATACCGCCATGTACTCAGCTATGTCCGAAATCAAGGCTTGCCCCTTTTCATTGGCAGCCGCACTGAACGCGGTGTCGATAGATGCTTTTCGTTCATCAGCTCGCTCCTCATTTGTCTTCCGCTTCGGAAAATTCTTCTGCCATGTCTCATCCGGGTCGATGTCTTTCAGCACACCCAGACTGTCGGCGCGGTGAATCGGATAATCGAACCACACATTAACCGTGTGGAATTTCGGGAACTCTCTGAGCGTGCCGTCCAGCCGCCATGCTGTGCGCGTCTGCACCTGACTGATTGCTGCTGCAATGTCCTTCTGCATCAGGTCGATGCTGTTGCGCTTCAGGTGATTGCTGCAATGCTCCATCATGCGGGAGCGGCTCTGTTCGTCATCCTGCGAAACCTCGCTGCCGTAATCTGGCAGGAAGCGCCGCAGCCAATCCTTGCAGACTGCGCAGATAGCCTTGTCCTCCTCGGTCTTGCGGAGCTGTTCCGAGATCGGCAGCTCGATCATGTCGAGCAGCGCGTCCGGATCTCGCGCAAAAACGCCGCTGCCGGATGCTCTGTCCATGCTGCGCTTGCCGCCCTGTGAGCCTTTGCTGTGGTGGTGGCAGTAGATCACCGCGCACCCGGCTCCGGCGCACACGCGGTCAAACTGATTGCAGAAATGCGCCATCTGCTCGGCTGAATTCTCGTCGCCGGTGATGACCTTGTAGATCGGATCAATGATGATCGCCGCATAGCCGCGCTGCTTTGCCCGCCGGATCATCGACGGCGCGAGCTTATCCATCGGGAGCGAGCGTCCGCGCAGATTCCAGATGTCGAGGTTTGCGGTGTTCTTCGGCTCGATGCCGAGCGCTTCATACACATCGCGGATGCGGTGCTTGCAGGAGATGTCGTCCAACTCCAGATTCACATACCAGACCTTGCCTTGCGCGCACGGAAAGCCCATCCACGGCTTGCCCTCTGCGATCGCGATTGCCAGCGCGATCAGCGCAAAGGACTTGCCCGCTTTCGACGGCCCAGCGAGCAACATCTTGTGTCCCTGCCGGAGCACGCCCTCGATCAGAGCGGGGCGCAGCGGCGGGATGCTGTCCCAGAATTCCGCTGTGTTCTCCGCATCCGGCAGGTCATCGGTGATCTCCTCGATGTAGTCTTTCCACTCATCAAAAGACGCCTTGCCGGTATTGGTCTCGATGAGGTACTGCCACTTGTCGCCGCGCTGGAAGCCCGGCAGTCTGGTCAGACGGGAAGGATTCTTGCAGCTCCTGTCGATGCGCAGACCGTTCTTATCGCAGACATCGAACAGGTACGCGACACGCTGCCGGTATTCTTCGCGGTTCGATGCATCGACTCTGACGATCGCGTGCAGCGATTTGCCGCCGGTGTGCGTGAGCGTGACGATCGGAAGCTCCAGATCGTGCATGAGCGCGTTCTGCTGCTCGATCGGCAGGGAATCCGATTCCACCAGCACATAGCGGTAATCGGTGACATTCTCGTCCTTGATGCCGCGCCCGTCCAGCGGATTCACGCGGATCCACGCACCGGCTCGCGGGTCTGCATCACCGAGCACGCTGCCGATGTCGCCATTGCAATGCTCAAGCAGCTCAATGAGCTGTCCTGCGGTGCGGTCGTAATTGCCTCTGGTCGGCGAGAGCTTGCCGGTCTCGCTGTCTTCATAGACAGATGTAACATATCCGACATACTCCGACGGCTCGAACCGAGCTCGCAGATATGTGATGATCTCCTGCACGGGGTCGCGGGATGCCGGTCTTGCAACCGGCTCCGCTTCGCCCTCGTATGCGATCACGCCCTCAAAATCAAGCAGCTCGTTTCCGTCATAATGTCCGCCGCTGCCGAATGACAGCCCGTGCTCCTTGGCCATCTGCACGATGGTGCCTGCCGTGACCGGCTCTGCATTGCCCTTGAATGTGCGCCACTTTTTCTCACATACGCCGGCTTCATACCGGCTGTCTGCACGGCTCCACTCGTCCCAGTCGGCAACGGTGAAGCCCTCATGCTTCAAAGCCATGCCGACCTGCGTCCACTCGTCATATGTCAGGTCAGACGGCGGAATATGCGAAAGGATCTCCAAAAGGTTCAAATGCGTTCACCTCCTGAGCTGGTGTGTATGTTTGCGGTGTCACCCCGCGCGGGATCTGCCAGCCGTTTGCGCTGATGCGGGAAATCATGCTCGATGCCGCTTCAAACTGCCATGTGCCGACATGCTGAAAGCCCCTCGATTCCAGGAATCGGATCTGTTTCGGTGTGGTCAGACCGGCACTCTGCCGCTTTTCCAGGCGATCAAGGAGCAGCTTCGCCTTGCCTGCGTTCTCGATCTCGTCCGGGAAGATGCCGCGCTTTTCGAGCGCTGCCTTCTGCTTGTCGGTCGGCGGTGCGCATTCCCAGCCGAACGCAGGGACATACCCGCTCAGATCCTCCGCACAGATCGACATTTCGTACTGCAATGGATCTACGAGCTTACGCTTGCGCTTCTTGCACTCTGCAAGCTTATTCGCGAGTGCTTCTTCTCTCTGCTGCTGGACTTCATCCGAAGCCGTTTCAGCCGCTTCCTCGATGTCCATTTCGCAGCCTGCCTGCTCTGCCAGATCCTCGGTCATCTTCTCCGCGACCTCTTGGTTGTCGCAGATCAGGTGCGCCGGCCTGCACAGCTCATGGCGTTCAGTGTGCCAGAGGAAATCCAGCAGCAATAAGTGATCCTTACCATCGCATAGCCGCGTCCCGCGCCCGACCATCTGACAGTACAGCGACCGCACCTTTGTCGGTCTGAGCACGATCACGCAGTCAACCGACGGACAGTCCCAGCCTTCGGTCAAAAGCATGGAGTTGCAAAGCACATTGTACTTGCCTGCATCGAAATCCGCGAGGATCTCTGCACGGTCATCAGATTCTCCGTTGACTTCCGCGGCGCGAAAGCCGGAATCGTTGAGAATATCCCGGAACTTCTGCGAGGTCTTGATGAGCGGCAAAAAAACAACCGTCTTCCGGTCGGCGCAGTATTTCTTCATCTCTTCGGCAATCTGCCAGAGGTACGGGTCAAGCGCGGAATCCAGATCGCCGGGCTTGAAGTCGCCGGACTGTATCCCGACGCCGGAGAGATCGAGCTTCAGCGGGATCGTGACCGCCTTGATCGGCGAGAGATATCCCTCTTTTATCGCTCTCGGCAGCGTGTACTCGTATGCCAGGCTGTCGAACACATTGCCCAGCTCGCGCATGTCGCCTCTGTCCGGCGTTGCTGTGACACCAAGCACCCGTGCACCGTCGAAGTATTGCAGAACACGCTGATAACTGTCCGATACCGCATGATGTGCTTCGTCGATGATAATGGTGCTGAAATAGTCCTGCGGAAAGCGTGCGAGCCGTGATTCCCGCATCAGAGACTGCACAGATCCGACGGTCACACGATACCAGCGTGATTCGCTGTCAAGGCAGGATTGCTCCGCCTTTTCGGTCGAGCAGATCAGCCCGGTCGCGGTCTTGATCTTGTCCGCCGCCTGATCGAGCAGCTCGCCCCGGTGCGCGAGGATCAGCACGCGGTCGCCCTGCCGCACGCTGTCCTCCGCGATCTTCGCGAACACAATCGTCTTGCCGCAGCCGGTCGGCAGCACGAGCAGGGTGCGGGAATTGCCCGCCTCCCACTCGCTTTCCACTGCCGTCCGTGCTTCCTGTTGATACGGCCGCAGCTCCATCAGAAGTTACCGGGTGTCCACCCGCCGGACGACTGCGGGGGCTGCTGCCATGAGGCCTGCTGCGTGGGCTGCTGATAATTCTGCTGGTACTGCTGCGGCGGTGTCTGATACTGCTGAGGTTGATGCATTGCTGTAGGCTGCGGGGAAGTGGTCTGCACCTGCTCATCATAGGCATAGAACTTCTTGATCTTGTTCGACTGCCCGTCACTGCCGTCATTCTTCTTGTACTTGTCGATGTAGACCTTGCACTTGCCGCGGCTGCCTTCGATGTTCCAGCGCATCACGAGCGGTTCACCGTGCTTCTTCACGCCGATCGACAGGAAGAACTGCGAGAGCTTCCACTCAAATTTCTTGACCAGGAAGAAGCGCTCCGAGATCGTGGCCTTGTCCTGCGGACCCCAGACCGTCAGTTCGACGGTAACGCTGTTGCAGGCAGGCATCTTGTCGCTGCCCTCATAGCGCGTGCGTGTGACTTTATTGACGGTGAAATCATAGTCACCTTCCGGCAGCAAAGTAAAGCCGCCGGATTCCTCTTCGATCGTGCCCTCATAGCCGATCTCTTCGTATTCTGCTCCGAATTGTGCCATAGTCAATCTCCTTTCATTATTCAAACGGAAGTTTCCGATTTTCCTGAATCAGTCCGAATACCTGCGCCCATGCGCCGATCAGTACGCCCTGCACGAAATCCGGCGGATAATTCGCGATCGGCATATTCTCCGGGAAGTAACCGCGCAATCCGACCGCAAGCTGGATCTCGCTCTCGGTGACATTGTTCTGCCGCATAAGATCGGCGAGCGCAGGCGGAATTCCGTCCGGGATCACAACAGGTTCGGCAATCGGCTGGAAGTCATCCAGATCAGCAGCTGTCGGCGGGACATCAGATACAGGCGCGGGCTTCGGCGGAGCTGCCGGAGGTGCGGGCGGAGGTGCTGCCGGCTGTTGGGGAGGAGCAGTGTTCTGCTGTGCGAGCTTGCTCATGACTCTGGCCGCAGTGCTCTCGCCGGAGAAGAGATGCGCGATCTGCCCGAAGTCAAACGGCAGCTCAGGGGCGAGGCCGAACCGGTTCTTGGCGTCCCAGCACGGATTGTGCGCGGTATACATGACACGCTCGCCGCCGCGTGCCTTCATCTTCTTGCCGTCCTTATCTGCTGCGACTGCGTAGGTCTTGTAGTTTGCGAACAGGACCATGTCTGCCCATTCCTTGACCATCGCGCAGGAGTTGCACTTCGGGGAATTGATCAGCTTCAGCTCCCAGCGGTCGTATGCACCCATTTCATCAGGCTGCTCGAACTTGCGGATCGCAGCATGCGCCGTGATGACAATGTGCATTCCGCGCTCCCAGATGTCGTTCAACAGATTCAGGATGCGGCCCATTTCCTCGAAAACATAGCTGTATCCCTTGCCATAGCCGAAATCCTCAATGCCGACCTTCTGGTTCTTTGCGCAGACTGCTGTGATGCAGAGCCGCTCTGCCCAGTCGATCGTGTCAATGACCAGAGTCTTGCAGCCGGGCGGATTGTCGCGGATCTCTGTGAGCAGCTGCGTCAGCATTGCAAGGCTTGTCGGTGTATCGGTTCGCGCGACATCCATGCGGACGGTGCTGCCCTCTGTGTCGATGAACAGCGGATCAGGGAACAGACTTGCAAAGGTGCTCTTTCCGATGCCCTCAGGTCCGTAAATGACCACCTTAAGCGGTCTCTGCTGGATTCCTCTTGTAATGTTCATTCTGTGATACCTCCTGCTTCCGAGAGTGTAATATACCTGCCGTCGTCCATCTCGATCTTCGCACGGCTCAGCGCGAATTCAAGCAGTTCGTCGGCGATATCCTGAATGGTTTTGCCGGTGATGCTCGATGCAAACACGAGCTTCATGTGCTTGTCCGGAGAAATGATAACTTTGGTGAAACCACAGTCACGGGATTTCTTCGGCTTACACTGAATAACACAGATTTCGGGATCCTTCATTAGAATTCACCTGCTTTCCAAGTTTTCGGCTCCGCTTTCGGCGCAACGGAATACCCATCCTCAATGATGACGCTGCACTCGTCGCCGGTGCTCACTCTGGTCGCGATCGCCTGCAAGCCTTGCGCTTCGAGCCACTTTCCGAAATCGGTCAAAGTCTGCATATCCATCTGTTCGAGCTTGTCCAGCAGCACGAAACCGCAGTTCGGATTGAGCTTGCGGACAATGGACGCTGCAACGATCATCTGATCCGCGCCTGACATGTTATCCCACGCCTGACCGTTGTAGATCAGAGCGCCGTTCTCGACAGACAGCCCATCAAGCGGCATCTGTGCGCCGTTCAGGAGCTTGTACCGTTCAGATCGGGCAGTTTCAAGCTCTTCGGTCAGAGCGTCATACTGTCTTCTGAAATCATCTGCATCGAGCTCCGCCTTCTCTCGGTCACAGTTCGCGCGGACTTTTGCATTGATTGTCTCAACGGCGCGGAGCTGTTCTTCCAGCTCTGCGGTGGATTCCATTTCGAGTTCTTCCGGGGACTTTTTCGCGGCATTGGCTTTTTCCTGCCATACCGCGAGCTGCTGCTTGAGATCATCGAGCTGCTGCGCAGTGCGCATAATCTCCGCAGTGACCCGTTCGACAGCGATATCAATGCTCTGCATCTCGCGCTGCCACTGCTGCCGCTGACCGTTGCGCGCGAGGATCTCCTGGTGCTGCTCGATCAGCTCAGCCGCGCTGACCGGCTCTTTCGGCACATCCGTATAGAGCGGCATCTCCTGCGAGAACTTCTTTTTCTGATCCGCAATGCGACCGATCTCAGTGCGGCGGTTGTAGAGCTGAGCCTCGTTCTGCTCCATCTCATATAGCTGCTCGCCGATGCCGATGATACGCAGCAGGACATCCGCTTTCTTCTTGTCGGTCATCGCCATGAATGCGGGGAGATCAAGCGCAAACTGCTCCACGAACTCATTGAGAAGCTGCTGGCCGCCTTTGCGCCCTTCCGGGTCAATGACCTTGAGCGCGCTGTTCTTGCCGGAGCGCTCCACGATCAGACCGTTCGAGAGCGTGATCCGAAGGTGCGGAGGAATCTCGGAGCCTTCCCGCGCAGGCTGTGTCGGCTTGAACTTGTCGCCGCCAAGCGCCCACGCGATCGCGTCGAGAACGCTGGTCTTGCCCTGCCGGTTGTTGCCGCCGATCAGGGTCAGACCGTTTGCAGTCGGCTTAAGCTGCACCGCCTTGATGCGCTTGATATTTTCAAGTTCAAGCGTGCTGATTTTTACCATTGACAAAACATCCTTTCCGTGCTATAATGCACTTGTAAACTTAGGTTTGCGCCGTGTCCGATGTACCAGATCGGATGCGGCTTTTCTTATGCCAGCTCGTCGTTCAGGCGGAGCAGCTCCATGTAGTTCTCCGGCACATCGTCGAACTCATCCTCGTCGGCGCCGACGATCAGTGCTGTGCCGTAGATCATCGTGCCGGCGACCAGACCTGCAAGCGGATTCTGCGGCTTGCCCTTGAGCATCCCCTCTTCGTCCACGATCATCACGCCGCCGTCGCGCAGGCCGATGGTTTCGATGTAGCCGTCAACGGCGAGCTGGAGTGCTCTCAGATCGTTGGCAATCTCCACAGGCTGCACGATGCCGGTGATTTTCAGTGCTTTCATGCTCTTTCCCTCGCCCACTTTTTCAATGCCTCGATATCCTTTTCATATTCTGCGATCAAGGCTTCTTGTTCTTCAATTACGCTGCGGCACTCTTCAATCTTTTCAGCAAGATCACGGTATCCGACTTCAAGCGCCCTCCGCACGACACCCGGCAGCTTCTCCGGCTCTGCGTTCGCAGACTTCTGCTCTGCATCCGCTGCCTCGCGCTCTGCGATCATGGTATCGACTGCCTGCTCGAAGTCTTCATTGATCTGCGTTTTCTTCTGCGGCTTGTCCGCCGCTGCGAGCGTGTCGCACATCTCCTGCACGCTGCCGAAGCTGTTGATGATGTTCCCGATCGTGCCGTGAGACACGCCGAATCGCGCTGCAAGATCCCGCTGCGTCATGTGCTCCTCGCGGTACAGGCGGAAGATCTCTGCGCGTTCTTCCTGTGAAAGTCTCGGCTTTCCAGCCATTAAGCATTCCTTCTTTCTGATTTCGTATATCATTTCGCGGACCGCTTCAAAGCTGATATGCAGCTGCTTTGCGATCTGAAACTGGTTCCTGCCCTGATCAAGCAGGGCTTTCACGCGCTGCTCATTTGCACTCAGCGCCTGCGGCAGCGGATCAATCGGCGTCCATGTGCTCACCGGGCATCCCCCGTTCCTGATTCCAGCGCTGCCCAAGCGCGTCATAGGCCGTCTCGGAAGCGGCGAGCGTTGTGCAGACAGCGCTCTGCATCTTCACAACCTTATCGCAGCGGCAGGGCATCATGCCATGTCCGACAATCACCCAGCGCATGCGGTTCCGATCATCCACAGAGCGCACGATCGCGACTGTGCCGCCGCATGTTCTGCATCGTTTCAGCATACCGCGCGCGCCTCCTTGACTGCGAATGTGATCTTCCCGTCCTGATATGTGCGGCAGCCCGTCACGGTGAGCAGCGTGCCGCTGTTGATGTCCATGAGCACGGCACAGCCGTCCGCTGTGGTGCGCAGACACTTGTAGACATCGCCGGACAGATGGACATAGAGCCCGCCCGGTCTCAGTGTGGTCGCCCTGGTCATTGTGATATTGTCCTCCTGTGATTTGTAGCCTTTGCCGCATAGGATGTACTGATCGCTGTGGATGTGATACTCAGCGGTTTCGCACATCTCCCGGAACATCTCCTCTGCGATGCGCTCCGCGTCCTCGTGGGCGCTGTCTTCGTAGGTGTGCTTCATCGAGAGCACCCAGATCAGCGCGATCGCTGCGACTGTTGCCGCGTAGAGGAACGCTGCAAGCGTATAGATCATCGCTGCCATGCTGTCTCCCCCTTTACTGATGCAAGCGCACTCTCGATCGCGCCGCTGAACAGATCCCGGATCTCCGGCGCTGCTTCATACGGATCGACGGCACGTTCAAGGATCCGCTGCGTGAAATGCTCGATCAGGATCGCCATCTCAACGCAGAGGTCACACGGATTGCCCGTCAGCTCGATGCTGGTTTCATCGCCCGGGACGGAATTGATGCGGATCACTGCGGTTCCCTCCTTATCATGTTTTCTGCATGCTCCATCGCAATCGGACGGAGCACTTCGTCGGCAGAGATGCCCAGCGCTGCAAGGTAGCACCACAGGCGGTAAAGCGTGATCTTGTCGGGATCCTGCTTGTCTGTGATGACAGTCGAGCGGGAAAAACCTGCGATGTCAGACAGCTTCTCGCATGTCATCCCCTGCCGTGTCCGTTCAGCGTCAATGACCTCCCACAGGATTCTTGACGGTGTGCGCTTGCCGGTTGCTTTCTTTGCCATGTTTCACACCTCCTTGTTTGAGACAAGATCGTCGATCTTCACGCCGAGCGCATCTGCCAGCTTGATCGTGACATACAGCTTCGGCACAGCCGTGCCGGCTTCGTACTGTGCAATCGCCGGCTGAGATACGCCGACACGCTTCGCAAGCTCTTCCTGCGAGAGCTTGCGCTGCATGCGATAGGTCGCGAGGTTTTCTGCGAACTTTGCCATTCAATCACCACCTCCTTTATTTATAAGCCCCACTTATTGACAAGCGGAATAAAATGTGATATACTGGTAGTGAGAAGCAAACCGAATATATCACGCAGCTTATGGGGAACTAGGTTTTTCTGTGGGGGCTTTTGGTGTTGCTTGTTCCATAAGCTGTGATTATAAGATACCATAAATTTACGGCAATGTCAATAGGTTTCCGTAAATTTATGGCATTTCGTGAATTATTACAAAGAAAGGGGCTGATTCCATGTTCACGACTATGCAGATTTACAACAATATCGAAACTATGCGAATCGTGAGAGGGATCTCACAAAGGCAGTTCCTTTCTGATTGCGGTCTCAGCAAGAGCTTCATGGACAACCTGAAAAAGGGCTCGATGCCATCCGTTGACAAAGTCGCCGCTGTTGCAGATTACTTCGGGTGCTCGGTTGATGTGATCATAGGAAGAGAAAAAAATAACGCTCCTATCGAAGCCGATAAGAGCGAATTGGCAGCAAGCCTGAAAGAGCTATCAAT
>JAEEIA010000092.1 GCA_016281125.1 Oscillospiraceae bacterium | reverse complement strand
TTCCTCCTCGTGTCAGTCTAAAACACTCCAAATTAGTCCATTGGACTAATTTAGACTGCCTCAAGCGGTCTAGAGAAGTCCAATGACTTGCTTAGGACTCTATTATACCATTTTTGACACCGAAGGGGAAGACGCGGAATACTTTACGCTTACGTAATGTGGTGTAAAATCCTCAATTAACGATTCATATTTGAGCTTCATGATAATCATCACTCCTTTTGACATAGTATTGTCCAGTGCCAGACATTTATATTGTGAATTATATTTACGATTTTTCTGGATTTGAGCAATAAAAATAATGATTTCTGCTTGTGATAACTCTAATCCTATTTGACATTCAAAATCAAACGTATTTATTCAAGATTGCAGATATTCTGGGAAAATTATATATTGACACATATTGGGAATTGTGATATGATATAATTGCGGTGATGTTCAAATTCTAACCGAAGATACAGGAATGATTACAAAGAACGGAAGGCGATCAGATCATGAGTAAAAAGCAAAGTTATGGAAAGACAAAGCTCTCGACCGAACATAAAAAACAGCTCGCTCAAATTGGCGCTTCTATTATCACTGTTGCAGTCAACGCGGGACATCCACTTGCATTAGCTGGCGCTACTACAACAGCGGCAGGAGCTATATATAAATTTTGGAAAGAAAAACCTGATAATGATCTGTGTAAACAACTTGCTGATCAAATTGAAGATATAGACAATCCGGATCCGGAAGTCATCAATCACGATATGATCGCGGGCATTTTATCCGCTGTTGCCAGAAAAATAGAGGAGAAAGCAAAAAAGAACGATCTGATTGAATACAAAAAGGATACTGATGCGCTGTTTTTGGAAATCTGGAACGAAATGGTGCATAAGGATGAGAATACATTAAAAGCAGAAGGATATTACCGGGAAGTTTTAAGCGTGATATCTAAATACGTTCAAATCGCTGAAAACGAGATGCAGTCCTATCTGATTGCCATGCCGACAGATATTCTTGAAGGTGTAAAGTCGCTACTCGAAGAATCGAACCGAGAGCAAACAGAAACCATAACGCAAGCGCAGGAAGAAGCAAATCAAAAGCAAACAGCAGACCTAAAGCAATTTATCATAGATATTCTTAATCAGAGAGATTCTCTTTCTGATAAAAAGAAAGCATTTCCGAAAGCCGACAACCAGGACTATCTGGATCATTTTTATGCACCGCTGTTCCTTGAAAAACGCAAGAGTAAAGTGACACTTGCATCCATGTATGTTCCTCCGCACATAAAAGATAAGCAGATCAGTGCGTCTAAATGTATTATGGAGTGGTTTAAAGATACTCTATAAAATTACACTACTCTCAAACTCATTCGAGGAGTTTCTGACGACTATCAGCGTATGACTACTCTATAAAATTACACTACTCTCAAACCTTAACGCCGAGCATTGCTTCAGTTCCTTTGTATGACTACTCTATAAAATTACACTACTCTCAAACGCCTGACAGAGCCGTCAGTGCAGATTCGACGTATGACTACTCTATAAAATTACACTACTCTCAAACACAACGGGCGGTTAGTTCGCGCAGATTTCAGTATGACTACTCTATAAAATTACACTACTCTCAAACCTTGCGAAGGTACTGGAACAGCGTGACGCTGTATGACTACTCTATAAAATTACACTACTCTCAAACCCGTGAAAAGCTCCGCACCTGTCGGCAGGTGTATGACTACTCTATAAAATTACACTACTCTCAAACCATGCACTGTCATCACACATCACCGCCTACGTATGACTACTCTATAAAATTACACTACTCTCAAACCCTTGCGGACCTTTGCATCCTTCTCCTTCTGTATGACTACTCTATAAAATTACACTACTCTCAAACCCCAAATTTGAGGAAGCGACACTACTCGCCGTGTAATTCATGTATAGAGAGCGCATACTGTTCGCATTTATTATAAAGGTAATGATATGCCCGTTCGTCACAGCACGATCAAGCGCAGAAGGATCCGGACTGTGATCGACAATCTGATTCTGCTCGCAGGACATCTGACTGATCACGCACGTAAATTACGACTTGCGCTCGGTCACTCTAACGGCTGGATTTGTACTTTCCTCAGAATCGCTGAAGCGTTTTGAGTTTTGCAGAATCAGGTATAATATAAAATGATAGCATAAGAAAACCGGCATGTCAATAAAATCCGACAGAATGCCGTATTTCGCGACGAAATTCCGTTTTTTGAGGATGAAATCCCGTTTTTCCGGATGAACGGTCTGGCATTTCACCCGCGACGAAATGCACGGATTTCTGCCGTTCGTCCGGGATCAGAAAAAAAGAGAAGCCCCCCTCACAGGGGAGCTTCTCAGGATGATCAGGGTTCAGGACGCCTCAGAATTCATCTTCCTCAAGGCTGATAGACTCCGTGATCACATCTTCAGCATCAAATGCAATGATCTGAACCTCAGGTGCTGTGTATTCCATCTTCGTTTTTCCTTTCTGTGTATTATTCCTCATAAGCTGCAGCGGCTTCGCCGTATTTCACGATTGCCTTCAGCAGGTTTTTGAGATCATTGTTTGTGCTCGTCTCGAGCATTCTCTTGGCGTAGGTGTACACGCCGTACTGCACCTCTTCACAGTCAGCAGGATCGGAGACGGATTCTGCGCGCACGACAAACATCTCATCGAAGTCGGTCGGTGCGATGCCCTTGCAGGACACGACATAGACATCGCCGTCCTTTATGGCCTTTACGGTCTGGCCGTTCACGGTGAATCTGTAATCAGAAACAGATGCGCCTTCCGCAAGCGTGAACTTCACGTTCAGCGAAATCAGAGAGGAAATCGAAATGTTGGCGCTCTTCGCTCTGACGGTCGTTCCGTTGTTTGCGATCACAGCCTTGTACTCGTCGCCGATTGTGACAACTTCGTTGTCGAGCGGCATGTTGATAAGATTGTTGATGAGCTTTTCTTCCGGCTCGCCGTTGAACTTCTGGAGATATCCGCCGTAGTTCACCAGTGCCTTGATCAGGTTTGCCATTTTGGGATCGAGGTTCGTTTTGCGCAGAACGTTCTGGAAATAGGTTCTGAGGCTGTAGTCGAGAACCGTTCCGCGAACGCCGTCCGAGTACAGGATCTGTGCTCTTACGTTGTCAGACATCTTGATCGGGTCGATCTTGCAGGTGAAGGTATAGGTGCCGTCGCCGTTCGATCTTGCCTGCGTCATCTTCACGTTCTGGACGGTGCCGTCCTCGAACTCGAAGCGGATGACTGCGTTCTTGTCTGCGAATGCTGCCGGGCTGAGCTTTGCCTTGAGGTTCAGCTTGACCTCGCCGCTGATCGAGACACTTGCGCCGGTGAATGCATCTCTGCCGTTATGCAGTTCGCCGCAGAGCTTGCACTTTCCGTGGTCGTTGAAGTCATGGTGAATGTCTGCGTAGTAGATGTGTGCGCCTGCCTCTGCACCTGCCGTGAACGGCTCAAAAACTTCATCGTGTGCATCGTCTGCGTACCAGCCGAGCAGCGGGCAGGTCTCCGTGCCGATATCCGGCAGGCTGTTCACGACAGTGCCTGCAGGAACCTGCATGAGCTCGGTTCTGCCTTCCCAGTAGTTCAGCAGAATGTTGACGCGGAGGTCATTCTCGCGTTCGCTGAAGTCCTTGACTACGCCGTCGGCGACGAAGGAGCAGCCGTTCTTGACGGTGATGTTCGTGCCCGGTGCAAGGATCACGGTGATGAAGTCCGGAATCGTCACATTGGTCGTGATGTTGATATTGCCGAACAGGGTCATAATGGTCGGTTCGCAGGTCTCTGCTGCTTTCTGGATCGCGCCTCTCACATCCTGGTAGGAGCTTCCGTCTGCAAGCATAGCCGTTGCATTGGGGTTGACATACTTTGCATTGATGAGCTGACCGCAGGTCTCGCAGACCTTGATCGCGCTGCCGTTCTTGCCGTTTGCCGGAACGTCGAGGAGATAGTAGTTGCCGGAGCACTCGTGCGGCTCAATGCTGTGGAGCGGATAGTCGATCACATAGCCGTTGTCATACTCAATGTGCACGACAGCGTCTCTGTTAGCTTCCAGTGCGGTGATGTTGAGCACGGCGTCGCCCGTGATGACGAGGCTGCCGTCCTCAAGCAGCTCGTAATCGCCCTGCAGGACTTCGAGTTCAAACGGAACAGAAGGCGTGCTGCGGCTCAGCAGGCTCATCAGACGCTGGAATGCCGGTGCCGGGGTACGCGGGGTACCGTCTGCATTGCGGATCGTGACGGTCGCGGTGACAGAGTCCTCCGGCTGATGCAGGATGCCGATGCAGTCCTCCATGACGGTATATGCCTCGCCGAGGCCGGTCACATCTGCGCCGGCACCGATCGCATCAACAAGGAAGTTATCGTAGCCGGACATGTTGGATTCGCTGGTCGGATCGGTGGTCCAGTCGTGATCCAGAAGCAGGTATTTCACTGCTGCGCCCTCCGCGCCTTCGATGAGGGCTTCTCCGCCTTCACCGCAGTTGTCGAATGCAAAGCCGAGTGCGGCCTTGCCCATTGCGCGGAAGTAATGGCTGGTGTTCTTTGCCTTGAGTTCGTCGGAGACCTCGCCGACGATCACTTCATACGGAATCTCCGTCGTGGAGCCTTCCAGCGTGGTGACAGCGACGCTCTTGAGAACATGGCCGACATGTATCTCAGAGAGATATGCGCTGTAAAGTCTGGTGCAGAAGTTGAGTGCCTTCAGCCACGGATTGGGGCCGAAGGAGCTGGCGAGAACGATGACATCTGCAGAAAGCTTCATCTGCTCAAGATGCTGTTCAAGGAGAGACTTCCAGACGTCGTTGATGACGACTGTGATCTCAACGGATTCGCCCGGCAGCAGCTCGTCAACATGGACATGCTCCACGCGGTTTGCGCACTGCAGCTGCTTGCCCTCGACTTCAATACTGTATGTGCCGTTGTCGTAGATGCGGCGGATCGACAGGGAGCCCTGTTCCACCTTCTTGATTCTGTGATCCAGATTGTAGATCGGCTTGTCGGAGACGTTTTTCAGTGTGATCTTGACCGGGTACGGCTCGTCATAGAAGGAGATGCCCGGCAGTTCGATGAACATTTTCAGTGCATCGCCTGCATAGACATGCAGATCGTTCTTGGAGTGGAAGATGTACTCGAACTCTTCGCCGCCGGATTCGCCGGTGAGCTTGGAACTCAGGGAGTAGGTGCCGGCCTTGTCGCCTCTGAGGTACCAGTGAACGTCAAAGACGCCGCCCGGTGCGAGGTCGCCCAGCATCTGGGTCTGTTCGCTGTTGCAGAGCGTGAGGCCGTCCGGAACGTCCAGAACGGTCTTGCAGTTGCGCATAGCCTGCGTATCCTTGTTGACCACGAAGAGCTGGACATCATAGAATTCCTTGAGCCACTTTGCCTCACCGTAGATGATCATGAACATCTCTTCATGAACGCTCTCGTAGTGCGTGACGTAACCGCCGATGGTCTCAACGTAGACATAGCTGCCGGACGGGATCGCGACCGGTGCGCCGCCGCCCGTAACGATATAAGGTGTGGCGTTGTACACGACGAAATCGACGACCTGTGCCTCGAAGGTCATCTCGATCGCGTAATTGAAGGTGTGGTAGTTGTCATCGCCGGAGATGTCAATGCCCGCATTGATGATGTCATCCATCGTCATCGGGGTGACAGTCATTTCGCCTTCGATGTTGAGACGGCGCGGCTCTTCCTGCGGGGGAAGATGCGGGACGTATTCTGTGGTGACCGATGCAAACGGCTCCGGTGTGGTCGTGGTAGTTGTGGTGGTAGTGGTTGTAGTAGTGGTTGTAGTAGTGGTTGTGGTAGTGGTTGTAGTGGTTGTCGTTGTGGTGGTCGTCGTTGTGGTGAACGCGGGGTCATAGTGATTGCACTTGCGGTTCGTGTTCCGGTCAATGTTCTGGCAGTAGCCGGAAGTATCATGGTTATGACCCGTTGCCTGCTCGCTGATGCCTTCCCGTTCGAGGCGGTCATTGGTCTCGTACTCGCAGTTGATGCACTTCTTGTTCCAGAGCTCATTCTCGGTGCAGTTTGCATACCGGACAACTCTGCCCCAATCCAGCACATGCTCAACGGTGAGCACCTTGTTGGCCATTGTGCTGTCATTGGTGTAGTGGATCAGCGGGTTCGGATTGGACGGGCTGCAGGAGCGGTTCTCGGTATACTTGTACACTCTCAGCTCATTGCCAAGGTGCGGGAGTGCTTCGCCGTTTTCCAGATCCTGCGACCATGCACTGCCAAGCGCGGAAGCGATCTTGCCGCTTGCGAATTCTTCCGCAGAAGCCGCAAAGGGGACATCTGCATCATCCGTGAGGAAATAGAGCTGTGTAAGCGTCTGATTCTTGTTGTTGTCGATTTTGCAGATGGTTTCCGCTCCGCTGCCTGCGAAATAGCTGGCATAAATGGAGGACGAATCCACAATACAGACCAGGCCGTATGGCAGCACACCGTTGACCTCAGCCGTGCTGTACACGTTGCGGATTTCCGAGCTGTTATCAGCGATGCCGGCGATCGAGCCGGTCCATGCATCTGCTGCTGTTGAGATGAAGCGGGATTTTTCGATGCCGAGGTTCAAGACCTTAGCACCGGAAATCTTTCTGAACAGACCGCCGTCCCGGAAGTCCTCATAGCATATGCCGCTGATCGTATGGTTCTTGCCGTCAAACTTGCCGGAGAACTGTGCGATCGGCGTCCACGCCAGCGTATCAGACAGCGTATAGGATCCGTCGTCCTGCTGCGTGAGGTTCATGTTGAAGCGGATATCGTTGACGAGGTCGATGTTCACATTGTTTGCGATCTCGCCGCTGTTGATATTCTGTGCCAGCCACATGAGCTGACCCGCGTTTCTGACCTCGTATCTGGTGTTGCCGTTTTCCTCAAAGCTCTGCGGCTTCTGGAAGAACATCGGGGTCTCTGCGGTATGATCCATGGAGAGCGGGCAGCTGTTTCCGCCGTAGCAGATGCCATCCGCATTGAATGTGTGCGTCTTGAAGAGGTGGATATCGCCGACTGCGAAAATAACGCTCTTCTCGATCGTTTCGCCTGCGGGAATGCTCAAACCGCTCCAGGAATATGCGATACCGGAGTCATAGCCGACATTGTAATCGGAAGCGGTGTGATCGCTGTAGGCATAGCCGCCTCTGCTGCCGTAGTAGCCCCAGCAGCATTTTGCATCTTCCGGGATCGAAAGCAGGAAGATGTTCTTGCCGCCGTCACGCATCTCTACGTTCTTGACATTGTAATTTGCGCAGTTCTCTGCATTGAGCTGCGTATCGTCATCCGAATACGCATAGATCGCTGCACGGTCATTGCCGCCGATCTGGACGTCTGCGGTGCTTGCAAGGCAGAAGCCGTCAACGTCGGAATCGGAACGGTTCTGAACGATGTAGGTGATCTTGGTGTACAGATTGTCTCCCGGATTTGCGGAGACATTGCCGTAGCAGTCGCAGAAGGAGAACACCGGTGTGACTGCAAAGCCGGAAGAGATCTCATAGGTTGCCTTGAGACCGTTTCTGTAGATATCGGTCTGATAGCTGCCGATTTTGTAATTGATGTTGTAGCCGTGGTCGCCGAAGGTCGTTTGCAGGCCGCCGTTGTTGCCGCGGAAGTCATAGTAATTGCTGTGGTTGAAATAATTGACGAGTCCGGAATTGGGGTTTGTCACCTGATAACTGCCGTAATTCCATGAAGCATAGTACGTTGTGTCATTCTCAAATGTTGTGACCGGATTGCCGGCCGCGTCCGTCCACCCTGCAAACACAAGATCGGAGAGTGCCGGTGCCTCGGGTGTCGGCGCATCAGCGGGTGCGTTTTCGTCCGCCAATACCGCAACACCTTCGGTGACTGTGAACTTTTCATCGTTCAGGGAGCCGCCGTTCAGGTCGAAACGGATCGAGGAGGATCTGACCGCACGGACCATTTCGATCTCGGGTGAATCGGGATTGACAGGAGCATCGGTGCCTTCGGATTCTATGGATTCTTCGATCCCGGAAATCTCCTCGGCACGTGCAGTCAGAATCGCGCCCGGCTGGTAAGCCGGCAGCATTCCGCCGAGCATCGTCAGCGATGTGACGGCTGCGAGCAGTCTGCTGAATTTTGAATGATTCATGCTTGATTCCTTTCTGTTTTTGGCAACGCCATATTTATAGAACACGGCAGTCGGCGACCGTGATACTATACAAAATATAAAATGTTTACTAATATTACTGCCAGTAAACATAGCACGTTAATTATACCATGTTTTATTCTGATTGTCAATACGTTTGAAGAACTGTTCTGCGGGGCGGCTTTTCGCAGCAAAAAAACGGCAGTGCGCCGTAAAAGGGCACTGCCGCTGCGGTTAATTCAGACGTTTCAGCAGAATAATGAAAAGCGCTGTCTGATCGCAACTCAAGCGGTACACATTTAACTGCACACGAAATCGCACACGTCTCAAAATCAACGTGTAAGAAAGCAAGAATTTACGATGGTTTTAGATGCATCTAGAGAATTTTCGAATCATTCTCTTTCCATATTCGGAAATTATTTTCAAATATCGGAAAATAAATGCATGGCAAATCAGGATAAATATGGAAACCGAAATGCCCGGCACTGCCGGGCATTCACCATATCATTTCAGGTTCAGGGGTATTCATCGTAAGCGTCTAAACCTCCTGCGCTCACATGACAAAAGAATGCCAGTCCTGCAAGGAATAATACTACGCAGGACTGGTATATTGTCTATACTAGCAGAATGCCTGAAATCAAGCTATTCCCAATCCGGCATT
>JAEEIA010000091.1 GCA_016281125.1 Oscillospiraceae bacterium | reverse complement strand
TAATACGATATGTCTGTCTGTGTTTCGGCAAGCTGATGACATTCTGCGCAAACTGTCATCGACGGACACGACGCCGGAGCAGCGGAACAGGTGTTTCCACTCTGTTCAGGATCCGATCCCGGGACAGATCCCGCATCCGGTCTGCGTCATGTTTTCCCTTGCCCGCATTTTTATTATAACACAGTCTAACAAATCGCACAATGCGCAAAAGTGAACCTAACTCGTATATTATTCTAAACAAATTTCAACACACAAATGTTCATAATGGCCAAATATAATGCAATATAGTACTTTGACGGGCAATATCAGTGATAATTATTTGCACTTGAAAATTGCAAGATGATCCGAAAAAATGTGCCGCAATTTGCCTGCGGAAACCGGCAGATTCCGGTTCGTTCCAGACCTGCCGGACTGCGTCCCGAGGGTAACCCCGAATGGGAAGGGCGCCGGTTCGGTTTCCGGATTCATTTTCACCGCACAGAGTTGCCGTAGGAGTATACTTTTTGTTAAGTGCGCCCGGCATTTCAGATTGTGTGAAAACGCCTTGCCGGATGCCTTCACGGTCTGCGGGCGTGAAACAGATGCATCCGGCCATATTGATCTGTTTACAAAGGCTGCTGAGCATGAACAAAAGATCGGCGCGCAGCAGAAGGAATGCGCAAAGGCGCATATTTTTGCGCAGGCTCCCGCACAAAGCATCAGCACGCGTACTGAGGATCCGCGCCGGCCTGCTCCGGAGCAGGCGATTGCCTATGTGCCGTTCTGACTGCAAAACAGAACCATCGGTAAACAAAGTAATCTGAAATAATCCCCTCTCGATTCATCGGAATGAAACGAGGAGTTTCTTTCCCGAAGCAGCCGCGCTTGCGGAGTTTATCAACAAGGCTTATCTTGACGGCAAGGATATCATTTGTCAGTGCGAATACGGACAGAGCCGCAGCGCAGGCTGTGCGGCAGCGATTCTGGAGCACTTTTACCGCAGAGGGATTGACATATTTGCGGCATATAAGTATTATCCGAATCAGGTCGTGTATCTGATGTAAAAAAGCCCCGCCTCTGATGCCGGAAAAGGGATCAGAGGCGGGGTCTTTTGTCTTGTTCTTTTTCCCGGTTCGTGCAAAGACGTATTCCCGCGATATGACTGCAAAGGCGTTTCGCAGAAGCCTTGCCGCTGTTATCCGTGATTCTCTCCGGCTGACTTTGCGGGAATCTGCTTCTTCTCCGCAGATTTCTCCGGGAACAGCACCTCCCTGCTGATCGACGCCAGCTTTGCGATCGCCTGCTTCAGCAAAGCCTGCTGTGAGGGCTCCAGCGCACGCATCGCTTTCAGGATTGCCCGTGCGGAGCGCAGCTTGTGCTGCTGCATCTCCTGAAACGTTTCCTGATCCGAAGCCTGAATGATATCAAAAATCGCATCCGTCAGCTTCTGCCGTGATTCATCGTCCATGTCGGCAAGCCAGCCGGTCATTGTGCGGTTGATGAACATGCCGAATTTGGAAAGCTCCTCCGCATAGACAAAATCATGCCGGAGCACCTCCCACGAATATGCAAGATGCTGCGCAACACCGGCTGCCTTGCTCGCAACGATCTTATGCTCGGTGTTGCTCGTCAGAAGCTGTCCGACCAGCGACGACTGCGGGATTATGCTGTGAATTTTCGGAATCGCTGCGGCATATTCCTCCGATTCCGCGACCTCGTCCCGAAAGCCCGGCCCGTCAAAATCATAAATCTGCTGAATGCGCCCGCGGTATTTCTGCTTGCAGAAAACCGCAGCATATACTGCAAAATTGCCGCCCTTTGAATGGCCACCCAAAAGCAGTCCGTTCTCCGTCTGTGACGCATAGGCATTCATATACTGAACGGCATAGTGCTGGCCGGGTGTTTCGGATTTGTAGCTGAAATTGAAATCTTCCTTCCACCCGACGATGCTGCCGTCTGTTCCGCGGAAGGAAAGAAAGCTTCTGCCGTCCGGCAGCAGACATGTCACGGCAGAAAACTGCAGTGCATCCTCATTGCTGGTACGGCTGACATATCCGGTCAGCCGGATATCCTGGAAGCGTGCGGATTCTCCCAGCTTCCTGAGCAGCTCCTGATCCTGCAAATAACAAAAGCTGATCTGCTTTTCATCGACATGCGCCGGATCAAATTCCGCGGCAACATCCGCGAGCGTGACCGATTCTGAAAACTGCTTCGGGACGATCCCGTCACAGGGAAGATAGCTGAACTGCGCCAGAATCAGTGCATCGACAGGATGAAAGGGATCCTTCTCAAAGGTGATATCACCGCGCCAGTCAAGATAATCAAGTATATTTGCCATAACAGCCTCCGTTAGAACAAACCGGCACAGCCTCTGTGCCGGTTTCGAGCAGCTTCTTTGTTTCCGTGCTTATATATAGTGTAACACAATTCGGCGCGGAAATCAAGCGTCATTCAGAAAAACGTATATGCACGCTCCGAATCTCCGTGTGCTCGAAATGATGCCGATGCTCCGCAGGCCCCGTCTGCGTTTCAATCAGACGGGGCCTGAACATTACGGATCTTCTCTGGTCAGCTGCACATTCAGATGCAAATCCTGAAAGCAGCGTTTTCTTTTCCGGTTTCCAAGAATATAGAACAGTATTGCGGTCATAACGAGATGCACGGTCCAGAAGGCCGAGGGGGATTCGTAAAAATCGCGGGTCCGCAGGATCAGCGCATGCATCCATGTGTCCCGGTATAGCCATGCAGCAGCGGCGAGAAGAACGAGAATCAGCCCGATGCTGAGATGCAGCGGACGCACATGGATCATGACTTCCGACAGAGAAAGACTGAACGGTCTGTTGATATCCCAGCGCTTTATGATGAATGCCGCGGCAACAAAAATCAGCACATAGAGCAGCATCGGCGGGGCATATCTGATCAGGACGGTATAAAGATCAAGCGGTTCATTGTCACCGAGATGCGATCTGATGACCGACGGAACCGAAAACAGGTAGATCAGGATCCAGAACCCGTAAAAGACATGTGTGATCGCGTTTTTCAGCCGATAGGAAAACCGTGTGACAAGCAGGACTGTCATCACAGCCAGCAGCGCTGCACACAGAACGGAGCCGGTCGCGTTTCTTGCAAGAATAAACACGGCAGAGCCGCATGTGAAATGCGGTGTGATATGATACAGAAAAAGGAACAGCAGCACGATCAAAGCGTAAATACCGATCAAAACCCATTCAGAAGAAAGTGCATCCAGATTGACATGATGCTGTTCCGCAATCTCCGCGAGATCGGACATGTCATACAGCAGCCCGAACAGAACCGATAGAACCGATGCAAGGATAATCGGGATATACACGCGCATGAAAAAGGTTTTTTCGAACCATGTCGCTTCCCGGCTTGTTCCTTCCGGCACCGTTTTCTGCTGCCTTCCGTACGGCACCCCGTATCCGGAATACCGGGCGCCGTTTTCAATGATCTGCTGATCAGAGGAATTTTCCACATGTTTCCCGTCAGCGATCTGCTCCGCTCTGTTCCGGAACATCTCAATATCCTTGCGGCACCATTCTATGATCTGCGCGAAGTTTTCCCGATACCCCTGCAATTCTGCTTTGGCATCCGGATCATTGCCGTTGTCAATTTTTTCCTGATGCGCAAACGCATTCCGGATTTTTCGCAGCTTGTGCAGTTTGTTTTTTTCATTGTCTGTGATCCATTTTTCTGTATACAGCGTATTGATCGCCGTGACCTGGAAATCGCTGTTCCCGGTGTCCGGGATACCTGCAAACGCTGTCAGAGAATACAGCAGCATTTCAAAGAATTCCGGGATTTCCTTTGAGGCTTCTTTGCGCGCGCCGTTCCGGTATTTTTCTGCCATTCGCGCAGTGATTTCTTCGAGCTTTTCGGCTTTTTCCTGAATCAATGTAAATTCCTCCTTTGTTGTGTCAGACAAATCCACATATGATATTGTTTCATTTGCAGACTTTTCTCTTGTAACAGATCCTGAAATTCGGATCAAGCGGGGTTCTGCGGTATTTGCCGGGGCGGCAAACACCGCAGGGCGCTCACAGCGCAGCAAACACACTGCCGATCTGATCGTAAATGCGGATATCCGCACGGTCATCCAGCGGCGTCGTGCCGAGGTTGATGATCACCAGCGGCTTGCCTTTGAATTCGTGAACCAGACTGACAGCGGGATTCACCGCGAGCGATGTACCGCCGACAATCAGCATATCTGCTGCGCGGATATAGCGGGCAGCCTTGTCAATCAGGCGTTTGTTCACACGTTCGCCGTAAAGCACGGTATCCGGCTTGATGATGCCATGACAGATTTTACAGCGCGGAACCCCTTCTGTTTCCGTGACCGCAGACAGGCTGTACCGTTTCCGGCAGATCATACAGCGGCACTGCCGGAGATTTCCGTGCAGCTCCAGCACATTTTTGCTGCCTGCCGCCTGATGCAGTCCGTCGATATTCTGCGTGATCACAGCGCGCAGCTTGCCCTGCTTTTCCCATTCCGCAAGCGTTTTGTGCGTGATGTTCGGCGTTCCCTGAAAGGAACGAAGCCGCTCTCTCTGAAAGCGGAAAAATTCCTCGGGATCGTTTTTCAGCAGACGAATGCTGAAATAGGTTTCCGGCGGAAGGTCATACTGCTGCCGGTAGAGCCCGTTTTCCCCGCGAAAATCCGGCAGGCCGCTCTCTGTGGATACGCCTGCGCCGCCGAAGAATACAATGTTTTCTGCCTGCGCAACCGCATTTCTCAGCGCTTCGATTTTTGCTTCCTTTGTTTCCATATGCATACTCCTTTTCCGTATTCCTGCATTCCTTCCGGAATGCGGACTGATTGCAGCACGCTGTCCTTCCGCGTGCCGGCTGTCATAGATTGGTCAGGGCCTGAATGACGCGGCAATAGAACCGGATGCAGTCTGTCAGCCCCGGCAGTGCGCTGCGGCATTCCGGCGTATTCAGAATGACAATCCCGTAAAGCAGCACCAAAATCAGGATGCGCTTCACTGTTTTGTACCGGCACAGGCGCGGATCTTCCTCGTTGTTCATCAGGGCACCTCCTTAGTTCAGCAAATCCTGATAAAACCGCTTATTCCGTTTCTGACTGCTGTGCATCGTGTTGCCGGCAGCGTATTTCGGCACCGGAAAGAGCGTGATCAGCGTCTGTGTGCCGTTCATGACGCCGAAAACAAAGACCGTGCCGCTGTAAATGCGGATCTCCTTATTTCCTTTTTCCTTATCCTGCATATATTTCTGCTGCCATACCGTTTCAGCATGCTCTGCGGTCAGGCCGCGTTCCCATGCGTTGCATGCGCGGCGCATCAGCTTGTCTGCGCTCCGGATGCCGAGCCGTTCCTTGGCTCTCTGGACGGAGTGGGCGGTCAGAATCATTTGTGTGGTATTCATGGTATTCATTTTGAATTCCTCCTGTGTTTTCATTTGACGGTGCAGCTTTTTCACTGCCGGTCTTGTTTGTTTCTGTTGTCAGTATAGCATATCTGACTGCCGGGCGGGGATTTATGTCAGTTTGCCAGCAAAATTTCAAAAATGACGGATTTCTGACATGAGGATTGCATTTGCGGGGCAGTTATGCTATAATATAACAGACTGAAATGAAACGGAGGATATTCGTTATGCTGAATCAGGAACAATATATACAGCTTCTGAAACACAAGGCTGAAACGGAACCGCCGGCGGCGGAAACCGGTCTTGCACTGGTGACGGATCCGGACGCGATTGCGGAATTTGAACGGGAAAGCGGTCTGACCGCCGGTGTTCTGACAAATCCGCCGTACTATAATATCTGTATGGATGTGTACAGATCCGGAAAAACAGGCCGGTGCTTCCGTTACTGCAATGTGACATACAGCCGGCAGGGTGCCGCGGTACTGGTCATTGTGCGGACAAAGGAGGAGGAATACTTCCTTCTGAACCGGCAATACCGCCCGCTTCTGCATAAAACAGTTCTGGAAATCCCGCGCGGCTTTGCCGATCCGGATGATCCGGATGCTGCATATACGGCTGTGCGCGAACTGGCAGAGGAAACCGGTCTGAATCTGTTAGAAGAGAAAGCGCAGTCCTGCTGTCAGATCACAGAAATCGGAACGGTACATCCGGACAGCGGACTCAGCAACAGTTCGGTTGCTTTGATCCTGGCAGAGATCCGGACGGATCAGATCCCGGAGCTTGCCGTAAAGGACCAAAATGAAACAATCCTTGGACATCTGCTTGTGACAGAAGCAGAACTGTCTGACATGATCGCGGATGAGCGGATTACGGACGGATTCACCCTGTCGGCATATGCAAAGTACTGCGCAAAAAGGAGCTGCCGATGAAAAAGATCTATTCCAATTTATCGGACAGCGTGCATTTCAACCGGTCGGCCGTGTATCTGTCCCCGGATATGAAAGAGATTTACGACTATGCGACACGACGGGCGAAGCAGCTGAAAACGGAGCTGGAAACAGTTTTGCAGTCTGATGACTGCGTGCTGGGACTGACGCTGAATCAGATCGCAGACAATCCGGTGTTTTATGAGCCGAAGCCGGAAAGTCAGGCGCTGTTTGAACTGCTGCTTGAGGTGATGAAGCAGCGAAAGGCATTTATCAGCAATTACCGCGGTTACAAGGCGTCTGATTATGCACTGAACGGCATGGTTTCCGGCTGGAAACGGATCTGTGATGATGACACGGACGACCTGCGTTATGTTTCTTCGCTGATCGACGCACTGGCAGACATCATAGGCGATGCCGATCCGCAGCGGGATATGATCATCCATTACAGCGACAACGCCAAACGCGCCGCACACGATGCCATGTTCGGAATCGACCGGCTTGTGACGATCTCAGACGGAAATGTCTGCTGGAGTTCTCATTCCGTCCCAATCGGGCAGTATCTTTCGGACATGCGGGAACGAAGCCGGAATGAAGGCGTTTACGGATACTATACCGGTCTGCGGCTGCTGAAAGAGGATGTGGATTCCGTACGGCAGATGCGTCCGGCGCACGGCGTCCTCAGTGACCGGATTCTCCGGCTGGATCAGATGGAATACCGTCCGAATGATCCGTTTGTGAAGGAAAACCATTTCACGGTATCAACCGTAATGCGGCAAATCATCCGGTCAGATATTCTGGAACGCATATTTACAGAAACGATTGATTCCACGCTGGAAAAGCGGATCCGGAAACGCAGGGACGAATTTTTGTCTGCGGCACAGACGGCTTTTGAAACGATTGCGAATATGGCAGCCCCGACCCGCTCAAAGATGTATGAACAGGCCTTCACCGCAATCGAGGAACATCTGAAATCCGTAATGGGCTATAACGACAACAACTATCACCGGAATGCCGGTTACCGGCTTGCGATGTCATTTTTCTTCCAGGTGATTGATTTTTGCTACAATTATTTCAACTGCCTGCTGACCTTCGGCGTACAGGAGGATACAGAATACCGCTTTTACCCGTTTCATACGCAGAAAGGCAATTCTTCCGATGAATCAGCGCCGTTTGACAAAACGCGCAAGGGTGTCATCATACTGTCAAACAGCCTGATCCGGGAACAGATTCAGTATACTGTTTCGGACGGCAGCAGCACCCCGATCGGCTTCTATCTCAGCTTTGCGGATGCGAAATCCGCAGCAGATGCGCTGCGCAAAACCGGAAAAGAATGCAGAATCCTTGACCGGCAGGGATATGCTGTGGAGCAATGATATCGTGATTGCCGTGCATTTCCGCCTGTCGAAAAATTCCGGTTTCACCCCTTGCGGCGCTCCTGATCGCAGGCGGACTTCGCCTGTACCGAAAGACTGAGCCCTGCATGGCATTGTTCCATGCAGGGCTGCTATATTATCTATCCTTGTATAATGCCTGATGGCAAGCCGGTTTCAATCAGATATTTCAGTAATCTGGGTAAACTCGATCATGCGGGGAGCACGCCTGACGTCATATCTCAATATCGCCAAAGCTCCCCCGCATCACAGCGATGCGGGGGAGCTTGTTTTAATGATGCGGTCTTTCCGCAGCCAGTTCTGCTGCACAACGGTAAATCGCTGTTTTCAAAAGCAAAAAGAATATCAGAAATACCAGATCCGGAAGCGCATACTGCTTCATGGCACCGATTCCGGAACATGCGCTGACCAAAAAGAACGGAGAAACAACCGGCTGCTTCTCTGCGGCAGAAGTGCAGCTCCGCAAGTGCCGCACTTTTCATAGCGGCAAGCATTTTCTGTTCCGTCTGTCTGGAAAGCTCCTCTGCACTTGTTACCTGAATCGGATCCTTCTGATTCATGACCGAATCCTCGGCCTGCTTTTCGGCAAGAATGGCTTTTTCTGTTTCGGCAGAATAAACGCCGCCGTAGGTTTCCGTATAGCTCGCATACAGCTTTCTGTCAAAGACATCATACTGTGACGGCTTCGCAAAAAATGCTGTTCCGAATTGCAACAGCAGAATTCCGACCAGAAACAGCCAGCCCCTCCGGTAAATCAGCAGCTTTTTCATTTCATAATAATAAGATGTGGCAAGCCGGTTCATACAGCGTCATCTCCAAACCGATAGAGATAGACATCCTCCAGAACAGGCGCACAGGGAGTTGCCTTCGGGTGCGGCTGTGTATCGTTTACAATCCGGATCACCGTCTGCATATTGCGGCTGACCAGACTGGAACGCGGATACTGATCCAGCAGCGTTTCCAGCTCATTGGATTCCGGTACCACCTCCCACACCTTACCGTCCATTTCTGAAACCAGTGCCGGAATCGTCCCCTGCTGAATCAGCTTTCCGTGATGAATCAGGATCACTTCCCTGGCGATTGTTTCAATATCCGAAACAATATGCGTGCAGAAAATCACAGTCATCTGATCCGACAGCCTGCGCCCGGTATTCCTGCACGCAGAGATACATTCCGTTCAGTTCACCCCGGAGCGGATCTTCTGACGGCATTCCCGCATCCGGATCCGATCCGAGCTGTTTCAGTTCCCGGTTGAGCATCGCTTCTGCTTCATCCAAAGGTACATGATAATAGGCTGCTGTTTTACTGTGCGCAATCTTTATTCTGCGGAAAGAAACAGTTTCGTTCCGCATACACAGCACGGACAGCGCAATCACGGACAGCACCAGCACGATCCAGACCTCTTTCCGGCGCAGCAGTTTTTTCACTTCATACATCATGACTGCACCGGCTTTCCGCTGTGATCAAAGCAAATAATATCTTCCGAGCTGTCCCTGGACAGTGTGAACTTTGCATCCTGGCAGGAAAGATCCATCCAGCGGCCAAGGCTTGCGATCCTGCGCTGCCACTGATAGTCGATCTGCCGGAACTGCTCCTGATTCGTCACGACCGCTTCCACGGTATAGGAATTGCGGTTGGAATACAGGAT
>JAEEIA010000090.1 GCA_016281125.1 Oscillospiraceae bacterium | reverse complement strand
GACATCCAGTCCGATATATGTTATACTATTCATGGTGACTCCTCCTTGTATGTGGTACCTCTGCTAATGGATTTTTTACACCTTCTATTTTAGCAGACTAATCCACGTTTTACAAGAGGGGTCACTTCATATTATCTTACGATGAAAGTGATGCATTTACGAATCTTTTCTCGTTATGGGATTCCGGATGGAGCTCCGTTTTGAATCCATCGGAGATACCGCTTTATCGGCAGTCACGGTTTCAGATGCCGCATCTGCCGCAGAATATCCGTGAATTCCGCAAATGCTTCATCGGAGCATCCGGCGTTTTTCAGCATCAGGCTGACGCTGTCCTTGGCGGTGTATTCATATGTCGTAAGCACATTCTCCCATGCAAGCCCGTTTTCGTCCATGAACCGGCGGAGGGCTGCGTTCAGCGCAGGGGTTTCATAGATTTCCTTGATGCTCGTATTCGCGCCCCAGCTGTAAGGTGATTCCGCATCACTGCGCAGCGTGAGATCAGCACGGTTATGCCAGTCGATTTTGTCCGGTGATTCAACGGTTGCATTGAGAATATAGATGCCGTCCTCCAGCGTCCATGTGTGCAGATCGGCATCCCAGCTCTCAAAGGCACGGCGGTCAGCATGCAGACGAACGGTGACCGTCTGATGCGGTTCCGCATAGACCTTCCGGAACGCGCAGAGCGTACAGACCGGCTTTGTCAGCGCGGAAACCGGATCGTGTACATAGACCTGAACCACGGTTTTTCCCGCGGCTTCCCCGGTGTTTTCAACGTCCGCAAGCAGATCAAGCCCGTTTGCAATGTCACCGCGCTCCACACGCAGATTCCGCACCGCAAACGTGGAATAAGACAGACCGTATCCAAAATACACGGAAGCAAAGTCGGCATCCGGATTCCGGTGCAGACGTGTGGCATAATAGCGGTAGCCGACAAAAACGCCCTCGCCGTAGTTCACGTTCATGCCGTCGCCGGGGAAATTCAGAAATGTCGGCATATCCTCCTCGCTGTACGGGACGGTCAGCGGCAGCCGGCCGGAAGGGTTGACGTTTCCGCAGAGAATATCTGCGATTGCGGCTGCACCCTGCATCCCCGGCAGTGAAACCCAGAACGCTGCATCCCAGTATCCGATTGCCGGATTTGTAACCGGCCCCGCTGCATTGATGATCAGCACCGTTCGCATTTTGTTCTGTTTCGCATAATCGCTCAGTTTGCGGATACGCGCCTGCTCCGCCGGATCCGCACAGAGCGTTTTGCGGTCATTGCCCTCCTGTCCGGGAACACAGAGCACATAGATCAGTGTGTCGGCATTTTCATACAGGCCGGTTCCGGCATCCGCAAACCGCTTGCGGAGCTCTGTCAGCAGGGAGGTATTGCGGTCAGTCCAGACGCATGCACTGCCCCCGCCGCAGACAAGCAGGTCACCGCTGTGCGTACCGGTCAGCGCGATTCTTGCGGATGCCGGAAGCGGACAGCATTTCTGCGGATGCGCCGGATCATTGCTGCATCGCACATTCCGGAGCATGACAGTTCCCTCCGCTGCGGCTTTGTAGGCAGCGCGGTCGGTCAGTTCGCGGTCGATGTGCCCCGTCGGGGGCAGTACATATCTGCGTGCAAGCGCAGCATCGCGTTCCGCGGATGCAGCCAGCTTTTCCGGATCGAGAGAACCGTCTGCCAGGGCATGTGTCAGCGGTTCAGAGGAAACAGGCCCCGGCATATTCACATCGCAGCCTGCATTGACCGCCGCTGCCGGATGATACACTGCATACCAGTCACTCATGACAAGGCCGTCAAAGCCCCATTCATCACGGAGAAGCTCCGTCAGGAGCCATTTGTTTTCGGTACACGGTACGCCGTTGATCTGATTGTAAGCCGCCATGACAGTCGCGCATCCGGCTTTGACGCAGGCTTCAAATCCCGGCAGATAGAGCTCGTGCAGGGCGCGTTCCGGAATCGTTTCATTGATGCCCTGCCGGTTCGTTTCCTGATTGTTGGCGGCAAAATGCTTGACATTGGCGGCAACCCCCTGCGACTGCACGCCCTGTACAAGCGCGGGCGCCAGCTGCGAGATCAGATACGGATCCTCGGAGTATCCTTCAAACAGGCGGCCTGCTCTGAGGTCGCGGTGCAGATTGATATTCGGCGTTCCGAGCAGTACATGCACGCCGTAAGCGCGCGCCTCATGCCCAAGCGCCTGACCGACTTCAAAAACGGTTTCCGGATCCCATGTGGCACCGAGCATCATGCCGGGCGGATAGCAGCCGGGCGCTGTCATTTCCGGGATCAATGCCCGAAGCTGACAGGACAGCCAGTCATAGAGCTCCCGTTCTTCCTCCGTTTCCGGGAAATCCGGATCAAAAAAGTGATTCAGCACGCTGCGGAATGCAGCAGTCCCTTTTCCGGGGCGATTCGCCTTTGTCAGCATATCGCCGAACAGCTGCTCCAGGTTGAGCCCTGTGCCGCCGTCCAGCATCTGAATGCGGGGAATGCCCTTCTCCGGCAGCTCGCCCATACCGAAGAACGACTGTCCGTTGACCATATAGATCTGTTCGTCAGGTGTCAGATTCATGTGATATCTCCTTTCTGTATCCGGCAGCGGTTTATTCTGTTACTGAAATTATACTACGGACAGATACAATCCGTCAAGCATATCCGGCGCGCTCCGATTGACTTTTTCATTCTTCCGTGATATAATTCTGATATTACGCAATCATGCAACAAATTCGGACGAAACTTTGATACAGATACGAAGCACTTGCTGCGGCAGGTGCTGTTTTCTGCCCTTCCGGGGAGGGAAATGTGACCCGGGCTTTCAGAATGTTGTCGAATTATATAGAGGACCTCTAAACCACATGGAAGGAGATGACGGAATGCCGAATCTCACAGATGCCGAATTAGTCGGATTGTTCTCACGGCGCGACCAGACGGCACTGGCCGGAACGCAGCAGAAATACGGCAGACTTGCCCGCCGCATCGCGCTCAACATTCTCGGCAGCCGCGAGGACGCGGAGGAGTGCATGAACGATGCGCTTCTCACGCTCTGGGATACGATTCCGCCGGAAAAGCCGCGCAGTCTTGCGGCATATATCAGTGTCATTGCCCGCAATCTCGCCATTAACCGGCGCCTGGCAGCACACAGACAAAAACGCGGCGGCGGTGAATTTTCAGTCGCCCTGTCAGAAATCGAAAACACGCTCGCCGCACCCGATCAGCTGGAATCCGTGCTGGATACCATTGCCATCGGCGATGCGATCGACCGGTTTCTGGATGATCTGCCCGCAGAAGCCCGCGTCATGTTTGTGCTGCGATACTGGTCAGACCTGAGCATCAAGGAGATCGCCGACCGCTGCGACGTCGGGCAGAGCAAAGTCAAAATGACGCTTCTGCGTACACGCAATGCACTGAAAGCATATCTGGAAAAGGAGGGCTTACGATGAAAGAGCAGAATTATGTCAAGATCATGAACCGCATCAGCAAAGACAAGGTCGACGAAGCCTTTTTATATCATCCCGCACAGAAAAACCGTTCTGCCATCCGCCGGATGAGCAAGGGCATCGGCGCGATTGCAGCAGCCATTGCACTCGTTGCAGGCGGCATCGGCTATAACGCCTACCGCGAGCGGACGAGTACCGATTCCGGCGGGGATCAGAGCGACGGGCTGAATCTCCTCGGCGGACACGGCGAAATCAGTGGCTTTGTCGGCAGCAACGGCACTGTGCTCTACCGCGACGACGAAAGCTATTATTTCTCTGCACGCGGGAGCTCCGGCGCTGAGGGAGCTATGACAGGCGAGCCGTCCGCGGATGCGTCATATTACCTGCGTTTTGCATTGAACGGCGGAGGCGCCATGGAGCAGGTCCGTTATGACGGCAGACTGCTGACCGACGGCGAACAGCTCTATCTCTATCACGACGGACAGCTGTTTGTCACAGACAGCTACGGCAATGAAACTGCATTTTCTGCGGTGCCGTGGAAGCCGTGCGCAATTCAGAAGCTTTGCGAGGGCTGGTATTTCATCTCCGCGTATGTGGAGGATTCGTGGACCGACGGAGAACCGCGGCCGTATGTGTTCCTGGACAAGAACGGTGACGGCATCTGCCATCCAGTCGATTTCGGGGATGTCCGTTTGGACGGTAAGGAAGAAACCATCTATTTTCGCAGAAACGGCCAAATTTACAGCGCACCGCTGACAGCACCAGACGAAGAATGGATGATCATGGACGCATGTCAGGATTCACCATTCGTCATGGACTGGACGGTAAACAATGATACGCTGTATAGTTTTGTCTGTAGTAACGCAGGACGCACATATTCTACCTGCCCGTTGGATCCCGATTCAGTGAAAACCGGATGTTCGATGATAGAGCCCCTGATTCCGGATACTGAAAATCCGGTATGGGAATATGATTATTTCAGCAAGGAGAACAGCGAGCTGTTCACGGTTGTATATACCTATCTTGACGGCGCGCTGCAATTTCAGGCAGCGGCCGGCGTAGCTCCGGAATTTCAGAAAGTATCCGACGGCAAACCGCTGAATCCGCCGCATAATACCGCGGGATGCTGTTCTTACAGTGTTGCTGCGGCAGCGCTCTGGGGCGGTGATATGCCGGATCCGGCCGTTTATCCGTACATGGAGTTCTTTGATACCGGAACGCAGATTCTCTTCACGCTCCCGAAGGAGGGCAAAAACGGCGAACAGCTTGTGCAGCTGAACAAGGAAACCGGTGCATATCAGTATTACGGTGAAAACTATGCGCCGGAACAGGCGCAGTCCGATCTGACGGAAAAAGAGGAACCGCAGGAAGCCGCAGCGGTCAACGCGCTCGGCGGAACGGGTAAAATCCGTCCCTTTTTCACTTATTACGCAGGCCCGATGGGCAATCACGTTGCCATTGCAGAGGATGATGAATACATCTACGATTTTGACAACGGCAGCCGCGCCCGCAAAGCCGACAGCGAGCCCGTATATGAAAAGCTCACACTGCCGCATGTTCCGCGGTATGATCCGGACAATCCGGACGGGACGAAGCTGTTTGTCACGGACGGCATGGTGGTCATCTTTGAGGACGGCGTTTTGTATGAGCTGCATGCGGACGGCAGCCGGACATCTTTGCTGGAGCTGACCGAGGACAGCGAAGGCAATCCGATCGAGGATCTTGGGTTTTCGGGTGTGTACAGCCTTGCAAAGGATGCATCCGGCAGACCGGAAAAGCTGTTCCTGCGCGGCGGTGCAAGCATCACCGGCAGTACAAAAGGATATCTGTTCCATGCAATTCTGAATCTGAAAACCGGGGAGTTCAATGACTGGAACGGCAATATAATCGGAAAAGAATGGAGAGTGGCCGGTGATGCGGTCTATGAGGCCGGGTGGCATCTTGCGACAGGGCAGCCGGAAACAGGCATTCCGGAAGAAGAACAGTTTGACGACAAATATTATGAGCTGGTCAAATATGTGGATGACGGAACAAAGATTCCGGTCAGTACGCCCGACTGGAAATTCGGCGGCTTGCTCAGAACGACCTTTGATGAAGACGGAAATATGTGGTTCATCAACGGAGATGATCAGTACTGCAAAGGCAATACGAATACCGGCGCGCTCACAGTCGTATCGGAATCCGAATATCACAGGCATTGCAGCAACATCGAAGGTACAAACGGGGTTGTCAGCGTTGACGGCGACACGGAGCGTGTTGTCCTGAACAGGTATGACGGTTCCGGTGAGATCACACTGCGGGATGGAAAGGATTACCCGACACAGCGTTTCTATGTTGCAGGCGCTTACTGTGAAAACGGTGTCATTCACATCGCAGTATCTGAATCAGATAACCCTGAAGTCGGGGAGGCAAAGGCGGTTCGTGACATCCTCTTTACCGTAGACGGGGAGCAGGTTTCCTCTTTTGAGGTCAGTTTTCCGGCATAACAAAGCAGAGCTGCTGCACGCACAGTGCAGCAGCTCTTTTCCGGCGCGGAGCCGGAGGGATTACGGATAAATACTGCGGAAATACGCCGGGGACATCTTGAATTCGTAGAACAGATTGTACAGGAAGCATTGCATACCGGAAGCCGGCACGTCGCCCCATTCGTAACCCAGCGAATGGCAGACAGACAGATATGTGGCCTTGTCTGCGGAGGAATTGGCTTTGTTGTCGAAATCCCAGTTCATATTCAGAAGGCCGTCCATGTTGGAGTCATCGAATGTATAATTGCATTTGCTGAGCGCATTCTCTGCTGCTGCGCGTGTATAGGTGAGATACGGGTGCGAATCATATACCACTCGGATATAGGGCTTTTTGAATCCGGAGCCGTGCAGGTTCTGCATCTGAGCGTTGTTTTTCAGAAAGCGTTTATACACTGTTCCGTAAAGTTCATGGGTGCTCTGCTTCCAGTATTTGTCGGCATCCCAGCAGGTGTCACACTGATAGTATTTGCCGCTGATCTTCACAATGTTCCATGCATGGCCTTTCTTGCCTGCTTCTGCTGCGTCTGCATCAACGACATAGGATTCGATGCCCGCAGCCCGCAGCAGCATCGCATAGGCTTTGGCATAGCCCTCGCAGACCGTTTCACCGATGCCCGTGCCCCGGACGTTCAGCATGTAGCTGAGGAACACGCCGGAATAGGTGTTGTTTTCCGGATCGTCCAGTGTTTCACCGTTTTCCTCATCCTCATACATGCAGTGCCGGATCAGCCAGTCATGAAGCTGCCGCGCCTTGACCGCGTCACCCATCCAGTCCTCGCTGCTGTTCGTGGTGGTTTCTGTCTTCACAACATAGTCGCAGATTGCGGTGCAGAGTTTGTCCACGAATTCGACACCTTCACATTGGGAGAAGAATGAGCCGAGCAGCTCTTTGATGAACGGATCGCTGGTGATTACCGGCACACCGTTGATGGTCGTCCAGGGGGTGATGCCGTTGATTCTTTTCAGTGATGTACAGCCTGAAAAGATGTATTTTTCAAGGATGCAGTCGGACGGAAGTGTGATGTCAGTCAGTGCCGTACAGTCCTGAAAGGCGGATTCTTCGATCGTTGCTTTCTTTTGAATTGTCGCCGTTTTCAGCGATTTACAATCTAAAAATGCAGAATTGCCGATCAATGAAACCGTTTCAGGCAGAACGACCTCAGTCAGCTTTGTTCCCTGAAAAGCACGTGGTCTGATCTTTTTCAGCTTGGAAGAAAATGAAACCGTTTTCAGGGAACTGCAATATCTGAATGCGTCTTCACAGATTTCCGTGACAGTGGAGGGAATCGTCACAGAAGTGATCGGCTTTGCGGCCCACCCATGCTCGGATGCCGTATGGAATGCATAACTGCCGATTTTTGTGACCTTCTTCTGGCCGTCCGGGGTCTGAATATAAGACGCCGGTTTGGGGCTGGTGCCGGAGCCGTTGTACCGCACAAATGTTGCGGTGCCTGCGCCGGGAACATAGCTGTATTCATAGTTTCCGGAGATGAAAGTTTGTTCGCTTGCGGCCTCCGCAACCAGTGCGGAGGGTGCTGCATCGAAGGGCGGGAATGCAGCAGCGGAAATGCCCAGCAGGGCAGCCGTGAACAGCGCGATGAGCTTGCGGTGTTTCATGTGTGATCCTCCTTTGAAAGTTCAGATTCTTCGCTGCCGGAACGCAGCGCAAAAATTGAATAAAATTGCTTTGATGATATTGCAGTCACGATACATGATGTAATGCTGAATATATGCTGATCCGCCGGCTGGAGCATGCATATCAGCTGCAATCTTATTATAACACAATGAAACATTCAGCGCAATATTTTCCGACAAAATGCCATATTTCACGACGAATTGCCGTATATCACGACGAATTGCCGTTTTCGGCACCTGAGTTGCCGGTCTGCGACGAAATGCCGCCCTCCGCCGTTTGTCGCGGACGAACGGCCAAGAACAAATCCCCCGCCGGGTGAAACAGCTTCATCCGGTGAGGGATCTTTTTACAGCCTGCGCTACCCGTAATGAAAACGCGGGCTGTCGGCTTTTCAATTTGCAGGCGTCCGGTTCAGCATGGAAAGAATGCTCCGGTATGCCTGATAAAGCGGAACCACCTCATCCGGGAGCGGTTCCATTGTACTGAACAGGGATCCGAAGATCCCGCCCGTTTCCGTCATCGCCGTATCGGTCAGCACGAGATCCCTCTCATTCAGCATGTGAACCGTCATCCGCAGCCGGTGTTCCAGAAAATGATAACCGCCGCTTTTGCAGACGATGGAATGCTTTTTCCTGCGTACACGTTGGTACCGTTCCATCTGCACATCACGGATGCTGTCCGGCGCGATTCGCCGCTTTCCGAACAGGTATCTGACCGTGATCGTTTCGCTGTCAACGGCAATCCGCGTTCCGACGGCCTGCTCAATAAAATACAGTGCAGAAGCCGCAGCAAGCAGAATCAACAGAAGCACAAACACTGCAATCAGCCATGCGGGCGGCTTCCCGAAGCTCTCTGTAATCAGGCAGAACTTCATAATCACGCCGAAAAACAGCAGGCAGGAAGCCGTGGATACAATCTTCATCCATGTTGTTTCATGCTTGATCCTGAATGACATATGGCATCTCCTTTTGTCGGGTACGCTGACAGCTCCGGCGTTTTTCCGGATTGGTTTTATGATTCCTGATTATACCGGATTCCGGCCGCGATGTCAAGTGCTTTCCGGTAAGCTGCGGTTTCTGAACGGTAAGTTGTATTTTTTTGGCGGTAAGTTGCATTGACAGCGCCGTGAAAATTATGTTATGATATTATATAATCCGGAGGATACCGGACAGCGGCTCTTCCATCAGGAACCGGCAGAATAAGAATCCGCATGTGCAGCGCATCCGCAGCTTTCTTTCGCGGAAAGCATCCCCTTTGCAGACGCTGCCTCCATGCGTTTCAATGCCATACACTTTTTAACAGAACGGAGGACTTCACATGAAAAACAGAATCCTGGCATGTATGACAACTGCAATCCTACTTGCATCCCCGGCAGCGTTCCCGGCGGCGGAGGCTGCGGACGCGCCTGCTCCTGCTGCAATGCCGTCTTGGGTGCCGGATGATTTTGCTTCCGCACTGGAATTCCGCAACACCCACGGCGCAACGCATATTGCAGACGGCCTGATCTGCACGGTATTTGCAGAGGAACGCGCATCGTCGGATGCACCGCAGGGTATGCTGCGCTATGAGGTGAATGCGGAAGGAAACAGCGCGAAGCTCCTGCAAACGGAATATTACGGTTCGGAGAACAGTTCGCTCGTCTTTGAGGTTCATGTATATCAGCCGGTCAGCGCGGGTGCGTTTGCAGTGTCTTTTTCGGATGCATTTCAGGCGGGCGCACAGCCGGATCACGGAACCACAACGTATACATTTGACATTAACAGCGATCTGAAAGTGACCGAAACGGATATGTTCAGCTGGCTGCCGGACTGCGCGGCCGAATTTGAGGCGCTGCCCACGGCAGACAGTGAAGTTTTCGCAAGGGATCAGTATGTGATGTTCTGTCTGAATGCCGATTCCGGCGCAGCCTTTGAATGGGTCGGCACCGGCCTGGAGGAAACGGATCATTCCGTCATTGATTACATCTATACTTCAGACTGTTCTTTGCTGACGGCTGAACCGCTTGACGGTGGGGAGATTCTGAGAATTCTGGTGTATCAGGCCAAAAAGGACGGCAGATCCAAAATCAGATACGATTATGTGCCGAAGAGCAGCACGCCGTACCGGCCGGAGGATGTTGTACAGTCACGCATTGCAGACTGCATGGTGATTGACGGAGCAAAGGCAGTTCTGCTGTCCGGACAGTCCCGCGTGACGCTTGCGGATTATGACACCGGCGCGCCGCTTTCGTACAGCGGCGATTCTGTGCCGACGCTCCTGACGGATGTCCGGTACGAGCGGCCGAGCGGCACAATCACGACCGGTCCGGTTTATAAACTGGGCACGAATCCCACGGTGCTGGGAGAACAGTTCACCGCGTTCTTCGATGCGGATTATTTCACCTTTGAGCTGGATAACGATCATTTGCCGGAAGGCTATGTGATTCCCGGATTTGCCAGCACAATCGGCTATTATAACGGGGGCGGCTCGCCAAAAGACGCTGTTTCCGTGACCAGATACGAAAACGGCTCTGCGGATATTGTGCTCAAGCTGAAAAATGCTGCGTCGATTGAATATGAAACCGTCATTTCATTCTATGATGCGGATACCGGTGAACTGATTGAATTTCCGGATAACCGGACTGTACTTGGAAAACAGCAGTATTCTGCCGATCCCAGAATCGGAGACCAATATATGCAGTACCAGGTCGAATCAAACCCGTGGACAACGACCGAGTCCGGAGTTTTGGAACGGAACTGGGAGTATTTTCTCTATATCACTTCAACTGCCGGCTATTACGAGTCTGCGCAGTTTGAAACTGTCGGCTGGGATCTGGAACATACTGAAATCTCCTGCAAAATGAAATGGCATCCGGACTGCGACCTCAACGGCGATGACAAATTTACGTATCAGGATATTGTGCTGCTGGAAAACCTGCTGCTCGGAAAGCCGAACGCGAAAACAAAACTCTGGGAAGCAGCCGATCTTCACCGTGACAAAAAGCTCGATGCATCCGACCTTGCTCTGATGAAACGGTATTACATCCTCAAAAACACAGAAATCGTGAAGCCGGATGTTGAGGGTGATTTCTATGACATGTTTATGCTGATCGGCGACAATCTGAATCTGTATGCAGGCCCGGGCACCGATTATACGGTCCTCGCAACCTTCCCGCTCTACACGGAGTTCTGGGAGCGTGGACACAACGAGGGAAATGATGATTGGGTTTATGTGAAATACGACGGCGGTTCCGGCTGGATCAAGACAGTCTGCGACAACAGCGATGAACCGAATGTCAAATTCCACGGCCTCGCGGTCGATAAGCCGGTCATTTACCTGTACCCCGAAGAGGAAACCGATGTGCATGTGGAGCTGGAGCTGACAGAATCCGAGCTCTCCACCACCTATCCGAAATACAACAACGGCTGGGATGTGACCGCATCGCCGGACGGCTCGCTGCTGAACAAGGCGGACGGCACACATCACAGATATCTGTTCTGGGATGCCGTGAACTGCCGCACCAGATTTGATCTTTCCGAAGGATTCTGTGTTGCAGGCAGCGATACCGAAAAATTCCTTAAGGATAAGCTCACATATATGGGGCTGACCGAGGAGGAGATGAATGAGTTTATCGTATACTGGCTGCCGAGAATGGAGCACAATGCGTATAACCTCATTGCGTTCCAGGGCGAAGCCTATACGGACACGGCCAAGCTGCATATTTCACCGGAACCGGACAGCCTGCTCCGTGTGTTCATGACATATGTCCCGCTTGAGAATGCCGTGGAGATCGAACCGCAGCAGCTGGAAGCCTTTGAAAGAACGGGCTTCACGGTTGTGGAATGGGGCGGCACCGAGATACCCGGCATGAATCCGTTCTGATGAAAAAGCACCGGCCTGAACCGTTTCATTCAGGCCGGTGTTTCTGTTGGGAATGCGTTATCTCAGATGCATTCAGAATGGGCGCTCGCTCACGTTATTGCCCTGCCGGAGGCACTTTTTCTTCGCTTTACACAAACAGAAAAAAATGATATAATGACTGTAAGTTTTCCGGCAGTGATGCTGTCATATAGGGTGAAGGGAGGCGGTCAGAATGAAGGACGCTGAGATCATACAAAAGCTCGAATCGCGTGACGAGTCTGCGCTGCGGGACATCACCGCATCATACGGAAATCTCGGCAGACAGATCGCGGCAAACATTCTCGGCAATGCGCAGGATGCGGAAGAATGCCTCAACGACGCCCTGCTGCGGATCTGGAACAGCATTCCGCCTGCAAAGCCGCGCTTTCTCAAAGCGTATTATTCCGCGGCGGTGCGGCACATTGCGCTGAATCGCTATGCATACAACAACGCGGCAAAGCGCGGACAATCGGAAACCGCAGCGGTGCTCGATGAGCTCGCGGAAGTGCTTGCAGATGCGTCGGATGTCGCGGCACAGACAGAGGCCTCCATGCTGGATGAGGCCGTGCGCGCATTCCTGCGCAGACAGAATGCCATGCAGCAAACCATCTTCATGCAGCGCTATTTTTATATGATGACCGCGCCGGAAATCGCGGCAGGACTCGGCATCACCGAAAACCGCGTGAATGTCACGCTGCACCGGCTGCGCCAGAAACTGCACGATCACCTGAGAAAGGAGCGGTACATATGAAACTCACAAGCTATGATCTGCTGGAAGCCATCGGCAATGCCGATGAGAAAACGGTCAACGGCACTGCGCCGCGTGCAGAACGCGGATTCCGGATGCCGCAGCTGCGTTTCCGCCGGACAGCGGAGCTCCTTGCGGTCTGTGCATCCGTTTGCATCTGCATCGGCGGGCTGCTGATCATCCACAAGCTGCACTCTGACGATTTTCAGGCATCCACGCCCGAAGAACAGGCTGCGTATACCGCGCTGAAAGAAAGTCTTGATGCCTGCGTCAGGGGCGACCGCGAAAAAATACATGATTCCTCGATCGAAAAACTACTTGAAATAGATGAACCAGCGAATACGCAAGAGCTGCTTGACGCGCTGGTGAAGGTCACAAATTATCGGATCAGTGCCTGCGCGGAAGACACGGATTTTCTTCCGTACGGTGAATATTATGAGCGCTCGTCAATGGAAATGGTCTACTACCACTATCTTGAAGAAGGAGAAACCGAAAAAGCCGAGGAATGGCGCACGACAGACAATCAGTATCTGGATTTCTACCGGAACAGCGATCTGGTATATGTATTTGATGTGCAGATCGAAGCCCCGGAGCTTGCCGAAACAGCTGAAGAATCCGATGAAGACGATGATGCGATGTCGCTGATTGCTGTTATCCGGTACCGCGGCGAATGGTATGTTTTTTATGAATGGGAATACACGGTTTTGCCCGCTTTCGGGGATGAAAACCGCGCAAAGCTGGAAGCGCTGCGCGAAAAATACGGGCCGGTTGAATTCCCGGCGGAATGAAGAATATGCAAGAGCCGGTTTGACGTACAGAAAACCCGATTTTCCGCGAAAGACTTGACAAAACCGTCGCTTCCGTGTATGATGGTAGTGACAATTTTATGCAACAGGGGAGGACCACATGAAACAACATTTGAAGGAACGCATCACAGCGACAGGGACAGCATTACTCCTTGTTTTTACAAACACCGGCATGCTTCCGGTTTCCGCAGAAACCGGGATTCCGGCGCCGGTATTTTCACAGGAGAGCGGGTTTTATCCCGATTCCTTTGCACTGCGCCTGACTGTGCCGGAGGGCTTTACCGTCTATTATACGCTGGACGGGAGCGATCCGACCGCCGATGCACATTTGTATCAGGCGCCGATCACGGTATATGACAGAACGCCGGAGGATAACATTTACGCGGCAGTCACGGACGTTGTATCTGATTATATTCCGCCGGAGGAGCCTGTTGACAAAGCGATGATCGTGCGGGCAGCGGCGGCAGATACCGCGGGCCATTTCAGTGAGATCGTGACAAAGACCTATTTCATCGGCTATGCGGAAAGCGATTACCTGATGAACATGCCGGTGATTTCGCTGGTAACGGATCCGGCAAATCTGTTTGATGAGAAAAAGGGAATCTATGTTGCAGGAACCAATGAGGATCAGTTCGGCTGCATCAAACCGAACTATTGGAATGAGGGAAAAGAGTGGGAGCGCCCTGCATATTTCACATTGTTTGAGAACGGGACAGCCGCATACAGTGCCGATATCGGGATTCGCATTCACGGCAATTCCTCCCGCGATTCCGCACAGAAGAGCTTTTCATTCTTTTCCCGCAAGGAATACGGAACCAAGCGCCTGAAATATGATTTCTTTGAAGGTGCGCGAAAAGACGCTGACGGCAATATACTGGAATCGGTCAACCATCTCATGGTACGGAACGGCGGCAACGATCAGCATCTGAAACTCCGTGACCGGCTGAATCAGGAGCTGGCAGCAGGGCTCCGCTGCGGAACACAGGCACAGCGGGAATGCATCCTGTTCCTCGACGGCGAATACTGGGGGCTTTACAATATCACAGAAAAGGTCAATGAATCCTATGTCGCCGACCGTTATCATATCAGCAAGGATGACGTCATTCTGATGAAGGATCTTCCGGATGAAGAAACGGACGACAGCGGCTTTCTGGATTTGTTGAATCTGTCGCAGGAGATCGGGGGCGGGGAGGATCCCTATGATCTTTACGCGGCACATATGGACATGGGGAGCTTTGCCGATTATGCGGCAGTGGAGGTGATTATCGGAAACACGGACTGCGGCTTCAACAATTATGCGCTCTGGAAAAGCAGAACGGTTGATCCGGAAAATCCCTATGCGGACGGCAAATGGCGCTTTGTGCTGTATGATACGGAATTCGGGCAGGGGCTGTTCGGCACGTCGGATCCGGACATCAACATCTTTGAGGAGCTGCAAAGCATGAGCGGAATCCTTGATATTCTGTTTACGCTGCTGCAATACAGTCCGCGGTTCCGCACGGAGTTCGCAGACGCTTATCTGCGCATCTGCGGGGAAAATTACAATCCCGACCAGGTACTGAACCGGCTGGAGGCGCTGTGGCTTGCTTACCGGGAGCCGCTGACGGAAACACTCACGCGGTTCCGGTTCCAAACATATGACAGCTATGACATCGCGGAGCTTTCGTCTGAAGAAGGCCTGACCGCGCTTTACAGCGTGCTGCACGGCTTCTGGCAGGATCGTGCGGGATATGCGGAGGCACATCTCATCCGGTATTTGCAGGGCTGCATCATGCCCGGGGATGTGAACGGGGACGGCACAGCCGATGCAGCAGATGCGTCACTGTTCCGGGACTGGCTTTCCGGCGATCCGGATGCAGCGCTGACGGAATGGTATGCCGCTGACCTGAATGCGGACGGCAGGCTGGAGGCCGCCGATCTGACGCTGCTGAAAAAAATGATTATGTTCTGACAGAACACCCCTGATACGGCATGTGAACGTATCAGGGGTGTTTTCATATTCTCCGTGAAAAGCTGCATGGCGGCATTATTCCCGGCTTTCGGTCATCTGCATGATCAGCCGGACATCCGACAGATCAAGAATCCCGTCGCCGTTGCAGTCTGCCGCTTCCGCCGTGCTGCTGCTGAGCACCATGCCCTTGCTCTCGGACAGAATCCGCAGCAGCGTCAGGACATCATTCAGATCCACTTCGCCGGTTCCGGTCACATCACCCGGCTTTGCAGATACCGGATATGCATATGCAAAGCAGAGGTCATACCGGGAAGCCAGATGCTTCTCCACTTCTCCGCCCGGTGTCAGATAAAACGTCTTCTGCCCGGCACAGTCACGCAGAACATCTGCATGGATTTCTGCAACCGTCTTGATTTCACCGGTATCGGGATCCGTGATCGTATCCGGCAGCATCACACCGGCCGCATCTGTGTCGATCTCCGTCACGGTCGCGCTGTCCCCTTTCACAAAATAGGTGATGCCGCAGGATTCATCCGTCCAGATATACGACGGCGCAGACTGCGTCACACACAGCGTCCCTTCTGCGGCGGTTTTCGTATTGAGCCAGTTGTTGATCAAAAGGATCCTGACGCAGTCATCCGCAGACAGTTCGAGCTCTGTACGCCGCACTGGCATCAGAGAGCCGTCCGGCAGATATACAAACACAGACACGGCATCTGCGGCACCGCATTCCTTCACCAGATAATACGTCCCGTCTTCCGGCGCAGTAAATGTGTAAAGGGCAGCTTCTCCGGGCATTCCGAACTGAAACGCCGTTTTTTCTTTCAGCACAAGCTCTTTTTCAGAAGAAATATCCTCTGCCGGAATGCTGTCGGGGTTCTCCGGATAAATGTCATAATCCAGGCGGCATTCCCCGACGTATCGCCCGGTTCCGCGCAGAACGATTCTTGCCGCGCCGCAATGCGTTTCCCCGCCGACATAGAGCACCTCATAATCCGTTCCCTCTTGAAGCACCCTTTCGCCGTCCCTGACGGTATAGGCCGGGATGCTTCCCGCCGGATCGTAAGGCACGGCCTGCGCGATTTCCGTCTGACAGCCGGACAGCGCTTTGAAATCCGATTTTACCCGGAACCCGATTCCGCCGGATTCCGATGCATTGCAGAATGACACTGCCACGACACAGGATGTTTCCTGCACAGCGTCCGGAATGAAGCACTGATAACCGGGGCCGCTGTGTTCTTCCGCAAGCTCTGTACCGGTATAAAAGCTGAATCTTCTGTTCCGGATACCGTCAGATACAATGCAGCGTTTCTGCTTCGGATCCCAGCGGTAAAACACGGTGCCGCCCGGTGCGGTGATCTCTGCGGTGTAATTGCCGTCTGTCAGAAGCGGCAGGGATTCGGGATCAGACGGAAGAATGCAGAAGCTGACCAGCTTATCGCCGTACCAGTTTCCGATTCCCGTGAGCCGGATCTGATACTGTCCCGGCGCTGTCCACGGATCATGCTCTGCTATCCGGTAATCCGCGCCTTCTGTCAGCTCTGTCACGGCGCCGGATCTTCTGTCGCGGAACGAAAGCCTGACAGCCGGCTGCACAGCCTGACCGGTGCAGATCGTATTCTGCACCTCTGCAATGCTCTCCGAAAGCGGAAACGCCGTTTCCAGAATGTCAAGCACATAGCTGCGCTCCGTCCCGGATTCCTGTTCCAGCGTCATCGTATAGGAGCCTGCCGGCAGGGTGATGTTCTGCATATCCGAATCAAACTGCCGTTCTGTATCGGTTCCTGCGTCGCCGGTCAGAACTGCATAAAACGGCTTGTCCGACTGATCGGCAGGTCTGAGCCGCAGCACAGCCGTATCCGTCAGATTCAAAATGTAATCAGCCGATGCCTGCTTCTGCACAAACGGGACACCGGGTTCCAGCTGCCGGATCTGCGCCTTGCCTGTCACCGTGAGCGGACAATAGAGCGAACCACAGTAGCTGCCGATGCCTCGCAGCCGGTACAGATACTGCCCGTTTCCGCCGTCCAGCAGCGTGACCGTATAATCCTCCCCTGCTTTCAGCACCGTATCCCCGAATGTCACCGTGACGGTGTTCGTACTGAGCTCGTCACGGCCGACGGTTTTCTGATAACTGACCGCAGCATCCCCGATGCTGTGCTCCGCTTTTTCCGCACATACTGCAAAATCGGAGATTGCGCTGCTTCCGGCCTCAATTATGTAGGATTCTCCGGCGGTCAGCTCGCATTCGATTGCCGTGAACTGTCCCGGATTGCGCTGTGCGTTGTATTTCAGGCGCACATGCTCCCCTGTCATCAGTGTCAGTTCCGTCTGCGGCTCCGCTGCAAGGCTTTCCGGATCATAGCTGCCGGTTCTTTCTGCTTCTGCCAGTATTTCGCCGGGATAGTCCGTATAAAAGACATAGGTTCCGGACGTATCCGGCACAAACTGATATTCCCCAGCTGCATATTCATTGGTCTGATGCACCTCTGCGTATTTGGACTGCTTCATCTGTCCGATCAGATGACATTCCGCAAAGGTTGTGCCGCGCAGATTTCCGATTCCGCGAATGATCGCGGCCATTTCGCCTGCACGGTCATTTGCAATATATGTGACCGTGTAATCCTTTCCTTCTGTCAGCGCCGGTCCGCCACAGACAGGTTTGCAGATGATGTGCCCTTCATACGCCGCACCGTTCAGCTGCACATATTCCGGCTCATCTTCAAAATAGAAATAGTAGTCTTCGATTCTTGTGATGCCGCGCTCCGGACAGATGCTAAGCTGCGACCGGACAGCTTCGGGACTGAGCGTGAGCGCGATCCGGTACTGCACACCCTTTCTGAGCGGATACGTAAATGCTTCGGTAAATGTATCGAACGATTCTTCCCGGTTCAGCAGAGGATCTGTTTCATCCGGATATTTTGAATAGACCTCGATTGTGACATTGTTATGCCAATTCTGAACGTCAAAGCAGTTTTTCGCTTTCTGTTCTGCGATCCACGCATCCGCATAATCCGGACAGATCAGATAGTTGCCGTCCTCCTCCGGCGTAAAATCATAATACTGACCGTACAGTGCGCTGCCCGTTTCCGTCGGTTTCCCTTCCCGGAGCACACCGGTAATCATATACGAAAAGCTCACGGAGCCGCAATAATCACCGATGCCGAAATACCAGCATATTGCAGAGCCGACAGCGGTATGATCGGTGCAGTAAACGATATAATCCGTATTTTCAGTCAGCTCCGTTCCGGTGCTTTTCAGCCGCAGACCGGTTGCTGCCGGTACCACAGGCACGCCCTGCCAGACGTATTCAGACTGTTCTGCGTTCAGCACCTCGGTGCCGGAATCCGTGAGCGGTGTCAGCGCAGACGGCTCCCGGTCGGTCAGCCGCAGCGCAAAAGCCGGAGAATTTCCCTGATACGTGCTGTACTGCACCGTCAGATCAATCAGATACGTGCGCCCCTTTTCGGCAATCAGCACGGCATTCTGCACGCTGATGCCGGTATCCCGCTCAAACGGAACCGGTTTGCCCTCTGCATCCAGAATATTCAGATAAGAACCGGCTCCGGCCAGAAGCAGCCGGTATGTATTGTTCTCCTCTGCGCGGAAACGGTATGTGATGTGATAGTTATATCCGTCTGACGATACGGCCGTTCCGGCGGCGATTGCACGTTTTATATCCGTGATATACAGCTCATCCGTCCGGAGCTCCGTCACGGACGCTGCTGCATTGGAGGCGTGTACATGAAAATCAGCAGATGCTGTTTCTGTATCTCCCTGATACAAAACGGCGCGGTATGTCTGGTTTCCGGCGAAATCAATTTCTGTCTGCAAAATACCGTTGCTGCCATCCGGCAGCGTATTTCCGGCTTCATCCGTCCACCTGACACGCAGCTCCCCGAAGCCCAGCGGCAATGCCTGAAGCTGCACCGTTTCGCCGGTGCGCACATTCCGTGTTTTCTGATTTGTCAGGATACACGGCGTTGCCTTGAAATTCGCATGTGCCTGTTCCGCATACTGTTCCAGCGCGGATTCCGCAGGTCCGGCCAGAATTTCAGCCGAAACGGCACCGGGCTCCGCGGTTTTCAGCTGATCGCCGACGACCAGCGCACGCACCTGCTTCACGGCATCCGAACGGATCGTCACCAGGTTTTCAAAGTACAGAACAGCATTTTCAGCATGATGCACCGCACCCGCATCCAGCGACAGAACAGCGGGGAACCGGAAGCCCGGCCCCTGGATCCCGTCCAGCGCGCCTTCTCCTAACGTGCGCAGCCCTGAGAACACAACCGGCTCCGAAAACCGCACGCCGTCCAATGCTTCGCAGCCGAGCGAAGTAATCCGGCTGAAATCCATGTTCAGCGCAACCGGAACTGCGTCTGCCTGCTGGAGCGCATAAGGCGCAAGCGACGTCACACCGGCAGCGGTGAGCTTTCTCAGCTTCGGATTCTCTTTGCACACACCCTCCGGCAGCGCAGTCAGCGTGTCCGGAAACAGAATCTCTCCGATTGCATTGTCCGCAAACGCATAGGCCCCCAGACTGCGGAGCGATGTCAGGCGAACCGTTCCGGTCAGTCCCGCATGCTCAAACGCGTGTGCGCCGATGTGTTCTGCTTTTTCCCACACATCACTGCTTTTGAAGCAGAGCTTTTTGCAGTCTGCAAAGGCATAGTCCCCGATCTGCGTCACGGAAGGCATACTGAGATCTGTCAGCCCGGCACAGCCGCGGAATGCGTTTGCCGGGATCACCGTCAGCGCTTCGGAACACCCGTTTTCCAGTGTGCGCAGTGCTTCGCAATCCCGGAACGCCGATGTACCGAGTTCTGCAAGCGGTTCAAATGATGCCGACCGGAGCGCCGTGCATCCGCTGAACGCGCTTTCCCCGACGACGGAAACATGCTTTCCGGAAATGTCTGTCAGCTTGCTGCATCCGGAAAATGCATGTGCGCCGATCTCCGTAATACTGTCCGGCAGCGTGACGGAGCGCAGACCTGTGCATTGCGAAAATGCCTCCGCACCGATCGCAGTTACTTCTCCGTTTAATGCAGAGAGATCCGGCTCGCTCATGATGCCCTGATAGGCCAGAAGGACGTCGTCCCGGATCACAAACGGCTCCGCAACCTCCTCGCGGTTGATGCAGTAATCCGCAGAAGCTATCCGGCTCTGCGCATCTCCGTTCACTGCGACCACTTTCAGCTTTGCGGAATGCTCCAGCACAATCGGACTGCCTGTATAACAGAGCGCAGTTTCCGGATCCGGATCGGAACCGTCTGTCGTATAATATATTTTCGTCTGCTCATCCGCGCCGGGAGCCGGTTCCAGCGTGACGGACAGGGCCCACCTGTAATTTCCGCCGGACGGCTGAATGACCGGGGGACGGCAAAACGCACTGACAAAATGGAAATCCCGCAGAGAAATCTCGCCCCAGCCATACTGCTCGTCAAAGCCGGGTTCTCCGAGGTCAACCGCATTGCTGCGCAGATTATCGTAGATCTGTTTCGTTGTCATCGCGGGATCGTAAGAGAGCAGATCCGCAACGGCAGCCGTTACGAACGGCGTTGCCATGCTTGTGCCGCTGTCCCCGTCCACGGCCGTCGGAGAGCCGATCACGGAGCTGACAATTTCCACGCCGGGCGCTGCAAAATCAACCGTTGATCCGTAATTGCTGAATTCCGCGAGATGATGCTCCCGGTCAACCGCCGAAACCGTAATCACCTTTTCAGAGTAAGCGGGATACACATATCTCACATTTTTCTGATCGTTGCCTGCTGCATTGCAAAGCGGAATATCCGCTTCCGCGATCATATCAACAGCCTCATCCAGCAGCGGCGATTCTCCGTAGCCGCCGAGGCTGAAATTGATGACATCGGCATTCTGTTCCAGTGCATACATCAGGCCGCAGTAGATCGAGAGCAGCGAGCCGTATCCGGAACGGTCCAGCACCTTGACTGGCAGCAGCATGACGTTCTCGGGCGTTCCCGAAGCAATGATACCGGCGCAGTGCGTGCCGTGTCCGTTGTCATCGGAGGCATCCGCGCTGATTCCGCTGCACAGATTTGCGCCCTTTGACAGCACACGGCCTTTCAGCCATGCATGCTCCGCATAAATGCCGGAATCAATCACAGCAACCCGGATTTCCGGCAGCTCTGTTTTTTCGTTTCTGAGCCGTTCGCAGAAAGCATCCGCGCCGATCTCCGCCGTCCCGCAGACTGCGGACTGCGCATCCGTCCGGAAGGACTGTACCTCCGCAGCCGACAGGATTCTGTCGCAGTCTGCATAACAGATATCCGGATCCTGCTGATATGCCTGATACGCCTGATATGCCTCCCGCTGTGAGCCGTACTGCACCACATACAGATCGCGGTACCCGCCGGCAAGGAGTCTGCCGCCGTGCAGCTCCGGCTCCTCCGCAGATTTGACGATCAGTCTTGCAGTCTGAAACGGAAAGCTGACCGTGATGTCCCCGTTTTCTTCTGTCACCTCGCAGCCGATCTGCTCTGCTGCCTCCTGCGGTGTGAGCGATTGCGCCCCGTCTGCTGAAATGACAAGAGAACCGCTCCGGACGCTGCAATCTGCGTATGTCTGTCCGACGGCCTGCCCGTCCCGGTAAAGCTGCTGCTCGTTTTCCGAATACCGCAGCGAGCAGAACGGCACGGCCGGTTCTGCTGCCTGACCGATTTTTTCCGTGAATGCGCGCAGTGTATCCGGATCCGGAATATCCGGCCGGACAAACGGCACATGATATTCAAAACTGTTTGACAGCAGTACACCTGCTGCTGTCAGCGCAAGAAGTTTCAGCGTTCGTTTCATACTATTCCCCCTGAACATCTGCCGGATTTCGCCCGCATCGCTGTGTGATATGTCAGCTGATCCGTACAGAAATGCTTTTTTAGTTCATTATAGCATGTTCATACTGAAAATGCAATCATTTTATCTGTTTTCAGCGGGCATGGTGACGCATGATCCGACACTCATTGACGATTCCATGCACAGAATTGTGCTTGGCGGGGAACAGTCCCCGGCAGCCGCCGTCTGATGATCCGGAAAGCATCACGCAGGCTGATTTGTCACCGGCGCGGAGTTTTGTTTCACTGCCTATTGAAATCCCGGGGCTTTCGTGCTATAATGAAGATGCCGCGGGTGTTTTCCCGCAATCAAAAAACTGAGGTAACAACGATGTACAGATGTCCGGAATGCGGCACGGAATATACCGTCGTGCCGGATGCCTGCACGGTCTGCGGGCATGAAACAGATGCATCCGACCATATCGACCTGTTCGCAAAGGCCGCTGAGCAGGAACGCAAAATCACCGCGCAGCAGCAGGAAATATCCCGGCAGCAGCAGGAACGCGCAAAGGAGCATATCTATGCGCAGGCTCCCGCGCAAAGCAGCGCAAGTGCCGAGGATCCGCGCCTGGCTGTTCTGGAGCAGGCGCTTGCCGCTGCGCCGGACGGTGCAAAAGAGGCGTCCGGTGCAGACGACTGGAACGCAAAGAAAGGCAGATCCCATACCGGGCTGAAGCTCGCGGCTGTCGGTGCAGCCGCTGCCGCTGCATTGGGCGGCAGTGCGTTCTGGGCGTACCGGAGCGGAAAACCGGCGGGCTTTATCCGGAGCACGGTCGGCACGTTTTATCTGAAGGATCAGGATCTTTGGTTCCAGAACGGGCAGACCGGCAGCCGAATCTGCCTGAAAGAGGAATTCCTTCCGCTGAAATCCACGCGTATCCTGTTCACCCAGTACGGCAATATGCCGCGGCTGAATGAGATGCTCTATGTATCGCCGGACGGAAATGATTTCTATTTCCCGAAGACTGCCACAATCGGCACAGATGACTGCGCGCTGATGCACTGTACCGCAGATCACCCGGAGCTGGCAGAGGAAGTCGCGCGGATCAATCTGCGCTCAGGCGATTATAATGACAGAGTCATTTATACTGCGTCTTCCTATTCTTATTTGTCCGGGATATACGGATTATCCGCCAATTCCTATATGGCAGGAAGCACCCCTCTTTTTCAGATGAATCTGCCCTATGTGGTTGCTGACGGTGCGGTGTATTACCGCAATCCGGACGGCGAATTCTGCTGCACGCAGAACGGAGAAACACAGGTCATTGCGCCGTTTGTCGAGCGTTTCTGGACAATGCCGGATCTGGCCGGTGTATACTACATCGGCGTTCCGGACTATGAAGATATCCGTGAGAAACGGGAATGGTCAGGCGAATACATTCATACGGATTATGACTGCATGAACAACTTTGCCGAGGTGACGTTTTCTGACGGCGGAGAAACCGTTCAGACACGGATACACAACAGCGATTATGTGCTGTGCCGCATCACGCCCGGAAATCCGGCAGAGCAGCTGGTTCCGGAGCGGATTGAGGACTGGAAGCCGATGCGGGGAGATTTCACGCAGTATCTTTATTATACGACGTACAGTCCGGAGGAGCAGGTGACGCAGCTGCGGCGGTATGATTTCCTGAGCGGAACCGCCGAAACAGTCTACGGCACGGATCTGACCAGCAAGATCATTTTGTTGCAGGATTATCCGGACGGCAGCTGCTATTTCGGCGCATATAAGGCGCCGGAGTCCGAGGAACTGGAGGAATGGCTGCCGGATCCGGAAACGCGGAAGCTGATGAGCAGTGAGAACGGAGCAGCGAAATGGTATTCATTGTATGCTCCGATGCAGGATCTGACCGTTTTTTATCAGGAAGCGGACGGAGAGCCGCAGGCGCTTCCGAAATTTGCAGGGGACGGAAATCAATCGGTTTATTCCAGCGAAATGCAGACAAACACGAGGGTTCCTTATATCAGTCTGCCGGAATACAACGGCGACGACAGAGCGATGCACCTTTATTACCGTGCGCAGGAGGTTCCCGTCACCCTGCCGCAGGACACAGGGGAGGATACCGCCCCGAATGCCATGTTCATTTCCGAGGACGGCACCCGGCTGTTCGCAGAGGTGGTTGAAGGCAATGCGGTATACACGGATGACAGTGCTCCTGAATGGAGCTACGGCGTGCCGGAAATCAGGCTTTTCTGCGGCACGCTGAACGGCAGCGGGGAGGTCAGAACGGAGCTTCTTTCTGATCCCGATGATGATGCGGCGGTTCTGACGCTGGAACTGGAAAACGAGCCCGCAGAGGTGCTCCGTGTTACCTACGGCGATATGTACAGCGGAGATGAGAAGATTGCATCCGGCGTGCTGAACACGGGAGCCAAGCAGCAGCCGGAATACCGGCAGCTTTGTTTCATCATGAATCAGGATCAAAAAACGTCTGCGAATAACATGTACATTGATATGAACACGGCATACTGCGGGACGCTGATGCGCCGTTCAGACCGCAAAACAGAAACGGTCGCGGAGCGCGTGACGGACTTCGTCCCGTTTGACAAGGAGCAGTTCCTCGTGATCTGCGGGGAAAAAGGAGAGAACGGCGCGCTGCATTACTGTGCAGGCAAAAAGCAGTATCAGATTGATACGGATGTCAGCAATCTGATCGGCCTCAAAACGCTTGCAGAAAAAAGCCTGCTCGACCGGCTTCTCAGCTGAAAAGGTATCGCTGCGCGATGATTCATAATGGGCTCTGAGATATCGCTTTTTTGGAAAACAAAGAGGACACCCTGCAGCGGGTGTCCTCTTTTGATTATGGCGTTCCGGCAAGGTTCGGATCCGAAATAGATACAATCAGGCGGATGCCGCTGCCGATCTTAATGTTCGTCAGATCACCCGGTTCAGCACGGATGACGGTGAAATCCGGAACAGTCGGATCGTATTCAGGCTCCGGAACCATGATCGGTACACAGCCCTTTGCCTGGATCATGTCGATCGCTTCACGGACGCTCATGCCGACCGGATTCGGCATGGACACGTACTGATTCTGCGGAGCGGAAATCACAAACGTCACGGGGCTGTAAGCATAAGCCGGTGTGCCGGGTGCCGGATTCTGCGAGATGATCGTACCGTACGGCTGATCAGAGGTTTCGTCAAGTTCAAAGCCGATTGACCAATACGGATAATCATTATAGAATACATCCAGCTTCTCATGATACGGAGCGTTGGGTGATACCACCTCTCCGATCAGATCCGGCATGATGACCGGTTCAATATCCTTGCCGGAACCGGAGATCGTCACATTTACAACAGGGCGGTTGTCTAATGCATTCTCAGAACCGTCACCCGCTAAACTATACTGCTTGTTAAATGGCGTTCCGGGTGCAACGGATTGGCTCAGAACGGTTCCGTCCGGATAATCAGAGGCTTCAACTTTCGTAATCATAAAATAGATGTCATATCCGTAAAAACTGGTTACTTCGTCCCAAAAGTTTAGGCCTGTTACATCCGGTATTTCGTTTCCAAGACCATTCGACAGAAAAATATTGATCGTTGTCGGACTATAGTCATCCTGTTTCGCACCGACAACTGTTCCGAACGGCAAATCGCTGCGGCCTGTATACCACGGGCTGGCAAATAAGCCGAGCTGCTGGAGAATCTGACGTGCTTCGTCTTCCTGTTTTCCGATCAGATCCGGAAAATATGCGGCAGTTGCCGGACCGAGGGACTGATGCACGCGGATGACGTCGGTTGCCAGAATCTCAGTCCCGGCAGGAATATCCTGTGCGCAGATCGCGTTTTCGGCAACGTCACTGAATCGCGGTTCATCAAAGAAGATCATATACTGATTCAGATATTGACTTATGATCTGGTCTGTGCTCATGCCGATAAAGTTCGGTACGATCAGCTTTTGCGGCTGCGGTGCTGTTGTCGTCTGCTTCGGCGCTGCGGTCGTTTGCGCAGGCTTGGCTGTTGTCTGCACAGATGATTTGTTCGTCCTGCCGGATGCCTGCGTGCTGTTCGCGTTTCCGTTACCGGCATTTATCACGGAAGTGACCGTTTTCTGCCCTGCCGCAGTGGTCTTTGCAGGATTCGCTGCGGTCTGCGCGGCAGTTGTTTTGGCTGCTGTTTTCTCAACGGATGCGGCAGTCGTTTGTTCGGTCACTGCCGCGGTCGTGACGGCGGCAGCGGAATCGTCCGTGCTGTCCGCGTCCAGCGAGATCATGGACACTTCAGAAACCTGTTCCGTCGAAGACCGTTCAGGCGCGGAGAACTTCCAGAACCCGAATGCCAGTGCGGCGCACGCGGCCACACTGCCGAGCACACCGGCTGCGGAGAGCAGCTTCAGTCTGCGCGGATGCTCTGCTGCGGATTTCGCAGTCTTCTGTAATACGATGCCGGGAGCCTCTGCTGCCGGCACGTTCTGCTCTGCGGCAGGTGCGCCGTTCAGATAGGTGTCGGCAAGTGCCGGGTCAATCTGACTGAGCGCATCAATGAATTCAATGCCTTTCATAGCAACCCCTCCTGATTGAGATGCTTTCTGAGCTGTTTTCTTGTCCGCATGAGGATCATCTTGGCATTTGCGGTGCTGATGCCGCATTTTTCTGCGATCTCGCGGATCGGCAGCATCTGATAGTACCGCATCAGAAAGATTCTGCCCTGTTCATGCGGAAGCGAACGGATGAAGGCTTCTGCCGCCGCAACCAGCTGCTTCTGATCGACAGTACGCTCGACATCCTCTTTTCCGGCCAGTGTGCTGTCCAGCTCGTCGATTGCCTCGGCCAGCTGAGAATCGGCTCTGCATCTGGCCTTTCCGACCTTGTAGCGGTCAATGCTCAGGTGCCTGACAATCGTCACCAGATATGCACGCAGGCTTGCGGGGTGCATCGGCGGAACGGAACTCCATACCCGCATCAGCGCATCATTGCAGCATTCTTCTGCGTCCTGCTGATTGTTGAGGATATCGAGCGAAATTTTGCGGCACAGTCTGCCGTATTCCCGTTCAATGATTGTGAGCGCCGATTCATCGCGTTCGTCTAAAAGCTGGATGATCTGATTTTCTATTTGTGTGCGCACGGGTTATCACCGCCTTTCACTTACTAGGACGAACGTCGGCAGAAAAGGTAACAGCCTGTCAGAAAAAATTTTTTTATCGGAGGGATGAATCGCGTCCTTTATTCTATTATAGCATAACACAGAGGGGAATGCAAATGCCTGCATCGGAGATACCGCTTGAAAAAAGAGAGCCGACTCGCGCCGGCTCTCTGTCAGGGGATTAAATATTGATATTGGGGAATGTCCACGTCTGCTTTGCGCTGCCGTTCATTTTTTCCAGGCGGACTTTATGATCGGAATTCACCGTCATCACCGTGGACGGGCTGTTCAGATTATGAATTCTGAATTTTGTGCAGGCATTGTCCAGCGGCTCAAAGAACCATTGCTGGGATTTGGAACTTGTATTTTTCTTTTCGATCTGAACCAGATAAGTCGTGTTCAGATACAGATACGAAACTGCACAGTCGGGCGCCATGGCAGGAATCAGCATATATGTCGCCAGTGTTTTGCCGCTGTAAGTTGTTGAACCTGTCCGCACCAGCAGGAAGTCCTGATTTGCAGAGTATTTCTTGTTCTTGGTATCGACAATCAAACCGGTTTTCGGGGTGGCAATCTGATCTACGCCGGAATTCACTTTCAGGAAGGATTTGTCGTCGGAAACTGCATTTTTGATTCTAGACCAATGATTGACAGAATCATTTCTGTTTTTGTCAGTCGATTTCAGCATGACGAACCAGTCGAGAACCCGGTACCAGTTTTTGCTGCTTTTTTTCGTCAGCGTATCCAGATTCACCCAGCCGATGCCGTTTTCCACGCCGAAGCCGTCAAATCTTGTCCAGCTTTCAATGACATAAAACTGATCTGCGCCGTTGTACGTTCTGTAATTTGAGATGCAGATATAGTGTCCGTTACTATATTGGTCTTTAACGGTATTCCCGCTTCCGCCGGTATGTGCAACTGCAACCCCGCCGTTCTGCAAATGCGCTTTCAAAGCCTTGATCGCTGCACTGCTGCTGTTCCATACCTCGCTTTTTGCGCTGTTCGTATAATTAATATTCCTGGTTCTTGTTCCGGCAAACTGGAACTTGTACTTCGTGCCGTATGCATTCTGAAGTTTTGTTCCATAAAAAGAACGATCTGTGGAACCGACATAATATCCGTTTGAACGGGCCCAGGATGATACAGTCGATGCATCCGGTGTGATCCCGTTCAATGCCCGGATTGCATTGCAGAATGAGAAGATTCCGCAGCCGGATTGGTATAACGTCGTTGTTTTCTTTTGCTTGCCGCTGTACCACGTATATGTATACTTTGACTGTTTCCAGTAATAGGATCCGCCCTTAAACTGATTGTGCTGGTCATAATATCCGTTCGTATAATATCCCGTGCCGGTGACGGTTGCCGAAGATGTCAGTGTCATCACTGACAGCGATGCTGCGGTCATCACACCGCAAAGACATGCAGAAATAATTCTTTTGATACCTTTCATTTTTTCATTCTCCTTATCATCATATTGATTTTGTTTGCAGCTGGTATTGCGAAATGTCTGTGTAATATATCATCTCCCTGTTCCAGTTTTTTCCTCAGTCGCCGCGGGAATCATCCCGGACGGAAAAAGCCGTGTTACTCGTGTTCCTTTCTGACTTCGATTTCCGTTTCATCCGGCTTTTTTTCTTTTTTCTGTGCCAGCAGGCATGTCGAGCAGGCGCTCAGGCAGCACAGATTGATGAGCCCGCTTCTCAGTCCGTCATCTTCTTTTGTCACGGCAGAAAAGATCATAGAAGCGATTGTGACGATGATCGCAAAGATCATCACGCCGCGGAGTGCCTTCTCCGCATCAACCTTGGTTGACATTTTCATAAAGCAATACTCCTTTTCACTTGCTCCCGGCTTTCCTGAATGCCCGGAGCGGTTTTGATGACCTGAGTATAGCACGTTTTTTCCGGAAACGGGAAAAATTGTCGTGAACGGTACGGATTTTGTCGTAAGCTGCAAACAGCACACTTGTTTTTTGACTTTATTTATGGTATACTGATTGTACAAAGAAAAAAACGGAGGACATTCCATGCGAATTGCAATTTGCGACGACGAACAGCAGTTTCTCGGTGATTTCCGGCGCATCACCGACCGGCTGTATAAAAGCCTTGACATGCTTGTGGACTGCTTTTCAAGCGGCGCGGCGCTGCTGAAGCAGTTTCGGCTCCGCGCATACGATCTGGTGTTTCTGGATATCGAAATGCCGGGAATGGACGGTATCACGCTGGCGGAAACGCTCCGGGAAATCAGTGATACGGTTCAGATCGTTTTTCTCACCGGACATATCGAGTACGCAATCAGAGGCTATGAGGTCAATGCCCTGCGGTATCTGACAAAGCCTGCCGATGAGCAGAAGATTCAGGCCGTGATTGACCATGTGCTGCAAAAAATGGAAAACGAAAAAACACTCTGGATCAAGAATGAGGAAGGGGAGATCCGGCTGCGGCTGACTGAGATTCTGTTTATCGAATCCCAGAATCAGAATGTCGTCATCAATACGGATGCGGAAAGCTATTCCGTGCGCGGCAACATGAGCGATTTTGAGCAGCGCCTGACTCCGGAAGGATTTTTCCGCATTCACCGCTGCTATCTTGCTGCACTTTCCAAGATCCGGCAGATTTCCGGCAGAGAGGTGGTCATGGAGGACGGCACGAAGCTGCCGGTCAGCCGCAGCAAGGAATCTGCACTGCGGGAGGCGCTGTTTTCATTTGTCAGAAGGGAGGCGTTCTGATGCAGGATTTTGTTTCCATGCAGGATTATATTTCTATGGCGTTTTCATGGGAAATGCTGGTCATGACGGTCATTGATTTTTTCATGATCCTGTTTCAGTATCTGGCAACTTTGCTGATCATGCACTGCTTTTATGATGATTCAATCGTGATTTCGCGGAAACGGGCGGTGTTTGTGATGGTCGGTTTTCCGATCACAATGATTGCTGTGAGCATCATCTCGTTTTTCATCGGCTTTGTCATCGCGCAGATTATGAAGGCTCTGGGTATCAAGAATGATTTTTTCCTGAATACGGATTTAGGCGACATGCTCTACCTGGTCGGAAGTCTGCCGATTTTTCTCTGGATTGCCGCAGTGGTCGCGGCGGGAAAAGGCATCGGAATCCGAAAAGGACTGCTGCGTTTTCTGATCGCGTTCGGTGTATGTATGCTGATCAATTTTGTGTGCAGTCTGCCGCCGGAGATGATCCGTTACTGCGTCACGGAAACGGGTGTTTCCGGCAAGCATATTGCGGAAGCATCCATGGAGGAGCTGATGCAGTCGGATATTATTCGCATGGTGCTGGGCATTATCATCACGCTGCTTTTGTATCACCGCGTATACAAAAAGGGGGTTGCGCTCCGGCTGCGGAAAGTTGATATTGTATCGGTTCTGTTTTACGCCGCGATCGCGCTGCTGATCAATATTCTGTTTGAAACGGTGGAAAAGCAGGGGATCCCGCTGGCAGGCGGCAGTCTTTCCATGCGGATCATTCTGGTGCTCTTCATGATGCTGCTGATTTTGCTGATTCCGCTGCTGATTGTGCGGAACCGCCTCAGTGCTGCCTATAAGGAGCAGGCAGCCTATCAGCAGAATTTTCTGGAAACGGAGCTGAATGCATCCCGCCAGTATAAGGCTGCGCAGGAGGATACCCGCGCATTCCGCCATGATGTGCAGAATAATCTGACGGCGGTTGCCATGCTCATGGAGGAGGGGAAGATCGAGGAGGCCAGACAGTATCTGAATGATATGCGCACGGAGGTCAATGCGCTTTCCCCGAAGATTGTCAGCGGGGACGACATGGTCGATGCGCTGATTTCGTCGAAGCTGGCGAAAATGGCCGATCTCGGCATCACATTCAGTATCGACGGCGTGATTGACGGCGGCCTGAACTGGAAGCCGATGGATATCTGCACGGTGTTCGCAAATCTGCTGGACAATGCGATTGAAGCAGCTGCGCAGACGGAAAACGGTTATATCCGGCTGGCGTTCAAAAAATCGGAGCATCACCGCCTGATTGAAGCGGTCAACAGCTGTCCGGCGGATGTGGACTGTGATGCGCTTATGCTCGGCGGAAATCACATCACCGGCAAGCAGGACAAGTCCCTGCACGGATACGGCATCGGCAACATTCGCAGAACGGTTGAAAAATACGGCGGAATGATGAAGCTGTCCTGCGCAGAGCATGTGTTTACCATGCAGATTGTTCTGATGAAATGAAGCATCGCCTGATCAAAAAAAGCAGCACCTCAAGCGGGGTGCTGCCTTTTTCGTATGGAGAAAGCGCCTGAATGCAGTTTTGCTAGGCGATGAAAAACAAAAGGTGAGTTGTGTGTTTTATACAAAGATGCGGTCTTGTGTTTGTGTGTTTATACAAAGATTGCAAGGCTCTGAAACATAATCATGCAACGAAACGTATCCCATGCAGAGGGACAGCTGCCCTTTGCATGCATGCATTACAGAACCAACATTCAAACAAAACTCAGACACAAAAACATCATGGAGGTTTATTATGAAACACATCAGTCAGACACGTATTACTGCTTTTATCATGACCGGCGCACTGCTCGTATCCGGCATGACCGGCACGTTTCCCGCAATGACAGCTCAGGCTGCCGTCAACTCCGAAGAAACCACGATTGACCTGGTGAATCATCTGCGATACCGTTATGTTATCACAGAGACAGACAAGTGTGTTCTCCGGAGAGTCAGTGATGAAAACGGAACAAAGATCACCGATAAGACAAGTCTGGAACTGCCTGATAAGATTCCGGGCTCCAATTATGAGATCCGTGAGCTTGGCTATAACGGAGAGGCAATTATAGACAGCACTTCGGTCAAAGTTCTGAAGCTCCCGAACTGTGTTGAGAAAATCAATAATTATGCTCTGCATTGCAACAAAGTTCCGAATCTGAAAACCCTGAAGATGAATCTGAAAGGTCTTGATTACTGTGATGATTTAGCATTCGGTGATAATGGCAAATTAGAGTTTATCTATGCATACAACAAAAAGACCTGCGGATACGATTATCTCGGTACTGTCAGTAATTTTGAAAAGTATTACAGCCTGATCTATCAGTATGATGATAACGGGAACCAGTTGAAAGATTCGGCAGGAAAGCCGCTGTATACACAGTATCAGTGCACAACAAATGAGGGTAATGATCCGTATCTGGGAAAGGTTTTCCGGCTTACGGATGAAAACCTGACCGGCGAGGCAACCTTCCTGAATGCGGTGGATAATACGCCATACTGCAAAAAACTCGGATATCAGTATGCACAAAAAATAGTCCAAGAAAACGGATTCAATGCTTCCGGCCTCACCAAACAGCAGGTTCTGGAAATGATCTATAACTATCTGAGAACACATGAGCGCTATTCCAGGATCCGGACGGCAGAATCAGAAACCCTGAGCGGCCTGATGGGTACCTCGCTGAGCGCACTGGCACTGAACAGCGGTGTCTGCGGCAGCTTTGCACACAGTTTTGAACAGCTTTGCCGTGCAACGGGCAAATTTACATTCGGTGATACAGCGGCCGGATCTGATGTCGTCTGTGTCGGAATGCCCGGTCATGTTGTCAATGCAGTCCGGCTTTCTCCGAATCAGGGCTACTATATTATTGATGCGTCGCAGTTCCCCGATACCGCACATTTCATGCAGACCGTGAATTATAGAAATACTGCCTTTACGTCTGCATATTCATACGGTGAGTCCTCCACTGCGGCACAGCTCAACCAGACAGTATTCAATTTCTCTTCCAGTATGCTTGCAAGTCAATCCTACTATGGCGGCGATTGCTTCATGCAGATCGTAAACCAGAATAATGCAGGATTGAAGGTCGAGGTTTATGACACCAATTATCCTTCCCGCAAATATGTCAATTACACGGGGCACGTAACGCCCGGAACCATCTCTCCTGCCAATGTCAGCACATTTTCAGACCTCACGTTGCAGCCGCAGTTCATCCCCAGCACCTGCTATTTCACGATCAGAGTCAACGGCAAGGCGATCAACACGAGTGCGCAGATGCAGGGGCAGGAGCAGACGGTTACTGCCGGCAACAAGACGTACAAAGTGAAATATGAAGTCCTGACCTATGCGGGTACCGGTGTACCGCCTGCAAACGGCTACCAGAATTATTATAAGCTCACAATCCGCAAGGCATGATTATTCCGCATGATACACTCCTTTTTCTGAACCGCCGCGTTTCCCATGAAACGCGGCGGATTCAGTTTGTCCATAAAGCCCCTCTGCTGATGTGACCCGCCCCCTGTCAAGTAGACAGCGCAAAAAACAAAAATAATCTATGAAGTAACTAAAAGCAGTCTGTGCAATTTGTGCAGGCTGCTTTGTTGTTAGCAAATGGCAAGCACCTTTTGGAGTGAGGAGCGCAGCGACG
>JAEEIA010000010.1 GCA_016281125.1 Oscillospiraceae bacterium | reverse complement strand
GCGTGCTTTGCGGTAGCAGCGTTACGGATTCTGGTCAACAGATCCGCAATGGTATCGGAAATTTGCATACCAAATGACCTCCTTTTCTATCGTCCGGTTTACCAGCTAGCCTTCTTGACACCGGGAATCTGACCGTCGTGTGCAAGCTCTCGGAAGCAAATTCGGCAGATACCGAACTTTCTGAGATAGGCATGGGGTCTGCCGCAGATTTTGCATCTGTTATAAGCGCGCGTAGAGAACTTCGGAGCTCTCTGCTGCTTCAGGATCATAGATTTCTTAGCCATATTTCCCTCCCGATTACTTTGCGAACGGCGCGCCGAGCAGCGTCAGCAGCTCTTTTGCTTCTTCGTCGGTCGCTGCGGTGGTGATAAAGTTGATATCCATGCCGCGAACCTTGTCGATCTTATCGTACTCAATTTCAGGGAAAATGAGCTGTTCCTTGATACCGGTAGAGTAGTTGCCCTTACCGTCGAAGGAATTCGGGTTGATGCCGCGGAAGTCACGGACGCGCGGGAAAGCAACATTGAAGAGCTTATCCACGAAGTCCCACATCTTCTCGCCGCGCAGCGTCACCTTGACGCCGATCGGCATGCCCTCACGGAGCTTGAAGTTTGCGACGGACTTCTTTGCGCGGCAGATGACCGGACGCTGACCGGTGATGAGGGAGAGATCTCCCATGATCGCGTCGATTGCCTTGGCATTTTCCTTTGCCTCACCTGCGCCGACGTTGACAACAACCTTGTCAAGGCGCGGGATCTGCATGACATTCTTATAACCGAACTTGCTCATCAGCGCCGGAGCGACGGTGCTGACATAATAATCTCTCAGTCTAGCCATCATCGTACTCCTTTACTCAAATGTCGCGCCGCACTTCTTGCAGACGCGGAGCTTGGTCTTCTTGTCGCCCTTTTCCTCAACCGTGTGGCCGACTCTGGTGGGCTTTCCGCACTTCGGGCAGATCAGCTGCACCTTGCAGGCATAGATCGGGGACTCGGCCTTGACGATACCGCCCTGCTGGCCGACTCTGGTGGGCTTGACGTGCTTGGTGATCATGTTGATGCCCTCAACGATGACCTTGCCCTCCTTCGGGCTGACCTCAAGAACCTTACCGGTCTTGATCTTCTTCTTATCAATGTCGGTGTACTTATCCTCAGGATCACCGACGAGCAGGCGAACCGTGTCGCCCTTCTTTACATGAACGTTAGACATCGGGCACCTCCGGATCAAAGAACTTCCGGTGCGAGGGAGAGGATCTTGACATAGTCATGCTCTCTCAGCTCTCTTGCGACCGGTCCAAAAATACGGGTCCCACGCGGGGTCTTGTCTTCCTTGATGATAACGGCTGCGTTCTCATCGAAGCGAATGTAGGTTCCGTCATCTCTGCGGAGACCCTTCGCGGAACGAACGATGACTGCCTTGACGACATCGCCCTTCTTCACAACGCCGCCGGGTGTTGCTTTCTTAACGGATGCGACCACGACATCACCGACGTTTGCATAACGTCTGCGGGTGCCGCCCAGCACGCGGATGCACATGAGCTCTTTCGCGCCGGTGTTGTCTGCAACCTTTAAGTAAGACTGCATTTGAATCACAGCAGATTCCTCCTATCTGTACTGCGCTGCCGCTCCGCACGGATTTTGCCGTCCGGATCTGCGGAATGCGCCATTTTCATTTGAAAGCGGAATTACTTTGCCTTTTCGATGATCTCAACAACGCGCCATCTCTTATCCTTGGAAAGCGGACGTGTTTCCATCACGAGGACGCGGTCACCGACTCTGCACTCGTTCTTTTCGTCGTGTGCCTTGAGCTTCACGGTGCGCTTGACGATCTTCTTGTACAGCGGATGCTGGACATTGTCTGCGATCGCGACGACGACGGTCTTATCCATCTTATCGCTGACGACCTTACCCGTACGGGTTTTTCTCAGGTTTCTTTCGGTAGTCTCACTCATGACATGTCCTCCTTCCTCATGCCTTTGCCGCAGGCTGTGCGGCGCGCATGCAAGTCTTGACACGGGCAATATCCTTCTTGACTGCCTTCAGTCTTGCAGTATTCTCAAGCTGATTTGCAGCGAGCTGGAAGCGGAGGTTGAAAAGCTCCTCCTTCAAGGTCTGGAGCTGTGCAGCCATTTCTTCATAGCTCATTTCTCTGATCTCGGAAGCCTTCATTCCTCTGCACCTCCATCCTGCGCATCCTTCGCAACGATCTTGCACTTAACAGGCAGCTTGTGCATGGCCAGACGCAGAGCCTCTTTCAGGTCCTCCTGAGAAATCGGCTTATCCTTGTCGGCACCGATCTCGAACATGACTCTGCCCGGCTTGACAACTGCAACCCAGTACTCCGGAGAACCCTTACCGGAACCCATTCGGGTTTCTGCCGGCTTCTCGGTAATCGGCTTATCCGGGAAAATCTTGATCCAGACCTTACCGCCTCTCTTAATACGACGCGTCATAGCGACACGGGCAGCCTCGATCTGATTAGAAGTAATCCACGACGGCTCAAGAGCGACGAGACCGAAATCACCGTAGCACACCTTGTTGCCGCGGTAAGCCTTACCGGTCAGGCGTCCTCTGTGTACGCGGCGGTACTTAACTCTCTTTGGAAGCAGCATTTGCGGAACCTCCTTCTCTTCTGTTCTGACCCTGCGGACGGTCACCGCGCGGTCTGCGGTCGCCGTTGTTGTTGAAATCGCGGCGCGGTCTGCGGTCGCCGTTGTTGCCGCCGTTGCGGTCATCTCTGCGGCGTCTGTTGTCACGCGGACGGTCATTCTTGCGCTCGTAGCGCTCCTTATTTGCAGCAGCCTTTGCAGCATCGCCCTTCAGGATCTCACCCTTGTAGATCCAGACCTTGATGCCGATGCGGCCGTAGGTGGTGTTTGCCTCTGCGAAGCCGTAGTCGATGTCGGCACGGATCGTCTGAAGCGGAATGGTACCCTCGTGATAGCACTCAGAACGTGCGATTTCAGCACCGCCCAGGCGGCCGCCGCACTTGATCTTGATGCCCTTCGCGCCGGACTTCATCGTTCTGCCGATGGAACCCTTCATGGCGCGGCGGAAGGATACGCGGTTCTCGAGGTCGGAAGCGATCTTCTCAGCAACGAGCTGTGCGGAAAGATCCATGTTCTTGATCTCGATGATGTTGATGGCAACGGACTTGCCGATGCGCTTTTCAATGCTTGCGCGGAGCTTGTCGATCTCCGTGCCGCCTCTGCCGATGATCAGACCCGGCTTTGCGCAGTGGATGTGGATGCGGACCTTCTCGGGAAGGCGCTCGATCTCAATGCGTGCGATGCCTGCTGCATACAGAGATTTCTTGATGAACTCGCGGAGGTTATAATCCTCGACGAGGGTGTCACCGAAATGCTTTTTATCAGCGAACCAACGGGAATCCCAGTCTTTGATAACGCCGACTCTCAGGCCGTGCGGATTCACTTTCTGTCCCATAGGATTTTATGCCTCCCTTTCCTTCAGAATAATGGTGATATTCGAGGTGCGCTTGTTGATGCGGAATGCTCTGCCCTGTGCGCGCGGCTGGATTCTCTTGAGAATCGGGCCCGGACCGACATAGCATGCAGCAACATAGAGCTGATCCTTGTTCATGGAATGATTGTTATCAGCATTTGCAATCGCGGAATTGAGGAGCTTCTTGACGATCGGGCAGGCTGCCTTCGGGGTCAGATCCAGTGCTGCGATTGCTTTCTCTACGGGCTGATTGCGGATCAGGTCAAGCACGATCTGCACCTTTCTGGGGGAGATGCGCTCGCCGCGAAGGATCGCCTTTGCTTCCGGCTCGTAGTTGAATTCATTCTTAGCCATGCTTGTTATCCTCCTTCCGATTACTTCTTGCCGTTGTTGGACGTCTTGGAACCGGCATGGCCCTTAAAGGTTCTGGTCGGAGCAAACTCGCCGAGCTTGTGGCCGATCATTTCCTCAGTAACAAAAACCGGAATGTGCTTGCGTCCGTCGTGGACCGCAAAGGTGTGGCCGACAAATTCCGGGAAAATCGTGGAAGAGCGGCTCCATGTTTTCAGAACCTTCTTCTCACCGGTCTCGTTCATAGCGACAACGCGCTTGTAAAGGGCTTCCTGAACGTAAGGACCCTTCTTAACACTTCTGCTCATGAGTCAGCCTCCTTTCTTATTTACCGTTGCGGCGCTTCACGATGAGCTTATCGGAAGGCTTGTGATGCTTACGGGTCTTATAACCGAGTGCCGGCTTACCCCACGGGGTAACAGGACCCGGACGTCCGATCGGGGACTTGCCCTCACCACCGCCGTGCGGATGGTCATTCGGGTTCATAACGGAACCGCGGACAGTCGGGCGGATACCCATGTGGCGGGTACGGCCTGCTTTGCCGATGTGGACGTTTTCGTGGTCAATGTTGGAGACCTGACCGATGGTAGCCTTGCCGATGACCGGAACCTTTCTCATCTCGCCGGAAGGCAGACGAACCAGTGCATAAGCACCTTCCTTGGACATCAGCTGAGCCTGGTTGCCGGCGGAACGGACGAGCTGGCCGCCCTTGCCGGGATAAAGCTCAATGTTGTGGATGAACGTACCGACCGGGATGTCTGTGAGCGGCAGGGCGTTGCCCGGCTTGATGTCACAGTCAGAGCCGCTGCGGACGGTATCGCCGACCTTGAGGCCGTGCGGTGCGAGGATGTAGCGCTTCTCGCCGTCCTCATACTGAACCAGCGCGATGAATGCGCTGCGGTTCGGATCGTACTCAAGCGTCATGACCGTTGCGTTCATGCCGTCCTTGTTGCGCTTGAAGTCGATGATTCTGTACTTCGGGCGAATGCCGCCGCCGTGATGGCGAACGGTGATTCTGCCGTAGTTATTACGACCGGACTTCTTCTTCAGTGTGACGCAGAGGGACTTCTCAGGACCGTTCTTGGACAGCCCGGAGTAGTCGGTCACGGTCATACCGCGGCGGCCCGGAGTCGTCGGCTTATAAGCCTTAATTGCCATTTGTTATTCACTCCTTAGCTTCAATGCTTACTTATCGGGAGCATGACTCCCATACAATATGCTGCATCATGCAGCGTGCCGGTTCTTACCGAACCGATCAGAACATACCGTCGAAGAACTCGATCGTACCTCTGCGCTTCTTGCCCTGCGCATCCGGTGCCGGCTCCGGATTGACTGTAACAACAGCCTTCTTCCAGCTGGCGGTCTTGCCCATGTAGCGGCCGACTCTCTTTGCGCGAGCGCGGACGTTCACGGTGTTGACCTTGGTGACCTCGACGTTAAAGAGCTTCTCAACTGCATCGGCAATTTCGAGCTTATTTGCGTCCTTCGCAACCTTGAAGGTGTACTTGCCCTGCGGCAGAATATCGGTGCTCTGCTCGGTGATGACGGGCTTCAGAATAATATCCTGCGGTGCCTTCATTTTGCATACACCTCCTCAATTTTAGCAACAGCGCCCTTGCTGACGATGAACTTGTCGTAATTGAGAATGTCGTAAACATTCAGGGTGTTGACGGCAGCCGTCTTGACGCCCGGGATATTTGCAGCACTCTTGTAGACCTGCTTGTCAGCTTCCTGCGTGACGATCAGTGCCTTGCCGGAAATCTCCAGACCCTTGAGCATATTGACGATCGTCTTGGTCTTAAAGCCCTCAACTGCGAGATTGTCAATGACAACGAGGTTCTGATCGAGAACCTTCTGGGAGAATGCGGAAAGCATTGCCAGACGACGAACCTTCTTGTTGAGGGAGTAGCGGTAGCTTCTGGGCTTCGGGCCGAGCGCGACACCGCCGTGATACCACTGCGGCGCACGGATGGAGCCCTGACGTGCATGACCGGTGCCCTTCTGACGGTACGGCTTTCTGCCGCCGCCGGAAACCTCGGTACGGGTCAGCGTGGACTGTGTGCCCTGCCGCTGGTTTGCGAGATAATTCACGACCATTGCGTGCATGACAGCTTCGTTCGGGGTAATGCCGAACACTGCATCATTGAGCTCGGTTTCGGAAACCTGCTTGCCGTTCATATCATAAACCGGAACATTAGCCATTTCTGATTTCCTCCTTCCTTAACCCTTTTTCACGCTGTTAGTGATGGTGACGAGGCTGCCCTTCGGACCCGGGATCGCGCCGCGGACTGCGATGAGATGATTCTCAGCGTCAACGGAAACGATGCGGAGGTTCTGAACAGTGACAGTTTCTGCACCCATATGACCTGCAAGACCCTTGCCCTTGTAGATACGGGACGGGGAGGAGCAGGCACCCATGGAACCAGCCTGACGGTGAACCGGACCGGTACCGTGAGTTTCCTTCAGTCTGTGCTGGCCGTAGCGCTTGATCGGACCTGCATAGCCCTTGCCCTTGCTGGTGCCCTGCACGTCAACAATTTCGCCTGCCTCGAAGATATCGGGCTGGATCGCGTCGCCGACATTGTAAGCGTCGCAGTCCTCAAGGCGGAACTCACGCAGGGTGCGGAGCGCACCGGTGTTTGCCTTGTCGAAGTGACCCTTCATCGGCTTGTTGACCTTGTCCGCCTTGGCTGCGCCAAAACCGACCTGAATTGCATTGTAGCCGTCATTTTCCACGGTCTTCTTCTGAACGACGAAGCAGGGACCTGCCTCGACAACCGTGACCGGCACGACCTTGCCGGCTTCGTCGAAGATCTGCGTCATGCCGATCTTCTTGCCAAGAATGGCTTTCTTCATTGTGGTTTCCTCCTTTGGTTATTGGTTGACGCATTCGCGCCAACTTGACCGGCGGCTTGAAGAAGCAACCGCCATTTGCGAAAATCCCGCGTCAGAGATTATTTCATCTCCATGCTGATCTCAACGCCAGCGGGGATTTCCAGTCTTGTGAGAGCGTCCATCGTCGCCTTGGTCGGGTGCAGGACGTCGATCAGGCGCTTGTGCGTGCGCATTTCAAACTGCTCACGGCTGTCCTTGTACTTGTGAACGGCACGGAGGATCGTGATGATCTCCTTGTCAGTCGGAAGCGGGATCGGTCCCGAAACCTTCTGTGCGCCGCCGCGCTTTGCGGTCTCCACAATACGAGCCGCCGCCGCATCGACTGTTGCGTGCTCATAGCCCTTGATCCGGATTCTCAATTTTTCGCTGCCTGCCACTTGATTAGCCTCCTTTAGATTTTTTGTTTGCCTTGGGGGGCATGAAGTGAGCGCCTATGTGTCATCCCGTGAAGTTCCGCGCGGCAGCTCTTACAACCGCCTCGCGTGTTTCCTGAACCCAAGTCCATAAAAAACCCCGACTGCAAGTCCTCCTTGCATCGGGCTTCCGGTTTGAGATGCGCAGAACGTGGTTCTGCCGTTTGTACGCAAAAAGTCTTCCGACCTGCAAGCAGCGGTTTTCCTGACGGCCGAGCCCGTAAGATGGCAGAGCCGACTCCTTCAACCGAAGCCTGCGGTTTCGCAGCTTTTCGCACACACAGTGCATAATCTCAATTCGCCCGTCTAAGCGGACATGCTCCGCACGAATTCCCGGCTCACAGCCGCAACCTCGTGTTTCACAGCATATCTTGTGCATCAGCCTGTTCATTATAGCATAAAACAGCGGGAATTGCAAGGGTTTTCCTGCAATTCCCGCCGCTTTTTCTCAGAGAATTTTCACGAATATCGCTTCTGATTTTTAGCAATTATCACGAACCAACCAGCTTAATCCTGCGGCTCGACGCCGAAGAGCCCGACAATGTTTTCGTCGTTGTTGCGGTACATGCCGCCGTCATAGGACACATCGCCGTTATAATATTCCTTCCACTTGGCGACATATTCATCCTTGCCGCATTCATTGTCGTCCACTCTGTACTTGACGTTCTTGCCGCTGACAGACATATTAAAGGTACAGAGCGTCTTGAGCTCGCCGTTTTCGAGCAGCTTGAACTCATACAGCGCAACGTCGTCCCGCATGCCGCCGACCAGCACCAGATGTTTCTGCGGCAGATACTTGCATGTGCAGTAGCCGTCGCACGCAACATTGCCGAGGTAAATCAGGCGGTTGTCGTAATAGGTATACATCTCGACATCCTCGTTGTCCGCCTCAAAGCCCTTGCGGTCATACCAGTGCAGCACAAGCTCCGGAATCTCATCGCCGTCCACCATGCAGAGGCTGAACTGGAGATTCTCGCCGGTGCCGTCGGAACGGAGCACCTCGGCATATGCCGCCTGCCAGCCCTCGCCGGTTGCAGGCGGAAGCTGAACTGCCTTCTGCTCCTGCTCCTGTGCCTCCACAGGCTCCTGCTGCTGCGGCTCCACCGCCTCCGAGCCGTCTGCCGCGGCGCCGATTGCGATCACGCCCCAAAGCCCGGTTTTTCTGTCCTTCACCCAGGCCTGTCCGCCGATGACCGGTCTTGCCGCTGCGAAGCTGCCGACCGGAATCACGATCTTGCCGCGGGTATTCGCAAAGCCTGCGTCATCGCCCTTGTTCAGCGCGATATACTTTTCATTCACGGGATACGGCAGTTTCACGGTCTTGCCGCCCTTTTCGCCGTAGGAATAAATATAGTCCGCATCATACTCAAACGGGAGCACCTGTCTGCCCGCCTGATTCAGATATCCCCACTTGCCTTTCTTGCAGAAAGCTGCGATTCCGTCCTTGAAATCGGTTGCCATTTCATAGTCCATCGCAGACATTTCCCGTCCGCCGCGCACAATGCCGAATCCGCCGGACACCGTGCAGGTTCCGGTCGGGCTGTCCGCCCGGAAGTTTTCAGGCATCTGGATGCTCCGCGCCACAGCTGCATCCGGGAGATCGTTCACCGTGAAGGCGTTGTCGAGCTTCAGCTTGGCGTTTTCCTTTGCGCCCCAGACATCCGCTGCCGGAAGCATGCCGAGCGTTCCGGAGGCAGCATCCCAGACCGCGGCCTTCCCCGTCTTGTTGTCCGTGAGCCGGCCGCCGCAGAGCGTACACAGATCCTCCGCCGTCCGGAACAGCGTACCCGCCGTCACGCAGAAGCAGAGGCGGTCGCCCTCATCCGGGTTGTCATCTGTAAAGATAATGTGCAGATCACCGTTTTCCTGCATATAGCCGTATACGCGGGTGCTTTCCGGCTCAATCACGACATTGCCGTCCAGCGTGATGATGCCGACCTTGCCGCCGCGGGTCAGGAGCATGTAATCCGTGATGCCGATGTCGCCGTAATCCATGCCGCTGCTGCCGATGCTGAGCGGATTGACGTCATCCGCTTCGAGGAACGGCTTGATACGCCATTCGTAGTTGCCCTCCGCCGGATCGGATTCCGCAGCTTCATTCTTTTTGCTGCCGGACTGGATATCCTCGGGCGGCTGGTTCTGCTGCGGCGCAGTGGTTTCCGTCTTTCCGGATGTCTGTCCGCCGCCGTTCGGCTGCTGTGTCTGGGTTCCGCACCCCGTCAGCAGAATACTGATTGCCGCAGCGGCCGCCGAAATACGCAATGCTCTTTTCATATCTTTCCCCTTTTTTCTTTTATACTTTTCTCATTGCAACACTTCCGCCAATATGCAAAACAGACCGGTACGCAAGGCACCGGTCTGCTCTCAGCCTTTAATCCTGAACAAGTTGCTTTCTTGCTTCCAGCTCTGCAAGTGCATCCTTTCTGGAGAGAGAGATCTTGCCCTTAACATCATCAATTTCCATGACCTTGACAACGATCTCATCACCCAGCGAAACCACGTCCTCGGTCTTTTCTACGCGCTGCTTATCCAGCTTGGAGATGTGAACAAGACCCTCCTTGCCGGGAACGATTTCAACAAAGGCACCGAAGGTCTGGATACCCGTGACCTTGCCCTTGTAGATTGCACCGATTTCCGGACCGTTGGCAATCGTATCGACAATCTGGATTGCCTTTCTTGCGTTCGCAAGATCAATACCGGAAACGAACACGCTGCCGTCCTCGTTGATATCAATCTTAACGTCGCATTCAGCGGAAATCTTCTGAATGACCTTTCCGCCGGAGCCGATGACCTCGCGGATCTTATCGACCGGAACGCGGGTCTGGAGCATCTTCGGTGCATAGTCGGAAACATTCTCGCGCGGTGCGGGAATCGCCTTCAGCATGATCTCATCCAGAATGTAGAGTCTTGCCTTGCGGGTCTTCTCAAATGCTTCCTTGATAATCGCCGGGGTCAGGCCGTCCACCTTGATGTCAACCTGAATTGCGGTGATACCCTTGTGCGTACCGCCGACCTTGAAGTCCATGTCACCGAAGAAGTCCTCAAGGCCCTGGATATCGACCATGGTCATGAACTCATCGGAATCGGGCTTGGTGATCAGGCCGCAGGAGATGCCTGCAACCGGTGCCTTGATCGGCACGCCGGCATCCATCAGTGCGAGCGTGGAGCCGCAGATGGAGCCCTGAGAGGTCGAGCCGTTGGAGGACAGAACCTCGGAAACCAGACGGAGCGCATACGGGAACTCGTCCACAGACGGCAGAACCGGAACCAGTGCCTTCTCTGCCAGTGCGCCGTGACCGATCTCGCGGCGTCCCGGTCCTCTGGAGGGCTTGGTTTCGCCGACCGAGTAGGACGGGAAGTTGTACTGGTGCATGTAGCGCTTGGACTCCTCGTTCTCATCCAGACCGTCGATGCGCTGTGCATCGGAGATCGGGCCGAGGGTTGCGATGGTCAGAACCTGTGTCTGGCCGCGGGTGAACAGGCCGGAGCCGTGAACGCGCGGGAGCACGCCGACCTCGGAAGCCAGCGGACGGATCTCGTCGATCTTTCTGCCGTCCACGCGCTTGCCCTGATAGAGCCACTCACGGACAATCGTCTTCTGGAGCTTGTAGATGCACTCGTCAATCATGGCGATGCGGGTTTCATTCTCCGGATCAAATTTCTCGTGAATTGCGTTCTTGATCGGAAGCAGTCTTGCCTCGCGGATATTCTTGTCATTGGTATCGAGTGCGAATTCCACATCCTTGCGTGCGAATGCGGCGATTGCATCGAACAGCTCGTGATCGACCTCCATGGACTCGAAGGTGAACTTCGGCTTGCCGATTTCCTTCTGGATATCGGAGATGAAGGCCACGAGCTTCTTGATCTCCTCATGTGCCTTGAGGATGCACTCAAGCATCAGCTCCTCCGGCACCTCATTTGCGCCCGCCTCGATCATGACAATCTTGTTAGCGGTTGCAGCGACGGTCAGCTTCAGGTCGGAAACGGCTCTCTGTGCCTTGGTCGGCATCAGGATGATCTCGCCGTCCACCAGGCCGACCTCCACGCCGCCGATCGGGCCGTTCCACGGAATATCGGAAATAGAGATGGCAACGGAGGTGCCGATCATGCCGAGGATTTCCGGCATGGCGTCCTGGTCAACCGCCAGAACGGTCATCACGACTGCGACGTCATTGCGCATGTCCTTCGGGAACAGCGGTCTGATCGGTCTGTCCACACAGCGGGAGGTAAGGATTGCGTGCTCGCTCGGCTTGCCCTCGCGCTTCATGAAGCTGCCGGGGATTCTGCCGACGGAATAGAGCCGCTCCTCGTAATCAACGGAAAGCGGGAAGAAGTCGATGCCGTCACGCGGCTTTTCGCTTGCGGTGACATTGGCCATGACGACGGTGTCACCGTAACGAACCCAGCACGAGCCGTTGGACAGCTCGCAGGTCTTGCCTGTTTCAACTGTCAGCTCACGGCCGCAGAAGGTCGTTTTGAAGATCTTGTGGTTCTCAAACATTGGGAACAGCCTCCTTAAATGATACTTGTATTTCTCTGCTGTATATCTCTTTTGTTCATCGGCATCTGTTAGCATAAAATCATAAACTGCATGATGCTGCAATGCATGATTTCATGCTAAACCGCGCGGTGAACGGCAGAAATATCCGCAGGGTCGTCCGAAAAAGCGACAGAGGGAGAAGGTTGCCCCCCTCCCTCCGTTCTTTTTGTCTTACTTACGCAGACCGAGTCGCTCGATGGTCGCTCTGTAACGCTCGATGTCCTTCTTTTTCAGGTACTGGAGCAGATTACGGCGGCGGCCGACCATTTTCAGCAGACCACGGTAGGAGTGGTGGTCGTGCTTATGCTCTTTCAGATGCGCATTCAGGTCGTTGATGCGGCGGGTCAGGATTGCGATCTGCACCTCAGGAGAACCGGTATCGCCCTCGTGGGTTGCGTTCGCAAGAATGACCTCCGTCTTCTCTTCCTTACGAAGCATGAATTTCACCTCTTTCATTGTGTTAATCCGGTAAACGCAGGTGCGGGAAGGTGAAAACCTCCTGCAAAGCGGCAGGCAAAACCCCGTATCCGCGTAAACGGTCTATTTATTATAACATATTCTGCGCCGTTTGTCTATGAATAAATTATGAACATTTCGTGAACTGTACGAAAACAGCCGGAATCCGATGACTGTCCGTATAAAATCGCGGAACAGTTACGGAACGCATATTGACATTGCCTTACATATATAGTATAATCGAAACAGTGGCATTTGTCAATATCTTCGGCACAATCCGGCATGGCGGAGTGACAATGCGACATCTTTATTCCGATCACCGGGCATATGTCCGGCTGCGCAGACGGAACATCAACCCCCGCCACTCCCCTGCCGTTTCCGCGGCGGGGGATTTTGTTTTCCGGCGGCAATTTCCGCTTGACATTATCACGGTTTTGATGTACAATATAAGAGTATAATTATATCCGAAAGGCAGGAATGCAAAAATGGGACTTACCATGACTGAAAAAATCCTCTCTGCACACCTTGTGGAGGGCGAGCTCATCCGCGGCACCGAAATCGGCATCCGCATCGACCAGACGCTGACGCAGGATGCGACCGGCACCATGGCGTATCTTGAATTCGAGGCAATGGGCGTGCCGCGTGTCCGCACCGAGCGCTCCGTTGCGTATATCGACCACAACACGCTCCAGAACGGCTTTGAGAACGCGGACGACCACCGCTTCATCGGCTCCTGTGCCAAGAAGCACGGCCTGTACTTCTCCCGTCCGGGCAACGGCATCTGCCATCAGGTGCATCTGGAGCGCTTCGGCATCCCGGGCAAGACCCTGATCGGCTCTGACTCCCACACCCCGACCGGCGGCGGCCTCGGTATGCTGGCGATCGGCGCGGGCGGTCTGGACGTCGCAGTCGCAATGGGCGGCGGCGCATACTATATCACATGTCCGAAGGTCGTCAATGTGAAGCTCTCCGGCAAGCTCTCCCCGTGGGTTGCCGCCAAGGACGTGATCCTTGAGGTGCTCCGCAGAATGTCCGTCAAGGGCGGCGTCGGCAAGGTCATTGAGTACACCGGCGAAGGTGTCAAAACGCTGACCGTTCCGGAGCGCGCAACGATCACCAACATGGGCGCAGAGCTCGGTGCAACGACCTCTGTGTTCCCGTCCGACGAGATGACCAGAGCCTTCCTGAAAGCGCAGCAGCGCGAGGAAGTCTGGGTGCCGCTCTGCGCAGACGAGGACGCGGTCTATGACGAGGTCATCGAGATCAACCTGTCCGAGCTGGAGCCGCTGGCTGCCTGCCCGCACTCCCCTGACAACGTCAAATCCATGCGTGAAATCGGCAAGCTGAAAATCGACCAGGTCTGCATCGGCTCCTGCACGAATTCCTCTCTGCTCGATATGATGAAGGTTGCATACATCCTGAAAGGCAAGACCGTGCATCCGGATGTTTCGCTGGCGATTGCGCCTGGCTCCAAGCAGGTGCTCAATATGCTCGCGGCAAACGGCTGCCTCAGCGACATGATCGACGCAGGCGCCCGTATTCTGGAATCCGCATGCGGCCCGTGCATCGGCATGGGACAGTCCCCGAATTCCGCAGGTATCTCCCTGAGAACCTTCAACCGCAACTTTGAAGGCCGCTCCGGCACCAAGGACGGTCAGATCTATCTGGTTTCTCCGGAAACCGCAGCAGCCTCCGCGCTGACCGGTTACCTGACCGATCCGCGCACCATCGGCGAGATGCCGGAATTCAAGCTGCCGGATGTGTTCACGATCAACGACAACATGGTCACGCTCCCGGCGGATGAGAAGGATATGGATGCCGTTGAGATCAAGCTCGGCCCGAACATCAAGCCGTATCCGGAAACCCACCCGCTGCTCGAAACCATCGACGCACCGGTTTCCCTGAAGGTCGGCGACAACATCACCACCGACCACATCATGCCGGCGGGCGCAAAGATTCTTCCGCTGCGCTCCAATATTCCGAAGATTTCCGAGCACTGCTTCGCAGTCTGCGACGAGGAGTTCCCGAAGCGCGCAAAGGCACTCGGCCAGAGCATCATCGTCGGCGGCGCGAGTTACGGTCAGGGCTCGTCCCGTGAGCACGCTGCACTTGCTCCGCTGTATCTCGGCGTCAAGGCCGTGCTGGTCAAGTCCTTCGCACGTATCCACCGCGCAAATCTGGTCAACGCGGGCATTCTGCCGCTGACCTTCGTCAATGAGGCGGATTACGATAAGATCGCACAGGGCGATCAGCTCGTGCTGGCAGACGTCCGCAAGGCCGTCGAGGAAGGCAAGTCCGAGCTGACTGTCATCAACAAGACCAACGGCGCGGAGATTCCGGTGCTCTGCGAGCTGACCGGCCGCACCAAAGACATCATGCTCGCAGGCGGCCTGCTGGATTATACCCGCGAGGCTCTGAAATAATGCCCGCCCCTCCGGCCGCACAACAGTTCATGACATTTCACAGACCTGATTCTGTGAGCTTATAATGGGAGGTTATACCAATGGACAAGATCAAAATGACAACGCCGCTCGTCGAGATGGACGGCGACGAAATGACGCGCATCCTCTGGCAGTGGATCAAGGATATCCTCATCTGCCCGTATGTCGATCTCAAGACCGAATACTACGACCTCGGCCTGAAAAAGCGCGAGGAAACCAAGGATCAGATCACCGTGGACAGTGCAAACGCAACGCTGAAATACGGCGTCGCGGTCAAGTGCGCGACGATCACCCCGAACGCAGCCCGCGTCGAAGAATACGGCCTTTCTGAGATGTGGAAATCCCCGAACGGCACAATCCGTGCAATTCTGGACGGCACTGTGTTCCGCACGCCGATCCTCGTCAAGGGCATTACCCCGTATATCCCGACATGGACAAAGCCGATCACGATTGCCCGTCACGCATACGGCGATGTGTACAAGAACACCGAGATGCAGGTCAAGGGCGGCGGCAAGGCTGAGCTCGTCTGGACGGACAAAAACGGCAATGAAACCCGTCAGCTGATTCACGAGTTCACCGATGACGGCATCATTCAGGGACTGCACAACCGCGACAACTCCATCGCAGGCTTTGCAAAATCCTGCTTCAACTACGCGCTGGACAGAAAGCAGGATCTGTGGTTCGCAACAAAGGATACGATTTCCAAGCAGTACGATCACAGATTTAAGGATATTTTCAGCGAAATATACGAAAATGAGTATAAGGCGAAGTTTGAGGCCGCGGGCATCGAGTATTTCTACACCCTGATTGACGACGCGGTTGCGCGTGTCATCCGCTCCAACGGCGGCTACATCTGGGCGTGCAAAAACTATGACGGCGACGTCATGTCCGATATGGTTTCGACCGCTTACGGCTCTCTGGCCATGATGACCTCCGTGCTGGTTTCCCCGACCGGCGTCTATGAGTACGAAGCAGCGCACGGCACTGTGCAGCGGCATTACTACAAGTACCTCAAGGGGGAGGAAACCTCCACCAACTCCGTTGCGACGATCTTTGCATGGTCGGGCGCCCTCCGCAAGCGCGGCGAGCTGGACAGCATCCCTGCGCTCTGCGATTTTGCCGACAAGCTGGAGGCCGCAACCATTCAGACGATTGAGGACGGCATCATGACAGGCGACCTGTTCCTGCTCTCCTCGCTGGAAAACAAGCAGAAGGTCAGCTCCGAGCAGTTCCTGAAGGAGATCGGCACGCGCCTTGCGGCAAAGCTGCAATAAGGAGGCGCCGCAGAGATGTCAAAGCAGGAGATCTCTCCGTCTGTGATCCGGCGTCTGCCGCGCTATCACCGGTTCCTCGGCGAGCTGGCTGACAAGGGCACCGTCCGGATTTCTTCCAAAGAGCTGTCGCAGCAAATGGGCATGACCGCCTCGCAGATCCGGCAGGATCTCAACTGCTTCGGCGGCTTCGGACAGCAGGGCTACGGCTACAATGTCCGCGCACTCCGCGACGAGATCGGGCAGATTCTCGGCGTATCCGCACACCGGCGCACCATTCTCATCGGAATGGGCAATCTCGGCAGGGCGATCGCCGCGCATGTCAGCTTTCCGCAGTGCGGCTGCGAGCTGATCGGCCTGTTCGATTCCAACCCGTTCGTGGCAGGGCGGGATGTGGACGGAATGCCCGTTCACCATACCGATACGCTGGCCGGCTTCTGTCACCAGGAGCACCCGGAGCTTGCGGTGCTCTGCGTCCCGGAAAATGCCGCGCCCGTGATCGCAAAAAAGCTGGTCGCACTCGGAGTGCGCGCATTCTGGAATTTCAGCCACGGCGATCTCCATTTTGAGGACCCCGCGATTCTGGTCGAAAACGTACACCTCGCAGACAGCCTGCTGACCCTGACCTACGGTCTGGGTCATGATACCCCGCATGAAACCGCAGCGGGGACTGCGGATTCATAACAGCGCATCCCAAATCCATTCACAGAAAGGATCTACGTCATGCAAATGAAAAAACTCATTTCCGCTCTGCTGGCCTCCTGCCTGAGCACGGGCACGCTGCTCAGCACAGCCGCAACTCTGCCAGCGTCTGCCGCAGAACCGGTGCTCACCTTTGAATTCCGCGCCGAGGGCAAAAACGAGTTCTCCATCAAGGCTGAGGATATCGCGGCAAGAGATATCTCTGTTCCGGTCAAGCTCTATATCCCCGAAAATCCCGGCGTCAACGGCATCGAGCTGAAAATGCAGATCAATGACGGCCAGCTTGAAAAAGGCCTGTTCGGGAATTACGGTCTGTATATGGCAAAGGGCAGCTTCTCCAGCCCGTACTGCTTCGACAGCAGCAGCAAGGGCGATGTCAGCACATCGCTGGCGAACATTTTCAATGCGGAGAAAATGAATCTTTCCTGGATATATTCTACAAACACGGAGAAGAATCCGGATGCATCCGCCGAGGCGGGCACCGTTTCCTGGCATTCCGATGTGAACTGGGCATATCAGAACGCGTTTGCCGATATTGAGCTGGTTGTTCCGAAGAACACCCCGGCAGGCGACTATAAGCTGGATGTGCGCACGGATCCGTTCTACAACGGGCTGACGACCGAATCGACCACGCCGAAGAAGCAGCGCTCCGCCTGCACCAACGCCTCTGAATCCAATATGAAATTCCAGTCCGTTCCGCTGACCATTCATGTGGAGGGAACAGCGGAGGAAACCGACTGGACAGATACCTACAAGATCGCGGACGCAGGCCACTATTACATCATCGGTGATGTCTGCGGCAAGCCCGGCGAAACGGTGCCGGTTCCGGTGTATATCTTCAACGACACCGGCACAGCAGGCTATCAGGCCTTCTTCGATCTCGACAGCAGACTGAAGCTGGATTCCTGGGAGAAAGGCAACGCTTACAGAGCTGCAACGACGCCCAACACCAAGCTGGAGCATCCGGCCTTCACTTATGCGGGTGCTTCCGTCATGAAGGCCACGGACGGCAACACGCTGGTTTATCTCAACGTCACGATCCCGGCGGATGCCAAGGCCGGTGAGGTCTTCAACGTCGGCTTCTATCACGAGGGCAAGGACGAAGAGGTGCTCAAGGTCGTTGACATCGACGGTGAAAAGCTGGACGTCGCATTCTACGACGGCAGTGTCACTGTGGTTGAGGAGGGCAAGACCGCGCTGAACCGCACCGCTGTGACCATGCCCGGCGCGAACCAGTACTGCAACCTGACGCTGTTCAACAGCAAGGGCGCCGTCACCTGGAAGAGCGAGAATCCGGAAGTCGCAAAGGTTGACGAGAACGGCTTTGTCGAGTCTGTCAGCTTCGGCAGCACCAAGATTACAGCCACCTGCGGCGGCACGGATTACGTCTGCAATGTGGTTGTCGGCCTGCTCGGCGACATCGACAGAAACGGTGACGTTTCCAGTGCGGACGCACAGATCGTTCTGCTGCATTACGTGGAAACCAAGGTCGCAGGCATGGAAACCGGGCGCTTCGGCGAGGAGCTGTATCCGATTGCGGACGTTGATGCAGACGGCGAGGTCACGGTCAGTGACGCACAGTTCATCCTGAAATATTACGTCAACAACACGGTTTCGATGAAGAATGTTTCCTGGGATGAAATTCTCCACCCCAAGAAGTACGCACAGCAGTCTTAATCAGACAAACAGAACACGGTGCCGGTCACAAGGATCGGCACCGCGTTTCTTTTTCAATAAAGTGGTATCTCCGACAGATTGATAATAAGTTCCGCCAAAACCCGCCAAAGGGATAGAAAGCATGTGTTTTTACTGCTTATCACATAATGGGATTTTTAAGGGACAAGTCCCTTAAGCGGGGCTTGGGGCGGAAACCCATTACAGATCCGCCGGAGGCACCTTTTTACAGAACAGTCATCGTCGCGTCATGCAGCTCAATAAAGACCTGATTTTCCTCCGTATACGTATAAAACGTACCGGAAATCTCAATCGGCGTTCCCTGCTCCGGATAATCCTCCGGATAATGCGCCTCGTCCTTCCGCACAAACTCAATGCCCTGCGCACAGCAGGCTGTCGCATCACTGACCAGCGCCGCAAAATATTCGCGCTTGCTCGTCGGATCCTGATAATAATTGAAGGTACCCTGTACGCGAACCGTCTGGCCGGTATACTTCTCCGTATTTTCCAGCATGTCATAGACCTGCGCATAGATCATATTGCTGTTGAGCTGCGTCAGATCGACGTCATATTCGCCGTTGGATACAGCCTCCCCGGATGCCGGCGCATCCGCCTGAACCTGTGCTGCGGAATCTCCGTTCTGTGCCGAGAGCTGATCAACGGTTTGCGTATTGCCGCAGGCGGTCAGCAGCAGAAATGCCGCAGCTGCCGCAAAAAAATATGTTTTTTTCATGCGTGTCTGCCTCCTTTGCAGCGTGCAATCAGACTGAACAGGAAAAAGACTGCCATATCCGACACGACAATCGTCGAGCCGACCGGCGTCGAAAAGAGAATCGAGAGGATGATGCCTGCTCCGGCACAGATCACGGAGATCACCGCCGAGCAGATGATGACGCTCCGGAAGCTCCGGAACAGGCGCATTGCGGACAGCGCCGGAAAGATAATCAGCGCGGAAATCAGCAGCGAGCCGACCAGATTCATCGCCAGAACAATAATCATCGAGGTGATGACGGCAATCAGCAGATTGTAGCCGTTTGCGTTGATGCCGCTCGCCTGCGCGAAGCTCTCGTCAAAGGTGACCGCAAAAATCTTGTGGTAAAACAGCAGGAACATCAGCAGCACAATGACCGCCATGACGACGCACAGCGCCACATCCGACTTGCGCAGCGTCAGGATCGACGTGGAGCCGAACAGCGTGCTGCACACGTCGCCGGTGATATTGGACGAGGACGGAAACACATTCATCAGCATATAGCCGACGGCCAGCGCGCCGACCGAGATCATCGCAACGGCGGCATCGCCCTTGATCTTCGTATTCTGCCCCGTGCGGAGCAGCAGAATCGCGGAGAGCACCGTCACCGGCAGCACAATGATCATTTTGTTGGTCAGTCCCGTGACTGCCGCGACCGCCATCGCACCGAATGCAACATGCGAAAGGCCGTCACCGATAAACGAAAAGCGCTTGAGCACCAGCGTCACGCCGAGCAGCGACGCGCAGAGCGCAATCAGCAGGCCGACCACAAACGCATAGCGCACAAACGGATACGTGGCGAAATAATCCGCCAGCTTTGCAAGATTATTCATCCTCCGCACCCCCTGTCGCCAGAAACGTCTGTCCGATTTTGCTGCTTTGATACTCCGCAGCCGTGCCGAAGAACAGCTGCTTTTTTTTGCCGATCTGCAAAATATGCGAGGCATATTTCACGGCTGCCGCAATGTCATGGGAAACCATGATGACCGTGATGCCGTTTTTGTTCAGTGCCGCAATCTGCTCATAGAGCTCGGTCTGCGCACGGGGATCCAGCCCCGTGACCGGCTCGTCCAGCAGCAGCATATTCTTTGCCGCACAGAGCGCTCTCGCCAGCAGGACGCGCTGCTGCTGTCCGCCGGAAAGATCGCGGTAGCAGCATTTTTCCAGCTTCGTGATGCCGAGCTGCTCCATCATCTGCGCCGCGAGCGCCTTTTCGTCTTTCGTATAAAACGGACGCAGACCGGTCTTGCCGAGGCATCCCGAGCGCACAATCTCGCGCACGGACGCCGGAAAATCCTTCTGCACGACGGTTTGCTGCGGCAGATAGCCGATGCCCTGATGCGCACAGACAATCTCGCCGGAAACCTGCGGCTTCAGTCCGAGCAGCGCCTTGACCAGCGTGCTCTTGCCGGAGCCGTTCTCACCGAGGATACAGAGATAATCACCGGCACTGACCGAGAAATTCAGATTCTCCGCAACAATGCGGTTTTCATAGCCGAGCGCGGCATTTTTACAGGTGATCTGCACACCCATCGCCGGGCCTCCTTTCCGCAGAATCTGCGGTTATTTCAGATGCGCTTTCAGCACATCGTAATTCTGCTGCATCAGCGACAGATAAGTCGTGCCGCTTTTGACCTGCTCTGCTGTCACCGACTGAATCGAGTTGAGGACAGCAATCTGCTGATTCTTGTCCTTTGTGTTTTCGATGATCGTTCTTGCAATCGCGCCGTCAGAGCTTTCAATCGTATAGACCGTATCCAGCCCCAGTTCATCGAGCTTGTTCGCAAGGAACACGACCGTTTCAAAGCTGGCCTCTGTTTCTGCCGAACAGCCGACAAAGGCTGCGTAATAATCCAGCCCGTAATCCTCCGTGAAATAGCGGAACGGGAAGCGGTCGCCGAACAGCAGCGTCTTTTGCTGTGCGCCGTCCGCCAGCGCCTGGAACTGCTGATCGAGCGCATCGAGCTTCTGCGTATACGCCGCGAGATTTTCGCGGTAATCTGCCGCATTTTTGCTGTCCAGCCGACAGAGCTTCTCCGTAATCACGCCGCAGAGCTTCTTTGCATTGCGGACGGAAAGCCACACATGCTCATCGTATTCCGGCGCTTCTTCTTCGCCTTCTTCCCCGGCTTTCTCCTCGTCCGCCTGCATGCCCTCGCGGATCTCCTCCGTCACGGCAGCATCGCCGAGCACATCCAGCAGAGCGACAGTCTGCATCTGCGGGTTGACGGATTCCGCAATGGCATCGGCCGTCCATTCATCGGATTCGCCGCCGATATACATGAACAGGTCGCAGTCGCCGATCATCATCATATCTTCCATCGTCGGCTGAAAGCTGTGCAGATCCGCACCGCTGTCCAGCACATAATGCAGATCCACCTCGCCGATATGAGTGCCGAGAATCTGCTTTGTCCAGTCATACTCCGGGAAGATCGTGCAGACAATGCGCAGCTGATCCTTGCTGCTGCCGCGGTTCTGCGGTGTCACACTGCCGCATCCGGTCATAAAAAGTGCGCCCGCTGTCAGCAGGGCGGCAAGGGTTCGTTTCTGATGCATGGGTAATGCCTCCGTTGTTAAAATGAAACTGAAAATCATTCTCGTTTTTATTATACTCCGATTTTGCAGCTTGTCAAGAGGCAATCTGCCGCTTTGGCAGGATGCACGATGCAGCTCCGGTATTCGCAGATTCTTTTAGGCAATATACTCTCTGCGGACAACTGTAAAAAGGGGATAAAAAACGCTGCATCCCGGGCGGGACACAGCGTTCTTATCACATCGCGGAATCAGTCAGCGGTGTACGGGATCAGCGCAACGTATCTGGAGCGCTTGATCGCGGTGGTCAGCTGACGCTGATGGAATGCACAGGTGCCGGTGACTCTGCGGGGCAGAATCTTTGCACGCTCGGTCATGCACTTCTTCAGACGGTTGATGTCCTTATAGTCGATGTTCTGAACCTTGTCAGCGCAGAACATGCAAACCTTTCTGCGCGGTCTTTTGCCGCCGCGCTGCGGTCTTTCATGATCCATAGGCATGATACATTTCCCTCCTTTTCAGGAAATCACTGTTTGCTCAGAACGGAACTTCGCCGTCGCTGAGAATTTCTTCAAATTCACCGATGTCACCGATGGAAAGCGCATCCTGCGGGGGTGCTGCGGGAGCCGGTGCATTCTGGTAGCCGTTATTCTGATAACCGCCGCCGTTCTGCTGATAACCGCCCTGCGGAGCATATCCGCCGCCCTGCGGTGCAGGCTGGCCGTAGCCGCCCTGCTGGGCATAACCGCCCTGCTGCTGGTAGCCGCCGCCCTGTGCATAATCGCCGCCCTGCGCGCCGTTGCCTTTGGACTCACAGAAGCTGACATTGTCAACCAGAACGCGCATGCTGTAATGCTTCACACCGTTGTTATCGGTATAATTGTTGTTCCGGAGCTGTCCTTCCACCAGAATCATGCTGCCCTTACTGAAATAGCGGGAAACAAATTCGGCTGTGTTTCTCCACGCATCGCAGTCAATGAAATCGGTTTCCCGCTCCCCAGTCTGCTTATTCGCAAACTGGCGATTGACCGCAACGGAGAATTTGCAAACCGGAACACCGGAGGTCGTCTGCCGGAACTCGGGATCACGGGTCAGACGTCCCATTAAAATAACCTTGTTCAGCATAAACCGAACCTCCTCTTGCTTGGATTACTCCGTGACCGTGATCATGGAGCGCAGAACACCGTCGGTAATGTTCAGGATACGATCCAGCTCAGCCGGGAATTCGGGAGCAGACGTAAACTTCGCAACGATGTAGTATGCCTCGGTTTCATAGTTGATCGGGTATGCCAGCTTACGCTTGCCCCACTCATCAACCTCGCCGAGCTCTGCGTGCTTTTCGATGAGAGCCTTGAACTTTTCCCAGATGCTCTGGACAGCCTCCTCACCCTTTGCGATGCTGATGACGACCATCAGCTCGTAGCTTGCAGACAACTTCGCCATGTTTGATACACCTCCTTCTGGATAAAGCCCGTCCGTTCAGAAATTTCGGGCGGACAAGGAATCGGCGCGCGGATGCGCTGCCAAATACGGAAAACCGTACCTAACTATTTTAGCAGAAAACGGCGGATTTGTCAAGAGCAAATGCAAAAAAAATCGGCGTCGGAGAATCTGCCGGGGAAAGCGCAACAGCTGATTTGACATTTATAGTAAAATCATGTATAATAATAGTACCGGCTATGCGGCAGGATGCAGAGGGGCGTCCGCGGGTACGCAGCTGCCGGTTCGGGTATCATAAAGGAGAGGGATTCATGCATATCACGCTGGTCAGACCGGAGGCAGCGCACAAAGAGCAGGCGTTTGCATTCCGGCAGGCTTTTTTTGACGCGGGAGAACGCGTCATTCACGGCAGCGAGCTGCTTGACCGCACGGAGAAATACGAGCCCTGGCTGCTCACGGTCACAGCCAACACCGCGCCGGAAACCGTCAGCCCGGACTGGGTCGTGACGGATACCTTTTTTGCGCTGGATTTCACCGGCCGCATCGTCGGAATCATCGACCTGCGTCATACGCTCAACCGGTTTCTGCGCGACTTCGGCCACTGCGGATACAGCGTCCGGCCGGATGCACGCCGCCAGGGCATCGCATCGGAGATGCTCCGGCAGATCTGCGGCATCGCAAAGCGCGCGGGCATGACGTCGCTTCAGCTTTCCGTCATGCCGGAGAACCGGCCGTCCGTCAGAACCATTCTCAAAAACGGCGGCGTCTACCAGCGCAGCTTTCCCTGCGAGGGGCAGCAGGCAGACATATACAGCATCGCACTCTGATGCGGCGCTGCAAAAACGTCTGCGTTTTCAGTTATCTGCACAATCGTCCCCGGAATTTCATGTGAAATTTGACAAAATCTTCCCGCAGGGTTCCATTTTTCGCATAAATATGATATAATGTTTATAAGTGTATCATTTCCTGAACGGTGAGGGGATATTATGGACATTTTACATTTTGCGGTGATCGTGTCCGGACTCGATGAGGAGTATCAATATAATATCATCCGCGGCATCAATCAATTCGCACATGAACACAATATCAATATTTCCTACTTCGCTGCCTTCGGCGGCATGGTGGACAGCAAGCGCTTCGACATCGGTGAATACAGCATTTACAGCCTGACCGACTTCACCAAGTTCGACGGCGCGCTTGTCATGACCAATACATTCGGCTACGCAAAAATCCGCAGCCGGATCATTGAGCGCGTGCGGGCTGCCGGCATTCCGGCGGTTGTCTTTGAAACCAAGGATTACCCCGATTTCCACGACATCAGCATCGACAATTTCTCCGTGATGAAGTCGCTCGTCAACCATGTCATTCAGAAGCACGGCGCCAAAGTGCTGAACTTCGTTTCCGGCCCGCTTGCAAATCCGGAGGGACGCGCACGCTATAACGCATTCCTCAGTGCCATGCGGGACAATCACCTCCCTGTCGAGGAGGCGCGGATCTATCCGGGCAGCTTCCGCAGCTATGACGGCATCCGGGCAGTGGAGGACTTTGTCGGCTCCGGCCTTCCGATGCCCGATGCGATTATCTGTTCCAATGACAGCATGGCGCTGACGGTCGTTTCGACGCTGGAAAAGCTCGGCTACCGCGTGCCGGAGGATATTATCGTCACCGGCTTTGACAATACGCTGAATGCGCGCAACTCGTTCCCGGCACTGACAACGGTCAGCAGGCCGCTGTTCGATTCCGGTTATCAGGCGGCGGAGATTCTGAACAAGATCATACACGGCAAGGAGCACCCGGTCAGCACCGTGCTGGAGGCCGTGCCGGTCTTTTCCGAAAGCTGCGGGTGCAGCGCGGAGCATACCGACGACCTCAATGACTACGCCAAGACCGCCTACCGGCGCATGGAAACCACGAATACGAATATTCACCTGCTGAACCGTCTGACGGCGGGGCTCGCGGAGGCGGAAACCGCAGACGAATGCTTCGACGTCATCGAGCATGTGATCCGCGACCTCGGCTGCGAAAAATTCAGCCTGTGCCTGACAAAGGACTGGGAGGACGCGTTCCAGACCGGAATGCCGCTGCCGGATCCCTCTGCATATTCCGAGCGCATGACCGCGCCGCTGATCTGGGATCAGGGCGAGCGCCGGAGCGTGGCACTGTTCCCGAGCAGCAATATGTTCCCGGAGCCGCTGCATACGGGCGGCAATATCAGCTATTTCCTGCCGCTGCACTTCGGTGAGCGCTGCCTGGGATATTACATCATCACAAACGGCGATTTCCCGATTTACAGTCTGCTCTGCCACACGCTGACGATGAACCTCAGTAACTCGCTGGAAAACATCCGCAAGCTGTTCCACATCAACAAGGCGATGGACGAGCTGAACCGGCTGTATATCATTGATCCGCTCTGCAATATCTATAACCGCAACGGCTTTTTCAACATTGCGGATGATATGTTCCGCGACAGCATCGACCAGCACCGCCGCGTGATGCTCAGCTTCATTGACATGGACGGGCTGAAATATATCAACGACAATTACGGCCACCATGAAGGCGATTTTGCGATTCAGCGGCTGGCGGGCGTCATTCAGGACTGCTGCGGCAGAAACAGCATCTGTGCGCGGTTCGGCGGCGACGAATTCCTGATTCTCAGCGTGAACGTCGAGCGGAATGACGACATCGTGCTGGAGCGAAGATTTGCCGCGGAGCTTCAGGCGATCAATGATCTGATCCGGAAGCCGTATGCAGTATCGGCAAGCCTCGGCAGCGTGATCATTACCGCGGAGGAGGGCGATTCGCTCTACGGCATTATCAAGCAGGCGGACGAGAAGATGTACGAGATCAAGAAGCAGAAAAAACGCGCCCGCAGGTCGGAGAAGATATAAAGGTATCTCCGACGGATAGCAGAGGTATCTCCGATGGATTTATAATGGGCTCCGCCCAAACCCGCCAAAGGGATAGAATCCCTTTGGAATCCCATTTTTAGTAATATGATAGAAAGCATGTATTTTTACTGCTTATCACATAACGGGATTCTTAAGGGACAAGTCCCTTAAACGGGGTTGGGGGCAGCGCCCTTTTACAGATCCACCGGAGATACCTTTTTCATGCCGGTTTTTCACAAATTAACAGTATAAACAAACAACAGGCGCAGAACTGTCCGTTCCGCACCTGTTTTCGTGTTTTTTCGGTTACGCCTCAACCGTATAGAGCTCAGCGGCCTTGTCCTTGGTCACGACCTCCGTCACGGCAGCAACCTTCACCTTCATGGTGCGCTGACCGAATGCGATCTCGATCACATCCCCGATCTTCACATCATAGGAGGCGCGCGCAGGTTTCCCGTTCACAGAAACACGTCCGGCGTCACATGCTTCATTCGCAACGGTGCGCCGTTTCATCAGACGGGATACCTTCAGATATTTGTCTAATCTCATTCTTTGTTTACAGCTTCCTTCAGTGCCTTGGATGCGCGGAAAGCCGGCGCCTTCTTGGCCGGTGTTGTCATGGGTTTGCCGGTGCGGGGATTCTTCGTTTCCTTTGCCTTACGGTCATGGATTTCAAATGTGCCCAGACCGGTCAGGTGCACCTTTTCGCCTGCGATCAGTGATTCCACGATAACAGAAGTGACGAGCTCCAGTGCGTCATCAGCCTCTTTTCTGGTGCAGTTACCCTTCTGCGCCAGTGCAGTAATCAGTTCAATCTTGGTCATTGTTAGATCCTCCACATTGCAATCTCTTTTTCATTTATTATGCACCGCGCTGGTTTGATGCGCGGATTGCATCAATTTGAGATGCGGGGTCGTGCCGCGATACTTCCTGGTGTTTTTTTCTGTTTTTCTTATTTTTTCGGCTGCTGTTTGGCGATATCCCAGTACCGGTCAAGCTCCTCGATCGGCAGGGCGGCCATGTCCTTTCCGTCCGCTGTCACAAGACGTTCCGTTTCGGCAAAGCGCCTGCGGAACTTGTCTGCGGCGGCACGGAGCGCTGTTTCCGCGTCGATATGCAGATGCCGCGCGGTATTGACGCAGGAAAAGAGCAGATCTCCGAGCTCCTCCTCGATCTGTTCCTGCTGACCGGCGCGCATTGCTTCTGCAAGCTCGTCGGTTTCCCGGCGGACATAGTCAAACGCGTCCTCTGCGGAGCGCCAGTCCATACCGGCTCTGGCGGCGCGCTTTCCGAGCTTCTGCGCATACATCAGCGCAGGGAGTGCCTTGCAGACGCTGTCGAGCGTTTCCGACGCAGTTGTCTGGTGCTTGGTTTCCTGCTTGATGCTGTCCCAGTTTTTCAGCACCTCATCGCTGGTGTCGGCCGTAACGTCGCCGAACACATGCGGATGCCGGACGACCAGCTTTCTGCAAACCTCGTCGCAGATGTCGTCAAACGTGAAATGCTGCTGTTCGGCTTCGAGCTGACAGTGGAACACCACCTGAAGCAGCACGTCGCCGAGCTCCTCGCGCATCATCGGAACACTGTCCGCGTCGATGGCCTCGACCGCTTCATAGCATTCCTCCAGGAAATCCTGCCGGATACTCTTATGCGTCTGCTCCTTATCCCAGGGGCAGCCGTTCTCGCTCCTCAGCACCTGCATAATCAGCAGCAGATCGTCCACAGAATAGTGCGAACGGCTGCGCAGGGCCGCGAGTGTTTCTTCACTTGTTCTCATATATTGTTCATTTTACCTCTTTTTCACGTAAAATGCAAGTGTTTTTGGCATTTTTCCAAAACTTTCGGCATTCATCCAAAATACGCGCCGTTTCTGTTTTCCAAACTGGTAATTTATACCCGAAACTTTCTGCGAAACGCCATGAGTTTTTATGGATTTTACTTCCGGTCGATGAATCCGACCTTGCGGTAGACCTTCCGGAGCGTGCGCGTGGTCAGCCTGTAAGCCTGCTCCGCGCCGTTGCTCATGCACGCTGTCAGATATGCCTTATCCGCAATCAGACGGTTATATTCCGCCTGGAGCGGTGCGAGGTGATCCGCAACTGCTTCACCGACGGCGGTCTTGAACGCGCCGTAGCCCTGGCCGCTGAATTCCTTTTCGATCTCCTCAAAGGTCTTGCCGGTGACGGAGCTGTAAATCGTCATGAGGTTGACGATGCCCTCCTTGCCCTCGCCGCAGCAGACCTCTGTTCCGGAATCCGTGACGGCGCGCTTGAACTTGCGCATGATCGTATCCTTGTCATCGAGGATGAAAACGCAGCCGTTCGCATTCTCGTCGGACTTGGACATCTTCTTGCACGGATCCTGGAGCGACATCAGGCGAGCGCCCTGCTTCGGGATATAGGCATCCGGCACGGTGAAGGTTTCGCCGTAGCGCTGATTGAAGCGCTGTGCGATGTTCCGCGCCAGTTCAAGATGCTGCTTCTGGTCTGCGCCGATCGGCACGAGATCCGCGTTATACGCAAGAATATCCGCCGCCATCAGCACGGGATACGTGAACAGGCCTGCGTTGATATTGTCCGCATGGCGCTGGCTCTTGTCCTTGAACTGCGTCATTCTGCTCAGCTCGCCGAACATGGTCGAGCAGGACAGCACCCAGCTCAGCTCCGCGTGATGCGGATTCTGGCTCTGGACAAAGGTGATGCTCTTTTCCGGATCCATGCCGCAGGCGAGCATCAGCGCAAAGGCGCGCATCGTGTTCTGCCGCAGCTGGGCGGGCTCCTGCATCACGGTGATGGCATGGAGATCCGCAATCGCGTAAATGCACTCATAATCCTTCTGGAGCTGATCCCAGTTGCGCACTGCGCCGATATAATTGCCGAGCGTAAAGACGCCGGTCGGCTGAATCGCGCTGAAAATGCGCTGCTTCTTCGGCTCCGTATTCTGTTCTGCCATGATCTGCTCCTTCTTATCGGCCGCTCGGGACAAGCATTGCAGAGGGCTCATTGCCCGCAGCCTTATCCTTCATCTGTGCGGCGCGCAGCTCTGCCATCACGCGCTGATACATTGCAAGGAACACGCGCTCCTCGGCGGTCTGCTGACCGGGGATCGGGTTGATCTCCATGCGGTATACGCCCTTGGTGGTGAGCAGGTACGCATAATGCGATCTGCTGTTCGGCAGCTCGAACGTGTTGATCTTGTTCTCATCCTTGATATAATGCGCCGCATTCGACACGAACATTCTTGCGGCCTGCACGACGCCCGGATAGCGCTGTGCCGCGCCGGAGTAATCTGCGCCGTTGCTGAAATACAGATTTGCAGCGCCGTTGATATAACATGCAAGCGTTGTGATGACGGTCGGTGCCATGGGCATATCCACGACCACGCCGTAAATGGTGCTTTCCTTCATAAACTGCGTGAAGTTGGAAGGTGCAAGGCGAAGCGCCTGATTTCTCGTGACGAGATAGGGCTTGCTGACGGGGACTCTGCGGTAAAAGCTCTGGTTTGCGTTTGCCATGATGAATATTCCTTTCCTGTAACCCTGACGGGATAATAACCGAAAAACGGTGTGATACGGCATAGCCGCAGATTCTATTATAGCATATTCGGAGATAAAAAGCAAGGTGAGAGCGGTATTTTTTCATATAGACTTCATTTTCTCCCCCTTCGGGGTTTCCCTCCGGCTTTCTTGATTCTTCTCCCCTCTCTTGCTCCGCGCTTCATCAGGCTGGGAGAAGCAGCCTTTTTTTCAGATGATGCTGAACAGGAGAAAATGCAAAGCACTTCGGTTTCTTCTCTTTATCGCTTTGTCCGATGTTTATTCTGGCTGGGCGCGGGGCGCGAATCCTGAGAGGAAACCACAAGGGCGGGAAACAATGGCTCATGCACTGCCTGCTCACTGTTGGGAGAAGCAGCCTTATTTCAGATGATGCTGAACAGGAGAAAAAGTAAAACACTTCGGTTTCTTCTCTTTATCGCTTTGTCCGATGTTTATTTTGGCTGGGCGCGGGGCGCGAATGCGAGAGGGACAACCCAAGAAAGAGGGGAGGTGCTCCCTACGGTCGCTTATCTCCCCTCTCTCTAAGGTTTTCCCTCTCGCGCTCTCTCTTTCCTGACTCTCTCCTCTCTTGTTCCGCGCCGCATCAGTTTTTGCGGGACTTTGAACTGAATTTTCAGGAAACGTATGCGGGCATGAAAAGGGGGTTAAGGGGTGAGAAAAGCGGGGGCTCGGGGGCGAAAAATGCCAGACGGGCTCCGTCCTAGGGGGATAGGGGGAATGCGAGCGCAGCGAGTTTCCCTCTGTTCACTTGGGTTGTCACCCCCGTTTCGTGAGGAGAAGTTATCTTTTATTTTACAAATGATGCTGAATGGGAGAAGAATCCAAATCTTTAAGCGTCCTCTCTTGCTCCGCGTTTCATCAGGCTGGGAGAAGCAGCATAAGAGAAGCCGCGAACAGCGGCGTGTACTTGGTAAGGTGGGAGAGCTATGTAAATTGCACCCGGAGGGAATTGCCGGCGGGGGCTCCCCGCCAGCGGGGGCTCCGCGCATATTCTCTATTGCTGCCGCATATTCTGAAACACAGTGCATATGCACACAGATACGCGGTTTTCAGAAGAATCGGAGGATAGCACACACATGAAACGGCAATCCGTTCTGTGCGGGTCGGTCTGGCTGATCGGCTCGGCACTGCTGGCAAAGCTGCTCGGCGCGGCGTTCCGGCTCCCGCTGACAGCCATGCTCGGCGGCACGGGCATGGGGTATTTCTCCTGCGCATACGGCCTGTTCCTGCCGTTGTTCGCGCTTTCGGTCACGGGCATCAACACGGCGGTTTCCGCGCTGACGGCGCAGTCCCTTGCAAAAAACGACACGCAGACCGCACGGCGCATCGCGGGCATGTCCCTGCGGATCTTCTGCACCGGCGGCATTCTTTGCAGCCTGCTGCTCTTTCTGCTGGCAGAGCCGTTCTGTGCCGTGCTGCTCCGGAATCCCCATGCAGCGGCGGCCGTCCGGTGCCTTGCGCCCGCGGTCTGCTTCTGCTGTATCAATGCGGTGCTGCGCGGCGTATACGAGGGGCACAGCAATATGCAGCCGACGGCCGTTTCACAGGCTGCGGAGGGGCTTGCGCGCGCGGGCTTCGGGCTTGGGCTCTGCGGATATGTCTGCCGGCATCCCGAACGGATCCCCCCTGCCCTGACGCTGTCCGAAGCCGCTGCCGCTGCGGCCGTGCTCGGCGTGACGCTCTCTGCCGCCGCCGGAACGCTGACGCTCCTGCTGTTTCCTGCGCCGGAGCGAAAGGCGCCGGATGTCCCGCCTGCACACCGCGCCGCTTCGGGAAACGCACTGCGGCGGGCGCTGTTCCGGATGCTGCTGCCCGTTGCCGCGGCCTCGCTCGTGACGAATCTCACCACGCTGATCGACTTAGCCTCCGCGATGCGGCTGCTCCCGCAGGCGGAGGGGCAGGCAAATTTCCTGTACGGCGCATATGCGGGCATGGCGGTCACGGTGTTCAACCTGATTCCCTCCGTCACCAATATGTTCGGGAAGGGCGTGTTCCCCGCGTTCGCGGAAAGCTATGCGCGGCACTGCACGGCGGATACCGGGCGCCACGCTGCGGACGTAATCCGGCGCACGGCGTTCTTTGCGATTCCGGCGGGGCTCGGCATCTCCGCGCTGGCGGCTCCCCTGCTGCGGCTTCTGTTTCCGGCGCGTCCTGCGGAAACGGCTGCGGCTGCGCCTGCGCTCGCTGTGCTGGGGCTTGCGGTGATCTGCACGGCGCTGAGCTATCCGCTGTTCTGTATGCTCCAGGCGTCCGGCCATGCGCATGACACGGTTCGGGTGATGCTCGGCGGCGCAGCGGTGAAGCTCCTCGGAAACCTGCTGCTGATTCCGCGGTTTTCGCTCTGCGGGATTGCGGCGTCCACGGTGCTTTGCTATGCGGTGATTCTGCTGACGGCGCTGCGGCGCTTCCGGCTGCGCACGGGAATCCGTCTGCGGATGCTCCGGCTCTGCGGAAAAAGTCTGCTCTGCGGGCTGCTCTGCGCGGGTACGGCTTATCTGCTGTTCCCGGTTCTGCAAGGGCTGCTCCCGGAGCCGTTTGCGGTATCTGCTGCCGCCGCTGCCGGTGCTGCCGTTTATCTTGCGGGGCGGGCAGTGCCCGCTTCCATATCCCTCCGGGTGCATAAGGCGAAGCGCGCCCGATTTACAAAGTACACGCCGCGGGGCGGCTTCTGAAAGGTCACTTCTCCCGGCGGACGCGGAGCAAGCGGAATCGTCCCTGCCTGCATTCAACAGTTTCAGCAGGAAATTGCAGGTGTGCATACGCTATACCCCTGAATTCTTGAATTCTTGAATTCTTGTATATTTGTTTTGCACAAAATACGTTACCCCCCTTTGTAAATGTTGAACATATGTTTGTTTATCCCTTACAAAGACAGTGCGTTGATTTTGTGCGATGATTACAATGCACGGAAATCCTTGCTTTACAGGGCATCTGCATCATTCTCTTCCATGCATATAAGGAGCAGTCACCCCAAGAAGCTGCGAACAGCGGCGTGTTGGCTTCTGTGGCTTCACTACACCCCGCCCGGAAGGAACAGTCACCTTTCAGAAGCCGCGAACAGCGGCGTGTCGGCTTCTGTGGCTTCACTACACCCCCGCCCGGAAGGAGCAGTCACCTTTCAGAAGCCGCGAACAGCGGCGTGTACTTGGTAAAATGGGAGAGCTAGGTAAATTGTACCCGGAGGGAATCGCCAGCGGGGGCTCCCCGCCGCAAAATATTTCAATAAAAGTGTAACCAAAATAAACATTTCCGGTCAATATTTACAACGGGCAGCAGGGCAGCTTCTTCGGCGTGACTGCTCCACGCTTTTCAGGTTCCCTGAATCCGGTATGCTGTGTCTTGTAAGCATTGCACCAAATCAGCACTTCTCCGTTGTACAGGATATACAAGCATATGTTCAACATCCACAAATGGAGATAGCGCATTTTGTGCAATACAAATATACAAGAATTCAAGAATTCAAGAATTCAGGGGTATAGCGTATGCACACCTGCGTTTTCCTGTTGAAGCTGTTGAAACCGGAAGCCGCCGCCCGGAGGAATCATAGAAAAGGAGTTTTACATCATGAAAAAGACAAGCGAGAAAAAGACACGTCAGAAAATGCCGAAGCAGCTTCGGTATTCACGGTTCTTCCTGCGGAAGATGATCCCCTGCCTGCTCGCCGGCGGGATCATTGCAGGCGTCAGAACAAACCATTTCCGGCAGAAATCCGATGACTTTGACACCGACTGCGACACATGGGACATCCGGTATCACATCAACTTCACGCCGGACAACTGGGGCCGGGTGGAGGCGGAGGACCGCATGAACGAGCACGGAATCCCGGACATGCTCCGGCACCTGTCTACGATGAAGGACTTTTCCACAGACGCTCCCGCTTCCGAACAGGATATTGCGGTCATGCTGCTCCGCCCCGATACCGGGGAATACTACATCTCCGAGCCCGCTGTCACCCTCAGCGCGCACAATTCCAACGGTGGTCGTGCCGATAAGGAATATCTTGCCACGCCGGAGGAAGCCGAGCGCATTGCCGAAACATACAGGGATCACTATGATGCGCACTATCTCCGGTACCGTTTCCTGGATCTGCTGGACTGCAGCGCGGCGGCCGACCTTTGTTTCCCGTTTCACAAATGGATCAACAATCGCATTGAATACGGCGTGCCGCTGCATGCTTATGTCCGGGACGGTGAGTTCACGGATATGACCGTCGGGTTCAGATCAGGCGACAAAATCCTGACAGAGGAAATCACGGAGATGCTCCCCAGCGGTACGGAGCCTGCCGATGACTGGCGTTTGGTTGAAAACCTCAGATATACAGAGGAAAACGGTTCGGCTGCCGATGCGGAAACACTGGACAACTTCTACATATCCGGCCACCCGACCGACGGCCCCTCCGGCGAGCTGATGCGGGAGATCGCGGCATATCTGGACAAATGGCTGCCCAACCGTCTGCGCGAATACAACGAGCTCAAAGAGATCATCGCGGACAGCAGCGGCGCAAAACGGTACGAATATTACCGTGATGCATATGAAAAGGCCATCGAAGATGTCAGAACCGACGAACAGCTTGCAGCAGACGGCTTCCCGAGCGATGATCCACACACGCTTGACAGCATCAATATCCCCGCGCCGGAAAAGCAGCTGGAAATCTGCATCCATGACATCGGCATGATGCCCGAAGAAGCTGCAAAGAACAGCGCATCTGCGTTCGGCAGATACAGCAAAAAAGATCAGCCGAATCTCCGCTGCTATACGGATACCAAGCGCGTGACGCTGAACGGCGACACCTACTATCTGTTCGCGGCGCTTTCCGCGGATGTCGGAAAAGCCATGAAGCCCTATGCCCTCGCGTATGCGGTGCAGTCCGCAATCGCGGCGATTCTTTCGGCGCTGCTGTTTGCGCTGCCGGACTGCCTCTCCGCACGGCGGAAATACAAAAAAAGCATGAAACAGAATCACGGTCAGGCATAAGCCAAAAAAGACCGCCCCGGTTCAATCCCGCGGGCGGTCTTATCTTATTCTATACTGTTATTTCATGCTGGCAATCAGCAGCACTGCGAAGAAGGTTTCCCAGCTCATATCAACGCCGCTCAGAGAGCTCATGACGTAATATTTCAGAATCAGCTGCGCGTCCTTGACGGTTACGCTGCCGTCCTTATCCACGTCCGCCGCCTGAATCTGTTCCGCAGAAAGATCCGTTTTGCCGGAGGCAAGCTGCCGGACATATGCTTTCAGCGTGAGCTGTGCATCCTCAATCGTCACGGCCTCATCCGCATTGAGATCGCCGCGGCTGAGGGGCGCTTTCTGCACCGGCTTCTCCGTCGTGACCGGCACAGTCGTGGTGACCGGTGCGGCAGAAGTCACGGCAGCCGTTGTCTGGACGGGCACAGTGGTTGCGGGTGCTGCGGTTGTGGTAACCGGCGCCGCAGTCGTCTGAACCGGCGCCGCCGTGGTCACGGTCGTTGTCACAGCCGTGGTTGTGGTGACAGGCGCCGCAGTCGTGGTGACCGGCGCTGCGGTTGTCGATACCGCCGTTTCCCCGATTGCGCGGAAGGTATAGCCGAACGCATCGGCATAGTGCTTTGCAGCGGAGGACGGATCACCGCAGATCACGGTATTGCGCGTCTTGTACTTATTTGCAAAGACCTGATCATCCTGATAGATGCTGCACTCCGGATTCCGGATTGTCACGCTCCTGAGCGCAGCACAGTTATAGAATGCCTCTTTGTCGATCTTATCAATGCCCTTGGGCAGATCTGCGCTCTCCAGCAACGTGCAGCCGTAGAACACCTGCTCCTGGAGCGTGCTGAGCGTATCCGGCAGCGTCAGCTTGACCAGCCCTGTGCAGCCGAGGAACGCGTGTGCGCCGAGCGACTCCAGCCCCTCCGGCAGCACCAGCTCTTTCAGCGACTTGCAGCCGCGGAACGCATCCTGATCAATCGAGGTCACATTTTTGCCGAAGTGAATGCCGGTCAGTCCCTCGCAGTTCTGGAACGCACTGCCCTTGATCGAAACCGTGCCGTCCCCGACAATCAGGCTGACAAGCGACGTGCAGCCGTAGAATGCATAGGAGCTGATGTTCGTGACGTTCTCCGGAATCTCAATCGACTTGAGCGCGCTGCACTGATAGAATGCCTGATACGGGATTGCCGTCAGGTTCTCCGAGAGCACAGCCGTCCGGAGCGCGGTGCAGTCTGAGAACGCACCGGTTTCCAGCTTGACAACAGAATCCGGCATCACGAGCTTCGTCAGCTTTGTGCAGCCGCAGAACGCATTGGCGCCGATTGCGGTCAGGCCGTCCGAGAGGATGCAGCTTTCCAGTCCGGTGCAGCTCGCAAAGCACGCATTGCCGATGCTCACGACCTTTTCCGGCACGGTGACTGTTGTCAGGGATGCGCACTCCTGAAACGCGCAGGAGTCGATGCCGGTCAGCGAATCCGGCAGCACAGCCTTTCTGAGGCTTTTGCACTGATAAAACGCAAATGCGCCGATATTGCCTGTTTTGGAAGGCAGTGTGATTTCCTTGAGGCTGCCGCACTTGCTGAATGCGGAATTCGGGATCTCCGTTATACCGGAGGAGAGCTTCACGGTCGTCAGCGCCGTGCAGTCCTCAAAGGCGCTCTGCCCGATTGCGGTAACGCTTTCCGGCAGGCTGATCTTCACAAGGCTTGAACAGCCGGAGAACGCGCCGTTCCCGATGGATGTCAGACCGTCATACAGATTTGCGGCGGTCATGGTCGTGCAGCCCGCAAATGCGGATTTGCCGATGGTTTTCACATTTTTCGGAAGCTCCAGTCTGGCCAGCCCGATGCATCCCGCAAATGCGGAATCCGGAATCGCGGTCAGTCCTGCGCCGATGCCGACGGTCGCAAGCGATTCGCAGCCCATGAAGCAGTCCGCGCCGATTACGGTCAGACTGTCCGGCATGGATACGCGCGGCAGGCTTGTGCAGCCGCGGAACGCGCCGCTTCCGAGTGTGGTGATCTTATCATTGAGCTTGAGTGCCGAAAGATTCCCGCAGTCTGCAAACGCGCATTCCCCAATCGCGGTCAGACTGTCCGGAAATTCGACCAGTGTGAGCTTTTTGCAGCCGCTGAACGCCTTGTCCCCGACCGCAGTGACGGGCTTCCCGCCGAGAGATGCAGGGATCCTCACTGAGCCGGCCGCTTCCTTATTGCAGGCCGTCACAACACTGTGATCCGCATACACCTGATACGTGAGTTCTCCCTCTGTGCCGCTTTCTGCTTCCGCGGCGCTGACGGAAAACCCGAACCGCATGACACTTCCCTGCGGCAGGGCAGAACTGCACACAGCAGAGAGCGTCAGTGCTGCCGCAGCAACGGCAGCGAGCTTCTTTGCCTTCATCATGATGTTTCAATTCCCTTCCCTTATGTACGTCGTTCCGAAAAAAGTGCAAACCGGAACAGCATGATTATATCATAAAATGAGGAAAATAAGCAAGGATTTAGGGATTTCTTTGTGCAAATGCATAAAATGATGCATCTAAGATGTCTGTTTCATGTTTACTCGCTGCAATTATTTGTTTTTATAATACAACTTTGCGCATGCATAAAACCGCAAAAAGCGTTCCATACTATCGCTGAAAGCCGACGGACTGCCGTTTGCGGCATCCGGAACGGAAAGCTCCATGAAAGAAAGGCGATCGCTATGAAACACAGAAAACAGGCCGGAATGTCCGGCAGAGGATTTTACGCAGCGCTGTCCCTGAGCGTTGCAATGGTCGGCGCTTCCTGCTGGTATGCATGGTCGGAGGCAGACAGACTGCGCCCGCAGCAGACCGGGAACAGCCACTCCGCGGAACCGGTGCGTCCGCAAAGGGATATACCCGCGCAGACCGCACCCGCAGTCACGCGCGCGCCGGAGGCCGTCCGCACACAGCCGGTCACGGAGCCCGCAAAGGACGCAGAAGCCGCCGCTGCCATTCTGCGGCGCAAAACAGAGCCGGTCACGGAGGCGCCCGCCGCGGAAACGACCGCAGTTCCGTCGCCGGAGGAGCGTCTGCAAACGCCGCTGCGCCCGTTCAGCGGGGAGATTGTGCAGCGGTTCAGCCACGGCGAGCTGGTCAAATCCGGCACAACGGGCATCTGGTCCACGCATAACGGCGCGGATCTTGCGGCGCCGCTCGGGACAGAGGTACTCTGCACAGAGGACGGCACGGTGACTTCTGCCGGTGCGGATGCGCTGTTCGGCGTGACCGTTTCGGTGCTGCATGAGAACGGCACCGTGACGCGGTACTGCGGCCTGAACGAAACCCTCTGCGTGCAGGCGGGTGACGTTGTCCTGCGCGGCGCTGTGCTCGGCACGGTCGGGGATACCAATGAGGCAGAGCGCGCGGAGGTTCCGCATCTGCATTTTGAGGTGCTGCGCAATGACGCATACGTCGATCCGGAAAGCTATTTCGCCGGTGCGCTTTCCGTACAGTGACATGAATTGCGGGATCTCCGATGGATTTCAAATGGGGCGCGGCGTCCGTTATCAATCATTGCGCAGTGATACTATTATAAACAAGCGAAGCCCGGTGATCTGTGAAATCACCGGGCTTTCTTTCATTTGATCACAGTACAGTATCCGATGCCGTAATACCGCATACAGTCTGCGGCTGGTTCCGTAATGCGTTCGCCGCACATCACAATCGGAACGGCAGGCGGGCAGGATACTGCAAATTCCGCGCAGATCCGTCCTATGCACTGTGAAACAGGCAATCGCTCCGTCACCGAAAAAACAGCCTCTCTGGGAGAAATCACACAGTCCGGGCGCGGCATCTGCGGCGGCCGCTCCGGGATCTCACCGCGGCGTTTCACCTGTGCAAGCGCCGCAGCAATACGGTCAAAATCCGATGCGGCATTTTGCGGCGACAGCATCAGAACAAGATAATCCGGATCCGCGAATTCAACGAAAATATGCTGCTTTTGCAGTATCTCCGCAAGCGCTGTCCCGGTATAGCCGAACGGCTTCGGCAGAAGTGTCAGCTTCATCGGTTCGTCCCCGGTGAGCGTCCAGCCCTGCGCAGAAAGCGTTTCCTTTAACCGCTTTCCGCGTGCAGCGGTTTCAATCAGTTCACCGGGAAAATGCCCGCTGCAATATGCATTGCAAAGGTCAAGCGATTCCATAATCAAATAGCTCGGACTGGTCGATGCAAACAGTGCCATCGCATTTTTCGCGCTGCTGCGGCAGATTTCAGGCGCGGAATCCGCAATATGCAGATAGGCACCGCCTGTCAGAACGGGCAGCGTTTTGTGCGCGGAATCGCAGCAGAGATCTGCGCCGAGGTCAGCCGGATGCAGCGATTCCGGCAGGAATTTCAGATACGCGCCGTGCGCATTGTCCACAAGCAGCAGCATATCGTGCCTGTGACAAAAATCAGCAGCTGCGCGGATATCCGCAATGCCGCCGAGATAATCCGGGCTGGTCAGATACAGCGCGGACGGATGCTGCCCGAGGCATTCCTCCGACAGCACAAAGCCGCCGGACAGATAGCTTTTCGCCGGATCCTGCGGCAGCCAGACGATCTCAAAGCCGAGCAGCGCCGCCGCAGTCAGAAATGTTTTGTGGACATTCCGCGCCGCCGCAATCACAGGCGGTTTTCCCCGTTCCTGCGCGGATTTCATCGCAAGATACAGCATAGCGCGGATACAGAGCGACGAGCCCTCTGTCGAATACAGCGTCCGGCATCCGAAGATTTCTCCCGCATTTGCTTCACTTTCCGCAATGATGCCCTCCGGTGCAAACAGCTCGTCCGCGCCGGTGATTTCCGTCAGGTCGAGCGGCTCGCAGCCGAGCTGCGGCTCGCCCTTATGTCCCGGCATATGCGCCCGGACAGCATCAGAATCCGCATATCTGCGTGCAAAATCATAAATCGGCGTCGTCATTTGGAAAGCTGGCGGTCAATCTCCGCCATGATGGCACACTCCATGCGCTTGCGGAACAGCTTACATCCGTATTCATAGACGCCGCGCACCGAGCCGGTCGCGTGATAGGCGTTCGCGGCGCATCCGCCGGAGCAGTACAGCCTTGCCCAGCAAGAACGGCATTCCTCGCGCGCGTAGACGTTACATGCCATGAAATCGTCCTGAATGCGTGTGTTTTCAACGCCCTTCCAGATATCGCCGAGCTTGAATTTCTCCTCTCCGACGAACTGGTGACACGGATACAGATCACCCCACGGCGTCACAGCCATATACTCCGTGCCCGAACCGCATCCGGAGATACGCTTGTAGATACACGGGCCGCCGGTCAGGTCAATCATGTAGTGATAGAACGTGAACGGCTTGCCTTCTTTCCGGCGGGAAATCATCAGTTCTGCGAGCTTTTCGTATTGCTCCATGACGACCGGGAGATCATCCTCGGTCAGTGCCGCAGGATCCCCGGCAGGTGCCACGACCGGCTCCATGCTCAGCTCATCGAAGCCGAGATCCAGCATCACCTTGATGTCCTCCAGAAAATCCGGGTTTGCGTGGGTGAACGTGCCGCGCATGTAGTAATCCCTGCCGCCGCGTGCTGCGACCAGCTTCTGAAATTTCGGGACGATTTTTTCCCAACTGCCGCTGCCCGCATAGTCCACGCGGTAGCGGTCGTGGATTTCCTTTCTGCCGTCCAGTGAAAGCACCACATTGCTGCATTCACGGTTTGCAAAATCAATGACGTCATCGTCAATCAGCAGGCCGTTTGTTGTAAGCGTAAAGCGGAAATTCTTGCCCGCTTCCTTTTCAATGCTGCGCGCATAGGCGACCAGATCCTTGACGACCTGAAAATTCATCAGCGGTTCGCCGCCGAAGAAATCGACCTCCAGATTCCGGCGCGTACCGGAATTGGCGACCAGAAAATCCAGCGCCTGTTTGCCGACCTCAAAGCTCATGACTGCACGCTCGCCGTGATATTTGCCCTGGCTTGCGAAGCAGTAGGAGCAGTTCAGGTTGCAGGTGTGCGCGATATGCAGGCAGAGCGCCTTGACTACGCCCGCGGTCTTTTCCTTTAATTTGCCCGCCATCGGCTCAAACGCATCCGGAGAGAACAGCTTTCCGGCGTCTTTCAGTGCCGTAATATCGTCATAACATTCCGCAATGTCCTCCGGGGTGATTTCCGGGTCGCTGCCGTATTTTTCCTGCATGGCTGCGATCACCGCATCCCGCGGATGATCCTCATACATTGCGATCATGTCATATGCAAGCGGATCGACAGTATGCAACGCGCCGGAGCAGACGTCCAGCACAATGTTGTAGCCGCCGAGCTGATACTGATGAATCATGTTATTCTCCTTTTTCTGCGGCAGTCTGTGCCGCGATCTTCCGGATGGCAGCGGCCATTTCCTCTGCCCGTTCCACATGGACATAATGCCCGCAGTCGCAGCGGATGTTTTCCGCGGTTCCGTTCGTATACCTGTCCGGCACGGAGCACCATTCCTCCGCATTTTTCGGTTCGTAGCCGGTTGTGGTAAAGAATATCATCGGGATATCCGGCACGGCGCCCGCTTCGACCTTCGCCATACTCTGTCCGCCGGTTTCCGCTTCATGGAGCAGCGTTTTGCTGCCGCGGTTTGCCTGAAACAGCGCGCGGTAAACAGCCTTTTCCTCATCCGTCAGTACCGATGACCGCAGCGCCGGAAAGGACTTATCGGGCGAGAACACACGCCAGAATCCGAGATTGACCGTCCACGCCATGAGCTTGTCCAGCGGCGCATCCGGATCGTAACTGTTTGCGTCATACGCGCCGGGAATGGCTGCATCCGAGAAGCAGATGCCGGAAATTTCTTCCGGATACTGCTGCGCCCAGTACAGCGCCTCCATGCCCGACATCGAATGCGGGCAGAGCAGGAACGGCCCTTCGATGCCGGCGCCCGCGAGCGCCTGCCGCGTTTCGGAGAGCAGCGTATCAATATCCCGCGGCAGATCCGTCTGATCGCTGAATCCGTATCCGAATCGTTCCACGACAGCGATGCGGAACTCATCTGACAGCAGCCGGTAGAGCGGTCTGAAATCATAGATCGGAGATGCGGTCGCATAACCGGAGAGGAAAACCACCGTCTGATCGCCCTCGCCTTCGCTGTAAACATACATCGTGCCGCCGTCCACCGTGACCGGCGTTCCGATTGCTTTTTCCCGCAGCGGCGCCTCCTTTTTCAGCATGATGCGGTGACAGAGGAAGAGTCCGCCGACTGCCAGAATATCAATCAGCAGGAAAATGAGCAGTACGAGGCCGATGCGCTTCAGAACCTTTTTCATAAATGCAAATGCTCCTTTTGTACTGTATTTCCGTCATAGACAGCAAACGCCGCCACAAACGGGCGGCATTTCGCTTGACTGGTGAAAGCATTACTTCTGCTTCTTGCTCTCGCACTGCTGATTTGCAATGCCGCAGCTGGTCTTGCATGCGGACTGGCAGGAAGTCTGGCACTCGCCGCAGCCGCCCTTCTTTGCGCTCTCGCAAAGATCGCGGGTTTCAATCGTCTGGATGTGACGCATGATTCTTTCCCTCCTTCGGTCGGAATGTCTGCGCGATGACGCAGCATGAGTATGTCTGAACGTGCAGACACCGAAACTCGGTACTATTATAGCATACTTTTCCGCAGAAGTCAAGCGTTTTGAAAGCAGCGGCATTCGTGTTACCGCGGAATCTGCAAACCGTGCTGCCGTGCGTATTCATCAACCGCTGCACAGTAGCACTGATAGGCCTGATACAGCGTGATATCCTCGTCCGGATTCACCGAGGGATCCACCTTTGCGCGATCCCGCTTTTCAAGATATCCCGTGCCCTTGTCGTTGACGCAGACGCTTTTGCCGGAGGTCAGGAAAAAGGTCAGCTTCGCACGGAGCTCGTAATACCGCCTTCTGTACGGCCCGCTGTGACGGCCGCGGTGTGACCGGACCAGTTCCTCGTCATGCGTATATTTGACCTCTTCGATCTCGGCAAAGCGGATCTTTTTCCGCGGCCGCAGCAGCTTTCGGATTTCGACGGAATCGCTGTTGATGATGATTTTTGCACCGCAGAAGAGTTCAATGATATACAGAATCAGCAGGATAAAAAAGGCGGCGATGCAGAAAACAATGAGACCGAACAAAATATAGGTCGGGATTGTATCCTGGATTGAAAAGCCGAATGCCACAAACAGATTCAGCAGCGCAAACGGAACCAGCAGAAGGTAATCCTTGTACCGGAAGAACAACTTTGTGGTATGCCTGACTTTGAATCTCATTTCAGTCCCTCCCTGATATGTCAGCAGAATGAACGGCAATCCTGTTATGCATGATTATACCATACGGGGCAGAGAAAAGTCAATATTTATCCTTGCATTTTCCGGCTGTCTATGGTATAATAAAGCGTAAGTTCCAGACAGATCAGATATATGAAGGAGATGCTTATGATAAAAGTTGATCTGAACGATCTCGGCCGCTTTTTCAAAAAGAGTGAGCTGATCCCCGCGATCTGCTACGAGGTCGATACGAAAACCGTGCTGATGCTCGCTTATATGAATGAGGAGAGCCTCCGCCGCACACTGGAAACCGGTTACACTTGGTTCTGGAGCCGTTCGCGGCAGGAATACTGGAACAAGGGCGCGACCTCCGGCCACCTGCAAAAGGTCGTTTCCGTCTATGCGGACTGCGATGACGACACGCTGCTGGTCAACGTCCGGCAGACAGGCGTCGCCTGCCACACCGGCAGTTACAGCTGCTTCTTCAAGGAGCTCTATACCGAAAACGATGAGGAGAATGAAAAATGACCGTCTATCAGGAAATTTTTGAAGTGATCAAGGCGCGCAAGGCTGCTTTTGAGGCAGGCACCGCGCAGGAGAATTCCTACACCGCGTACCTGTTTGACAAGGGCGTGGACAAAATCTGCAAGAAGGTCGGCGAGGAAGCCACCGAAACCGTCATTGCCGCCAAGAACAACGATAACAGCGAGCTTGCAAACGAAATCAACGACCTGCTCTATCACGTCATGGTGCTGGCTGCCAATCAGGGGCTCGACTGGGCAGACGTCGAAAAGGTGCTTGAAGAGCGCAACGAAAAAATCGGCAATCTCAAGCAGTTCCATCAGGTGGACAAGAACACCTGAATCAAAACAGTCACGATTCTGCCTCCTCCGGAATATATTGAACTGAGGATTCCGCAGACTGCACGCAAAGCGCTGCACACGGAACTCCAATCTCAGTCCGGGAGGAATACATATGAGTGACATTCCGAATGCCGAGAGCATCAGCGCCGTGCCGGTGAAGCTCGACCGCGTGTTTGACAGCTGCAGCGATAAGGACTGCATCACGAATTTGCAGGTGATGCTGGATTCCGGCGGCGAGCTGCCGCCGCAGTTCACGTCCGTCAAGACGCGCTGCTGCACAATCGACAACATCTGCATGAGCGTGGAGCCGATTCCGTTCAACCGCGGCTATTACACCGTGGACATTACCTATACGTTCGGGGTGGAGCTGCTGTGCTATACGCGCGCCTGCGACAGCCCCGCCGTGATGCGCGGAACGGCGTCCGCATCCAAGAGCGTGATTCTGTACGGCAGCGAATCCAGCACCAAGACCTTTTTCAGCAGCGGCGCAAGAGTCGGCGAAACCAACGGCTGCTGCGAGGTCGTCAATCTGCCGACAGCAAGCTGTCAGTGCGTCGATCCGATTGCACTGGAAACGCGTATCTGCGTGCTTCCGCCGGTGCAGCAGGATCCCGCCGAGCCGTCTGTGCCGCGCAGAACCGTCGTGCTGACGCTCGGCGTATTCTCGGTTGTGGAGCTGACGCGGCCCGTCACGATGACCGCGGCGGCCTATCCCTATAACGTACCGGCCAAGACCTGCTCGGCAGACACGGATTCGCCCTGCGAGATCTTCAACCGCATCTCATTCCCGACCGAGGAATTTGTGCCGTCCGCCGATGCGTTCCAGCAGCCGCCCGCAGCGGAAACGCTGCGGTATGAGGGCTTCACCGGATGGCAGCCTGCATAAAAAACGGATCCGGCACGGGATCACCTGCTGACCGCAGCTCCCGTGCCGGATTATCGTATGAAGTGAAATGTGAACAGCAGCAGATGCAGATGGTTTACGGAGAAAGAAAATGTATCAGTATATGCGCATTCAGGGCAGAGACAATTCCTATGCCACGGGGTATCCGAAAGGAATATTCAGTCTTTGCTGGAATTTAATCAAAGCACAGGTGCTTACCGCGGAAGAAGAAGCGATGTTTCGCTCCGTGGATGCATGGTTTAAGGCAGAGCTCCCGGAGCCGGAGCCCTGCAAACAGCACGAGCAGGTCATTACGTTTTTCAAATGCGGCAGCACGGAACAGATGCTCCGGAAATTAGAGCCGGCCGTCAGGCTGCTGGACAAGTATCATGTCCCCTATGATGTGGTGTACACGAATGCTGTCGGTACAGTTGTATATGAAGATGAATGGCAGGTCGCAGTAACCGTGAAGGACGGCAAAATGGTCTGAGAATCCGGAAAGAGGAACAGTATATGGCAAAACCGATCATTCGCACTGGGCATATCAATCTATTCGCGCAGTCTGATGTGACCCTGTATATTCTCCGCGGGCAGGCAGGTGATCTGCTCGTAGATACGGGCTTTTACATGCACCGCCGCAGCCTGCTGCAATGGATCGCGGATTATGACGTCAAATGGATTTTCCTGACGCACGGGCATCCGGATCACGACTGGAATGCCGCGGCTGCCGCCAAGAAAACGGGCGCGAAGATCCTGCTGCATGAAGCGGACAGGAATCTGCCGCGCAATTTTCGGTCCCAGCCGGTGCAGCCGACCGCAGATCGCTGGCGGCTCCGGAATCTGACGCAGAATTTCGGCGGCGCGCTTGTGAAAACGCCCGCGTATACGCCGGATATTCTGTTCGGCGAGGCGGACGGCGGTCTGCTCAGAACATACGGCTTTGATGCAGAAATCGTACACCTGCCCGGGCATACGCGCGGTTCATCCGGCATTCTCTGCGGGGACGTGCTCTACTGCGGGGACGCATTTACGGCGATTTTCGGCAAGCCGGACATCACGCCGCATGCGACGGATCCGGCGCAGATGAACGCATCCCTGAGAAAAATACTGGAAATCCGTCCGAAATGGCTGGCCTGCGGGCACGGCTTCCCGGTCAGAATGCGCGACGCAGAGCCGGTCATCCGTGCATATCTGCGGGAAAAAGGAGAACCCGCATGACAGCAGACACAAACCGGATCCGCCGCGCCGCTGCGGAAGACCTGCCGACGGTGCGGGCAATCACCCGGGAAACAATCGAAGCGGTTTATCCGCATTATTATCCTGCGGGAGCAGTCGCGTTTTTTCTTGCGCATCACAATGATGCGGCAATCGCAGCGGACATCGCCGAAAACTGCGTATATCTGTATATTTCCGATGACGGACAGGCTGTCGGGACGGTCACGGTCAAAGAAAACGACATCGGCAGACTGTTCGTGCTGCCGGCGCATCAGGGACACGGATACGGCGGGGCGCTGCTCCGGTTTGCAGAAAATCTGATTGCGCGGCAGTATGCAGAGGCGGTGCTGGATGCCTCATTCGCGGCAAAGGCGATTTATCTCCGGCACGGCTGGCAGGAAACCGGCTGGCATCTGATCCCCTGCGAAAACGGCGACTATCTTTGCCATGATACAATGAAAAAGTGCGTATTGACGCAGTATCAGCGTGTGACCGTCACGACGGGCGATTATGTCGCAGACGGCATTCAGCGGGGCGATTCCGGTTATATCACCGAGCTGTATGCGGATGCCTGCGAGGTCGAATTTTCCCGTCCCGACGGGACAACCTATGCACAGCGGGCAATCCCGTTTGCAGCACTCAGACCGGTCAGTGAAACAGGAGGCGAACAGTATGACACATGATGAAGCGGCCAGGCGTGTCAGGGAGCTGACAGCGGAGCTTCTCCGCATGGCGCATGAGTATTACGATCTGGACGCGCCGAGCGCCGAGGATCACGAATACGACATGAAAATGCACGAGCTGCGCGATCTGGAAGCGCAGTTTCCCGACCTGCTGGAGCCGGATTCCCCGACACAGCGCGTACAGGGCGTGGCGTCCGGGAAATTTGAAAAGGTCACGCATACGGTGCAGATGGCGAGCCTCCAGGACGTGTTCTCGTTTGAGGAGGTTGCAGCCTTTGTGCAGCGCATCCGCGAAAACGTCACGGATCCGGTCTTTACGGTCGAGCCGAAAATCGACGGGCTTTCCGTGTCGCTCGAATACGAAAACGGCGTCCTGACAGTCGGTTCGACACGCGGCGACGGTTATGTCGGCGAGAACGTCACCGCCAATCTCAAAACCATCCGGAGCATTCCGCTGAAACTGAAAAACGCGCCGCCGCTGCTGGAAGTGCGCGGCGAGGTCTACATGCCGCGGGCATCGTTTGAGCGGCTGTCCGAGCAGCAGGAGGCCGCCGGAGAAGAGCCGTTCAAGAATCCGCGCAATGCTGCTGCGGGCTCGCTCCGGCAGAAGGATTCCGCCGTCACCGCCGCGCGCAGACTGGATATCTGGGTGTTCAATTTGCAGCGCATCGAGGGCGAAACGCTGACGACTCATGCGCAGACCATCGACCGCATCGGATCGCTCGGGTTCCCGGTGATCCCCTATGCTCTTTGCAGCACGGCAGAGGAAATCCGCGCAGAGATTGCGCGGATCGGTGCATCCCGCGGCACACTCCCCTACGACATTGACGGCGTGGTCATCAAAGTGAACGAGCTTGCCCAGCGGGAACAGCTTGGCGCGACGGCGAAATACCCGAAATGGGCGGTTGCATACAAGTTCCCGCCGGAGGAAAAAGTGACAAAATTGCGCTCGATTGAGATTCAGGTCGGGCGAACGGGCGCACTGACGCCGGTTGCAGTTTTCGATGCGATTTCGCTTGCAGGTACGAGTGTTTCGCGTGCATCGCTGCACAATCAGCAATTTATTGCGGAAAAAGATATCCGCGTCGGGGATATGATCCGCGTGCGCAAGGCGGGCGACATCATCCCGGAGGTGCTCGCATCAGAATCGCACGAACCGGATTCCGTGCCGTACCGCATTCCGGAGCGATGTCCTGTCTGCGGCGGGCCGGTGGACCGCGAGGGCGACGAGGCGGCGCTCCGCTGCTTCAACCCGGCGTGTCCCGCACAGATTTTCCGTGCCATCGTGCATTTCGCATCGAAGAACGCGATGAATATTGACGGCCTCGGCCCGGCCATCGTGCAGCAGCTGCTCGATCAGAAGCTGATCGCAACGCCCGCAGATCTCTACACGCTGACGAAGGAACAGCTCCTGACGCTGGAGGGATTCAAGGAAAAGTCCGCGGAAAATCTGCTCTCTGCCATCGAAGCTTCAAAATCGCAGCCGCTTGACCGCGTGATTTCCGCGCTCGGTATCCGCAATATCGGACAAGCCACAGCGACGCTGCTCTGTGACCGCTTCGGCTCGCTGGAGGCAATCCGCAGTGCAAAAGCAGAGGATATTGCTGCGATTGAAGGGTTCGGGGACGTCATGGCGGAATCCGTCGCACAGACCTTTGCGCAGCCTGATTTTGCCGCGCTGGTGGATACTTTGCTGGCGCGCGGCGTGAAAATGGAATACGCGGCGAAGGCCGTCGCAAGTGACCGCTTTGCCGGTATGACCTTCGTGCTGACCGGCACGCTCCCGACGATGAAGCGCGACGACGCCAAGGCGCTGATCGAGTCGCACGGCGGCAAGGTTTCCGGATCCGTTTCCAAAAAGACGAGCGTGGTCGTCGCGGGCGAGGACGCAGGCAGTAAGCTGACCAAAGCGCAGGAGCTCGGGGTGGAAATCATCGACGAAGCGGAGCTGCTGCGCCGCATCGGGGACGCATAACCGAAAACCGCGGAAAACGGGGAATCGCCATGCAGTTTATCGTATATCACATGGAGTATACGGGCGCGCAGATTGCGGCAGATCCGCTGCCGGTCATTCCGTTCAGCGCGGCGTATTATCCGGAATATCAGCACATCTATAACAAATGCTATTATGAGATGCGCAGGGCGCTTGAAATCCGCCCGTATCATTGCTGCCCGGATTTGCTGCAGATACTGAAAAAACAGGCGCAGATCTTTCTGCTGACAGACCGTGACGCGCTGATCGGCAGCGTCAGCATCTCCGGCACAGATATCGACGACCTGCTCATAAGCCCTGCTTATCAGGGCAAAGGCTTCGGCAGGCGGCTGCTGATCTGGGCCATCAACCGGATCCGTGAAACCACGGATGCACCGATCCGGCTGACAGCCGCAGAATGGAATCACCGCGCGGTACAGCTGTATACGCAGACCGGCTTTGCCGTCACAGACAAAAAACAAATCGGATAGCAAAAGAACCCGTGCGCGGTCAGCCGATCGCGTCCGGGTTCTTTTTTCGTTACTGAATGCCGTCCGTCACATAGATGAACCGCACGCTGCCGTTCATCTGCTCCGGGATGCCGGAAAAGCTGCGGTAGGACTGCGCCGCCGCACGTAAAGTGCGGAACCGTTCCGTCAAGGCCGGGAGCGTTTCGTCTGCGGCCTTTGCGATCTTCGCAATGCCCTCTGCATCAAAGCGCTGCATGCCCTGATTCAGCGTATCTGCGCCGGTTTTCAGCTGCGCGATGCCGTCATCAAGCGCCGCACCGCCAGTTTGCAGCGCCTGTACGCCGCCGTAGAGCGTATCCGCGCCGCCGTAGAGCCGTTCCGCGCCGGTCAGCAGCTTTGTCAGCGACTGATACAGCGTTCCTGCGCCGCCCGAAAGCTGCGTACTGCCGTCCAGAATCGTATGCAGACCGCCGTCCAGCGTGACCGTGCCGGTTTGCAGCTGTCCGATACCGCCGCCGAGTGCCTGCGCACCGTCGTACAGCGCGCCGATGCCGCCGTCCAGCCGATCCGCACCCGCTGTCAGCGCGGTCATGCCGGTATGCAGCTGCGAAGCACCGCCGGAAATCTGCCCGATGCCGCTGCGGAGCTGATCGAGTCCCGCAAACAGCTTTCCGCTGCTCGCGGAGAACGTCCCGATGCCGGTGTCCAGCTCTGCCGCACCGCCGGAGAGCGTCTTTGCGCCGTCGCTGAGCTGCTGTGCGGAGGTGCTGAGCTTTGCCGCACCCGCCGCAAGCGTTTTGCCGCCTGCGTCCAGATCAGACAGTCCCTTTTGCAGATTCTGTGCGCCTGTTTCCGCCGCCGCGATGCCGCCGGTCAGCTGCTCCAGCCCGTCCGCGAGCTGTTCCGCACCCTGATGCAGACCGGCTGCCCCCGCGCCGAGTGTTCCCTCCGTCTGCATGGCATTCGCGATCTGCTGCTGTGCGGCAGTCGTCTGTTCCAGCGCGCCGATGGCCGCCGCCAGCTCCTCAGAGGGCGTCTGCTGATACAGCGCCTTCAATGCGGTCAGCGCCTGCGTGTTTGCCGCGACGGTCGTGCTGAGCGCCGTACCCGCCTGTGTGATGCCCGCAGAGAGCTGTTCTGCGCCTTCTTGCAGATGATCCGCACCGAATTTCAGCGTATCTGCACCGTTTTTCGCATCGCTGATTCCTTTTGCCAGCGTTTCCGCACCGGAGCCCGCCTGCCCGATGCCCGCGGAAACTGCCGCCGCGCCGCTGTCCAGAGTGCCCGCGCCCGCAGTCAGCTGCTCCATGCCGTCTGCCAGCTGTTCCGCGCCGGAATGCAGCTTCGCGCTGCCGTCAGCCAGTGCCTTGACACCGGACTGCGCCTGCACGCCGCCTTCCGCCAGCTGATCTGCACCGGCAGTGACCGCAGCGCATCCGCTCTCCAGCTGATCCGCGCCGTTTTCTGCCTCCGCAAGACCGGCTTTCAGCTGTGCGGAGCCGTCCTTTGCATCGTGCAGACCGTTTTTCAGCGTATCTGCTCCCTTTGTCACCGCGTCATAACCGGCGGTCAGCGCGTCGGCGCCGTCGGCAGCCTGCTGAATGCCGCCGGTCAGCTGCTCTGCCGCACCGGCGAGCGTACCCGCACCGTCCGTGATCTGCTTTGCGCCGCTGCTGAGCTCGGCCGCGCCGTCCTTCAGCGTACCCGCGCCGCCGAGCAGCTGCCCGATGCCCGCAGTCAGATCGCCGGAGCCGTCCGCCAGCTTTGCAATGCCGTCATACAGGGAGGCTGTGCCGTCACAGAGCTGCGCAGCACCGTCCCGCAGCGCCCCGACCTGCTTTTGCAGATCCTCCGTATTGAGGAGTTCATCTGTGTCCAGCTTACTGAACAGTTCATCGGATACCACCGTAACCGACGTATTCATGTGAAAATCCGTGACATCCGTTTCCAGTTCCGCATATTCCGGCAGCTGATAATCCACCAGTCCGGTTTCCTCCAGGCGGAGCGTTTCGTTCACGCCCGGGAACGCCGCGCCGACAGCAATCAGTCTGTCGCCGTCGGAGATCAGCTTTCCGTTTTTGACGGATGCGTTGACACAGCTCCTGCTGTCGAGCACCGCCGCACTGACCGCCAGGAACGGCACCTTCACGCGCTGACCGCTGACCGTCACGGTTGTGCTGTTTTCATAATCCCAGCGGATGCGGAGATGCCCGCTCTTTCCCGCAAGCTGTTCGGGCGCGATCTCTTTTCCGTCCAGATAATACGTCATTTTCACATTTACCGGCGGCTGCTTGTCGGTCTTGCCCTGATAGTAGATGTCATCACCGGACGCCTTCCAGTCCAGTGCCGCGCCGTGCTGCGAAAATGATTCTGTCCCTTTGACATTGACAATGTCCGTCAGGTCGGAAAAATCTGCCAGCGTAGCGAGTGCCTGCGGATTTTTCAGCCAGTCGCTGACGATCACGTCCTTCACGGACGCATCCGCATTGCAGAGCACATAGACCGTTTCGTCCTTGCAGACGTCACCGGATACCGCCGTGCGGACAGCCGCCGCGGGCTCTGCCGCATCGGTCACAACAGCCGTTTCCGCGCTGTTCTCCGCGTTATTCTTTGCATATGCCAGAGAACCGGTCGCACCGGCCGAAAGCATGACGGCCAGAACGGCTGCGATCCATTTCTTATAGCTTTTCATCAGAATTGCCTCCTGTTCGATGATATGGAATGCGCTCAGACGGGCGCAGTGTATGCGGTATCAGACGCCTTATGCCTGTGCATGACGCCGCCGGAAGATCCGCCTGCGTTCCTGTGCTGCGGTGAATCCCGCACTGGTTTTGCAGATCACCCGGTCAAAGGCCAGGAGCATCGACGGCAGCACCGCGATGACAACCGCCATGGAAATCAGTGCGCCGCGCGCCAGCAGCATGCACAGCGACGAGATCATGCCGATCTCCGAGTACACGCCGACGCCGACCGTCGCCGCGAAAAAGCCCAGCGCCGAGGTCACGACCGACTGCACCGAGGTTTGCAGCGCGATGCCGACCGCCTCCTGTTTCTCCCTGCCGCTGCTGCGCTCCGTCCGGTAACGCGTTGTCATCAGGATTGCGTAATCGACCGTTGCACCCAGCTGAATCGTACCGATGACGACCGATGCGATAAACGGCAGCTGCGTACCCGTGAAATATGCGATGCCAAGATTGATCATAATTGCCAGCTCGATGACCGAAACGAGGATCACCGGCAGGGAAACGGAACGGAAATTCAGCGCGATAATGAAGAAGATCACCGCGATGGATAGAATGCTGACGATTTTGAAATCCCGCGCTGTAATCTCAATCAGATCCTTGGTCGCAGGCGCTTCTCCGATCAGCAGCGCGCTTTTGTCATAGGACTGCACGATGCCGTTCAGCGTTTCGATCTGCCGGCCGACCGCGTCCGTTGCGACCTTGTATTCCGAGCCGATCAGCATGAGCTGCCAGTCACCCTGCCGGAACACGTCCTGCATCTCCTGCGGAACAATCTCCTCCGGAACCGCCGCCCCGGTCAGCGAGGGCAGTCCAAGCACGAACTGTACGCCCTCTGTCTGCTCGATCTGCGCGGTCATCCGTGCGGCATCCGCTGCGTTCATAGATGCATCTGTCAGCAGCAGATGCGTGCTGTTCATGTCATATTCCTCCGACAGCTTTGTATTGGCGACCACGCTTGCGAGCTCCGGCGGGAGCGTGCTGTCGAGGTTGTAATACACGCCGTAATTCCGGTAGCCGAACAGCGCGGGAATCAGCAGCACGACTGCTGCCGTCAGAAAGCCGAATGCATGCTGCATGATGAACTCCGGTATCCTGCGGAATTCCGGCAGCAGTGCTTTATGCGCCGTTTTGCGGATTGCGCCGTCAAAGAGCAGAATCATCGCCGGCAGAACCGTCACGCAGGAAATGACGCCGCAGATGACGCCCTTTGCCATGACAATGCCGAGATCCAGACCGAGCGTGAAGCTCATGAAGCACATGGCCAGAAAGCCTGCGACCGTCGTCAGCGAACTGCTCACGACCGAGCCGACCGTCATCGAAATCGCATGCGCCATTGCAGCGTTCCGGTCATCCGGATACTGCTGCTGCATCTCCTTGTAGCTGTGCCACAGGAAGATGGAATAGTCCATCGTCACGCCGAGCTGGAGTACCATCGCCAGCGCCTGCGTGATAAACGAAATCTCACCGAGCATGAAATTGCTGCCGAGGTTCCACACCACCGCAAAACCGATGCTCAGCATGAAGAACAGCGGAATCAGGAACGAATCCATCGTCACCAGCAGAACGATGCTCGTCAGAATCACCGCGATGACTGCGTAGATCACCGATTCGCGCTCCGTCAGGTGCTTCATATCCGCCGTGACCGCAGACATGCCGCTGATATAGCAGTTTTCCGAAACCGTGCTGCGCATCTCGTCGATTGCTGCGAGCGTGCCGTCCGCAGAGGTCGTGTCATCGAAAAAGACGGCCATGACCTCTGTGTTGTCCCGGTTGAACGCCTCGCGCAGCTTCTGCGGGAGCACCTCCTTCGGCACGCGCAGATCCGTCAGCGATTCGTAGCAGACCACATCCGCGACATGGCTGATTGTTTTCAGCTGCTCCGCCGTCTGCTGCACCTCCCGCGGCTGCATTCCCTCCGTAATCACGAACGAAAAGCCGCCCTTGCCGAAGTTTTCTTTCAGAATCTCCTGCCCCTGCATCGTGTTGATGTCATCCGGCAGGTACGACAGGATATCGTAATTGACTCTTGTATGCAGATAACCGACCGCTGACGGAATCAGCAGCAGCACCGCCGCAATCAGCACGAACAGTCGGTGCTTAGTGATCCATTCTCCGAACCGGATCATTGTTTGTTCGCCTCCTCAAATTGTACCTCGATCATATCCGGCTTCTGGTTCCGGACGATCTTCACCGTCATCAGGACGGTCAGCAGATTGAGCAAGCCCTCTGCGCAGAGCACACAGCCGAGCAGCTGTGTCAGCAGCCGGGCGCTCTGTGACGGACGCACCAGCAGAAGAATGCCCGCGCCTGCCGTCAGCACCGCTGTCAGCAGAATCGCCCACCAGCTGCGGAGCCCGAAGCGCCGCGCGTCGTGTGCGGTCTGAATCTTCATCAGGCCGTCCGCCGTGACGTAAAAGCCGGTCACAGCGCACAGAAAGCGCATCAGATCCTGCGGCTTTGTCAGCAGCACGGCGCCGAGAATCAGCAGCAGCAGTCCGCACGCCAGATCAAACTGGAACGCCAGCCGGTACAGATCCTTTGAGAAATAGCCGACCAGCTTGATGCAGCCGAACACGACCAGCAGAATGCCTGCCGCCGTCCCGGCCGCCGCCGTGCTCACCTCCGGCTTGCAGATCAGGAACACGCCGAGCATCCCGAGAATCACCGAAATCACGGCATAGCCTGTCTTGGCTGTCTGCATCGGCAGAACGGAACGCACTGTACGCATATTGCTCACTCCTTTCGTGTTTCTGTATTTATGATAGCGCAAAAAGCCCGCGGATGCAACGGGCATCCGCGGGCTTGTGTCTGAAATTCGGGCAGCCGGACTGTTTTGTCCGGTTTTTGGACATCTGACTGCCAGTGCCTAAATCCGTCAGTCGCCGGCAATGATGCGGGCGATGACTCTCAGAATCCATACCAGATCGTCGCCGGTGATTTCATCGTCAGCGGTACAGTGGGCATTCATCATGCCCTGATCCGACAGCTTCAGATTTTTGTCCTCCACCAGCAGGCGCGCGAGCATAACGGCATCGGACACATCAACGGCGTTATCCAGGTTGAGGTCACCGCGCCTGGTGATTGTGAGCTGGCGGATTGTCGTGACGGTTTCCGACGCGGTTGTGACCGGCGCCGTCGCCGTGACAGCGGCTGTCGTCGGAACCGCTGCGGTCGTCGTCCTGACGGTCGTGGTGACCGGCTTTGTCGTGGTCGCAGCCTTCGTTGTGGTGACCGGCTTTGTCGTGGTCGCAGCCTTCGTCGTGGTGACTGCTTTCGTTGTGGTCGCAGTCTTTGTCGTCGTAGTCTTTGCGGTTGTGGTCACCGGCAGCGTTGTCACAGACGGCCCGTTAGGAGGAATGACCGGGGTGGTGACCGCTGCGGTCGTTTCCGTCCGGGTTGTTGTAACCGGCGGCAGTGTCGTAACAACAGGCGGCGCATCCGTCAGGATCCGCGCAGTCGTGGTCGTAACGGGCGGCGCGGTCGGAGGCGGCAGCGTCGTGACCGTAAACGGCCCGTCGGAATAGATGATCGGTGTCGTTGTGGTATAGAGCACCGTTGTTTCCGGCGGCGCGGTCGTCGTGACCGGCTCAGACTGCTGCGGCAGCTGGAGCGTATGGAATTCCGCCTCGCTCTCGTAATGATCCGCGTCGCGGAAAGCCGGCAGCGGCATGACCTGATAGGTCAGCAGACCGTTTTCGTCGATTTTGAAGCCGTAAATTCTGCCGTATGCCTGCTCAGAAGCCGAAAGCGTATAAACCGTTTCCGCCTCCCCGCCCGCAAGCGGCATCGCCATGATCCGCTCGGCCGTGCTGTAATAAATCTTCCCGTTATAGTAATCGCTCATCACATAACAGGTCGTGTAATAGGATCCGGTTTCCGTCGGCCATGCCGCGCGCACGATGCTGATTATTTCGGAAACGTCCGGCGTTGCCACGGTAATGTCCGAAACAATATCCGAAACGAACCGCACCTTTGCAGGATCCGCCGCAACCGAGAAGAGCCAGCCGCCCTCCGGCAAGGGTTCACAGGTGTCAATCGCACCGCACCAGAACGCATTTTCATACGCATCGGAATCGCAGACAACCGCACCGTCATCTGAAATGAAATTCCAGTCTGTTGCGCTGTGCATACTGTCCGCCATCATGTAGGCATCGCTGCACAGCAGATACCTGTGCGTGATATGCCCGAGCATATCCGGCGCGGAATCGTCAAAGGTCGCATCCACATGATACCAGTGCCCGTCAATCTTCACGGCATTCCACATGTGGTTCAGCTTATCGCTCGTGACCGCGCAGCACGGGATTCCCAGCTCTCGGCAGAGCACGTTCATCGCCAGTGCATAGCCCTGACAGACCGCCGTGCCACCGAGCAGCGCCGCATAGGCATCATTCTTTTCATAGGTCAGATCATACTCGCAGACCTCGCCGAGATGATCGTGCAGGAACAGAATCTTCTCCGCATCCGTCCATTCCGGATTCACCAGCCCGGTCAGGCGGTCAACCTCCGCGTTGAAATTATCAATCATCGCAGGGATCTTGTCCGTGTCGTATGCATACTTCACAACAATGGTCGAAACTCTTTTCTGCGCATCCAGCACATAGGAGAAGCTGGAGTCCACATAGAACCAGTCCGAGTCCGTATACAGCGTATCGTAGTAAATATCCGCGACCTGGTCAAAGGTCAGCCGCAGCGAGGATATGTTAAGACGCTCCTTGTACATCGGCCACGCCTGCCGGAGCACGCGGCGAAAGGTCGCCTCCGCCGTGGTTTCCGCAGATACGGCATCCGCGGGCAATGCCGCAAAGAGCATCACGGCGGACAGCATCCCGGCCGCCAGTCTGCTGATACATCGTTTCATTCTGAACACCTCCGTGAAAGTGTATAATACGTTTTCTTTCCTTCCTCTCAGGATGCCCGGCATCCACAGCTTTATTATAGCACATTCCGCAGGCAGTTGGAAAGCGGTAAATTGCTGAAATTCAACCGCAGATTTTGTCGATTCCAGACAAAAAACGCCGGATATTACGACAGAATTAAGGAAAGCATTTCCAAGCGTCAGAAAAACTTTATTGTTAAAACATAAGAATTTATTGAAAAGCACTTGACAAATTTCCGAAAATGCGGTATGCTTAATGCAACAATCAAACCGTTGAAGCGGAGATAAAGCGTGATATGACCCCACAGAGAGTCCGGGAGGCTGAGAGCCGGACGGGAACCAGTTTCGCAAATGGCCCGCTGAGGGCGCAGTCGGCAGCAGCCGGTAAAACTGCGACGTGCAGACATACGTCAGTTGTCAGGGGTATGCTGGTATCCCGCAAAAGTGCATCCGCGCTTTGAACCGAAGCGCAGATGAATCAAGGTGGCACCGCGAGCATGAAAGATATATCAGCTCGTCCTTGAACAACAAAGTTCAGGGACGGGCTTTTTTATTTGCCCGTCCGGAAACGGAGGATGCATATGAAACTGTCCATCACACCGGAGGAGGCAAAACGCTACGCTGCGGAAACGGATTACCGTGTACTGCCCGTCAGCTGCGAGCTGCATGCAGATTCGCTGACACCCATGCTGGTGCTGCGGATCCTCAGACACATCTCCGCCCACACCTACCTGCTGGAATCCATCTCCGGCCCCGATCACCGCGGACGCTACACCTTCCTCGGCTATGATCCGAAGCTCGGCATCTCCTGCCGGAACGGGCACTTAAAGCTCGGGGATCTGGAACTGGAAACGGAGGATCCCGCGCAGTATCTGCGGCAGCTGCTCGCAAAATACCGCAGCCCGCGGATCGCCGGTCTGCCGCCGTTCACGGGCGGCCTGGTCGGATACTTCTCCTATGACTACCTCGGCTATCAGGAGCCTTCCACCCGCACCGCCGCATCGGATGACGCGCATTTCAATGACATGGATCTCATGCTCTTTGACAAGGTCATCGCATTCGACCACTTCCGGCAGAAGATTATTCTGATTGCAAACATCCGCCTTGACGAGCCGGAAACCGAATACCGCCGCGCGGAAATGGCGCTTAAGCAGATGGCGGATCTCCTCCGCACCGGAAAGCCCGCGGAAGAGCCCGTCAGCCGCATGACCGGCGAAATGACGCCGCTCTTTGAGAAGGACGCCTACTGCGACATGGTCGAACAGGCAAAGCATTATATCACGGAGGGCGATATTTTCCAGATTGTGCTCTCCAACCGGTTCAGCGCACCGTTTGAGGGCTCGCTGCTGAACACCTACCGGATGCTCCGGACAATCAATCCGTCGCCGTATATGTTCTATTTCTCCGGCACGGATGTGGAGATTGCAGGCGCCTCTCCGGAAACGCTCGTCAAGCTGGAAAACGGCGTGCTGCATACGTTCCCGCTTGCCGGCACCAGACCGCGCGGCCGGACAGAGGCCGAAGATCAGGCGCTGGAGGCCGACCTGCTCCGGGATGAAAAGGAGCTTGCAGAGCACAACATGCTCGTTGATCTCGGCCGGAACGACCTCGGCAGAATCAGCAAATTCGGCACGGTGGAGGTCGAACGGCTCCGCACAATCGAACGGTATTCGCACGTCATGCATATCGGCTCGGCCGTCCGCGGTGAAATCCGGGATGACTGCGACGCGCTCGATGCCGTCGCGGCAGTGCTCCCCGCCGGAACGCTCTCCGGCGCACCGAAAATCCGTGCCTGCCAGCTGATCGGTCAGCTGGAGGGCGCAAAGCGCGGCATTTACGGCGGTGCAGTCGGGTATCTCTCGTTCCAGGGCGATCTTGACACCTGCATTGCTATCCGCCTTGCATACAGAAAGGACAATACGGTCTATGTCCGGAGCGGCGCGGGAATCGTCGCGGATTCCGTTCCGGAAAACGAATATCAGGAATGTCTGAACAAGGCAGCGGCGGTCATCCGTGCGCTGAAGGAAGCGGAGGAGCCCGACGATGCTTTTATTGATTGATAACTACGACAGCTTTTCTTATAACCTTTATCAGATGCTCGGCGAGCTCACGCCGGACATCAAGGTCATCCGCAATGACGCCATGACCGTTGACGAGGTCGCGGCGCTGAACCCCTCGCACATCATCCTCTCCCCCGGCCCCGGCCGTCCGGAGGATGCAGGCATCATCATTGAAACCGTGAAGAAGCTCGGCGGAAAAATCCCGATCCTCGGCGTCTGCCTCGGGCATCAGGCAATCTGCGCGGCATACGGCGCAGTGATCGTCCACGCAAAGCAGCTGATGCACGGCAAGCAGTCAACCGTCACCGCCGCACAGGACAGCAGAATGTTCCGCGGTCTGCCGGAGCGCATCACGGTTGCAAGATACCACTCGCTTGCGGCGGATCCCGCAACGCTGCCGGACTGCCTGCGCATCACCGCAAAAACCGACGACGGCGAGGTCATGGCCGTGCAGCATAAAGAGTATCCGGTTTACGGACTGCAATTCCATCCGGAATCCATCCTGACGCCGGAGGGCAGACAGATGCTCCTGAACTTTTTGCAGGATACGCCGGAGCCTGTCAGAAGAACCGCGCAGCCCGAAATCACAGAAGCACCCGCACAGAAGCATGATGAAAATAAAACAGCGGATACAGTCCGCATGGAGGAACCGAAAATGATCGCAGAGGCAATCAAGAAAATCGTTGATAAGCAGGACCTGACCTATGCAGAGGCATACACCGTCATGAACGAAATCATGAACGGCGAAACCACCCCGACGCAGAATGCCGCATTCCTTGCGGCGCTCTCCACCAAGAGCACAAAGGCCGAAACCATTGACGAGATCACCGGCTGTGCAGCGGCCATGCGCGAGCACGCGCTGCATGTGGAGCATGACTTCGACGTGCTGGAAATTGTCGGCACGGGCGGCGACCACTCCGACAGCTTCAACATCTCCACGACCTCCGCGCTCGTCGCGGCGGCAGGCGGCGCAAAGGTCGCAAAGCACGGCAACCGTGCGGCATCCTCGAAGTGCGGCACTGCGGACTGCCTGGAGGCGCTCGGCGTCAACATCAAGCAGGATCCGGAAAAGGCCGTGCAGATGCTCAATGAAGCAGGCATGTGCTTCCTGTTCGCACAGCTCTACCACACCTCCATGAAATATGTCGGCTCGATCCGCAAGGAGCTGGGCGTCCGCACTGTGTTCAATATTCTCGGCCCGCTGACGAACCCCGCCAATGCCCGCCGCACCCTGATCGGCGTGTATGACGCATCGCTCGTCAATCCGATTGCAGAGGTGCTCCAGCGGCTCGGCGTCAAGCGCGGCATGGTCGTTTACGGCCTTGACAAGCTCGACGAAATCTCCATGAGCTCGGAAACGCTGGTCTGCGAATTTGACATTGAATCGACCAAGACCTACACGATTTCGCCGGAGGACTTCGGCCTCCCGCGCTGCGGCAAGGATGACCTGCGCGGCGGCACGCCGGAGGAAAATGCTGCAATCACCCGTGCCATTCTCAGCGGTGAGGAGCGCGGCGCAAAGCGCAATGCCGTCCTGATCAATGCCGGTGCTGCGCTGTATCTGGCAGAACGGGCATCAAGCATCGCAGAGGGCGTGCAGCTCGCAGCAGAGCTGATTGACAGCGGCAAGGCGGCAGCACAGCTGGAAACCTTCATCGCAGCCTCCAACCGGTGAGCAGCATGGAAACGATCCTGGAAACACTGGCGGCCGCTGCAAAGGAGCGCACCGAAAAGGCAAAGCAGTACCGCTCTCTTGATTCCGTCCGCCGGGATGCAGAGCTGCTCCCGAAGGGTGACTTTCGCTTTGAGAACGCGCTCCGGACAGATGACATCGCATTCATCTGCGAATGCAAAAAGGCGTCGCCCTCCAAGGGACTGATTGCACCGGAATTCCCGTATCTGCAAATCGCAAAGGACTACGAAGCAGCCGGTGCGGACTGCATATCCGTGCTGACCGAGCCGACGCGCTTTCTCGGGGATGACCGCTATCTCGCGGAGATTGCGGCGGCGGTGAAAATCCCCTGCCTGCGCAAGGACTTCACCGTGGATCCCTACATGATCTACGAGGCAAAGCTGCTCGGCGCCTCCGCGGTGCTGCTGATCTGTGCGCTGCTTGACAAATCACAGCTTTTCGAGTACAATAATATCGTTGTATCGCTCGGCATGTCCGCGCTGGTCGAAGCGCATGACGAAGCCGAGATTGAAGCGGCAGCAGAGATCGGCGCAAGGATTATCGGCGTCAACAACCGGAATCTGCATGATTTCTCCGTCGATCCGCACCGTGCATCCGCAATGCGGAAGTACGCACCGGCCGATACGCTGTTCGTCACGGAAAGCGGCATGAAAACCCCCGCCGATATTCAGGCGGCCAGAGATGCAGGCGCAGACGCCGTGCTGATCGGGGAAACGCTGATGCGCGCATCCGACAAGGCGTCCATGCTCCGGTATCTGAAAGGGACGCAGGCATGACGAAAATCAAGCTCTGCGGGCTGATGCAGCCAAAGGACGTCATCACAGCATGTGCGCTCGGCGCAGATTACGTCGGGTTCATTCTCTCGGACGGGTTCCGGCGCACAGTCGGGCCGGAAACATTCCGTGAACTGGTTCGCTGTCATGCCGACAGCAAAAGCTGCGCCAAAAAGGTCGGCGTATTCGTCAGCGCGCCGATAGCGCATATTCTCCGCTATGCTGAGATGCTCGACGTGATTCAGCTGCACGGAAACGAGGACGATGCATATATCGCACAGCTGAAAGAACGCACCGGAAAACCGGTCATCAAGGCGTTCAAGATCACCTGCACGGACGACGTGCAGCGTGCGCGGCAGAGCAAGGCAGACTTTGTGCTCCTTGATTCCGGCACCGGCACGGGAAAGCCGTTTGACCACTCGCTGATCAAAGACATCGGCAGACCGTATTTCCTCGCGGGCGGCCTGGCGCCGGATAATGTCGCGGAAGCGGTCGGCGCACTGCATCCCTATGCTGTGGATGTCAGCAGCGGCACCGAAACAGACGGGCGCAAGGATCCGCAGAAAATGCGTGCATTTGTTGAGGCTGTCCGCAGCCTATAACCAAACAGGGCGGAGGCGCATCATGGAATTCACATCCGGTCAGATTTTTTTATTTGTCCTCCGCGGACTGCTGACAGCGGCGCTGCCGTTTGCAGCATATTTCTATCTGAAAAAGCGGCACGGCGGCAGGAGCGTTCCGGTCTTTGTCGGCGTCATCACCGTCATGCTGATTCTGATTCCGCGCGCGCTGGTTCGCAGCATCTTCGTGCAGGGCGCAGAAACGCTCACAGGCAAATGGCTGACGGTCTGGCTGATCGGCTCCGTCTTTGAGGAAGGCGGCCGGTACATTGCCATGAAGCATGCGATTCCCGCATACGACACACGCGCGGACGCCCTATGCTACGGCATCGGGCACGGCAGCACAGAGGTCATCATGAGCGCAAAGGCACAGTTTGTTCTGCTTGCGGATGCGCTCGGGCAGCGCGGCACGCAGGAGCATCTGACGGCGCTGGCCGGACAGGGCATGCTGACGGCCGCAGAGATTCTGCTCGGCAATGCAGTCAATCTGATATTTCACATGATGATGTCGGTGCTCATTGCGCGAGCGGTGCATTATGAGGGCTGCAAAAAGCTGCTTCCCATTGCAATTCTGATACACCTGGTTACAGACTTTACGATTTTCTGCTTCGGCACGGCAGCAGACGTCATGCTGACGGCAGCGCTCTGTATGTTCGTGTATCTGCACGGAAAACAGCATCCGGACGGTCTGATCTGAAACAGGCAGACGGCTGATCCGTTTCACATCATAAGAGGAGGTTCATTATGACAAATCCCAACGGACGATTCGGCATTCACGGCGGGCAGTATATCCCGGAAACGCTTATGAATGCTGTCATCGAGCTTGAGCAGGCATACAACCATTACAAAAACGATCCCGCATTCAATGCGGAGCTGGAAACGCTGTTCAATGAATACGCCAACCGCCCGTCCCGGCTGTACTATGCCGAAAAGCTGACGAAGGCGCTCGGCGGCGCAAAAATCTACTTAAAGCGCGAGGATCTGAACCACACCGGCGCACATAAGATCAACAATGTGCTCGGTCAGGCGCTGCTCGCAAAGAAAATGGGCAAAACCCGCCTGATCGCGGAAACCGGCGCAGGTCAGCACGGTGTTGCGACCGCGACCGCCGCTGCGCTCATGGGCATGGAGTGCGTCGTCTTCATGGGCGAGGAGGACACGAAGCGGCAGGCGCTGAACGTCTACCGGATGCGTCTGCTCGGTTCGGAGGTCATCCCGGTCACGACCGGCACCGCCACGCTCAAGGACGCTGTTTCCGAGGCGATGCGCGAATGGACAAACCGCATCGACGATACGCATTACTGCCTGGGCTCGGTCATGGGGCCGCACCCGTTCCCGACGATTGTACGCGATTTCCAGGCGGTCATCTCGAAGGAAATCCGTCAGCAGATTCTGGAAAAGGAAGGCCGTCTGCCGGATGTCGTCATGGCATGTGTCGGCGGCGGCTCCAACGCAATCGGCACGTTCTATCACTTTATCCCGGACGAGGGTGTGCGCCTGATCGGCTGCGAGGCAGCGGGCAGAGGCATTGATACGTTTGAAACCGCCGCCACAATCAGCACCGGAAAGCTCGGCATCTTCCACGGCATGAAGTCCTATTTCTGCCAGGATGAATACGGCCAGATTGCACCGGTCTATTCCATCTCCGCAGGTCTGGACTACCCCGGCATCGGCCCGGAGCATGCGCATCTGCATGACACCGGCCGCGCGGAATACGTCGCCGTAACCGATGACGAAGCCGTCAATGCATTTGAGTATCTCTCCCGCACGGAGGGCATCATTCCGGCGATTGAATCCGCACATGCCGTCGCACATGCGATGAAGATCGCACCGGAAATGGACAAGGACAAGATTATCGTTGTGACAATCTCCGGCAGAGGCGACAAGGACTGCGCCGCGATTGCCCGGTACAGAGGGGAGGATATCCATGAGTAAGATCCGCGATGCATTCAAAAACGGCAAGGCGTTTATCCCGTTCATCACCTGCGGCGATCCCGATCTGGAAACAACCGGCAAAATCGTCCGCGCGATGGAACAGGCGGGCGCAGATCTGATTGAGCTCGGCATCCCGTTCTCCGATCCGACCGCAGAGGGGCCCGTCATTCAGGGCGCAAATATCCGCGCGCTCGCAGGCGGCGTCACCACGGACAAAATCTTTGCATTTGTCAAAGAGCTGCGGAAAGACGTGAAGATCCCGCTGGTGTTCATGACCTACGCGAACGTCGTATTCTCCTACGGCACGGAGCGCTTTGTAAAGACCTGTGCGGAAATCGGCATTGACGGCCTGATTCTGCCGGATGTCCCGTTTGAGGAAAAGGAAGATTTTGCGCCGGTCTGCAAGGAACACGGCATCGACTTCATCTCGCTGATTGCTCCGACCTCTGAAAACCGCATTGCAATGATCGCCAAAGAGGCAGAGGGCTTTGTGTATCTGGTATCCAGCCTCGGCGTGACCGGTATGCGCTCGGAGATCCGGACAGATCTGAACACGATCACCGCAAAAATCCGCGAAAACACGGATACGCCGTGTGCAATCGGCTTCGGCATCTCGAAGCCGGAGCAGGCAGCGGCGCTCGCGGACTGCGCTGACGGCATAATCGTCGGCTCTGCGATTATGAAGCTGATTGCGGAGCACGGCAAAAATGCCGCAGAACCGGTCGCAGACTTTGTCCGCGCGATGAAGCAGGCCATTTCAGGTGAAGCATAAACAGCACATACAAACACAGGATCCCGGAAGCAGTCACGCAACTGCTTCCGGGACTTTTTGTCCCATCCGCTCCGCACACTTGACAAAGCAGTATTTATTTGATAAAATGAAATTATCATCGTGGAGCGATTCCGGACGATGATGATTCTGAAACGAAGGAGTGAGCTTATGAACAACGCATGGAACACTTACAAGGAGGCGCTTCTGGAACGGATGCCGTTCCTGGCGGAAACACTCGGTGCAGGCGTATCCGAGGACGACATCCGCGCGGCAGAGGCAGAAACCGGCATTGCATTCCCGGCGGAGCTGGCGGCGCTCTACCGCACAAACAACGGCGACGACCACGAGGCCGCCTGCGGAATGATCCTCGGCTTTCACTTTCTCAGCCTTGACGAGCTGCGCTCAGAGTGGCGCCGCTGGAAGGAATATGCAGAGGACGCCGAACGCAATGCGGAAAGCCATTTCACCTCTGTACCGGCAGGCTGCATCAAGCGGCGGTATGCCGATGCGAAATGGATCCCGTTCTGCTCCGATGACGGCGGAAACTTCATCGGCATCGACCTGGATCCCGATGTCAGCGGCCGGGCAGGACAGATCATCAACTTCGGCAGAGATGAACACAGCAAGCTCGTTCTGGCAGCCGATCTCAATGCGTTCTTTGAACGGCTCACGCGGATCGTGCTGAGCGATGATTTCTTTGTCGTGGAGGACGAATTTGTCGGTGAGGAGGTTGTGTATCTCGGCTCGGCTGACGAGGACGAGGCTTACCAGCATCTCACGGATTACCTGAAATCTGAGGACGCCGTGCAGTGACCGGCGCCGGTGTATTCTGATCCTGCAAACACAAAGCCCGAAGGCACAACGCCTTCGGGCTTTCCGTTTCATCTGTATGTTATCCCGCTGTCACAGAACCGGCTGTCGTGGTGACCGGCCTGGCCGTTTGGGATGTCGTTCCGGCTGTTGTCGTGACCGAATCGGCCGCAGCAGCCGTCGTTTTCGCGGTTGTCGTGACCGGCTTGATTGTAACAGCCGTCGTTTTCACCGTTGTCGTGACCGGCTTGGTCGTTTGAGCAGTCGTTTTGGCGGTTGTCGTGACCGGCTTGGTTGTAACAGCCGTCGTTTTGGCAGTTGTCGTGACCGGCTTGGTTGTAACAGCCGTCGTTTTGGCAGTTGTCGTGACCGGTTTGGTTGTAACAGCCGTCGTTTTCGCGGTCGTGTGTGTCGTTGTCGATGTGACCGGCGCGGTCGTGGTTGTCACGGCCGTCGTGGTTGTCACCGGCGCATATTCCGCCAGCAGCGCCTCCCATGTGACCGGCAGCTCCGCAAGCGAATTCATGACGTAATACCGGAGAATATTCTGCGCATCCTCAATGCTGACCTCCCCGTTGCCGTCCACGTCCGCAGCCTTGATTTCCGCGGCATCCAGCTTGCCGGGCTGCTCGCTCAGATGCGCCACATATTCCCGCAGCGCGAGCTGTGCGTCCGCAATATCAATACTGTGGTCGCCGTTGACGTCGCCGCGTTCGAGCACCTTCGTCCAGTGCGCATAAACCGAATGCGGATGCGTCTGCGTCATCACGGTATCCGCCGTGACCTGCGTACCGCCGTCCTTCTCCGTAAACCAGCCGTCGAAGCGGTGATTGTCCCGCACGGGAACCGACAGGCTGCCGTACTTTCCCTGATACGGCGCAGCATATTCCTTTGTTTCCGTCAGCGTACCGCCCGCCGCATCGAGCGTGAACTTCACCTCGCCGTCCACGGTCATCCGGATCGCCGCAGGCGTCGCATCGCCGTAGTAATTGGAGAGCGTCGCTGTGCATGTGTACTCGCCGGGGAATTCCGGAATCCATTCGGCATCCGAGCTTTTCAGTGTTTCGCCGTCCAGCATATCCCCGATGTATTTTTCATATACGACTGCGCCTGTGCCGTCGGTCATTTTCAGCGTATAGCCCGCCGCAGGACTGCCCGCCGTGCGGAACTTCACCGGCTTTCCGGCTTCCGCATGATCCGTCAGCAGCTTGAATGACGCACCCGAAACCTTTTTGTCATAGACGCGGAACCCGACGCGCAGGCTCTGCACATTGCCGAATTCGTTGCCGCCGGTCGCATCGACCTCATAGTCGCCCGGCTGCGTCAATCCGGCCTGCAAATACTGTCTGGTGGATTTCGCATGATCCTTCACATCAACATCGTACAGCGACGTGCTGCTGCCTTTTTGATAAAAATGCAGCGTATAGTCATTGCGCGTATTGCTGTCCACCGTATACTGCATGATTTCCTCGACGCCGCAGAGCGTTTTCTGCAGCGTCACCTCTGCATATTCCGGAGCGGTCGTGTTGGAAATCAGCACATACCATGTACCGTTCGTGCTGCCGTCGGTCAGCTTGTTTGCAGTGACCCAGCTGTCCGGCTGGAGCCCGCGGCTGGAAGAAACCGCGCTCTCAATGACATGGTAGAGCTGCGTGCTCTCATCATATCCGGTCACGGCAATGAAGTGTCCGGGCACATACAGCACGGCCACGCCGCCTGTTTTCATGTGCTCAATGAACTCCTCATCCCGCACCGTGCCGAGCTTCTGCTCCCCGAGCGTAAAGCCGTAGCTCTCGCCCCATTTTTCCTCAATATGCTTATACAGAATATCGCGGTAGGTACCGCCCGCGCCGGGGCGCAGCGCACCGATGTCCACTGCCCAGGTTGCCAGCTCCACAACGTCGATCTTTCTGCTGTTCAGCCCGTACATCGCATTGCAGAACGAAAAGATGCCGCACGCAGATGTGTAAAGGGAATTGCCGGATTTGGAATACTTTGTGAACGTGACGTCCTTCCATTTCTCGTCCCACTGATTGTAAAGTCTGCCGTCCGCAGCATGGGCTCTCAGAGGAACGGAATCCCGCATCATTGCCGTACCCGTATGACAGAGCAGCACTGCCGCCATCAGCAGACTGCACACCCGTTTCTGTTTCATCGGAACCTCCAGTTTATTTTTTTGCAGAACTATTATATCACACTTTTCCGTTTTATGCAAGAGGCGGGCAGTGCCCTTCGAGTAAACTGACCGCTGCACTCCAAACGCTCTGTTGAAACGCGGAGCAAGAGAGGAGAGAGTCAGGAAAGAGAGAGCGCGAGAGGGAAAACCTTAGAGAGAGGGGAGATAAGCGACCGTAGGGAGCGCCTCCCCTCTTTCTTGGGTTGTCCCTCTCGCATTCGCGCCCCGGCGGGGAGCCCCCGCTGGCATTTCCCTCCGGGTGGATTGACCAATGCGCTCCCTTTTTACCGAATATACGCCGCTTTTTGCGGTTTCTGTTACGCTTCTTCTCTCAGCAATGGGGGCGCCTGAACCAACGCTCCCCTCACCTTTTCCGCAGAGCCGAAATTGAGCGCACAGAGAGGAGAGAGTCAGGAAAGAGAGAGCGCGAGAGGGAAAACCTTAGAGAGAGGGGAGATAAGCGACCGTAGGGAGCGCCTCCCCTCTTTCTTGGGTTGTCCTTCTCGCATTCGCGCCCCGCGCCCAGCCAAAATATACACCGAACGAAAGGATAAAGAACGGGGACAATAATCTTTGCATTTTCGCCCCAGAGCCCCCGCTTTCCTGCCCCCCTTGCCCTCCTTAAAAATCCGCTTCCTTATCCGTGTTGCCGCACCCCAATAAAGCGCGGAGCAAGCGAGGATGCCTGAAACCACTATGATATATTCGTAAAATGACAGCGCAGCACCGCCGCTCCGCCAAACAAAACGCCGCAGCACTTCTGACTGCACATCAGAAATACTACGGCTTATACCTTCTCTGATAAACGAAATCCTTTGATATTGAGGACAGAGCCCTCACTGCAAATCCGTATCAGCAGAGCACGTCAGACAGATCAATCAGCATCCGTGCGCGGTTATAGACATTGACCGGCGTACCGCTGGCGTCCACGTCCGCACTGACGACCGCACCGCCACATTTCCGCTGAATCGAAGCATAAATGCCGCGTCCCGCAACATGGTTCGCCATGCAGCCGAACGGCTGAATCGCAAGCACCTTTCTGCATCCGTGCAGGAGATACCCCGCGACCTCGGCGCCGATCAGCCAGCCGTCCCCGATTGCGACATTGTGGCTGACGATGCCCTCGGTTTCCTTTTTGAGCGTTTGCAGCCGCGGCAGCGTAAAGAAACCGTGTTTCTCCAGCGCCGCAATCATCGCGTCCTGCAAGTGTGCAAGCAGCTGTTCCGCAATCCGGTAAACGGCCGCTTCAACTGGATTCACAGTTCTAAGATGCGAGTCGATGTAATAGAGCACATACCACGAAAGGCCGTCCGTAAAGCTCTCGCAGCCCGAACGCTCCAGAAAGTCCACAATGTCCCAGTTTCCGAGGCTGCAATAGCGCGTATACAGATCCCCGACAATGCCGATGCGCTGCTTTTTCTCGCTGCTGCGCGGAATTTCGGAAAACGCCTGCGTGATTTGGGTAAAACGCTGTTTGAGCACGGAAATCCGCAGATTCCGGAAATCCCGCAGCTCCGCGCCGAGCACGCCGTACCAGTAATCCCGGAGCCTTTCGGTTTCGCCGCGGTGCAGCTCGTAAGGCCGCACCTGCTGCACGAGCAGCATCAGCAGATCACCGTAGTAGAGGCTGAACAGCGCCCGCCACACCATTTTCGGCGTGATCGGCAGCTGATTATCATCGTCAATATGCCGCAGGTTCATCGTCAGAACCTTCACCTGCGGATACCCGGCAAGCCTGACTGCCCTCCGGATCAGGTCCGCATAGTTTGAGCCGCGGCAGGCATCACCAACAGTCGGCATCAGCAGTTTGGTATGATCCGTGTCAAACCGTCCGCTGCGCAGTGCGCCAAGCATCTGCCCGGTGTTCAGGATGCAGGGATAGCACATATCATTGTGAACCCAGCGCAGTCCGAGCTCTGTCACATCCCGGCGGTTGTTCAGAATCACCGGCTGATACTGCCTGGAATAGAACGCATATTTCATCAGCGGAAAGTGCGCATCCAGCATGGCCGGAATCAGCAGATTATCCTTCTGTCGCATAGAATGTCACCTCTCTGAAAGCGTAAGCGTTATTCCGCAGCCGCCTGCGAGCAGGTCAGCGTTTTGCCGTCGCTGACAGCCGTCACATTGCCGTCACATGTGTAAAAGGCTTCGATCTTCCGCTTTTCCAGTGTTTCGACTGTGTTCGGATCGGCGTATTCCTTCTCCGAGCAGCAGACGACCGTATATTTCGGAGCAAATGCATTGAGAAATGCTTCCGTCGTTGACAGATAGTTTCCGTGATACGGGAACTTGAGGAAATCGACCTTGCCGAGGTTCAGATTCATAATCTCCTGCTGCCGCGGATCCTCCGCATCACCTGCGAACAGGAATTTGTTGTCGCCGTGCCGCATGTACAGCACCAGCGAGAAATCGTTTTCCTCGTCCCTGCCGTAATTGTCCTTTTCGGACGCATAGACCGTGCCGAGCGTGTCATCCGGGCTCCATTCGTATTTGCCGCCGAAGGCCAGCGGCGTCACCTTGGTTTCGGTTTCCTCCGCCTTTTCGATAAAGCTCTTGTACTCGTCAATCTCCGAGGTATAGTCCGGGACGAGCACCTCCTTGACGGTCAGCTTGTTGATGACGCGGGACGCGCCGCCGACATGATCCTTGTCAAAATGCGTAATAATCATCAGATCAACCGTGTCAATGCCCTGCGCGCTCAGGAACTTGTCGATATATTTTCCGTCGCCCTTGTTGCCCGCGTCAATGACCGTCACGGTATTCTGCGTCTGCACGACCAGTGCATCTGCCTTGCCGACATTGAACGCCGTGACCGTCACATTGCCCGTGACCGCCGGTGTATCCGGTTCAGAGGAACTCTGTACAGTGCCGCCCGCACAGCCGGTGAGGGACAGAACGGTCACGGCAGCGAACAGTACGGCAGTTTTTTTCAGAACAGAATGCTTCATAGTATATGCCTCCCATTGTAATTTTCCCCATGATACCATACAAAACTGAAAATAAAATGAAAACAGCCTGAAATGCCCGTGAAAGGAACAGATTTCAGCGCACACCGGGCAATATCTGTTTATTTTTTCTCCAGCACCGTGATTGCAGCGTAATGCAGAATGTCAAATTCATCCGGTGCAATGCGGTCAAGCACGGCGCGGTGCTCCGCATCCCATGCAGCCAGCGCCGCCGGATCCAGCGAGGCCCCGACGCCTCTGCACGCGCGCATCCGGCCGTGCCAGGCGGGCTTTGTGAAATGCACCGGCAGATCAAACATGGTCTGCTCCGCAATCTCAAAGGTTTTGAGCGCCTCGTCCGGCGGGGTAATCAGATGCCGCGTATCACCGCCGCCCGTCCATGCGGGATTGTATTTCAGCACCAGCTCCTCCGAGGCGTTCGCAATGCTGTCCTCCGCAGCCAGCCAGCCCATATAGAGCAGCACCAGCTTTCCGCCCGGCTTCAGCATCCGCGCAATGTTCGGATACGCCTTCGGCGGGTCAAAATACCAGTAGCACTGACACGCGGTCACAGCGTCAAAGGTTTCGTCCGGATAGTCGGTTGTTTCCGCAGACGCCGTGCGGAAGTCAATGTCCATGCCCGCCGCAATCGCAAGCTGCTTTGCCTGTCCGATCTGCTCCGGGGAAATATCCGTGCCGCACCATTTCGCGCCCTGCGCATACAGATTCCGCGGCAGAACACCCGTTCCGGTGCCGAGGTCAAGCACATGCTGTCCCCTGACGCCAAAGCCCCGGCTGATGATGCTCTCATAGAACGCCGCCGGATAAATATCGCGGAATTTCGCATAATCCTCCGAGGTTCTGCCCCAGTCAAATGCCTTTCCGCCGTCGATTTTTTCATTCTGAATATCCATTTGCCGCTGATGTTCCTTTCGTCCTTATTCGTCCGCCGTGCTGTACATATTCCGGATCAGCGGACGCGTTTCCGGCTTGTTTTCCGCAACAGCGACCGCCTGTTTCAGCATCTGCTCTGCCTCATCGAGCTGCGATTCCTTTGCCGCATACATCGTCAGCAGCGGATCGCCCTTGGAAACCGCATCGCCGTATTTCACATGCAGACGGATGCCCGCACCGAAGTCGATGCTGTCGTTCTTGGTCATGCGTCCCGCACCGAGCAGCACGGATGCTCTGCCGATCGTTTCGCTCTGCATGGAGCTGATCCAGCCCGCAGAAGCAGCGGTCAGCGTTCTGCTGCACGGAGAGAGCGCCAGCTTTTCCGGCTGCTCTGTCACAGAGGCGTCGCCGCCCTGCGCCACGATCATCTGTGCAAAGCGCTCCAGCGCTGCGCCGCCGGTCACGGCTTCGCGCGCTTTGTTCAGGCAGATTTCCTTTGTCCCGATGCCCGCCATGCGCAGCAGCTCTGCGGCAAGGGAAATGCAGAACTGTCCGAGCTCGCAGTCCGCGTCCCCGGCCAGCACCTCAATCGCCTCGCGCACCTCAATCGCATTGCCGATGCACATGCCGAGCGGCCTGTCCATATCGGTGAGCACGGCGGTGCAGTCCCTGCCGTCCGCCTTTGCCGCCGCGAGCATCAGCCTTGCGAGCTCTGATGCATCTTCATCATTCTTCATGAACGCGCCGCTGCCGACCTTGACGTCCAGCAGGATATGATCCGCGCCGGTTGCGAGCTTCTTGCTCATGATGCTCGCACAGATCAGCGGGATGCTGTCCACGGTTTCGGTAACGTCGCGCAGCGCGTAGAGCTTTTTATCCGCAGGCGCAAGGTCACCGGTCTGCATGGCAACAGCGCAGCGGATGTCCTGTACCTGCTTCAGAAACGCGTCCGGCGCCAGCGCGGTTGAAAATCCGGGGATGCTCTCCAGCTTGTCGATTGTGCCGCCGGTATGCCCGAGCCCGCGCCCGGACATCTTCGGCATAAACACGCCGCAGGACGCGACAATCGGCGCAAGAATCAGCGTGGTCTTGTCCCCGACGCCGCCCGTGCTGTGCTTATCCGCGACCGGCCCGCCGAGATCCCAGTGCATCGTCTGCCCGGAATCGCGCATTGCCATGGTCAGCGCGGCGGTTTCCGCGTCGGTCAGCCCGGAAAAGCAGACCGCCATCAGCCATGCGGAAAGCTGATAATCCGGAATCAGCGGTTCCTTTGTGATGCCTCTGACCAACTCTGTGATTTCCGCATTGGTCAGCGGGATTCCCTGCTTGGTTTTGCGGATGCATTCGTTCATGTGAAAAGCCATAATGTTCCTCCGTCTGATACGGCATCAGCCTGAAAGCGCGCGGCTCTCAGGCTGATACTGTCCTTTTTTCAATCCCTCTTTATCATTTCATGCTGCTTACATGCTGCTCAGTGTGTTCAGATCCGGCGCGCTCAGATCCGGCGCGGCATCCGCAGGCTTTTCCTGCTTTGCGACTTCCTCAGCCGGCGGGATGTACTCACCGGCGGATTCCGCCATTGCAGCAAGGGAGGCCAGATCATTGCCGCCCGTAACAGGCGTTGTCGGACGTGTCGCGGTCTGCGTCGTCACAGGCGTGCGCACAGCGGTCTGCGGTGCAGCCGGTGCGGCAGGCGCCGTTGTCACGGCAGGCTTGACCGGTGCGGCAGGCTTCGCAGGTGCAGCAGGCGCCGCCGCGGCAGCAGCCTTTTTGGCAGCCTCCACAGCCTTTGCAGCCTCTGCGGTCTTCTTTGCTGCGTCCGCCTCAGCCTTTCTGCGGATCGCCGCAGCCTCTGCCTCTGCCTTCTTGCGGATTTCGTCCGCCTCAGCCTTGGCCTTTGCGGTCATCTCGGCAGCGGCCTGCTGTGCCTCGGCAGAAATCTTCTGTTCGGCTTCGTCCTTCTGCTTTTTGATCTCGTCGAAATCCTTTTCCTCATAGTCGCCTTCCAGCCAGCCGACGCGCTCCAGCTGCTTGACCGGAATCCGCTTCAGCGGGGAATACAGGAATTTCGGGCAATGATAACCGGCATCGACCAGACCCTTTTTCGTGCAGAGCACCTTATTGCCGTCCTTCGAGCGATTACCGTAATCGCAATATTCACATTTCGGTTCGATTGCTTTTCCAAAGTACTTTCCGCCCTTGGAGAATACATCAAAAAGTCCCATTATATTCACCTCATTCAGCAGGCAGGCCGCAGAATCCGGCTGACTCTGCGCATACGCCTCCGATTTTCTCCATTATAGCATATTTTTTTGAATTTGTCTAGTCCTTTTTTATAAGAAATGGAAATCCTGTACAAAAAATCAGCAGAGCGGGCAGTACGGAGCCGGTTCCGGAGATTGCCGTCCGCGGAGCAAAGACCGCCGCAGTCTCCGGAACCGGGAGCAGCGGCGCGGCAGCATACAGCAGAAAAAACGCCAATATTGCTGCAAAAAAGCGCATCAGCAGAAGCCGTCCGGGGCGGCAGATCCCCTCTCCGGCCGCCATGCACTGCATATGCACGCAGAACCCGCCGAATGAAAGCAGCGCGCCTGTCAGTGCCAGCAGCAAGCGGTACGGCAGTGCGCAGCGGCATACCGCAGGCAGCTGCGTGACGTCCAGCACCGCCGCAAGCAGTGCGTTTACAGTCTGCGCGGGTATCCCGCAGAGCCCGCCGAGCCTTGCGGCGGCCGCCGTCATCCCGGTCACGCCGCAGAGCACGTTCACAACGCCGAACAGCAGCACCATGCCGCAGATCTGCGTCATGCTCCGGACAGCCCCCGCCGCCGTATCCGGGAGCATTGCCGCGGAAAATCGGATCTCCGCAGGCTGCGCCCCCTGTGCGGGAACCGTCCGCTGATGCCGTGTGAGAAGCGCAAGCAGCAGATTGGCAAGGATATTTGCCGCGTAGAGCATCCAGCCTGCCGCGGGATTCCCGAACAGTCCCCCGCCCGCAAATCCGACCGCAAACGCGGGGCCGCATCCAAAGCAGATGCCGCTGAGCTGTGTACAGGTCGCTGCCGCCTGCGGATCGCGCTGCCGGATTTTCCGGAGCAGCAGCGCCCCGACCGGATACCCGGCCAGCTGACTGACCGCGAATACCGCAAAGCCCTCCTCCGACAGATTGAGCAGCCTTGCAGTGTGCCTGCATGTCCTGCCGAGCAGCGCCGCTGCACCGGTCTGCTGCAAGAGCAGCGCCGCTGCCGTGCAGCCGTACAGCGACGGAATCAGCAGCCGCAGACAGAGCATGATCCGCTCCCGCAGGACTGCGGCGGTTTCCGCGCCGTGCTGCGCCAGAAGCAGCATGATCAAAAGCAGCAGAACCGCCGCTGCGAGCCCTGTCCGTCTGCGAATTTGCCGCATGCGCATCCCTCCCGTTCTGTCAGTTGTATATGCCGAATATAATCCAATGAGAACCGGAAGGAGCGTGATGAGATGCAGCTGCCGATGTTTGCAGACCGCATGGAGCTGTGCGGGAATACGGATCTGTATGTGGATCGCTGCCGCCGTCTGCTGGAATGCAGCGAGATGCTGGTGCTGCTGGAGCTCGGCGGGCATAAGGTCGCGGTGTGGGGGCATCAGCTTCGCGCATCGGATTATGCAGAAGGCGGCCTGCATGTGACCGGCCGCATCTGCGCGGTCGAATTTGACGGCGGGTTATAGGTGCCTCCGGCGGATTTATAATGTGGGCGCTGCCCCCAACCCCCTGCTTAAGGGACTCGTCCCTTAAGAATCCCGTTACGACGAAAAAACGTGTATTTACTTTATTTTTCAATTGGTTCGGGAGTCCAGAGGAATCGTCCCTCTGGCGGGGGATGGGACAGCGTCCCATTCTGAATCCATCGGAGATCCCTCTTTACCATCCGGGAGGTCTGTATGGCTGTTATCAGCTTTTCTGCATCCGGCGCACGGCTTCCGGCGTTCCGCGATATGCTGCGGCGCCGCAGAATCGCGTGCAAAAACCAGCAGATCCGCGGAAACGCATTCTATGCAGAAGCATCTGCCGCCGACGAAAAGCGGCTCTCGGCGCTGGCAGCGGAATACGGCGTCACGCTGGAGATTCTGCGGCGCCGCGGTCTGCGCTATCCCATGCTGCCTTACCGCAGCCGCTGCGGCATCATCGCCGGACTGCTCTGCGGCGGGCTGCTGCTTTACCGCTGCAATGCGACTGTCCGCGAAATCCGCATCACCGGCAATGCAGAGATTTCCGAAACTGAGCTGCGGGAGGCGCTCGCCGGGCTCGGCGTCAGGGAGGGCGTCCCGTTCCGCACCCTGCGGTACGCATGGCTTGAACAGCGGATGTGCCTTGCCGTCAGCGACATCGAATGGATCACCCTGCGCAAGGAGGGAGGGCGGCTTGTCGTCGATCTGACGGAGGAGCGCAAGCCGCCGCCGATGGAAACCGGCAGAACGCCCTGCAATTACGTTGCAGCCGTCCCCGCGGAGATCACCGCAATGGATGTGCAGAACGGCTTTGCCGCGGTGAAGATCGGGGATACGGTCAAGCCCGGCGACCTGCTGATCTCCGGCGTGCAGACGGACGAATGCGGCGTCAGCAAATGGTGCCGCGCGGCAGGCAGCGTCACCGGGCGCTATCCCGCGGTGTTCGAGCAGGAACAGCCGTTCGCCGCGGAGCTGCCCGTCCGCGTCGCGTCGCACACACAGACGGTGCTGGAACTGCTCGGCAGAGAATTCCCGCTCAGCACCGCAGCACCGCCGGACGCGCCCGTCACCCGCTGCGACGTCACCCGCACCCCGCTGACGCTCTTCGGCAGAGCCCTCCCCTGTGCCGTCATTCACAAATGCTATACCGCGCAGGAAACCGCCGTCACGGTCTTTTCAGAGGCAGAAGCAAGGGCGCTTCTTGCGGAATCCGCAGCCCGTTTTGAGCATAATTTCCATGCAAAAGATATAATTATCAGCCGGGATGCAGAATATCGCCGGACAGATTTGGGCATATTGCTGAAAATCAACTATGTTTTCGAGGGGGTTATCGGGAAAACAAGTGAAATTTTTGTGAAATAATCCTAAAACTATTCCATTTTGAACCGGTTTGTGGTATAATGGAGATAGTTTTTCCGGGGATTCGTGCGCCATGTTGAAAAAGCACACCTCTGTCCCGGAATGACACTGCCGCCGTCCGGGTACGGACTGCGCAGAAGCTACCGCAAAGGAGTTTTTACAGAAAGTCGAATGGCAGAAAAAATTTGGAATGCTCCCCGGCCGGATGAGATTTCTGCGGTGTTCGGCAGCTACGACGCCAACATCAACCTGATCCAGAAGCAGTTTCAGGTCGTGATCGTCAACCGCAACACCGGCATCAAGATCTCCGGCTCCGAGGAGAATATCGAAAAGGCAGAGCAGGCACTGGACATCCTGCTCCAGAACGTGCGCAGAGGCACCGGGCTGAACGACCAGACTGCGCGCTATGTCGTGTCCATGGTCGCGGAGGACGCCGCGGAGGAGGTCAGAACGCTCTCCGCAGACGCCGTCAGCCTGACCGTCACGGGAAAGGCCGTGCGCCCGCGCACCGTCGGACAGAAGCATTATCTGGACGCGATCGCATCGAATACGATCGTGCTCGGCATCGGGCCGGCAGGCACCGGCAAAACCTACCTTGCCGTCGCCATGGCGGTCAAGGCGCTGAAATCCGGCGATATCTCCCGCATCATCCTGACCAGACCGGCCGTCGAAGCAGGCGAAAAGCTCGGCTTCCTGCCCGGCGATTTGCAGGACAAGGTCGATCCGTATCTCCGTCCGCTCTATGATGCGCTCTTTGAGATGCTCGGCAGCGAGGCCGTGGAGCGCAATCTGGAAAAGAACGTCATTGAAATCGCACCGCTTGCATATATGCGCGGCCGGACGCTTGACCATGCGTTCATCATCCTCGATGAAGCGCAGAACACCACCTCGGAGCAGATCAAAATGTTCCTCACCCGTCTCGGCGAAGGCAGCAAAATGGTCATCACCGGCGATATTACACAGATCGACCTGCCGGATCCCAGACGCTCCGGCCTGATCGAAGCCATGCGCGTGCTCAAATCCGTTGACGACATTGCAATCCACGTTTTCTCGGAGAAGGATGTCGTCCGGCACAGGCTCGTGCAGGATATTATCACCGCTTACGCGAACGACGCGAAAACCAATACCGAGCAGAAGAACGCTCAAAATCATCACGAAAGGAAAAAGAGTAAAAATGGCTAAGCTGAAGGTTTACATCAAAGACACACAGCACGAGGTAAAGATTCCGGTCGGAATCCGTCTGCTGATCCGCCGCTGCTGCCAGGCCGTGCTCACCACAGAGGGCTTCGGTCATGACACCGAAGTCAGTGTTTCCTTCGTCAACAACGAGGAGATCCGCAAGCTGAACGCGCAGTACCGCAACAAGGATATGGAAACGGACGTGCTGTCCTTCCCGCTCTGCGAGGGCGACCATCTGGAGATCAACGCCGAAAACGGCTTCGTGCTGCTCGGCGACATCGTCATCTCTATGGAAATGGCAGTCAAGCAGGCAAAAATGTACGGCCATGTGCTGGAGCGCGAGGTCGCGTTCCTGACCGTGCATTCCATGCTGCATCTGCTCGGCTACGATCATGAGAAATCCTCTCTGGAGCAGCGCCAGATGCGCGAAAAAGAGGAATCCGTGCTGGAAAAGCTCGGCTTCTCCAGAGATACCAGCTATATCGTGCCGGAGGAGCAGGAATAATCCATGCAGGATCACGGCAAGACAAAGATTCTCTTTGCAGCGATTGCCGGGCATACGAATGCCGGCAAGTCCTCGCTGCTCAATGCGCTGATCGGAGAAAAGATCGCGTCCGTCAGCCCGAAGCCGCAGACAACACGCACCCGCATCACCGGAATCCGGAACATCGGGGAAACACAGCTCGTGTTCACCGATACGCCCGGCCTGCATAAGGCACAGACCAAGCTGGGCGACCAGATGCTGAAAGCCGCACGGGAGGCGGTGTCGGATATCGACTGCGTCATCTTTATGCAGGACTGCACCAAGCCCCTCGGGGAGCAGGAGCAGATCATGCTGGACAACCTGACAAAGCAGGGGACGCCGGTCATTTTCCTCTATAATAAGATCGACCTGCTGAGCGACAAATCGAAGCTCGCGCCGCTGCTCGTGGCCGCGGAAGAGCGCTGGCATCCTGCCGCGCTGATCCCGGTTTCCGTCACCAAGAATGACGGCGTACAGGAGGTGCTGGACGAGCTTCTGAACCGTGCCGTTGACGGGCCGCACTATTTCCCTGAGGACATGATCACCGATCAGCCGGAGCGCGTGCTCGCGGCGGAAATCGTCCGGGAACAGCTGCTCTATCTGTTACAGGATGAGGTGCCGCACGGCATCGCCGTCGTGACGGAATCCTTCTCCGAGCGTGAGGACAAGGATCTGCTCAATATTTCCGTTCTGATTTACTGCGAAAAGGAATCGCACAAGCGCATCATCATCGGCAAGAACGGCGCCATGCTGAAAAAAGTCGGCGCCAATGCAAGGCGCGATCTTGAAAAGTTCTTCCAGATCCACGTCAATCTCCAGACCTGGGTAAAGGTCAAGGAGGACTGGCGCAACCGTGACATGATGCTGGAACAGTTCGGACTGAACTTCAACCAATGATCTGACAGCCTCACCATACCCCAAAGGAGAACAGCATGGAACAGCAGCACTCCAACTGGAAATGTCCGCAGTGCGGACTGAACGACATCGGCGGCGACAGGATCAAGTGCCCCCGCTGCGGCAAAAAGCGCAACCGCTGGGGCTACTGGGACTGCGCAGGCTGCCAGACCAAGGGCATCCGCGCCGACCACAAGGAATGCCCCGGCTGCGGCAAACCGCGTGCCAGAAACGTCAAATTTTATCTGCGGGATGACCTCGTCGAATTTGTCGATGAGGTTTCCGGCAACGATGCCGTGCGCATCCGCAGGGCAAACTGGATCTGCCCGTACTGCTTGCAGCAGAATGACGATGCCGTGCAGGTCTGTCCGTACTGCGGCGCGAACCGGTCGGAAAGCACCGAACGGTACCACGATGTCAAAGCCGAGCCGAAACCGGCTCCGGCGCCGCAGCCGGCCTCGCCGAAAAGAAAACGGCAAAAGAAACAGAATCTGTTCTGCTGTCTGGCCATGCTGGCTCCGCTGGTACTGCTTTTCGGACTGGCCGGTCTTTCTCTGCTCTGGCAGAATATCAGCAGCAACAAGATCCGTTCGGTATCCTCCTATCAGATCAGATGGGAAAGCGATGTCTATCTGGAGGAGCTGAAAACCTTTGAGAGCAGCGACTGGAATCTGCCCGCAGACGCCAGACTGCTCCGCACCGCCACCGAACAGTATGAGTACATTGACCACTATGAGCGGCGTTCCCGCGAAGTGTGGGTAGATGACTATGACGACGACGACTGGGACGATGACGATGACGATGATGACTGGGGCGGCGGCTGGGACGACGACGACTGGGAGGATTACGGCGACGGTCAGTTCGGCGTATTCCGGTTCCCGTTCCCGCTGACAGCCGGTACGGTTCAGCCCGGCGCATTCCTGTTCCACTACGAAACAGAGTATTATGACGAGCCGATCTATGCGTCCGAACCGCGCACGAAGTATTACTATGAATATGATCAGTGGGTGGACAGCCGGACAATCACTGCAAGCGGCGGTGACGGCACAGAGCCTTACTACGAAGATTTTACGCTCGGGGAAAAGGAACGCGAACGCGGCCGCACGATCCAATGGTTTGTCAGCTTTACGCATAAGAACAAGCCTGTCTCGATTGAGATTTCCGAAGCGGATCTGAACCGCATCCGCAGCTCCGGTCAGCTGTACTACCGCTGCGATTACACGCAGAACGGCTGGGACAACCCCGAATTCATGCTGGCGGATCAGCAGGGCTGAACGCATTTCACAGCATATTTTTCCATGCAGAAAAACACGGATTCCGCATATACTACCTCCGGAAGGAGGCATGGATATGCGGAATCAGAATGCTTTTTTTACCGACAGATTTGCGGAGGAACAGCGCAGGCATCGCTGGGACGCATTCTGTCAGAGCGGCAGCATCGCGGACTATTTGCAGTACCGCGGCTGCACGGAACGATCGGAGGGGACCGGAATTGCCGACACATCTGACCGTCCGCGGACTGGTCATCCGGGAAACACCTGTGCATGATGCGGACAAGCTGTTCGATCTGTTCACCGAAAACGGCATCCTGACCGTGCAGGCGAAAAGCGTCCGCAAGGCCGGGAGCAAATACGGCGCCGTGACGCAGCTTTTTTCCTACGGCGAATTCTGCCTGCGGGAAAGCGGAAACCGGCATTATCTGGACAGCGCCGCTTCCCTGGAGCTGTTCTACGGCATCCGCAATGACCTCAATGCACTTGCGCTCGCGTCCTATTTCTCCGAGCTGATCCGGAAAACAGCGACCGATCAGCCGCAGCCGCAGCTACTGCGGCTGTATCTGCTTTCTCTGCATCATCTTTCGCAGCATGACAGGCCGCTGCCGCTTGTGAAGGCGGTCTTTGAGCTGCGCCTGATGACAGAGCTCGGCCTGATGCCGAATCTGGTCTGCTGTCCCGTCTGCATGACCTATCTGCCCGCACAGCCGGTGCTGCGCATCGGAGAGGCGGATCTGATCTGCAAAAACTGCCGCCCCGAAATCTCCCCGCTGGACTTTGAAACGAAACAGTCTGTGCTGCTTGCCGCCCGTCAGGCGGTTTATGCAGAAACAGACAGGATCTTTCAGTTCCGGCTGAAGGGCGAAAGCGAATCGCAGTTTGCGGAATATGCAGAGCGCTATCTGCTGAACCGGCTCCCGCTTTCGCTCCCGACACTGAAATTTTACCACGATCTGACCGATCCCGGCGGCGATCTGCCGTAACCCGGCACCCGGCCGGAGCCCTTTGCGGGAACTGTTCCCGCAGCGACACAAAGGAACCGTATGAATACAAAGTTATCTCAGGATTACATCACGCTGGAGCTTCACAAGGTACTGGAAATGCTCGCCGCCGAAGCTGCCAACGAAAAAACGAAGGAACTCGCGCGCGCACTGGTACCCGATAACGATCCCGCCCGCGTGCGCTATGCATTGCAGCAGACCGAGGACGCCTTTCAGCTCTCGGTGCGCTTCGGCTCGCCCGCATTCGACAGCTTTTCCGATGTCTGCGCCGCGCTCCGGAGAGCACAGTCGGGCGCGCGCGTATCGCTCCGGGAGCTGCTGGAAATCGCGCGGCTGCTCCGGCAGATTTCCGCGCTGACAGACTGGTACGATCACTGCGGACAGATGGAGAATACCCTCTCCGACCTGTTCGGCAGATTACAGCCGAACCCCTACCTTGCAGACCTGCTGGAACGCTCCATTGAGAATGAGGAGCGCTTAGCCGATGCAGCCAGCCCGGCGCTCGGACAGATCCGCAGAAAGATCACGCAGGCAGGCCTGAAGCTGCGCGAAAAGCTCGAGAAAATGATCCGCTCCGCAGCCATGCAGACCTATTTGCAGGAGCAGATCATCACCATCCGCGACGGGCGGTACGTCATCCCCGTCAAGGCGGAGCACCGCGGTGATGTCGCCGGTCTGATTCACGACACCTCCGCGACCGGCCAGACCTATTTCATCGAGCCGATGGCGATTGTCGATGCGAACAACGATATCCGGCTGCTGGAAACACAGGAGCAGGAGGAGATCGAGCGCATCATTCAGAAGCTCTGCGCCGAGTGCGGCCAGCATGCCGATGCGCTCATCCAGAGCTATGATATTACCGCAGAGCTGAACCTCTACTTTGCAAAGGCCTCGCTCGGCACAATGCAGCGCGGCATGATCCCGCAGATCAGCGACGACGGCTCTTTGCTGCTGAAACGGGCGCGGCATCCGCTGATTGACCCGAAAACCGTCGTGCCGATTGACATTGCGCTCGGCACGGATTACCATGCGCTGATTATCACCGGTCCGAACACCGGCGGCAAGACCGTCGCGCTGAAAACGGTCGGCCTGCTCTCCGCCATGGCAATGTGCGGCCTGATGATCCCCGCGGCGGACGGCAGCCGCGTTGCGGTGTTTGACCGCATCCTCGCGGACATCGGTGACCGCCAGAGCATCGAATACAATCTTTCGACATTTTCCGCGCACACCTTGCAGGATATTGCAATTATACAGGCTGCGGACGACCGCACGCTCGTCCTGATCGATGAGCTGGGCTCCGGCACGGATCCGGTCGAGGGCGCCGCGCTGGCCGTCGCGGTCATTGAACGGCTGCGGATGCAGGGCGCGGAGCTGATTGTCACCACGCATTATCAGGAGTTGAAGCGCTATGCGCTGGAAACAGACGACGTCGAGAACGCCTCCTGCGAATTTGACCTGGAAACGCTGAAACCGACCTATAAGCTGGTGATCGGCTCGCCGGGCAAATCCAATGCATTTGCAATCTCCCAGTCGCTCGGTATGCCGGAGGACGTCATCGCCCATGCAAAGGCGCTGATCAGTTCGGAGAACCAGCGTTTTGAGCGCGCCGTCGAGCAGCTTGACCGCGCCAGAGCCGAGCATGAAAAGGAACTCGCGGAGCTGACGCGCCTGCGTCAGAGCATTGCCGTGCATGAAAAGGAAGTGCGCGAGCAGGCCGAGCTGCTGGAGCAAAAGCGCGAGGAGGAGCTCGCAAAAATCCGTGCGCAGGCAAGGCGCATCGTGGAGCAGACAGTTTCCGAATCCAACGCGCTGCTGGATGAGCTCCGCGACGTGAAAAAGCTCAAGGATCAGGCGGAGCTTGCGGAAAAAGCCGCAGCAGCCAAAGCACATGCCAAGCAGACCATTGACCGCCTCTACGAAAACTCCGATACCGACGAGCAGGGCGATTATACGCTCCCGCGTCCGCTGGAAATCGGTGATTCCGTGCTGATCGTTTCGATGGGCAGAAGCGGCACAGTCGTCGCGGAGCCCGCAGGCAAAATGGTCACGGTGCAGATCGGCGCGATGAAAACGCGCGTCCCGGTCGAAAATCTGCGGCTGGAAAAGCAGCAGCCGAAACAGCAGAAGCAGCAGAAGGTACACACCACGACCGTCGTGCGCTCTGACAAGAGTAAGAGCGGAAGCGGCGTCCGTTCCGCTGCAACGGAGCTGGACATCCGCGGCTGCACAGTCGATGAGGGCATCATGATGACGGAGAATTTCATCGCCGGTTCCATGCTCTCCGGCTTTGAAACCGTCACGATCATCCACGGAAAAGGCACCGGCGCCCTGCGCAAGGGCATCCACGACCACCTCCGCCGCATGAAGCAGGTCAAATCGTTCCGTCCCGGCGTATACGGCGAGGGCGAGGACGGCGTGACCATTGTCACACTGAAATGATGAGAGGAGCCGCATGAAGCAATCTGATTATTCGGAGATTTCCCCGGTCGATCTTCAGAATCCGTTCCGGAACCCGACAGAGGAACCGGACTACAATCCGGATTACCGCGAGATTCTCCCGACGCTCGACATGCCGGACTGCAAGCTGCCGCTGATTCCGCAGCAGAACGAACGCGCCGCATTGAAGCGCTGCTTCGCACTGACCTTTCTGATGCTGCTGTTCGCGTTCGTCACATCCTCGACCATCTACATCCTGCTGCAAACCGGCGTCACCTTTGCACTGCGGCATGTGGATCTGCAAAAGCTCGGGGAGCTGCCTGAGAACTATCCCATGATCGTGAAGCAGTTTCTCAATGACAGCGCAATCAACAGCGCACTGACGCTGATTTCCTTCACGGTCGGCAACCTGAGCGCATTTCTGATCGGATGCAGGCTGACGCATCTGCGCAGGGACGATCTGTTCCGGCTGCGCGATCTGAGCGGCGTCCGCATAATGTCCTATGTGCTGCTCGGGCTCTGGCTCCAGCTGATTTCAGGCTATGCCGCCGATTGGATCTCAGGATTTCTGGATACAGCCGGCATTCCGGTTTATTCGCCGGACATTTCCCTCACCGGATCCGCCGCGAAAACCGCCGCCGTGGTGCTGTACACCTGCGTGCTCGCACCGATCACGGAGGAGCTTTTGATGCGCGGCTTTGCGCTGAAAAATCTCAGCCGCGTCAGCCAGCGCTTCGGCATTCTGATGACGGCGCTGCTGTTCGGACTGATGCACGAGAATCTCCCGCAGCTGGTCTTTACCGTGCCGCTGGGCATCATGCTCGCATACATCACGATCCGGCACAATTCGCTGACGCCGGCCATCATCACGCATATCGCCGTCAATATAGCGGCGGTGCTGCTGGAATGCGGCAGAACCATGCTGCCGCACAGCACATTCCGCAAGGCGCATATGCTCTATATTCTGCTTGTGCTGCTGCTCGGGACAGTTTCGCTGTTCTACATGCTGCTGACCGAACGTCTGCCCGACCAGACACCGCACCAGAGCGCCCGCTCCAAACGGCTCGTCATGACAGCGCCCCTGTTCTGGGTGCTGGTTGCCGTACACCTCGGCATGGCGTTTGCCGCCGCATATCTGATGTAACCGCCCGTAAACAGAAAGGAATGATTCCCATGTACCGTTTTGATGTTGACCGCGCAATCGAAGATTGCTGCCGCTGGATCCAGGACTGGTTTGCCGAAAACGGCGACGGCTGCAAGGCCGTCCTCGGCATCTCCGGCGGAAAGGACAGCTCCGTCTGTGCCGCTTTGCTCTGCAAGGCGCTCGGCGTCCACAGAGTCGTCGGCGTGCTGATGCCGCGCGGCGAACAGCCTGACATTGACGATTCCAGGCTGCTCTGCAAGCACCTCGGCATTGCCAATGTGACCGTCAATATCGGAGAAGCTGCCGACGCCCTGGAGCGTACTGTCAGCGCCGTGCTGCCGATGTCCGTGCAGGCGACCACAAACCTGCCGCCGCGCATCCGCATGACGACCGTTTATGCCGTATCGCAGAGCGTGAACGGCAGAGTGGCAAACACCTGCAATCTCTCTGAGGACTGGGTCGGCTATTCGACGCGCTGGGGCGACAGCGTCGGTGACTTTGCGCCGCTTGCGAATTTCACCGTGACCGAGGTCAAGGCAATCGGCCGCGCGCTCGGCCTGCCTGCGCAGCTCGTTGACAAGACACCCTCGGACGGTCTTTGCGGCAAAACGGATGAAGATAACCTCGGCTTTACATACGCTGAGCTGGATCTTTATCTGCGCGAGGGCATTGAGCCTGCGCCGGAGAAAAAGGCGCTGATCGACCGCAAGCACAAAATGAACCTGTTCAAGCTGAAAATGCAGCCCGCATTCCCGTTTGATCCGAATGCAGAATAAGAGGCAGCGCATTTCATTTTGCAAACGGCGCGGAGCCCCCGCGGGCATTTCCCTACGGGTAAATAAAGCGATGCTCTCCCCACTTGCCAAGTTCACGCCGCGGGGCGGCTTCTGTAAAGCTGCTTCTCCCCGGCACTCTGCTGAAACGCGGAGCAAGAGAGGAGAGGAATAAGGAAAGAGAGTCTGAGAGGAAACCTTAAGGGAGGGGAGAGAATAAGCCGCCGGCGGCGCTTCTCTCCCCTCTCTTGTGGTTTCCTCTCAGAATTCGCGCCCCGCGCCCAGCCAGAATAAACGCAGGACAAAAGAATAAAGACAGGAAACAAAAGTGTTTCGCATCTACTCCCACTCAGAATCAATGAAAAAAGAATGGTCACTTCTCCCCAAAAACAGGAAGCGAAAACTTCTGTTTGCGCCTGTGAATCACTTGCAAAATTTCCTTTTTTATGGTATAATAAACTGAATGTGCGTATGCACGCAAACCACCCGTCAGCATCATAAGGAGGCATTTGCCATGAAAGCTGTTATCACCGTCATCGGTCACGATACCGTCGGCATCCTGCACAAGGTCAGCGGCATCTGCGCAGAGCGCAACGCCAATGTCATCGAGGTCACGCAGAGCGTTTTGCAGGATCTGTTCGCCATGTTCATGCTCGTGGACATCCGCAGCCTCAGCTGCGATTTCTCGGAGCTGTCCGCCGCGCTCACTGCGCTGGGCAAGGAGCTTGGACTGTCCATTCATGTCATGCATGAGGATATTTTCAACTCCATGCACCGCATTTGACAGGAGGACGCCATGCTCAATACCTCTGATATTCTGGAAACAATCCGCATGATCCAGGACGAGTGCCTTGATATCCGTACCATCACCATGGGCATCTCGCTGCTGGACTGCTGTGCGGAGGATATGCAAACAGTCTGCGACCGCGTCTACGAGAAAATCACGCGCAAGGCGGAAAAGCTCGTGGCAACCGGCCAGCAGATCGAAACCGAATACGGCATCCCGATCATCAACAAGCGCATCTCCATCACGCCCGCTGCCATGCTGGTTTCCGCAACCCGCGGCGGCGATCCCGTGCTGCTCGCAAGAACGCTCCAGCGCGCCGCAGAAGCAACCGGCGTCAACTTCATCGGCGGCTTCTCCGCACTTGTACACAAGGGCTTCTCCGCGGGCGACGAGGCGCTGATCCGCGCAATCCCGCAGGCACTCGCCGAAACCAAAAATCTCTGCGCTTCGGTCAATGTCGGCTCAACCAAAGCAGGCATCAACATGGACGCCGTGAAGCTCATGGGCGAAATCGTCCGCGAGGCCGCCGTCCTGACCGCCGATCAGCAGTGCTTCGGCCCGGCAAAGCTGGTCATCCTCTGCAATGCGCCGGAGGATAACCCCTTTATGGCCGGCGCATTCCACGGCGTCGGTGAGCCGGACTGCGAGGTGCATGTCGGCGTTTCCGGCCCGGGCGTTGTCCGCGCCGCAATCGAAAAATACCCCGATGCCTCCATCGACGAGCTTGCGAACATCATCAAGCGCACTGCGTTCAAAATCACCCGCATGGGACAGCTGGTCGGCACGCGTGCTTCCAAAATGCTCGGCGTCCCGTTCGGCATCGTCGATCTCTCCCTTGCCCCGACACCGGCGGTCGGTGACTCCGTCGCGCATATTCTCGAGGGCATGGGACTTTCCGTCTGCGGTATGCACGGCACGACCGCGGCACTCGCGCTGCTCAACGATGCCGTCAAAAAGGGCGGCGTCATGGCATCGTCCAGCGTCGGCGGACTGTCCGGCGCATTCATCCCGGTTTCCGAGGATGCCGGTATGATCGACGCGGCGGTTTCCGGCGTGCTCTCGATTGAAAAGCTCGAAGCCATGACTGCGGTCTGCTCCGTCGGTCTGGATATGATCGTCATTCCAGGCGATACCCCTGCCTCAACCATTTCCGCAATCATCGCGGATGAAGCCGCCATCGGCATGGTCAACAGCAAGACGACCGCTGTCCGCGTGATCCCGGCCATCGGCAAAAAAGAGGGCGAAATGCTCGACTTCGGCGGTCTGTTCGGCGTCGGCCCCGTCATGCCGGTCAGAGGCGAAAGTGCTGAAAAATTCATCGCGCGCGGCGGACGCATACCTGCACCGATGCAAAGCCTGAAAAACTGACGCGCTGCAAAAGGAGCTGCATATGCACCCGTTCTGGAAATACGCTGCTGCGCTGATTCCGGCAGCGGCAGCCGTGATTCTCTGCGGCTGTATGCTCACGGAGCCGATCGCACCGTATCACGATGAAAGAGAAATCGAATATCCGGAGGGAGTCCTCACGACCACCGTGATCACAACAACCACGACCGATGTCTATACTCCGCCGGATGATCCCGCGCTGGTATCGCTTTTGCAGACCATGACGGTCGAGGAAAAGGCTGCACAGATGATGCTGGTCGGCTGCACGGACGAATCCTTCGGCGCGGAGGCCTGCAAAAACGGCGCAGGCGGGCTCTGCCTGTTTGCACAGCCGTTTGCGAACAAATCCGCGGAGCAGGTGCGCGCAATGACCGCAGGCTTTCAGGAGGCGGCGGCCATCCCGCTGCTGCTCTCGGTCGATGAGGAGGGCGGCACGGTCAACCGCGTCAGCCTGAACCCGCAGCTCCGGAACAGCATCTTTTTCAGCCCGCGTTATCTGTTTGAGCTGGGCGGCATGGATCTGATCGGATCCGATGCCGTCGAAAAGGCGGATTTCCTGCTGGATCTCGGCCTCAATGTCAATCTGGCGCCGGTCTGTGACGTTCCGCTCACGGAAAACGATTTCATCTATCCGCGCTGTTTCAGCACGGACGCCAATGAAACCGCGGACTATATCACAGACATTGTCAGCATCCTGAAGGAATGTCATCTCGGCACGACGCTCAAGCATTTTCCGGGCTACGGCGGCAGCGCGGACACGCATCTGAATATGGCTTACGACAGCCGCGACTACGACGTGTTTGCCTCACGCGATCTTCTGCCGTTTGCGGCCGGGATTGATGCGGGCGCTGATTCCGTCATGGTGAGCCACAACATCGTGGAATGCATGGACAATGCGCATCCCGCGTCGCTTTCGCCGGAGGTTCACCGCATTCTCCGGGAGGAGCTCGGGTTCCGCGGCGTAATTATCTCGGACGACCTCGCCATGAATGCGATCACGCAGTTTACCGAGGGGAGAAATCCCGCTGTTGCCGCGGTGCTCGCCGGAAATGACATGCTCTGTTTCGGCGAGTTTGCGGAATCTGTTGCGGCGATTGCGGCGGCGGTGCAGGAGGGCGAAATCGACGAGAAGCAGCTCGACGACTCCGTTCTGCGGATCCTCGCCTGGAAGCAGTCGCTGGGGCTGCTGGACACATTGCCTGACGAAGTTTCATAATGCTTGTAATCAGTATAAAAAAGGCGCTGACAGAAACAGTCGGCGCTTTTTTTGCAGAACCGAAACTGTGCGCACTCACTCGCAGAACAATCCCGTCAGACTGCCCAGCAAGCTCCAAATCATTCCCTGCAAGTGCTAAGTACTATTCAATTTTCAAGGTGCCGGAGCGCATCCTGTCCCCTGGCGTTCCCGTCATCGGACCGCCTTCATGCGCCGTCCGGTTTCCGCCTTTCTCGCCGCCGCAGCCCGGTTCCGGATTCTCCCGGATACCTGCACTGCGCGTATCGCTCTCTGATAAGGGGACGGAAAATGCGAAAAGTTGCACGTTTGCATGCAACTTTTCAAGAAATAATTTTCATTTAACATTCATATGTGCAGAATACTGCACACCTCCCCTGATACAAAAAACACAGCACCGCCAAAGCGATGCTGTGTTTTTTCTCTTGTTTCGTCAGATTCCCGTCATGTCAGAGGACAAACGGATTTTCGCTCCTGCACGAAGCGCAGTGCGCAGCTGCACGGCGAACGACTCCCGACGAGATCAGAACTTGCGCTTACGAGCTGCTTCAGACTTCTTCTTGCGCTTGACGGAAGGCTTCTCGTAATGCTCGCGCTTGCGAACCTCAGCGATGACGCCGTCTTTTGCGCAGGAACGCTTGAAACGCTTGAGAGCGGTATCCAAGGACTCGTTCTTACCAACGCGTACTTCTGCCACGAATTTTTCCCTCCCTTTGTCCTACGACAGAGGCTATCTATAAAAAGTACCTTGAGCAAGATACTCCTTATAAGCTAAATTTGAATACACGTATATTGTACCATAGTTTATACGTTTTGTCAAGCAGTTTTTGCATAAGAGTGCTGTTCTGCCGACAATTCGTTAATTTGCTACAAAATTCACCAGCTTGTTTTGTACATAAATCTGCTTTCTAATTGTTTTTCCGGCAAGCGCTTCCTGAACTTTTTCGTCTGCCAGCGCCATTTTCACGACGGTTTCCTCATCGGCACCGGTCGGAATCATCAGCTTGGATTTGATCTTTCCGCAGAGCTGTACAACGATCTCCACCTGCTCATCCACGCAGAGTGCGGGGTCAAATTCCGGCCACGCCTGCTCGCTCAGAACGCCGCCGAAGCCCATGACCTCAAACAGCTCCTCTGTGATGTGCGGCGCAAACGGATTGAGCAAGATCAGCAAAGTGCGGTACTCGCCGCGCGTGATGCTGCCGTTCGTATAAATCTGGTTCACCAGCTTCATCATCGCTGCGATTGCCGTATTGAAGCCCATCGACTCGATGTCCTCGCTGACCTTGCGGATCGTCTTGTGCATCGCGGAACGCAGCGCATCGCTGTATTCATCGCCGTCCGTGACAAGATCCTGCATCGCCCAGATGCGGTCAAGGAAGCGCTTGCAGCCCTTCACGCTGTCATCGCTCCACGGTGCCGCCAGCTCGTATGCGCCCATGAACAGCACGTAAACACGCAGGACGTCTGCGCCGTACTGATCGACGACGTCATTCGGATCAATGACATTGCCGCGGGATTTGGACATCTTCACGCCGTCAGAGCCGAGAATCAGACCCTGCGCGGTACGCTTTGCATAAGGCTCCGGTGTCGGCACTGCGCCGATGTCATACAGGAACTTATGCCAGAAGCGGGAATAGATCATATGGCGGGTGACGTGCTCCATGCCGCCGTTGTACCAGTCAACCGGCATCCAGTATTTCAGCGCGTCCATATCCGCGAGGCACTTGTCGTTTGCCGGATCGCAGTAACGCAGGAAGTACCACGAGGAGCCTGCCCACTGCGGCATGGTATCGGTTTCGCGCTTGGCTGCACCGCCGCACTTCGGGCACTTGCAGTTGACGAAGGAATCCAGCTTTGCAAGCGGGGATTCGCCGTCCGTACCTGGTTCAAAGTTCTCCAGCGGCGGCAGTCTGAGCGGCAGCTCCCCGTAAGGAACAGCCACAATGCCGCACTGCGGGCAGTGAACCAGCGGAATCGGCTCGCCCCAGTATCTCTGGCGGTTGAACGCCCAGTCCTTCATCTTATACTGCACGCCGGCCTCGCCGCAGCCCTTGGCTTCCAGCACGGTCAGCACCTTTGCAATGGCGTCCTTCTTGTTCGTGATGCCGTTCAGCGTGTCAGAGTTGACCATTTCGCCGTCACCGGTATAGGCCTCCTTGGAAATATCGCCGCCCTTGATGACCTCGATGATGTCGATGCCGAATTTCTTGGCGAACTCATAGTCACGGGTATCGTGTGCAGGCACGGCCATGATTGCGCCGGTGCCGTAGCCCATCATAACATAATCGGAAATGTAGATCGGGATCTCCTTGCCGGTCAGCGGGTTGACTGCGGTCAGGCCGTCGATCTTCACGCCGGTCTTGTCCTTGACCAGCTGCGTGCGCTCGAATTCGGTCTTTTTCGCGCACTCCGCCTTGTAAGCATCCAGCTCCGCGATGTTCGCAATCTGGCTGCGGTACTTTTCAATCAGCGGATGCTCCGGCGCCATGACCATGAAGGTCACGCCGTAGAGCGTATCCGGGCGGGTGGTATAAATACGGAGCTGCTCATCCTGCTCCTTGATCTTGAAGTTGACAAATGCACCCGTGGATTTGCCGATCCAGTTCTCCTGCTGGAGCTTGACGTTCGGCAGATAATCAACGGTTTCCAGACCTTGCAGCAGCTTGTCTGCGTACTCCGTGATGCGGAGATACCAGACCTCCTTGGTCTTCTGGACGATCTCGCTGTGGCAGATGTCGCACTTGCCGCCCTGAGAATCCTCATTGGACAGCACGACCTTGCAGGACGGGCAGTAATTGACCAGCGTCTTGTCGCGGAACACCAGCCCGTGCTCGAACATCTTGAGGAAGATCCACTGCGTCCACTTGTAGTAGCCCTCCTCGGTCGTATCGACCACGCGCGACCAGTCAAACGAGAAGCCGACGCGCTTTAACTGACCGGTAAACTTCTTGATGTTCTGGTCGGTGACGACGCGCGGATGCACGCCGGTCTTGACGGCGGTGTTCTCCGTCGGCAGACCGTAAGCATCAAAGCCGATCGGGAACAGGACATTGTAGCCCTGGAGCCGGCGCTTTCTGCTCACGACCTCCAGGCCGGAGTACGCCTTGATATGACCCACATGCATCCCGTGGCCGGACGGATACGGGAACTCAACCAGTGCATAGAACTTCGGCTTCGGGGAGCCGTTCACTGCACGGAAGCTGTTGTGCGCATCCCAGTAATCCTGCCACTTCTTTTCAACTGCCAGAAAATTGTATTCCTGCATATAAGAAAACCTCTCTTTCGGGAATGATGATACTTCTGAAAGCCCCCGCCGGGGCTGTGCATGCTCCGGGCTCAGCCGTTGCTCCCGTCAATCAGCAGACCGGAAATGTCCACCTGATCGCCGTCCGCCCAGAGGCGCTCCAGCTGATACTCCGCTCTCGTGTCGCGGTAGAACACATGCACGACAATATCGCCGTAATCCAGCACGATCCAGCTGGCTGCCCGCACGCCCTCAATGCCGCGTGCCTCGACGCCCAGCTCTCCGAGCTGAAAATCAACCTCATCCGCCAGCGACTTGACCTGCGTTGTGCTGGTACCGGTCGCAATGACGAAATAATCCGCAATAATCGTCAGATTGGTGATGCCGATGACCTGAATGTCCTCGGCCTTTTTGCTGTCCAGAATTTTTACGATTTTTTCCAGCTTTTCCTGTGTTGTCATGACATCCTCCTTATACTTCATGGTTTCCGGCTATTTGCCGTCAAAGGTATTGCTGCCGTTTTCAATCGACTGGAAGTCCGCCGCATCCTCGTCATACGCCGTGCTCAGATACCGCCCCGGGCCGAGCATATCCGCAATCGGCAGATCCTTTTCGTCCTCAAAATACGGACGGAAATAATCGTTCAGCACCCGGATCACCGGCTGCTTGTGCATCATCCAGACCGAATACTTCGTGACCTCCGTCGAGCTGACCGGCGGCTCGTAATCATAGCCCTCGCCCGGGAGCATGTGCATCGTGATGTTCTCCATGCCGATGCTCGATGCAAAATCCGAGAGCTTGCTGATCTCATCCACCGTCAGGTTGGAGCCGATCAGCTTTCTGTCCACGATCTTGTTGATATAGCTCAGCATCTCAATGGAGCCGATGTCGCAGACACGCTTCATCGCGGCGGCCATAAAGATGCGCTGTGCCTTCATTCTGCCGATGTCGCCCTCGGAATAATCGTGCCGGAAGCGCACCATCCATTCCGCCTGCTCACCGTTCAGCACCTGCTTGCCCTTTTTGATCTCCTTGTCCGCTTCATACAGAATGTCATACGGCATGTCAATCGGCACGCCGCCGACAATGTCCACGATCTTGCCGATATCCGAGCAGCTCGTTGTCACATAGCGGTCAATCGGGACGCGGAAGATGCCCTCCAGACAGTCCACGACGCGCTGCACCGGCTGCTTGTCCGGATTGCCGAGCGTATACACGCTGTTCAGCTTGCCCGCCTCAAACGAGGTGTATCCCGGCACAAAGGTGTCACGCGGGATTTGCAGAATGTGAATCTGATTGCAGCGGATATCAAACATCACAAGCATGATGACATCCGTATTGGAGCGGGATTCGTCCGTGCCGAGGAACAGCACGCTGAACTGCCCCTCCTGAATCTGCTCCAGGTCAAGGCCGTCGTCAAATTCGCTCCGCGGCGTTTCCAGCGCCTCCTGCGTCGGCTTCATGGAGTATTCCTTGGATTCCAGCTCGCCGTCGATTGCAAGGAACGGCTGCCACATGCGGAACTTATCCATCACCGAAACGCGGCGCGGCGGTTCGATCACCCGGCCGAACTGATCGTACTCCGTCAGCGGGATGACCTTCATATTCAGCACCATCATGATGCAAAGGAACAGCGCGGCGGCAATCGCAATCACCAGCGCGACGCGTTCCTTTCCGTTCATGCGGCGGCGCTTCTTCTTTATTTTTCCTGCATGCTTCACGTTTTCCTGTGCCGGACGCTTCTGGCGCACCGGTTCGGCGCCGTGCTTCGGCACATATGCAGAATCAGAACCGTTCAGATCCCGTCTGCCGTTTTCACGGTTACTCATGCGGTATAAAAACCCCTTTAGTGTATCTGCTCACGGGCTTTTGCGCCGTTCGGCGGATTTGCTCTTATCCTCCGTTTTTGCAGCCACGCGCGCCAGATAGTAGTTATAAGCCTCCACGGTGGAAACCGGCAGCGGCGCCTGCTTCTTCATCACGCTGTCAATCGCGTATTCAAAAGCGGCAAGCATCGCCTTGTCCAGATCATTCTGTGCCATTTTCCGGAAGCGGTCCACATCGCGGTAGGTACGGTCAGCGGAAATCAGATCGGCCATATAGACGATCTCCTCCAGCCTGGTCATATTGGCATGTCCGACGGTGTGCCAGCGCGCCGCGCCGAGCAGCTCCGCGTCCTCGATGCCGAGCTCTGTATGCATATAGGATGCAGCGGCAATCCCGTGCCAGACCGGCTTGCAGAGCCATTCGGTATCGCTGACCAGAAACGGCCCCTGCTGCATCAGCAGCTTCTGTTCCTCAAAGGGAAGCTCCTTGCAGCAGTCATGCAGCAGACCTGCAAGATACGCGCGCTGCGGATCTGCGCCCCAGCGCTCCGCCAGTGCAAATGCAGCACGGGCAACATTCACAGAATGCTGAAAGCGCTTTTTGGAAAGGCGCGCTTTCAGCAGCGCGGTCATCGTGCGTACCTCTTCATTCTGACTTTCCTTGCTCAAAGCGACTCACCCCATTGTCTGTTCCGGATCATTCCCGTAAAGATGTTTTTTTCTTATATATTGTACTACATTTTCCGGCAAAAGGCAAGAGCAATCTGCATTCTTTTTCAGATTCTGCCGGATTTCCGTTGAGGATACGGGAACAGCCTGTACGGAGAGCACAAGAATCTCCGCGCCGGGACAGAGTGCTTTCAGCGATTCCGCTTTCTCCCGAAGCTGCGGCAGATCGCCGGATTCCCGGGATACGGCGCAGAGCCGCGCCATGCGCAGGATTTCCTGCCATTCCCGCCATGTTTCAAAGGTGAGCAGCATATCGCTGCCGATCATCAGCGTCCATTCCGCATCGGGATATGCCGCACGGAGCGCACGCAGGGTATCTACGGTATAGCTTTTCCCGCTTTTCGCCGTTTCATAATCCGAAACGGTGAGCCAGCGGAAATTTTTCGCGGCAAGGCGGCACATTCTGAGCCTGTCCGCCGCCGGTACATATTCCGCCGTGCTTTTATGCGGCGCCTCTCCGGCCGGCATCAGAATCACACCGTCCAGATGCAGTTCCTTCTTCACGGCACGCACCAGATGCAGATGCCCCTTGTGAATCGGGTTGAAGCTGCCGCCGAACAGCCCGAGCTGCCGCTTCATTTCTTTTTGCTGTCAACCAGCTGAATCACCGGCTTTTTCGGGTGCTTCTTATACAGCACAAAACGGTTTCCGATCGAGCAGACGACCTCTGCGCCGGTTTCTCCGGCAATCAGCTCTGCCGCCTCCCGTGCGGAATATTCACAGGTTTCCAGCACATGCCCCTTGATCAGCTCGCGCTTCAAGAGCGCATCGGCTGCCTGCTTGATCAGCTGCTCGCTCATGCCGCCCTTTCCGACGGTCAGAATGCTCTCCATTGTCGAGGCCATGCCCCTGAGCTGTGCGCGCTGTTTGCTTGTCAGCATATCTACACTTCCTTTCGCGTCAGCGGTGCCATTTGTTCGATTTTCCGAGCTTTTCCAGCCCTTCACGGCTGATCCACTCCTCCGTGAAGCCGCATGTCACGCAGATGCAGCGGTCAACCTTGACCGCAGAAAAAATCGTGGCGCCGACCATGATATTATTGCCCGAGCCGTATGCGCCCGCGGAGCCGTCCACAATCACAATATCATTGCTGCCGCATTTCGGGCAGATTCTGTTGTACATCATTTCTGTTTCTCCCGCCGTTTCAGACGGCTGTCTGCCGGAACCACGCAACGACCTGTGTCAGCGCGTAATACCGGTGCGAAACTGCATTCTTCTCTGCTGCGGAGAGCTCCGCGAAGGAGCGCTCGCCGTATCCGAACACCGGATCATAGCCAAAGCCGTTTTCGCCGCGGCATTCCCGCAGGATCACGCCCTCGGCACGTCCCTCAAAGAACATCTGCTCCCCGGCCGGGGTAATCAGACACATCACGCAGGCAAAATGCGCACCGCGTTTTCCGTCCGGCACATTGCGCATCTCAGAAAGCAGCTTTGCAATGCGGTCGGCATCGGACGCGTCCTCGCACGCCCAGCGCGCGGAAAATACGCCCGGCGCGCCGTCCAGCGCATCGACAGCCAGACCGCTGTCATCCGCCAGCACATAGCAGGGCGTGCCCTTTGCATGCATGATCTCCCAGATCGTGTTCGCCTTGATTGCGGCGTTTTCCGCAAAGGTCGTGCCGGTTTCGTCGGCATCGGCTTCGATTCCGGCCTCCCGCTGAGAGAGCACCTGTATTTCCGTATCTGCGAGCATTTCGCGTATTTCCCGCAGCTTGTTTTTGTTGTTTGTCGCAAGGATCAGCATCGCCATGCGGCACACCTCCCTGATTTCCCGTCAAGCGGCAGATGCCGCGCTTATTTCTTTCTCCGGAAGAAGCTGAAGAAGCCCTTTTTCTTCGGTGCTTCCTCCTCTGCGGATGCTTCCGCAGGTTCCTCCGCAGCAGCTGCGATTTCCTCTGCAAGCTGCTCGGCAGCCGTGACCGTATCCGTCACCGGCGCAGCGATTTCCTGCTGAGGTTCCGGCTGCTCTTCTGCGGCTTCTTCCGCCGTTTCCGCAATCTCAGAAACAGGCTCCGCAAATGCCGGTTCGGTCCAAGACGCCGCAGTCTGTACGGTTTCCGCAGCAGGTTCTGCATATTCCGCAATTTCCTCTGCGATGTCCTCCGCCGTTTCCTCTGCGGGTTCTTCGATGACTTCTTCCGGTTCCGCAGGCGCCGCCGCTTCTTCGGATTCCGCGCTGCTTTCCGCAGCCTCCGCGGTATCGTCACGGTCAAAGAGCGCGTCAATAAAGCTCTTTGCCTCAAACGGCTGGAGATCGTCAATGCCCTCGCCCACGCCGATCAGCTTGACCGGAATGCCGAGCTCATTGCGGATCGAAATGACAATGCCGCCCTTCGCCGTGCCGTCCAGCTTGGTCAGCACAATACCGGTGATCGGCGCGACCTCCTGGAAAAGCCGTGCCTGACTGACCGCGTTCTGTCCGGTCGTGGCATCCAGCACGAGCAGGCATTCCTTTGCGCAGCCTTCGGCCTCGCGGTCGATGACGCGGTTGATTTTTGCAAGCTCCTGCATCAGATTCTTCTTGTTGTGCAGACGGCCTGCGGTATCGCAGATGACGACGTCGCAGCCGCGCGCCTTCGCCGCCGTGATCGCATCGAACACGACCGCCGCGGGATCACTGCCCTCGGCATGGCGCACAAGCTCTGCGCCGGAACGCTCCGTCCAGACCGCAAGCTGGTCAATCGCCGCCGCACGGAACGTATCCGCCGCCGCAACGAGCACGCGCTTGCCGTCATTCTTCATCTGGTGGCACATCTTGCCGATGGTCGTGGTCTTGCCCGCACCGTTGACGCCGATGACAAGCACCACGGACGGCTTCGTGGAAAGATCCAGTCCCTCGTCCTCGCCCATCATGCCGGAGGTGATCTCCTGGATCAGCCCCATGATGTCATTCGGATCGGTGATGCCGCGCTCCTTAACCAGTCCGCGCAGTTCGTCACAGATCTGCACGGCGGTTTCCGCGCCCATGTCGCCCATGATCATCGTTTCTTCCAGCTGCTCAAACAGCTCCTCGTCGATCTTTGTGAACGTTCCGAGCATCCGCCGCAGGCCCTTCATCAGGCTGTCGCGCGTTTTTTTCAGACCGTCACGGATCTTTTGAAAGATACCCATGCTGTTTCTCCTTATTTTTCGGGATGATGTTCTGTATCAGATTTCGGCTCCCCGCACATGCTTTCCGGCGATTCAAATCGGGAACATTGTCCGTTCAGAATCCCATTATGACGATATTATTTTGGGATTCCAAAGGGACAGTGTTCCTTTGGCGGGGGTTGAGGCAGAGCCCCATTATAAATCCATCGGAGATACCTCTTAATCAGTAATCGCTTCGCCGCTCTGGTCAAGCCGCAGTAATCTTGAAACGCCGTCCTCCTGCATGGTGACGCCGTACAGCACATTGGCTTCGTCCATGGCAGAGCGTCTGTGCGTCACGACGACAAACTGCACCTGTCCGAAGAAGTGTTTCAGATACTGCGCGTATTTGCGCACGTTGACCTCGTCCAGCGCCGCGTCAATCTCGTCCAGAATACAGAACGGTGCCGGACGCAGCTTCAAAATCGCAAAATAAATACAAATCGCAACAAAAGACTGCTCACCGCCGGACAGTGCAATCAGATTCTTGATGACCTTGCCGGGCGGCGCAACCTTGATCTCAATGCCGGATTCGAGAATATGATCCGGATCGGTCAGCTCCAGCGAGGCACTGCCGCCGCCGAACAGCTCGGTGAAAATCTCCCCGAAATACTTGTTGATCTTCGTGAAGCTCTCCTGGAAAATCACGCACATGTCAGCGGTCAGCTGCGCGATGAGCTGCTCCAGTTCTGTCTTCGCCTGCTCAATATCCTTGATCTGACCGGTCATGAACGTGTAGCGCTCTGACACTTCCTTGTATTCGTCCACTGCCGCAACATTGACCGTGCCGAGTGCGCGGATGCGGTTTTTCAGCGAACTGAGCTGCGTTTCCGCCTCCTTGACGTTCTCGACCGGCTGTGCCTCAGCCTCTGCCTCCGTGCGCGTCAGCTCGTAGGAATCCTGCAAGCGGAACACCAGATCGTCGATTTCATGCTGCACATTGTTCTGCCGCTCCTCGACTCTGGTGCGCTCCGCAGACTGCTTCTCCTTGGCATCCCGCAGCGCGCCGATGCCGTCCTGAATTTCGCGGGTATGGCGCTCCTTTTCCTCGTGGATCCGGCGCAGCTTGCCGATCTCGTTCTGCATTTCGGTGATTGCAGTGCGGCGTGCCTCCTGCCCGGACGTCAGCAGCGAAATCTCCTGCTGCTTCTCAGAAATATTCGCCTTTTCCTGCCGGATATTCTCCTCCAGTGCGGCAATCTGATCCGCCGCCTGTTCCATGGACTGCGCCATATTGATGCGCTTGTGGCGCTCGTTTTCCAGATCCTTGGCAAGCTCTGCCTGCCGGATCCGCTGCTGCGCAATCTGCTGCGTCAGCATCTCCTGCTCGCTGTGGAGCCGGATCTGCGTTTCGGAATCCAGCCGCAGCTGTTCCTCTGCTGCTTTGATCTGCTGCTCCAGTTCACCCAGTGCGGACTGCGCCTCAGCTTCTGCGGCTTGCAGCTGCACGATCTTTTCATTCAGACGCTGCCGCTGCTCCGCTTCATTCTCCTGCCATGCCCTGTCCGATGCCGCACGCACCTGCAATGCCGCAATCTGCTGCTGCACATCATTCTGCGCATTCTGATACTCATTGATGAGCGCCTGCGCGCCCTCGGTATCGGTCAGCAGCTTTGCCCATTCTGCCTTACGCTTTGCAGCCTCCGCTTTCAGCGTTTCCTGCTCTGCTTCGAGCGTTCTGAGCTTCTCCGCGGCCTCCTCCAGCTCATGCGTTCTGGTGATGACGCCCGCAGACCGCGCGGCCGAACCGCCCGTGAACGAACCGCCGGAGTGAATCACCTGGCCGTCCAGCGTGACAATGCGGAACCGGTAGCCGAATTTCCGCGCAAGATTCGTCGCAGAATCAATGTCCTCCGCAACGGCAATTCTGCCCAGCAGATTTTCCATGACATTGCGGTACACCGCATCGTATTTCACCAGATCGCACGCGAGCGCGACAAAGCCCTCTGTGCCGTCCAGCTGCTCGCGCAGTCTGCCGCCCTTGATCGTCGTCAGCGGCAGGAATGTCGCTCTGCCGCCGCGCACCTCTTTCAGATAACGGATGCAGCGCTTGGCGGTTTCCTCGTTTTCCACAATCAGGTTTTGCAGCGCGCCGCCCAGCGCGGTTTCAATCGCCGTGCCGTATTCCGGGGCAACCGTGATGCGCTGCGCCACGGTACCGTGGACACCGCCGATGCGTCCGCTGCCGGCGACCTTGAGGATCTGCCGGACGCTGCCGGCATAGCCCTCCATGTTCTGCTCCAGATCCCGCAGGATCCGCTGCTTCTGCTGCACCTGCTGGTATTCGCTGCTGCACTGATTCAGTTTGTCCAGTGCCTGCTGATATTTCTGTTCCCGGATGCCCGCGAGCTGCTTGAAGCCCGCAAGCCGGTTCTGCTGCTCCGCGATCTTCTGCCCGGCGGCTTCCGCCTGCTTTTGCAGCTTCTGCTCCTCTTTGCCGTATTCCCGGAGGCGCTCTGCTACGGACGAGCCGTCCGCCTCCGCACGCCGGATCATATCCGCGGTTTCCGCACGGTCATGCAGAATGCTCTGAATCCGGACGCGCTGCTCGTTCTGCTGCAAATACAGCTTCCGGAGCGCAGTATCCTGCCCGGTGACCGTATCGTTCTGCGCCGTTCCTTGCCGGTCAAGCTCGGCCAGCGCCTGCTCCTGCGCGGCGATTTCCTGCGTCAGCACATTCTGCCGGTCAGAGAGCGTATCCAGATACGCGTCCTGCTCTGCGAGCTTTTTCTCCCATGAATCGCCGGAATCGTTCAACTGTCCGCGCTGCGCCTCCAGCGATGTGATTTTCTCATTGCTGTGGCGGATTTCGTTCTCACAGACCGCAATCGAGGCGGTCACCTCCGCATTTTCCTGCTCCGAGGCGACAATCCTGTTTTGCAGCTGCTCGATATCCACCGTTGCCTGCTGCATATCCTGAAACGCGAGCTGCAATGCTTCTTCACTGCGGTGCAGGTCGCTTTCCAGATTTTCATATTCCGCAGTCAGCTGCAAATAGCTGTCCGAGAGCGTTTGCAGCTGCGCCGTCTGGCGGTTCAGGCGGTATACCCAGAAGGATACCTCGAGCTTTCTGCGCTCCGCAGCAAGCACCAGGTATTTCTCTGCTTTTTCCGCCTGCGTTTTCAGCGGCCCGATACGGCCTTCCAGCTCCGCGGTGATGTCCGTCAGGCGCAGCAGGTTGTCCTGCGCCTGCGAGAGCTTCCGCTCGGCCTCCTGCTTGCGGTAGCGGAACTTCGATACGCCCGCTGCCTCCTCAAAAATATCACGCCGTTCATTGGACTTTGCACCGACGATCTCCGCGATGCGTCCCTGTCCGATGATTGCATAGCCGTCACGGCCGAGGCCGGTATCCATGAACAGCTCGTTGACGTCCTTCAGACGGACGTTTTTTCCGTTGATCAGATATTCACTGTCGCCGCTGCGGTAGAGCCTTCGCGTGACCGCGACCTCCGGTTCCGGATCGGAGAGCGCATGGTCACTGTTGTCAATGGTCAGCGTTACCGCTGCAAAGCCCATCGGCTTGCGCGTTTTGGTGCCGGAGAAAATCACATCCTCCATGCTCTTGCCGCGCAGCTCCTTTGTGGACTGCTCGCCGAGCACCCAGCGCACCGCGTCGCCGATATTGCTCTTTCCGCTGCCGTTCGGGCCGACAACTGCGGTCAGGCCCTCGTCAAAGGTCAGCGTGATCTTATCCGGAAACGATTTGAAGCCCTGAAGCTCCAGCGATTTCAAATACATTGATCTGCATTCTCCATTTTTATACGTCCTGTATCAGCAGCAAACGCTGAGCGTTGTCATCAGAACCGTGTCACCGCTGACCGTGATATAATCCAAGCAGGGCGTACACCCGTGCATTCCGATGTAAATCATCTCATTCTCCCGTTCAAACAGCGGGAAAAACTGCGCCGCAAAATCCGATTCGCCGCGGTGCTTTTGCAGTTCCTCTGCATAGATCTCCGGCGTCCAGCACCCGAGGGACCGGCCGAATTCCTCCGGCTTATAAAAATAATCAGGCGCAAACATCTCCAGATGCTGCATCCGTTCCTCCGCGTTCATATGCGCAAAGCAATCCGCGGGCAGCTCCTCCGTGCAGCAAAGATGCGTAATATCCGCCTGAACAACAGCTTCTGCAAGATGTGCAGCGACATATCCCGCCGGAAAGCGGATCTCCGTGAGAAATACCCAGTGAACATTCTGATCTGCCCGCTCGATATGCACAACGCCGGTATCCGCCCACTGCAAATGCAGGGCTGTTTCTGCAAAGCGGTGAGAATCCGTCAGCAGCGCACACACGGTTTTCGTATCCATGAAATGTCCTTTCCTGTCATGTACGCACCGATTAAATCTGCTCACCCATGAGCATCAGCGCTTCCTTGGCTGCCATCTGCTCCGCAATCTTCTTGGATTTGCCGGAGCCTCTGCCGATCACATTGGAATTGAGCCGCACCTCCATATGGAACAGCTTGGCGTGATCGGGGCCGTCCTCCCCGACGAGCACATATTCCACATGCTCCTCCGGGTTCTGCTGGATGACCTCCTGCAGCACGGTCTTGTAGTCGTGGAACGCCTCCGAGGGGCGGTCAAACTTCGCCGGCAAAAACTGTAAAATATACGGCGTGACGGCCTCCATGCCGCCGTCCAGAAACATTGCGGCGATCACCGCCTCAAATGCATCCGAAAGGATCGAGGGGCGCGTTCTGCCGCCGGACTGATCCTCGCCGTGGCCGAGCAGCAGGTATTCCCCGAGCCCGATCTGCTTTGCCCACTCAAACAGTGACTTTTCGCAGACCAGCGACGCGCGGATCTTGGTCAGCTCGCCCTCCGGCAGATGCGTACAGCTCCGGAACAGATGATTGGACACAACGATGGAAAGCACGCTGTCCCCGAGAAATTCCAGACGCTCATTGCAGCGCAGCGTCCCGCGCTTTTCATTCGCGTAGGACGAATGACAGAGCGCCTCTGTCAGCAGCGCGGCGTTTTTGAATGTATAGCCGATCCTTGCTTCAAATTCCGTTTGCGGTCTTGCTCCCATGTTTATGCCTCCTGCGGATCATGCATCCGATCCGTCTGCCTTCTCCTGCTCCTTCCGTGCGGCAAGCGCCTCTGCGATGGTTTCGCAGATTCTGCCGTCCACGCAGTTCTTTGCCTGCCGGACTGCATGGAAAAACGCCTCGCCGTCCGAACTGCCGTGCGCCTTGATGACCGGTCTGGAAATACCGAGCAGCACTGCGCCGCCGACCTTTTTGTAATCAAAGGAATCCTTGAGCGCACTGAGCTTATCCATCATGAAGATTGCGCCGATTTTTCCGGCGCCCGTGAACATTTCCCGGATCTTGCCCGCAAAGAACTTGCCGAGCCCCTCATAGAGCTTCAGCACGATATTGCCGGTGAAGCCGTCCGTCACAAGGACGTCTGCATCACCGGAGGGGACATCTCTGCCCTCGATGTTGCCGACAAAATTGACATCTGCCTTTTGCAGCAGCTGATAGGTTTCCTGCTCCAGCTCTCTGCCCTTGCACTCCTCCGCGCCGTTGTTGATCAGCGCGACGCGCGGGCGTTCGATCCCCATGACCTTTTCCATATAGATGCTGCCCATGATGCCGAACTGCTCCAGCATTTCCGGACGGCATTCCGTGTTCGCGCCGCCGTCCATCAGAATCGCATGGCCGGTGTTCGTCGGCAGCAGCGGCGCCATCGCCGCGCGCTTGATGCCCTTGATCCGGCGCGGGATCATCGTGGCGCCGACCAGCAGCGCGCCGGAATTTCCGGCGGATACAAATGCATCGCCCTTGCCGTCGGCCAGCGCCTGCATGCCGAGCGCCATCGAGCAGTTCTTCTTCGCCTTGACCACATCGGTCGGCTGATCCTCCATCGTGATGACCTCATCGGTATGAAGCAGCGTGATGCCGTCCAGAGAGATTCCGTGTTCGGCTGCCAGCGCCTTGATCTTGTTCTCGTCGCCGCTGAGCACGACCTCAACGCCCAGCTCCTTTACGGCTCTTGCAGCGCCCTCCAGCGGTGCAAGCGGGGCATTGTCGCCGCCCATCGCATCTAAAATAATCCGCATAATGGATCAACCTCTTTTCAGGATTTTTGCAGAACGCTGAGGCTCTGCGGGATAGCTTATTTCTTTTTCCGGACATTCTCTTTCTGGATTACAGCACAGCAGAGCAGGCCGAACAGAATGTCCGTCATCAGTGTCACACATGCAAGATGCGTATACATCTCACCGCGGAACATCAGTGCAAAGCCTGCACACGCAAGCGTCAGTACCGTCCAGACGATCCAGAGGATCAGAACCGTATTCTTCATCGCAATTCTCCTATTTCACCCAAAACATTTGTGTTTGCAGATGATTTCCCGGGCGCCGGTTTCCCCGTCCGGCATCCCGCATCTGCGTCTGAATCTGTTTCTCTTTCCGTAAGACTTTTCTATTTTATCTGTATTATGACGCTGCAAGCGCCGCATCCAGTGCAGCAAGCGCTCTGTCTGCATACGCCTGATATTTCCGCTGCTTGCCGTCCTTTCCGCGGAATTTCTCAGCCGGCATCGGGAGGATCCCCATATTCGCTCCCATCGGCTGCAAATTTTCCTGATACGGATCTGTAATATAGGCGGTCAGCGCACCGAGCATCGTTTCCCGCGGGAGAATCAGCGGCGGTTCCCCATTCACCGCACGCACGGTATTCAGTCCTGCAAGGATCCCGCTCCCCGCAGATTCCATATACCCCTCCACGCCGGTCATCTGCCCGGCAAAGCGGATGCGCGGCTCCTTCCGGAGCGCATAGGTCGGATCGAGCAGCCGCGGCGAATCCAGAAAGCTGTTGCGGTGCATCACGCCGTAGCGGACAAACTCCGCATGCTCCAGCCCCGGAATCATTGAAAAGACGCGCTTTTGCTCGCCCCATCTGAGGTTTGTCTGAAACCCTACCAGATTCCAGAGCGTTCCCTCGCGGTTCTCCTTGCGAAGCTGCACAACGGCATACGGGCGCTTTCCGGTATGCGGATCGGTCAGACCGACCGGCTTCATCATGCCGTAGCGGATTGCGTCCTCGCCGCGCTTTGCCAGCACTTCGACCGGCATGCAGCCCTCGTATACGCGGAGCGCCTCCTGCTCAAAATCGTGCAGCGGCGCGGATTCCGCATGGATCAGTGCCTCGTGGAATGCGAGGTATTCCTCTTTCGTCATCGGGCAGTTCAGATAATCCGCTGTCCCCTTGCCGTACCGCGACGCATAGAACGCGCGGTCAAGGTCAATGCTCTCGCCTGTGACGATCGGCGCGGCGGCATCGTAAAAATACAGCGATTTACCGGTCAGCGCCGCAATCGGTGCATGAAGCGCATCGGAGGTCAGCGGGCCGGTTGCGATAATCACCTGCCCTGACGGAATCTCCGTGATCTCCTCGTTGACAACGGTAATCTTTTCGTGGCTGCGGATTTTTTCGGTCACAAGCCGCGAAAACTGTTCTCTGTCCACGGCGAGCGCACCGCCCGCCTCCACGGCACATGCCTCTGCGCAGGGCACCAGCAGGGAGCCCAGCCGCCGCATCTCCTCCTTGAGCAGACCGGCTGCGGAATCAATCCGCGAGGCCTTGAGCGAATTGGAGCAGACCAGCTCGGCGAAATCCGGTGAATGATGCGCCGGAGAAAACTTCACCGGCTTCATCTCGTACAGCGTCACGGAAAGCCCGGCCTGTGCGGCCGCCCATGCAGCCTCACAGCCGGCCATGCCCGCGCCGACGACCGTCACCGCACTCACAGCGGTCGCTCATAGCCGCAGTCCGGCTTCTCACAGACGAGCTTGCCGGCTCTGCCGCCCTTTTTGAACAGCGTATTCTTGCACTTCGGGCAGCGGTCCTCGACCGGCGTGCTCCACGTCATGAAGTTGCACTCCGGATAGCCCTCGCAGCCGTAGAAGCTGCGGCCCTTCTTGGATTTTTTCAGAATGATCTTCTTGCCGCACAGCGGGCAGAAGCCCTTGGTCGGCGTGACGATCTTCTTGGTGTTGCGGCAGTCCGGGAAGCCGGAGCACGCAAGGAATTTGCCGAATCTGCCGATCTTGATGACCATCGGCTTGCCGCAGACATCGCAGACCTCATCGGTTTCCTCATCCGGCACGCGCAGACGCTTGCCGTCCATCGCCTTTTCGGCGCTTTCCAGTGTTTTCTCGAAATTGTCGTAGAAGCGGCGCAGGGATTCCACCCAGTCGGTCTTACCCTGCTCGACGCCGTCCAGATCGCTCTCCATATCGGCGGTGAACTTGACATCGACAATCTGCTTGAACTGATCCTTCATCAGCTCGGTCGTGACTTCACCGAGCGAAGTGGGCTTCAACTGCTTGCCGTCGCGCTCGACATACATGCGGGAGAGGATCGTGCCGACCGTCGCCGCATAGGTACTCGGTCTGCCGATGCCGTTTTCTTCCAGCGCCTTGATCAGCGTCGCTTCGGTATAGCGGGAAGGCGGCTGCGTGAAATGCTGATTGCCGTCCAGCGCCTTGACCTTCAGCGGATCGCCCTCGGTCAGCGGGGGCAGCTCCTTGTTGTCCTCGTCATTCTGCACGCTGTCCTTTGCTTCCTCATAGAGCTTGGTGAAGCCGTCGAATTTGACGCTGTATCCGGATGCGCGGAACAGGCAGCTGTTCGCGGTGATCTCCGCGGAAACGGTATCGAGCTGGCAGTTCGCCATCTGGCTTGCGATGAAGCGCTCCCAGATCAGCTTATACAGCTTGTACTGATCCGTCGTCAGGCTGTCCTTGACCTGCTCCGGCGTCACATTCGGCATGGACGGACGGATTGCTTCGTGCGCATCCTGTGCGCCCTTCTTGGTCTTGAAGCTGCGGGGCGTTGCGGGCAGATACTGCTTGCCGTAAGCGCCGCGGATATATTCCGCTGCCGCTGCCTTCGCCTCGTCGGAAATCCGCAGGCTGTCGGTACGCATATAGGTAATCAGACCGACTGCGCCGAGCTCGGGAATCTCCACGCCCTCGTAGAGCTCCTGCGCGGCCTTCATCGTGCGCCGTGCCTGGAATCCCATGCGGCGGGACGCCTCCTGCTGAAGCGTCGAGGTGATAAACGGCGGCGCCGGCTGACGGCTCGTTACGCGCTTTTTGACGGATTTCACGATGAATTCCGCGTTTTCCAGCGATTTCAGAATCGCATCGGCCTCCGCACCGGTCGCAAGCTCCGCCTTTTTGCCGTCCACCTCCGCAAGATGCGCGGAGAACACCTTGCGCGAGGACTTCGCGGTCAGCTTGGCGTCAATCGACCAGTATTCCCGCGGCTGGAATGCGCGGATCTCATTTTCCCTGTCCACGACAAGGCGCACCGCAACGGACTGCACTCTGCCCGCGGAAAGGCCTCTGCGGATCTTCCGCCAGAGGAACGGGCTGAGCTGATAGCCGACGATGCGGTCGAGGATCCGGCGCGCCTGCTGCGCATTGACCAGATCCAGATCAATCTTGTGCGGATGCGACATTCCGGTCTGGACGCCGCTCTTTGTGATCTCATTGAATTCGACGCGGTTGTTCTGCTCGGTATCCAGCCCGAGCAGCTGCGCCAGATGCCAGGAAATCGCCTCACCCTCGCGGTCCGGGTCCGTTGCGAGCCAGACGCGGGAGCTTTTCTTCGCCCGCGATTTCAGATCCTTGATGACATCCTCTTTGCCCTTCATCTCGATATATGTCGGGGTAAAATCATGCTCAATATCCACGCTGAGCCTGGATTTCGGCAGATCGCGCACATGCCCCATCGAGGCCACGACCTCAAAGCCGCTGCCGAGATACTTCTGAATGGTTTTTGCCTTTGCAGGCGACTCAACGATCACGAGTTCTGACATGTTTCCAATCCTTCCTGCGGGCATTCGCCCGGTTGCTTCATAGTAGGTTCTGCGGTTCAGACCGCTCTGTACTGCTTGCCGAACAGCGACTCCACATAGCCGTCCAGCTCCAGCATCGTCAGCGCACTGAGCAGTGCGGAGAGGTCCAGATCCAGCGCAGCCGCAATATCATCCGCGTAGGTATCGCCGTGTTCACGGAGAAATGCAACGATTGCACGTTCCTCCGCATCCTCCGGCAGCGGACGGTCATCGTCCTCCGCGGAGCGCTCCGCCGCCTTCTGCTCCGTAAGATATTCCTGTGCAGCCTTCTGCACCTCCTCACGGAACGAGCCGGTCGGGCGGATCAGCGCCGCGGCATCCGGTTTTGCATCCGCAGCGGCTTCATCGGAAAAGACCAGCCGTTCAGACGGCTTGACGCCGTTTTCCTGCATCACAAGATACTGCGGATAATGGCTGTAATATGACATGAGGATATCCTCATGGCTCATCAGCGGGATCGAACCGTCCCGCAGCAGCGGAATCACGCCCGCATACCGCGGATCAAACAGATCCGCAGGCGGCACGCAGTACAGGTAACGCCCCTGATCGGCCGCGCACTGTGCGGTCACGAGCGAGCCGCTCCGGGCAGCCGCCTCCATGACGGCCGTCGCATAGCCGAGCCCGCTCAATATGCGGTTCCGCTTCGGGAAATTCGCCGGAAACGGCTGTGTCCCCGGCATATACTCCGAAATCATCAGGCCGTGCCCGCCGGTCAGGATCCGTTCCCGGAGCGCCTGATTTTCCCGCGGATAATTGACGTTGAGGCCGCAGCCGAGCACCGCGACCGTCGAGCCGCCCGCGTCGAGTGCGGCGGTATGCGCGACCGCGTCAACGCCCTTTGCAAAGCCGCTGACAATCACAAAATCGTTGCCGTTGCAGAGCGCGGAAATCATCGTATGCGTGACGCGCTCCGTATAGGGCGAGGGATGCCGCGTGCCGACAACCGACAAGCTCAGCGGCTTTTTCAGCAGCTCCGTATTGCCCTGCGCGGTCAGCAGCACGGGCGGCGCGCCGATTTCCCGCAGCAGCGGCGGATAGTCCTCGCTGTCAATCGGCAGCAGCGCAATGCCGTGCGTCTTGCAGAAATAGACAATGCTGTCCGCCTCCCCGACCGTATGCGCCGTCATGGCCTTCTGCGCCTGCGGCGGCAGGTCGCGCAGCAGGCCCGCCTGCATCGCTTCATAGACATCCGTAGGGGAACCGAGCCGCTGAAGATACGACAGCAGCTTCACGCTGCCTGCGCCGAATACCAGCGAAAGCCAGACCCAGTAGCGCAGCAGCTCGTCCTTTGTATGCTCTGCCATTGAGGGCACCTCCGTTCGCAGCCGCAGTTATGTTTTTGCCATTTCCCAGAGAAATAATCCTGCCGCCATCGCCGCATTCAGCGAATTGGACGCGGGGGACATCGGGATCGTCAGCTTCACGTCACAGCGGTCGCTGACCTCCCGCGGCAGGCCGTTGCCCTCATTGCCGATCAGGACGACGCCGCCGCGGCTGAAATCATACTGCCCGAGCAGCACCGCATCTCTGTCCACGACGGCCGCACAGACCGGAACCCCGGCGGAACGGCAGTGTGCAAAAAATGCTTCCGTATCCTTGATCCGACGGATCGGCGCGCGGAAAATCGCGCCCATGCTCCCGCGGATCACCTTCGGATTATACAGGTCGCAGCACTGATACAGATACAGCCCGTCCGTGCCGAGCGCCTCCGCCGTCCGCAGAATCGCCCCCAGATTGGAAGGATCCTGCAAGCAGTGCAGCAGCATCGCACGGCCGCCTGCCTGCGGCATCAGATCCCGCTCCGGCAGCATTTCCGCGACCGCGAAAACGCCCTGCGCCGTTTCGGTATCTGCGATCTCCTTTGCCTGCTGATCGGAAATCAGCAGCATTTTCATATCAGGTGTGGCATCGCGCAGCGCCGCATAATGCTGGGCTTTCGCCTTCTCCGTCAGCAGGACGGCTCTGAGCTTCACACCGGTTTGCAGGGCATCGAGCACAAGGCGGCTGCCCTCCAGTGCAAAGGCACCGTTTTTCTCCCGGACAGCGCGGCTCCGGTTCAGCCCGGCAAACAGCTTTACGGTCTGATTTCCAGTACCTGCTTGCAGAATCTCACTGCTCCGCTGCATGGTGCTCCGCCCCTTTCACAGTGTCATAACAAACACAAAACACGCTCTGACGTATCCGAGAGAGCGTGTTCGGTATCTTAGATTACAGTGCTGCCTTCGCCTTTTCGACGATTGCCGTGAAGCCGGCAGGGTCATGAATTGCAATCTCGGAGAGCATCTTGCGATTCAGGCTGATGCCTGCCTTGGTGCAGCCGTTCATGAACGTGGAATAGTTCATGCCGTTCAGCTTGCAGGCAGCAGAGATACGGGTGATCCACAGTCTGCGGAAGAACCGCTTGTTCTGCTTTCTGCCGATGTATGCATACTGACCGGACTTCATGACGGCCTGCTTCGCCATCTTGAAGTGCTTGGATTTGCTGCCCCAGTAGCCCTTTGCGAGCTTCAGGACCTTATTTCTTCTTTTGCGCGTCATCATTGCGCCCTTAATACGAGCCATGTTCTTTCTCCTCCGTAATCAATCAGTCCGCCGCGTTCTGCGCGGCAATCGGTTCGTTCGCGTCTGGAATATCCGCTTACAAATTACTTGTAAGGAACCATCTCGCGGATCGTCGGTGCATTTGCCGGGCTTGCGACGCCTGCATTGCGCGCGATGCGCTTGACCTTCTTGTCCTTGGAAACAAGACGATGACGCTTGTAAGCGTGCTGGAACTTAACCTTTCCGCTGCCGGTCACCTGAAAACGCTTTTTCGCACCGGAATGGGTCTTAACCTTGATTTTCTTCACCTTAACGGCTGCCATGGATTCGTCCTCCTTGAATTTTCTTTGTATATGATCGCGTCAAACGGCAACGGCCGCTGCATCTGCACGACGCTGCATATCCTTAGCCTTCTGTTTCTTCGGTTGTTTCGGCGGGTGCCTCACCGGCAGGCGCTGTCTGCGGCTTTGCGGACTTCTGCTTTTTCTGCGCCTTATCGCCCTTTTCAGGCTTGTTCTGCTTCGGGGACATGAACATCACAATCGCTCTGCCCTCCATCTTCGGCGGCTTATCGACAACAGCGACATCACCGACCTCATCGCGGTAGCGCTCCAGCAGCTCCTCACCCAGGTGCGGATGTGCGATCGCACGCTTACGGAACCTGACCGAAACCTTGACCTTGTCGCCGCCCTGCAAAAACTTCTTGCCCTGTGCGACCTTGGTTTCAAAATCGTGCGTATCAATGGCGGAGAACATTCTGATCTCCTTGATCTCGACAATACGCTGATTCTTCCGTGCTTCCTTTTCGCGCTTCTGCTGCTCAAAGCAGTATTTGCCGTAGTCCATGACACGGCAGACAGGCGGCGTCGCCTGCGGCGCGATCTTCACCAGATCGAGATTCTGGTCATACGCGAGCTTCTGTGCGTCTCTTGCGGACATAATGCCTTTTTTCTCGCCGTCCGCGTCGATCACGAGCACCTCACGGTCACGGATCTCCTCATTGATTTGCAGTTCCTGCTTGCTAATCGCCAAGCACCTCCATTCATTGATCGTAAAAATCGTAAAAAAGAAACAGAGAATACAGGCTTCGCTGCCGTACTCTCTGCTCATGAACATATCACCGCATAACGCGTTTCATTTCGTGAATCAGATTACCGTTTCGCTTTCGCTGGCGGTGAGAACAGCATGTTCCGCTTGCAATCCTTACATATTTTACAGGATTCCGGCGGAAAAGTCAAGTGCTGCCCTTGTTTTTCGTGAAACTGCACAAATCAGGCGGGGAACTCCCCGATGATCTTTGCGATGTACAGCAGAATCATGCTGACGTCGCCGCCGTCCACGCCGCTGATGCCGTCGCAGTCCGCATTCCGGCGTCCCTGATCCGTCATCTTCGCTGTGCTGTCCTCCGCAGCAAAGCGTGCGGTCAGCACCGCATCCGACACATCGACCAGACCGCTGCAATCCGCATCGCCCGCGAATCTCGCGGCAGGCTCCGGGGTTGTTTCCGAAGGTGCCGTCAGCTCTGCGGCTGTCGTCGTGACTTCTGTTGTCGTTTCGGTCGTCGTTGTTTCAGCGGCAGTCGTGACCGGTTCCGTGGTTTCCGCAGGCTTTTTCACCGCGGCCGCGAAATAATTGACCGCATCCTTGTTCGTGAAGTTGCTGCCGAGCGTCACGGTTTCTCCGGCCTTCACATCGCGGATATAGACCGTAAACTCCTCCCCGTTCGAGCTGAACACCTGTGTCCGCATATGCGTATAGTCGTCCAGCCAGTTCGGAGAGATGCCCTGCTGTGTCACGTAATTCACCACGCGGACATCCATCATAACATACAGCGTCAGATCCTCGGCAGCCGTCAGCTCTGCAAGCGCGCTGCCGTAGGACTTGGAATCGCAGGCCGTGCGGATATACTCCGCGCCCGCAAGCGAATCCGGCAGATTCGCCGCGGTATAGGCTCTGTCGCCGAAGAGCGCACTGCCGTTCTGCAAATCCTGCTGAATGCTCCAGTTTGCGCCGTTTTTCGTATCATGTACGATCAGCTTTCCAATCAGCTTTCCGGTGTATTCCGGTTCCGTTTCCGGCTGTGTGACAACCGTTTCCCCCGGTGTCAGCGGTGCCAGATTTACAACATTTTTGCCCCAGTTGCCGTACCATGCATAGCCCGTTCTGCGTTCCTGGCTGATCTCCGCCACATTATAATGTACGGAACTGTCACGGTCTGAGAACAGCGGGCGGTCCGTGCCCAGCTCATAGAATCTCGCCCACAGCGGCGAGGCGTTCGGATTCTCGCGGACGATCTTGTCATCGCCCGATTTGACAAACTCAATGCCGTTCAGCTGCACCTTTTTGAACCACGCAATCGCCGCATTGACGCTCTCCGCAAGGTCGGCGCGGCCGGTTTCCTTTGCCTCCTGATAGAGGAACTGAATCACGCCTGCGCTCTCGCTCGTGCAGGTCGAGGGCAGCTCATAGGCACGGGCTGCCGCCGGTTTCAGCGTATTCTCGTCATGCTGCTGGCACCACGCGGTTTTCGTCCCGTTGTTGACAATCTGCATATCCAGCAGGCACTGGATGCCCTTTTCCAGCGCGGCCGCCGCCTTCTGCGCATACGCATCGCTGACCGCGGTGAAATCGCCGGTCTTTTTGCTCATTTCCTTCATGATGCTCAGCACATGCACGTAGGCGCCGTCATTGAGCGTGATGTGCGCATGATACGTGCCGGGCGTATTCAGGCACTGCATCCAGCCGCCGTTGCTGTACTGCATCTTGAACAGACAGTCCACGCCGCGCATCGCGCAGTCAAAATACTTCTGCTGTTTTGTCTGCTGATAGGCACGCATCAGGAACCGGATCTGCGAGGTGGTCGCATCGTTGTCAATCGTGGAATGCGCCCAGTCGCCGGTATGCGAGGTCATCATGCCCTTCTGCCAGCCGCCCTCGCCCTGTACCTGCTGCTGAATGCAGGCATCTGCAACAGTCAGCGCCTCCTGTGAGCCGAACCAGTCCGCGGATTTTTTCAGATAATCGCTCCACGGATAATCCTCCTCCGCAGCACTGACCGTCACGGCCGGCGCCGGAAAGTCATACCCCTGCGGGAACACGGCCGTGCCTGTAAACAGCAGCACCGCCGCGCTGACTGCGGCTGCCGTTCTTCTGATCCTGTTTTTCATCATTGATTTCCCCCTTTTATCTCTGTGCGAAGTAATAAGTATCCAGTTTTATTATAGCGCAGGCAGCCGCAAAATGCAATCACTTTTTCCGTCCTCTCTATGATACATTGTCGCCAATCCCCCGCCTTGCGGCAAATCCCCGCAAAGGCGGCAGAATCCGCAGCCCGTTCACAGAAAATTCACGGAAAGCAGCATGCCGTTTCGGCTGTTTTTTGTTGACTTTTCCGCAATTTTGTGATATGATATAATAGATATGGAATATATAAAAATACATTTACCAGACTGTCATGAAAGGGGGGAAGGCTGTGACAACTGCGCTCATGTCCGGTATTCTGATCATCGGCATCACGATGACAAGCTGCTCTGTGATCCTGATTCTGCTGGATCAGCACGAAACCTCACTGCGTGAATTCGCCGTGCTCGGACTGTTCTGTTCCATGCTGATGATGCTGTCCTACTATGTCGAGCTGAACACACCGGGCATCGCCGCAAAGATCGACGCGCTGAAATTCGGCTACATCGGCAGGGTATTCGTCAACCCTGTGCTGCTGATGCTCGCGCTGCGGTATTACGAAACCAAAGTCGGAAAGCTGTGGCAGGCGATGCTGTTCGTCATACCGGTCATCACGCTCTTCCTGGTCTTTACATGCGAAGAGCACGAGCTGTACTACAAGCATCTTTCGCTGATGAAAAACGGCCTGCTCCATGTTGTGCCCGGTGTGTTCTACTACATCTACATGGCGTACAATACTGTGCTGGCCATGCTGTTCCTCAGCCTCTGTCTGTATGAGCGTGCTGCGCTGCGGGGCAGGGCGAAGACGAACAACACGATCCTGATGCTCTCCTGCCTGATCCCGTTCTTCTCTCTGCTGGTCTATCTTTCCGGATGGACGAAGGCATATGACGTCACCTCGATCGGCGTCATGATCGCGGCCATGCTGATCACCTTCTCTGTGCTCCGGTACGGTCTGCTCAACAAGGAAGAAATGCTCCAGAATATGTCAACCGGCCTGATCTTTCTGGACAGCGACTTTCGCCTGATCTATGCGAACCGCAAGGCCGCGCAGATCGTCCCTGCCATCGGAAAAAAGCTGCTGCGTGCGCAGTTCATGGATCTTGCACAGCTCTGTGAGGATGAATATGCGACCATTCAGGCAGGCGGCAAAACCTATCAGCGCAAAATCACCGAATGGACGAACAGTGAGGGGCAGCACGGCAGACTGCTGACCTTTGACGACATCACGGAGATCCGTGCAAGGCTCAACCGCGATGCCATGACCGGACTGCTCAACCACGCGACCTTCTACCCGATGCTGGACGAATCCATTGCGGAATCCGGACAGATCGGCAAGCCGCTGACCGTGTCCATCGCGGACATCGACAGCTTCAAGAAGGTCAACGACACCTACGGCCACGCGAACGGCGATACCATTCTGATCGCACTGGCAGGGATTCTGGAGGAATACTGCGGCATCTACGGCGAGGTGTTCCGTTACGGCGGCGAGGAATTCGCCGTCATCTTCCACTGTGATCAGGCACTGGCGGAAAAATCCATGCGCAAGGCGCTGGAGGCTTTTTCCGGAACAGAATTCCCGTTCATCCCGTACCCCGTCACATTCAGTTACGGCAGCGCGCAGTTTGACGGCACAGAAACCTCAGTCGCACTGTTTGACCGCGCTGACCAGATCATGTATACACGCAAAAAAGCACTTCATGCACGCGAGCGCGCTGCGGAGCAAAAGGCCGCGGAGGCAGCACAGATCACTGCGGACGCATCCTGACCGCTGCGCACCCGACGCGCTTCAGAATCCAGTCGAAAAGGGAGTTTTCCATTATGCTCGGATCCGATTACCGGGAACTGATTGTTCCGAAACTCGACAACCGTGCGCAGAGCACGGGCTATCTCATCTGCGGCATCGTCCTGACCGCCGCATCCGTTGTGTTCGCACTCTGGAGCGGACGCCCGGTTCTGCTTCTGCTCTCAGCGGCGCTCGGCTTCCTCACCTGGTATCTCGTATTCAACAGCCGGATCGAATATGAATACATCATCTCCGGCGACGAGCTGACCGTCACGAAAATCCTCTCCCAGAGCAAGCGCAAGCCCATGCTGACGGTTTCCATCACAAAGTTCACTGCATTCAAGAATATGCAGGACGCAGAACAGCCCGGAGCAGGTCAGACCATCGTGCTCGCCTGCACGGCACAGGACAACACCGCCTTCTGTGCGGACTTTGACCACGAACAGTACGGTCAGACACGCCTTGTCTGGACGCCGAACGACGACATTCTGCTCTATCTTGACAAGCATCTGCCGCGCAATCTCGGCTTCCGCTGGGTTGCGTCACAAAACAGCGATTCAGAATAAACCCGCCCTTATTATTCGGAGGATACATTGTTATGCGGCTTGTAACCCCTCTTGAAATGATGAAGCTGGAGGATCTTGCAAATCAGTCCGGCGTCACCTATGATATCATGATGGACAATGCCGGAAACGGCCTTGCCATGCACATCGCCCGCATTGCGCTGGAGCAGAGCCGGAACAGCATTCTGTTCCTCTGCGGAAACGGCAACAACGCCGGCGATTGCTTCGTCGCTGCGGCAAAGCTCGCAAAGCAGTTTACCGTAACGGTCTGCATGGTTGCCGGAATCCCGAAAACGCGCACCGCGTATACCAAATTCCGGCTGCTCAAAAATATCCGCATCCTGACCGCGCAGGACGAAATCCGTACTGCGGTGCAGGAGGCGCAAATCATCGCGGACGGCATCTTCGGCATCGGCTTCCGCGGAGAGCTCCCGCCGTTTGTCCGTGAGCTTTCTGCGATTGTCGCCGCAGACAAGGAAAAGCTCTGCATCGGCGTGGACATTCCCAGCGGCGGAAACGGCCTGAACGGCACGGCTGCGGAGGGCATCTTCCGCTGCAACGTCACAATCACATTCGGTGCGGCCAAGGCCGGTCTGTTCATGTCCCCGCTTTCGGAATACTGCGGTGCGATCTATCTTGTGGAAATCGGCATTCCGGAGGAGGCCTTCTCGCAGTTCCCCTATCCGGTCACGCATCTGACGGATCAGGAAGTCCGGTCGCTGCTGCCCGCAAGACCGAAGAATGCACACAAGGGCATGTTCGGCACGCTGCTGACGGTCGCAGGCTGCCGCAATATGCCGGGTGCTGCCATCCTTGCGATGCAGGCGGCGCTCCGCACCGGCGTCGGGCTGTGCTGCCTCGCCTCTGAGGAGGGCGTCTGCCGGATGATGGTCAGCAATTCGCCGGAAGCGATTATGCTGCCCCTGCCGACCGATAATACCGGAAAGCTGACACCACAGAGTATCCCGGCGATTCTTGAAAATGCGAAAACCGCAACCGCCGTCCTGATCGGCTGCGGGCTCGGCCTCACGGACAATATCCGTCAGACCGTCACCGGACTGCTGACGCAGCTGGAATGTCCGGTCATTCTGGACGCGGACGGTCTAAACGCGATTGCCTCCGGCATAGATATATTACGCAAGGTCAAGGGGCCGGTCGTCCTGACGCCGCATCCCGGCGAAATGGCGCGGCTGATGCGCTGCACGGTCGCGGATATCCAGAAGGACCGCGTCGCTGCGGCAAAGAAGCTGGCGGCGCGCTTCCCGAATACGGTTGTCGTCCTCAAGGGCGACGGCACCGTCATCGCAACGGCCGATCATGCGTCCGTCAACACGACAGGCAACTCCGGCATGAGCAAGGGCGGCAGCGGCGATGTCCTCGCGGGCATGATTGCCGGTCTGACCGCACAACACATCCCCGCGGAGGATGCCGCAAAGATCGGTGTGTTTCTGCACGGGCTTGCAGGCGACTGCGCCGCCGCGGAGCTCTCCCGCCGCGCGATGCTGCCGAGCGACCTGATCCGGCAGCTCCCGCTGCTGTTCGGGGAATACGAATAAACAGGAACAGGGCGTTTCCCTGAAAATACTACGGTTGTTGAAAGCAAAATCTGTTTGGAGGCTGCTGATATGAAACCATTGTATTTTCTGAGAAACGCCCTGATTTTTTGCGCACCTGCGTATTTTCTGCTGAGCGGATGCGCCGCCGGGCACCCGGCTGCGCCGTTCACGCCGAAGCTGGACGGTGCATACACGGCAGAGGCGGAGCTGGAATACGGTACCGGTCAGACTGCCGCGCTGACGCTCACGCGCTATGACAAAGCGCAGTGGGAGGCGGCATTCTCTGCACCGGCCGCGCTGGAAGGCGTCGTGCTGCAATTTGACGGAAATGCCGTCAAAGCGAGCTACAAGGGGCTGGAATTCTCAGTGCCGCGGTCGGCGCTGCCCGCCAAAAACGTGCTGGTGCTCGCCACAGATGTGCTCGATCTCGCAGATGAAACCGCCCCGCTCCCCTGCAATGAACAGAGTGACGGCACATGGAGCTATGCCGGAGAAACCGAAGCCGGAAGCTATACCCTGACATTTGCCGCTGACGGCACGCCCGCTGCGATTGAGATGCCTGCGCAGCCGTTCACGGTGCGTTTCAGCGGATTTGCCGCCATTGCACCGGATCCGGGCAGCGCAGAAACGACTGCATCATAAGGTATCGCTGTGCGATGATCTGGTATGAGGACTCTGCCCTCAAACTCCCGCTGGGGATGTATCTCCAGACCCCATTTCGTATAGGGATGCTTAAGAGCCGGTTGCCCTTAAGCAGAGGTATGGTGGCAGCGCACCTTTTTCATCCATCGGAGATGCCCATTTTCACAAACGGAAAGCCGATCCCCTTTCGGAGATCGGCTTTCTTTTGATTGCTTGTAAGCGTTCCGTGAGCGGATTAGCCGCCGATGGTCGGAATCTTATCGAGCGGGCAATCGTTCTGGGTGATGATCTTTGCAATCAGCATGAGGATTGCGGAGAGGTCTTCACCGTCGAGCTCGCCCTTAATGACGTTCGCGTTCACTCTGCCCTGTTCCGTAACGTTGCCCGAAGCATCCGCATTAAGATACTTAGCAAGCAGAACAGCATCGGAAACATCCACGCCGCCAGAGCAGTTGGTGTCGCCCCAAACGCCGGGTTTCGGATCGCTCCCACCGGCAGTCGTCGTGGTGGTCGGAGCAGTCGTAGTGGTCGGAGCCGGAGTGGTCTGCGGAATCGGAGTACCGCCAATGTTATCCTTATCCTGCATAAACTCAACGATCCATGCGAGCGGAGCGTTCCAGTTAATGGTAACCTCGTTGGTAGACCATGCCTCGATGGAGTCAACGAAGCATCTCTGAGACGGGTTATCATCGTCACCAGGCTCGAAGCCCAGAGCACGGACATACGGATCCTGGAGGCCTGCGTTCGGGCCGCCCGAAAGGACGCCGTCCGGAGCCAGCGGCAGGGTCTTGTCAAGCTCATGAGACCAATATCTGTGGTGCGGGTTCACTTCGTGGTAGTCACCGTAACCGGTGATGTAGGAGAATGCCAGCGGGTTGCAGCCGAGCAGGTAGTCCATACCGGTTGTGACGCCGTTCAGGTACTTCACATCAAGAGTCTGGTCATATGCATATGCCATAACGATCAGGTTGTTGATAACCATGGAGTTGGAGCCCCACTCATAACCCTTGATGGTGATGCTCGGATCCAGGTTGTTCGGATCGTTGTAGCCAGGGCCGTCATACTTGTACGGAATGCCGTAGCCCTGCGTGTTCTCTTCCTTGATGTACTCATCAGCCGCATCGGTGATGGACTTCTCAAGTGTTGCGACCTGTTCAGCAGTGAGCAGATCCTTGTGGAGAGCCAGCGTCATGGAGCCTGCGGAAGCAGTGTTGCCCCAGTTGAACGTGGTGAAGGAGCCTTCGCCGGAAGCGTTCTCACCGCCGGTGATTCTCGTGGTGACCTGGAATGCGTTCTTGTAATCAGAGACTTCCTTCAGGTAGGTTTCAGCCTCAGAATCGCCGAGGATCTTTGCAGATGTGAAGATTTCACAAGCTGCCCAGTACTCGTCGTCGAGAACCTCGTTATCGCCGTAAGGTCCGCCGCCCTTTGCCTGATACATCGGAGCGTACAGGGACTTTGCTTCGTTCTCTTCATTGTCGGTTGCCTTGTACCAGTGCTTCTTCACTGCCTGGTATGCAGTCTTTGCAGCTTCGAGGTACTTCTTTGCCTGTGCAGAGTCATACGGCTCAATCAGACGTGCAGCCTGTGCCGCGCAAGCAGCATAGTTCAGGGTTGCAGCGAATGTAGGCGGCTTGACGATACGGACGGTCTTCCATTCCTTCTCGTAGTCCCACGGTCTGGTGGCAAGGCCGGTCCACTTGTGGTCATGCAGCTTGTGGTAAACGAGGCCTGCATACTTGCCCCATGTCGGCTCGCTGGAGGAAACAACCATCTGCTCCATGAAGTCGAGCTCGTACTTGCACTCGTCGAGGACATCCGGGATATCGTTGCCGGTTTCCGGAATGACAACCGTGCCGGAGCCGTCAGCAAACTTCTTCTTGCCCACGCCTTCTTTCAGATTCAGCAGTGCTCTCTCATACATGTTCTGGAGCGTCCAGACGGAGATACCGCCGTTGACGACGTACTTACCGTGGTCACCTGCGTCGTACCAGCCGCCGTTTGCGGTGATCTTGGAGGAACCGTAGGTACCGGTTGCCTCGTCTTCGCTCAGGTACTCGTTGTGCCACTCGGTCTGAACAGTTGCGCTGTCCGTCTTATGGCCGCCCTCGTGTGCGAGCTTGGACTTGTCACCGGAGGTGATGTAGGTTTCCTTAATATCAAGACCGGAACGGTTCTGATAGAAGTAGTTGATCGCATTCGTCAGCATGTCATTGCTTTCGGAATAGATATCATCGCCGATGCGGAACTCGAAGGATCTCCAGTCCTTACCCTTAATGCGCAGGTAGTAGGTACCCGGGGTCTTGAAGTCGGAGAAGTCGATCTTGCAGACGTTGTCGTGGGAGTCCTTATCATAGAACTTCTTGCCGGTGGTGCCGGTGTGAACAACGGTGCCGGACTTGTCAACGAGCTCATAGGTGTAGGTATCCTCAGTCAGGCTGATCTTCGTTGCGCCGTGGAGAATATCACCGTCGTTGTCGCCCAGCGTTGCGATCTTCGCAAGCTCCGGATAGTAACCGATCTGGTTGACGGAGATGAAGTTGTTCTTCAGGCCGCTGAAGTCACGGTTGGTCTGGCCGTAGGACTCAGTCGGATCTGCGTCGCACTCGCTGCAGGTCGTGCACTTGATGTGCATGTTATCGAACCAGATCTCGTCGCCCTTCTGTGCGTTGCCGCCGTAGCCCTTGCTGTCCTTTGCATAGTGGAAGGTCCACTCCATTGCCTCAAGGTCCTTGGTCGGAGTGAAGGTACCGGAGTAGGTCTTGTAAGAGGTGCTCAGCTTGACAGCCTTACCCCAGGAACCGCCCATATCCGGACCCATGTGCATATCGTCGCCGTTGTCGCCGCCGAGCTCGAAATACTCTTCATACGGGTCATTCGGCTGACCGATCTTGGAGCAGAGCTCCATGCCTTCTCTCTTTGCCTTTGCATCAAAGCTGACCTCGTAAACGTGGTTTGCCTTGAAGTTCAGGTTCCTGCATCTGACCTGAAGGTCCCACTTGGCCTTCTCGCCGCCTTCCGGAACGAGGACCTCAACGTGGAACGCGCCGCTCTTCACGTCGAAGTTCTGCTTCGCAGGGCTGGACTCACAGGTATGCCACGGCAGCGCCTTGTAGTCGAAGGTGGACTCACCAAGCACTTCGCCTGCGGAGGCAATCATCGGAGCCATGTTCATGGCTGCCGGTGCGATCGTTGCAACAGCAAGCAGTGCCGCAACGACCCGTTTTGTACTCTTGTGCATTAAAAAAACCCTCCCGTTTTTATTTGGTGCATCACCGGATGCGGTACTGCGTCCGATGACAGCGCGGTTTACAGATTGCATAAACAGCAAAACCGCACTGAAACCGTTCCTCTCTGGCTTGCCCCTCCCGTGCAGCAGGGAACGCCGTTTCTGACCGGTTTCGGTGTTTTTTGTGCCTGTTATACATTCTGTAAATTCTTTTTGAGAAATTCCGCGAAGCATAGCGCAATTTCTCACTGACTACATTATAATACAAGATTGATTTCTTGTAAAGGGTTTTTTGAAACTTTGGAAGAACTGTATAAACCAGTCATATTTTTTTGTATAAAACAGACAAAACCAGAACGCATACGTTTTGCGGTATGCCGCGCGTATTTCGTTCGGCATTCGCAATAATTGCACGTAGAATACCCCGATAATAATACTATATGTTTTCACACATTGTCAATTTTGCGCAGAAAGAAAAGATTTTTGCACAGATTTTGTATTTCTTTCCGAATCTTTGCGGGTGCTTGACAATCCCGGCGAAATATGCTATAATTACTTTGCTGCGTTAAAGCTGTGCAGCCTAAAAGCTGTAAAGCGTAAAAGTGCGCAGCCGACCCCAACATATACTATATATATTTCGGGAGGCATTACCTATGTCAGCATCACAGATCATCACGCTGATCGTGGTCGTGGTTTACGCCGCGGTCATGGTTTCCATCGGCGTGATCACATCCAAAAAGACCAAGAGCGTCAACGACTTCGTGTTCGGCGGCAACAAGATCGGCCCCTGGATGACCGCGTTCGCATTCGGAACGGCTTACTTCTCCGCCGTTGTGTTCATCGGCTACGCCGGACAGTTCGGCTGGGGCTACGGCGTTTCCGCCGCGTGGATCGGCGTGGGCAATGCGCTGATCGGCGCAACGCTCGCATGGGCCGTGCTCGGACGCCGCACCCGTCTGATGACCAAGCACCTTGACGCCAAGACCATGCCGGACTTCTTCATGAAGCGCTACGGCAGCCCCAAGCTGAAAACAGCAGCGGCGGTCATCGTGTTCCTGTTCATGATCCCCTACACCGCTTCGGTCTATAACGGCCTTTCCAGACTGTTTGCAATGGCGTTCAACCTGACCTCCCCGAACGCATATCAGTACGTTATGATTGCAATGGCTATCCTGAGCGCGATCTACGTTGTGCTCGGCGGATACTCCGCGACGGCTGTCAACGACTTCATTCAGGGCATGATCATGCTCGTCGGCATCTCGGCGGTTGTGATCTGCATTCTCAATTACAACGGCGGCTTCTCCGCATCCGTGGACATGCTGAAAACAATCACCGCTGTCCCGGACGGCAAGCTGGCTGCGACCTTCGGCCCGGATCCGATCAACCTGTTCGGCGTCGTCGTGCTGACCTCGCTCGGCACATGGGGTCTGCCGCAGATGACGCACAAGTTCTACGCGATCCGCGATGAAAAGGATATCAAGCGCGGTCTGATTATCTCGACATTCTTCTGCCTGATCGTGTCCGGTGGCTGCTACCTGCTCGGCGGCTTCACCCGTCTGTTCAATACGACGGAAGCCGGTGAAGGACTCGGCACGAACGTGATCCAGAAGCTCTCCAACGGCAAGCTGGAATTTGACGCAATGGTTCCGAACATGCTCCAGACAGCGCTCCCGCCGCTGCTGATCGGTCTGGTCGTCGTGCTGGTGCTGAGCGCATCGCTCTCGACGCTCTCCGCACTGGTGCTGACCTCCTCCACTACGCTGACGCATGACCTGATCCGTCCGGCCTCCAAGGGCAAGATGGACGAAAAGAAGGAATTTGTCACCATGCGCGTGCTGATTATCTTCTTCCTGCTGCTGTCCGTCATCATTGCGATGAACAAGAACGCGGCAATCACCACGCTGATGAGCTACTCCTGGGGCGCACTTTCCGGCTCGTTCCTCGGCCCGTTCCTGTGGGCACTGTTCAGCAAAAAGACAACCAAGGCAGCTGTATGGGTCAGCTTTGCACTCGGCGTTATCTCGACGCTCGCCCATATGTGCATCTTCACATTCTTCAAGGACAGCTTCGGCGGTATTGTGAAATGGGCTGCAAGTCTGCCGCTGAACCTCGCCTCCCCGATCAATGCAGGCGCACTGCTCATGATCCTCTCGATCGTGCTGGTTCCGGTGATTTCGGCATTCACCAAGCCCTGCGAGAAGGAAACCGTGGAAAACGCATTCGCGGCATACAACAAGTAATTCTGACATGAAAGCAGCCTGGGAACCCTGTGTTCTCAGGCTGTTTTTTGTTATTCAAAATTCATCTCTCTCGCTGTTTTTATCGGATCATGTAACACTGATCCCGTTTTTGCCGACTATATTGACAGAGATATCTCCGAAGGACGGTAACTGCAATGGATGATCCCAAAATCATAGCACTGTTTTTCGCGCGGGACGAGCGTGCCGTTGCGGAAACCGCAGAGAAGTACGGTGCGCTCTGTATGCGCATCACAGAACAGATTCTCGGCAGCCGTTCCGACGCGGAGGAGGTCGTCAACGACGCCTATTTCCGCCTCTGGAACGCGATCCCGCCAACCAGCCCGACACACTTTCAGGCATTCGTGCTGACGCTGACACGCCGTGCGGCACTCGACCGCCTGGATCAGCGGAACCGCAAAAAGCGCGGCGCCGACCGCTATGCAGCAGCACTTTCTGAGCTGGAACCGGTCATTGCCGCACCGGATGACATTCAGCGGCAGACCGAACAGCAGGTGCTGAATCACGCGATCGGCCGTTTTCTGGATGACCTGCCCGAAGAACAGCGCAATATGCTGCTGAAACGGTACTGGTATCTGATGACATCACGGGAGATCGCAAAGGATATGCAGATTCCGGAAACCCGCGTGCGCGTCACGCTAATGCGGCTGCGGAACCGGCTGCGGGAGTATTTAGAGAAGGAGGATTTACTATGAAAACAACCGAACTGATGCACGCTCTGGAAGAAGCTCGTCCGGATATGCTGGAAGCGGCTGCGCCCTCTGTGCAGGCCGAATCCCGGCCGGATGTGAGCGGGGTGCTCAGCAAAATCCGCGGCGGGCAGCCTGAAACCGAAGTCCGCGTTCCTGCCGTGACCATCCGGCAGACAAAGCGTCCGCGGCTCATCACAGCCATGCTGACGGCATGCAGCGTTGCGGCATGTGCCGCCGTCGTGACCGGACTTGCATTCCTGATCAGGAATACCGGCGATACCGTCGAGATGAGCAGCAATGTCGCAGTTCAATTTGCCAGCGAACCGGCACAGGACAGTGCAGCAGAGCAGGTCACCGGACAGCCCGCCGTGACGACCGCGCCCGGCAATCCGGCGTCCGCGGTACATCTGCCGTTTGTAGATACGGGACTCGGCACGCACAGGGTGTCATATATCGCCGGACAGACGACGGCCTCGCGCAGCAATGCTGTCCCGGTTGCAGATGCGCAGAACACGGATCCCGCAGCAGATCAGACAAATGCCGATCCTCAGACTACGGCAAAGCCGGAAACAGCTGTTCCGAAAACGACCGCTCCGCCGGAAGAAACCGATCCGCCGAAGCCGGTCACGAAAGATGCGCTCACCAGAATCACGCATCTGAAAATCGACATTCCTGAAAATATCAGCGGAGAATTTCGTTTTGAAATTTCCGACGGCGCGGTTCGCCTCGACGCACCCCAACTGATCCCGGAAAAAGAATGCGGCGTTTTTGAGTTTGCACTGATCCGAACCGGCGTCAGCGATGACGAATTTACCCTTTATCTGGTCAATGATAAGAACGGTAAAAAGGCGACCGCCGGCACCTACCGATGGGATCGCCACGATATCGTCACACCGTTGAATGCGGATATGGAAAAAGCATTCCTTGCGACCGGCAGCGATCCTGAACCATACGTTCCGGCACTCAAAACGCTCCCTGCACCTTCCTTTATCTATCAGTGGAACAGCGACCAGTATCAGACGTTTGATACCGCACTGCATCACGAAAGCGCAGCCGCATGGAAGAACCGGCGCATGGCGGACGGCGACCGGGCGCTCTATGCCGAAGACAACGACGGTTTCCTCTGGCTTGACAAGCATGCGGATTCCGCACATTACCTCTGGTTTATGTACGAGGCAGACGGCTATGTTCCGGAGGTGCGCCGCGTTGAGATCACGGAGAACGGCATCCGGATCGAAGCAGCGCTGGTTCCGGCGGATGTACAGGGTAAGGTGCGTGTGATGATCCCGCTGAACGCTGAAACACCTGCATCCTGGTTTGCGGATTCTGCGGATCAGTGGCAGCTCTCAATTTCCGGTACAATAAGCAGAGCCACCGAAAAGCCCGCTGAAGTAAACTGGACCTGGTACGTTGACTGAAATTCTGACAGTATCATAAATAAACAAGGCGCTGACTGCTGCGGTCAGCGCCTTGTTCTGTAAATAAAGCGGTATCTCCGATGGATTTATGAAAGGGGACGCCCTCTATCGCAGGGCGTCCCCTCTTGCGGAGCTCCTGATATGCCGGAGTGTTTCGCTCACTGCGGTGAGCGACCAGAGGCTCTGCCTCTGGACTCCGCAAGCCTTTGAAAAGGCTTGACCGAAACTTTTATTTTGACTTCACTTTGATACAAAATGGGATTCTTAAGGGCTAGTAGCCCTTAAGCAGGGGTATTGGGGCGGCGCCCCCATTATGAATCCGCCGGAGGCACTTTCCGTCACCGGACAGAGCGTGCGCTGAGCAGCTCAATATGCGCAGTCATGCAGCTTTCATCGGCGGGGAACTCCTCGCAGTAATCCGTCGAAAGGTATTTCTTGTTATCATCCGCGAATACGGTCACGATTGTCTTGTCCGCGCCGATGCGGTCACCGGCAATCAGGCAGCCGAGCAGATTCGCGCCGGAGCTGATGCCGACGCCGATGCCGAGCTTCCGCGCAAGCATCTGTGCCATGCGGATCGAATCAATATCGTCAACCGAAACCACGCCGGTCGCCTCGTCCATATGGCAGATCGGCGGGATGAATTCATCGGAAATGCCCTGAATCCGATGCTTTCCGGTCTTATAGCCGGTCGAAAGCGTCGGAGAATTCAGCGGCTCCAGCGGGAACATCGCGCAGTCCGGATTGACACGCCGCAGCGCCCTTCCGATGCCCATGACCGTGCCGCCGGTTCCGACGCCAGCCACAACGGCGTCTGCGGTTTTGCCGCAGGCCGCAAGCTGCCGGACGATCTCCGGGCCGGTCAGCAGCTCATGCGCTTCGGCGTTGTCCTCATTGGAGAACTGGCACGGCAGGAACACATGCCCCTGCTCCGCGAGCGCCTCGGTCAGCCGGATCGAGCCCTGAAAGCCGCCCTGCTCCGCGGAAACAAGCCGCACCTCTGCGCCGTAGCTGCGCATGAGGTTGATGCGCTCCACGCTCATCCAGTCCGGCATATAGATCACGACGGGATGCCCGAGCGCCGCACCGACTGCCGCAAACGCAATGCCGGTGTTTCCGCTGGTCGCCTCCGCAATGATGTCGCCGGGGGCAATCGTACCGGCTGCATACGCCTTTTTCAGAATGTGATATGCAACGCGATCCTTGATGCTGCCGCTCAGATTGAACGCCTCCGCCTTGGCATAGACCGTGCGCGGTTCGCCGCGGTACAGCATGGAAATTTCAAGCAGCGGGGTTTCCCCGATCAGCGCGTCCAACCGCGCAAACCGTTCCGCTGCGGTATTGTCCTGTACGGTATTCATAGATTCCTCCGATACATTTTTCGCTCAGTGATAGGTCAACTCTATCAGTATACCATATTCCGACGGAAAATGCAAGCAGTTTTTCAGCGGTATCTCCGATGGATTCATAATGGGGGCGCTGCCCCCAAACCCCCGCTTAAGGGCTAGTAGCCCTTAAGAATCCCATTTTGATAAAAGTGATGCATTTGCTTTGATTTTATTATTGTGAGATCCCAAAGGGGCAGTGGCCTTTGGCAGGCTTCGGCGGAGTCCATTATAAATCATCGCGCAGCGATCCCTTGATTGAAAGCTGAACAGCACCTCTGAAAGTCCAGAGGTGCTGCTTTTTATACCATATTCGTCATAATGAGCGGGGTCACGGCGATCTGCCGTTCATCCGCGTCCCAGACCATCACGCCGAGCACGTCAAATTCCCGCAGACCGCATTTTCCGAACAGCACGTCCCGCCGGAGAATATCCCGGTGGCGGCGGCGCTCCTGCCGGATCCGGAACAGGCGCATCTGCATGTTGATTTCCTCGCCCGCGTAGTAAAACGCCTTGCGGACAATCACCGGGCCGCTCTCGGCGCCGCCGGAGATCCACTGCGTCTGCGTCATGCGCAGCGAGATGAACCGCCGCGGTCGGTGCTCCGCAAAGCCGCGCATAGCGTCCTCCCAAGCGGTGCAGAGCTGATCCTGTTCTTTCAGGAATGCTTCCAGCTTCTCCTTGGCGTCGATGCAGGCGGTCTTGTCGGAAAAGCTGAGCGTATCCGCAATTTCGCCGAAGCCGGGAACCTGCTCCATGCGGGAACGGATTTCATCGGGCTTGGCGCAGTAATAATACTCGCTGCTTTCATAGCGCTGGTATTTATCCAGTGCGTCGTGGATTTTGTTGTAGACCATCTGGTTCGGGCAGAGCCGGTAATCAGCAAAGACCGAAATGCCGTCGTGGGAGAAATGCTCCTTGATGGCGGCGGCGCATCCGGCGGAGAGGCTGTCGCCGTAGTCGCACTGGCAGATGATGTCCTCACCAGCGCGGTAAACCTCATAGATAAACGCTGCAATGTCGTCGGCCTCCGGGAAGAAGCTCTCAACAGTCAGCCCGTAGTTGCTCAGATCCTTCGGGTCAAGATCATCGACCGCCGCCTGATAGACCCGGCACTGTAAGCGGGAATAATCCGGCACGGTATAATGCGCACTGCGCATCCGCTTGTCCGGCGAATCATAAAAGCTGATGACCGCAGTATTTTTCGGAAATTCGCCGCGCACTGTCAGCGTTTCCATATCCCTGCGGGAGCAGATCGTGACTTTCATATCCGGCCTCCAATACAATGTGATCGAAAAAAGTCGGTACCTTTCTATTATAGCACATTGTTGACGAATTTGCGCCGTTTTTTCGCTGTATGGCGGAAAATCTGTGTTTTGCATAAAACAAGGCAGGCCGCTTTGTGCAGATTGTTGAGATATCTGTCATATTACAAACAACCCGCCCGCAGACATTCAGTATCTGCGGGCGGGTGTGTTATCATATTCTCAGCTTTGGTTCTGTTCTGCGACCAGCTTTTCAGCGCCGTACATCTTGCGGAGCTTCGGCTTTTCGATTTTGCCGGTGGGATTGCGCGGCACATCCGCGAAGATGATCTTGCGCGGGCGCTTGTAGCGCGGCAGTGCCTCGCAGAACTTGTTCATCTCCTCTTCGGTGCAGGTGCAGTCCTCCTTGAGGGCGATGATCGCTGCTGCGATTTCGCCGAGGCGCTTGTCGGGCAGGCCGATGACGGCGACGTCCTTGACCTTGCTGTTGGAGCGGATGAAGTCCTCGATCTGAACCGGATAGAGATTCTCGCCGCCGGTAATGATGACGTCCTTCTTGCGATCCACGAGGAACACGAAGCCGTCCTCGTCCTCGCGCGCCATATCGCCGGTGCGGAGCCAGCCGTCTTCGGTCAGCACCTGCTTGGTCGCTTCTTCATCATGATAGTAGCAGGTCATGACGCCCGGGCCCTTGACGCAGAGCTCGCCGACCTCGCCGCGCGGGACGATCTCGCCCGATTCGTCTGTGATTTTGCTCTCCCAGCCGAAGCCGGCCTTGCCGATTGCGCCGACCTTGTGGATATTCTCCACGCCGAGGTGCAGCGCGCCCGGGCCGATGGACTCGCTCAGGCCGTAGTTCGTGTCATACTGATGATTCGGGAAGTATTTTTTCCAGCGCGTAATCAGGCTGGGCGGGACAGGCTGCGCACCGATGTGCATGAGCCGCCACTGCGAAAGCTCGTAGTCGCTGAGGGAAACCCTGCCGCTTTCGATTGCGTCCAGAATATCCTGTGCCCACGGTACAAGCAGCCAGACGATCGTACATTTTTCGGAGGAAACCGCATCGAGAATCACGTTCGGGGTGACGCCGCTCAGCAGCACCGCCTTGCCGCCGACCAGGAAGCTGCCGAACCAGTGCATCTTTGCGCCGGTGTGATAGAGCGGCGGGATGCAGAGGAACACATCATCCTTGGTCTGGCCGTGGTGCGCCTGCTCGACCTTGCAGGCGTGCATCAGGCTCTCGTGATTGTGCAGGATTGCCTTCGGGAAGCCGGTTGTGCCGGAGGAGAAATAGATCGCGGCATCGTCCTGATCCGTCAGCATGACGGCAGGCGTGGTGCTGGGGCAGTTGGCTGTCAGCGTGTCATAGCTCTCCGCAAAGCCGGGGCAGCCCTGACCGACATACAGCAGCATCTTGTCATTGCCCATGGTATCGACCAGTTCCTCGACTCTGCCGATGAATTCCGGTCCGAACACGAGCACGGAAACATCCGCCAGCCCGACGCAGTATTCAATTTCGCTTGCGGCATAGCGGAAATTCAGCGGCACCGCAAGCGCACCGACTTTCAGAATGCCGAAATAGATCGGCAGCCACTCGATGCAGTTCATGAGCAGAATCGCAACCTTGTCGCCCTTTTTGACACCGCGGGAGATCAGGAAGTGTGCAAAGCGGTTGGCTTTTTCGTTAAAGACCTTCCAGGTGATTTCGCGGCGGTAGATATTGGGGCGGCGCGGCTCAATGAGCTCGTATTCTTTCCATGTGACTCTGCGCGGCTCAATGACCGCGGGATTCAGTTCGACAAGTGCTGTATCATTTCCGTACAGCGCGGCATTGCGTTCCAGAATGTCAATAATCGGCATGATTGAACGTCCTTTCTGTTTCGTATATTTGGCGGTGCGTCCGGCAGACGTCCGCCCGCAATATCTATATTTTAACACAAAAAAGCGTTAAAGTCAAGAGCAACCGGAAATTTCGCGCGGGCAGTGCCCGCCGCCATATTCCTCCGGAGGGATTTGACCAGGCTCTCCCAATTTGCAGGGTACACGCCGCTGATTGCGGCTTCTCTTAGCGTGCTTCTCCCAACAGAGATGAGGCGGGGAGCAAGCGGGGTGGGCTCCGGATCAACGGACAGCAGCACTGCCGCCCGCCGCAGATATCGCAAAAAACAGGAAAAATCTGAAATTTCCGGATTTTTTTCAAAAAAGGTATTCCATTTTTGCCGAATATCTGTTATAATAACAGTAATCGTGTCCGAACGGACAACAAAACACAGGAGATGAAACCATGCCGAAACGCTTTTTCGCAGCCCTGCTGGCTGCATGGATGACCGCGGCTGTCGTGCTCTGGAATATCACGCCGCTGCGTGCGCAGGCGCTGCTCTTTACGCCGAATGCGACGGTGCAGAGTGATGCCGCCGTGCTGCTGAATCTGGACATTAACCAGATCGTGTACGAAAAGAACGCGGATATGAAGAAAATGCCCGGTGCGCTCGTGCAGATCATGACCGCGGTGGTCGTGCTGGAAAACTGCCCGAATATTTCCGGGGAGAAGATCACAGCAAAAGAGGACATGTATAAGCTCTTTGAGCAGGACGAGTATCCGGAGGATCTGCGCTATGCCCACATCAAGGAGGGCGATACGCTGACCGCAGAGGAGCTGCTCTACGCAATGCTGATGACCTCGTCCATCGAGGCTGCCTATATGCTGACAGATCACTTTGGAAAGGGCGATCAGGACGCATTCACCGAGCTGATGAACGCCAAGGCCGAAGCGCTCGGCATGACGAATACGCGCTATACGAACGGCACCGGCCTGTACAGCGCACGTCAGCTGACCACCGCGCGCGATATGATGACGCTGCTGAATTATGCAATGACGCTCCCGCAGTTTGAAACCATTTCCTGCACGCCGACGTATACGGCGGCCTCTGCATCCGGTGAGGAGCAGAAGGATGCATGGACATGGAAGCACTCCAACCTCATGATGGACGAGTCGAGCGATAACTACTATAAGGGCGTGCGCGGCATCAAGACGGGCAACTCGCAGGAGGGCGGACGCTGCATCGCATGCAAGGGCTCGCGCGACGGCAACAACTATCTGGTTGTCTGCATGGATGCGCCGCTCAAGGATCTGGAGGGCAACAACCGCTTCTATCATCTGGAGGATGCGAAGAACATTCTGGAATGGGCGTTCACGCATCTGTCGTTCCAGGATATTCTCCCGGAGAACAAGCTGCTCGGACAAATCCGCGTCAACAATGCAATCGGGGATGACATCGTCAAGCTCAAGCCTGCAAAGGGCTACTCCTGCATCTGGTCGGATATGACGGACAAGAAGAGCGTGCAGGAGATCACGGACTGGCCGTCGGAGGTCAATGCGCCGGTGTATGCGGGCGACAAGCTCGGCAAGGTGACGCTGAAGCTCTCCGGCGAAACGCTCGCGGAGATTGACGTCATTGCAGAGGGCACCGTGGAGCGTTCGTTCTGGCGGTACAACCTCAGTGAGATTCCGGGCTTCTTCCGGTCGAAGTACCTGCGGAATACATGGGTGCTTGCGATTATCCTGTCGGTTGTGTATATCGCAGCCTGCATCTTCTTCGCATTCCGTTATCATGAGGACCGCAAGCGCCGTGAGGCGCAGCGCGCCGGACATCTCCGGAACAAGAATCAGTAATAATACACAGCGGACAGACCTTCGGGTTTGTCCGCTGTTATTATGCCCGCATTGTCAGTACAGGAACAGAACGATATAAAAAGAGACTTCTCCGACGGATGAAAAATGAGGGACTTCCGCCCGCTTCGCTATGAGTTTGCACCGCAAACTCACCAAACCCGCCAAAGGGACACTGTTCCCATTATGAATCCATCGGAGATACCGCTTTATGACAAGCGAAAGGGGACGCCCTCTATCGCAGGGCGTCCCCTCTTGCCGCTCTGCGGCAATTCACCCCTTGCGGAGCTCTTAATATGCTAAGGTATTTCGCTCACTGCGGTGAGCGACGGGGGCGCTGCCCCTCGACCCTGCAAGCCTTTGAAAAGGCTTGATCGAAACTTTTATTTTGGGATTCCAAAGGGACAGTGTCCCTTTGGCGGGTTTGGGTGGAGCCCATTATAAATCATCGCGCAGCGATACTGCTTTCACTCTGCTGCGGGCTCCTCTTTTGTGATGTTGCGCAGCCATTGATATTTCATATAATGCCGGTAAACGGCGGGAATCTTGACAAACTCATCCAGTGTCAGAATGAATGCGACCGCCATCACGGGCAGCTTCAGGATAAACGCCGCAATCATCCCGAGCGGCACAACCACGCACCATAGCGTGATAATATCACAGAACATGCCGAAGCGCGTATCGCCGCCCGCCGGGAAAATACCGCCGATAATTGTCGAATTGAGCGAATTGCCGATGATGTAATAAGACGCAAGCAGCATCATGTATTTCAGATATTCATGCGCCTGTCCCTCCAGCGTCGTGACACGCAGGACAAGCGGTGTCAGCGCGAGGAGAATCACGCCGGAGCCTGCGCCGACCCACAGCGAGAACCGCACAAAGCTGCCGCCTGCCTTCCTGGCATCCTCCAGCTCGCCGCGCCCGAGCATTCCGCCGAGGATAATCCCGACGCCTGTTGCGATGCCCCAGCAGAAGCTCGCAATCATGCTGCGGACGATTCCGGCAATCGAATTGGCTGCGGTCGCATCAGATCCGAGATGGCCCATGATCACCGCGTACATGGTGACGCCGCCGCCCCAGCCGAGCTGATTCAGCAGCAGCGGCACGGTATAATGCCAGTAATCGTGCCGCAAAGATGCATCGCCCCGCCGGAGCATCTGCCTGACCGGCAGCGGCATGCATTTGCCGCAGCGCATTGCAATCAGGACGAACACCGCTTCAAAGACGCGTGCCAGCACAGTTGCAAGCGCCGCGCCTGCGATTCCCATGCGCGGGAAGCAGCCGATGCCGAAGATCAGCAGATAATTGAGTGTGATGTTCAGCACAACGGAAAGCGAACCGATCAGCGAACTGAGCCCGGCCTGTCCGCAGATCTTCATGATGCCGAAGCAGGTCTGCGAAAAGCCCATCAGAACGTAAGAAAGCGCGACTGTCCGCAGATAGGCGGCGCCGAGCCGGATCAGTTCCGGATCGGATGTGAAAATCCGCATGATGAGCTGCGGGACAGTCAGCGCAGCAGCGGTGAACAGCAGCCCGACCGCCAGCGAATAGCGCATTGTCATGGCATAGACGCGCTCCACGGTGACGCGGTCGGATCTGCCCCAGTACTGTGCTGCGAGCACGCTGCATCCGCCGACGAACGCACCGAAGAACAGGCTGAATACAAACGCGATCTGTCCCGCCAGCGACGCCGCCGACAGCGGATCCTGATCGAGAAAGCCCAGCATGAACGCATCCGATGCGGTCACCAGCGAGGACATCAGATACTGAAACGCAATCGGTGCGACAATGACCAGCAGATCACGGTATAGTTTCTTTTTTTGCAGCATGTATTTCCTCCTCCGCTGCTCAGATCGTATCACAAAAATCAAGAATCTTCTGCATATTCGCCGGAATATCTGCGCGGCTCTCCACGCCGGTCAGGCAGAGGCTGCCGCAGCACGGAATCTCCAGATGCCCGAGAAAATGCGCGACCGTCGCTGTCAGGCGTTCGCATTCCTGCATGCCCGGGCCGGTTCGCAGTACCGCAGCATAGCCCTTTTTTCCGCCGGAGAGCGCTGCATGCGGTTCATGCGTATTGCTCCACGGGGTACAGCGGTCGATGAATGCCTTGAACTGTCCCGGTACGTCCGCCCAGTAGGACGGCGCGGCGAGCACGATGATGTCCGCGGCTTCAAATGCAGCCATGATCCGGGCGGCGCCGTCCGGCGGCAGCGCGCAGACGCCTGTTTTGTGACAGCTTCGGCAGCCTTTGCAAAAGCGAAAGCTGTAATCGTCGATGCAGGCGGTCACGGTTTCGTACCGCGCAGAGAGCTGCTCTGCAATAATCTGCACCATTGCGGCGGTCGCGCCGGTGCGGACAGGGGAGCAGTTGAAAATCAGTGCGTTCATTGTTCCTCCGGAAATGATTGCTGCCGCGTGCGAAGCGCGGCAGAATGACGGTTATTTCGGATTGCGGACAGGCCGCAGGCGGGACCACAGCACAACGATCAGCTGTGCAGGAATCCCGATGAGAAAGAGCTTCCAGATTTTGTAGGTATAGAATGTAAAAAACAGCGCGCCGAGCACAGACCAGATCAGCAGGGAAATGATGACGAAGTTCCAGCGGCGGTTGAACCAGATCGAATTAAAGACCAGCGCCACGACCGCCGTAATCGGGGCTGCGTAGATAAAGAGGAACGAGCTGTATCTGAGCTCCGGCTGCACGGCGTCCAGCACGACAAAGATCATGGATGCGACCAGCCAGACCAGCACGGCTGCCATGCCCGCGATGATAAAGCGGTTTTTTGTCTGCTGTTTGCTCCCGTTTGCGGATGCCGGTACGGCTTCTGCTTCGGGGACAGGTTCTTCGGCGGATTCCGCAGCGGTATCTGCGGCGGGCTCCGGTACGGCGGAATCCTCTGCGGATTCTGCGGCGGCTTCCTGCGGCGCATCCGGATCGTTCAGAAAATCGTCAATGCGGATGCCGTAGAAATCCGCGAGCTGCTTCATGACGGCAAGATCCGGCAGCGATTCGCCGCGCTCCCATTTGGAAACCGCTTTGTCGGAATAATGCAGCTGTTCGGCAAGCTGGAGCTGCGTCAGCTGATTGGCCTTGCGCAGGCGCACCAGATTCGCCGCGACCACATGCTTCCAATCGCCCATCGGATCACCTCCCTTTGTTGTTTGCGTGATTTCTCTTATTATAGCATATTATCACGAAAAGTGCAATGGGAGAAGTGCAAAAAAGCAATCGCTGTGCAAAATGGGAGTAAAAACGGAGGGCGGCACTGCCGCCTTATAGCATATTAAGCGGCAAAATGCAAGAGCGGCAGCGAAAAGCGGTTGACAATGCAGACAATTTGTGATAGAATGAAATTGCCGTACTATAATAAACGAAAGGGGTGCGAAAAATGGAAGCGTACGACGAAAAAAAGTCGGTGGCGCCGTTCCCGATTTTACTGATCCTTCTGTTCATGGTTGTACTGGTTGGCGTGGGGTTTGTGTTCGATGTGTTTGCTCCCCTGAAACATACGAACAAAGCACCTGACGTTTCAGTTGAATCCGGCAGGGTGTACATTTTCAAAGACCGGAACTGCGAGTATATGCTGGTTGCGTCATATGTCTTTTCCAATAAAGGAAAGAAGCCGATTTCGTTTGATACATGTTATGATGTATCTGCGCAGATGAACGGGACTGCGTGCCCGAAATGTGTGCCGGAAGATGCGGTTGATGCCACTGTCGAAGAAATAGCGCCGGGCAGGATCGTTGTGATCGAGGTCGTATTTGCGCTGAAGGATTATGTACCGGGCAAATCGGCTGACGTTTCGGTCAGGCTGTATGACCGCTTCGACAACCAAAAGCTGCTCCTCCAGGAAGACCGCAATACAGTGAATCTGGCCGTCAAAGAGAAAAATCCGTTTTGCGGGATCTGCTGATGCGGCTTTCCCCGATCCAATGAAAACGCCCCGATGCTGCACGCATCGGGGCATTCTGTTATAGTATGTGCTTCAAGAAAAAATCAGATCCTCCAGCTCTGCGCGCAGCCGCCGGATGATCCGCTTTTCCAGCCGCGAGATATAGGACTGCGAAATGCCGATCACATCCGCAACCTCCTTCTGTGTGCGCTCCTGTCCGTCCTTCAGCCCGAACCGCATCTCCATGATCTGCCGCTCCCGCGGGGAAAGCCGCATGACCGCTTCCCGCAGCAGACGCCGCTCCGATTCGCTCTCCACGCCGCGGCAGACCTCCTCTCCGTCCGTGCCGAGCAGATCCGAGAGCAGCAGCTCGTTGCCGTCCCAGTCCACGTTCAGCGGCTCGTCGATGGAGATTTCTGCACGCTGCTGTGCGGTTTTCCGCAGATGCATCAGAATCTCATTCTCAATGCAGCGCGAAGCATAGGTCGCCAGCTTGATATTTTTCTCCGGGTGAAAGGTCGCCACAGCCTTGATCAGTCCGATTGTTCCGATGGAAATGAGATCGTCCAGCGGTACGGAGGACGTTTCAAATTTGCGTGCGATGTACACCACCAGCCGCAGATTCCGGACGATCAGCTGTTCCCTTGCCGCCGGATCCCCCTTTGCAAGCGCCGCGAAGGCTGCCTCCTCCTCACTGCGCGACAGCGGCGGCGGCAGCTGATCGGCGCCGCTGATGTAATACACGCCCGTGTCCGGATCCTGCGCACGGAGCCGGAGCAGCATGAGGCATCGTTGAAAAATGTGCATATCTGCACTCCTTTCTGTATGTTCATTTGCAGACCGCGGCCGGAATCACTGCCGTTTCCTGCATCTGCTCCGTGACCGCGATCAGCACATCTGCCGGACGCTCTGCGCCGCCGGTTTCCGGAATAACCGCCGCATATTCCGGCTGAAACGCGGGCAGCAGCGCCGTCCCGGTCACGGTTCTGACCGGCAGCATCCGGAATCCCCTGCATGCCGCGGCAGCCGTCACGGCATCGGGATATTTCCGCAGCCAGCCATTCAGCGCCTTGGCCGGGCAGACAATGACCGGCTTTCCGGTAAAGGCGTCGCTGAGCGTATTGCCCGTGTCCGCGATGCCCGGGAGCAGCAGATCCAGTCCGCCGATCCGCAGATGCAGCCGACAGCCGCTCTGCACCTGTGCAGCGGCGCGTCCTGCCCAGAGTACCGCCATCAGGGAGGCAAGCGCCGTCCCGAGCAGCAGTGTCAGCAGGGAAATATCCGCGTAAATGACGGTGTTTCGCATATACCACCCCGCCGGTCGGCAGACCGCGGACAGCGCATACAGCACACCGCAGAAGAACAGGCTGACGGCGGAAAACACCGCGGTCTGCCGGAGCAGCCGTTTCCTGCCGAAGGCTGTCAGGCAGACTGTGAGCGCCGTCCCGAGCCGGAGCAGAATGCAGACCGTCAGCGGCAGCGGCGGCAGCAGTACGCTCAGCGAACAGACCGCTCCGGCCGACGCGCCGAGCAGACAGCGCCCGCGTTTCAGCGGGGTGTGCGTCAGGCGGGCGGAGGCTAGCAGCAGCGCGTAATCCGCCCAGAGATTGGAAAGCAGCAGAACATCAAGATATACCGTCATGCGATCACCGTTATCAGTATAGCATATCCGTGCCGGAAAACCTGTCGAATGCGCTCCGCAAAAACAGCATCCGAATCGCCGGATTTGACGACGCAGCCCGCAAAAATCGGCAGGCTGTACAAATTTCCTGCGCAAATCGCTGCCGTGCGGGTATAATCGCAGATTGCTCTTGCTTTCTGCGGGGTTTTCTGTTATAATAGAACGGTAAGGAACCGGTAACCTGCCGGATTGAGATGAAAGGAGGGATACAGCCTGCCGGAGCAGACTGTATCGCATAGGGTTATGCAGAACTTTGAGAAGAACGCTTCGCCGGATACCTATTTCGGCTGCAACGTGTTCAATGAAAATGTCATGCGCAGCTGCCTGCCGAAAAAGGTGTTTGAGGCGGTCATGGCCACGCGCAGAATGGGAACCCCGCTCCCGCGTGATGCTGCCGATTCCGTTGCAAATGCAATGAAGGAATGGGCGGTTGCAAACGGCTGCACACATTTCACACACTGGTTCCAGCCGATGACCGGCGTTACGGCAGAAAAGCACGATGCGTTTCTGACACCGATTGCAGGCGGCGTTACGCTCGATTTTTCCGGCAAGGAGCTGATCAAGGGCGAATCGGATGCCTCCTCGTTCCCGTCCGGCGGCCTGCGTGCGACCTTTGAAGCCAGAGGCTATACTGCATGGGACCCGACCTCCGATGCCTTTATCAAGGACCGTACCCTCTGTATCCCGACCGGCTTTGTTTCGTATACCGGTGAAGTGCTCGATAAAAAGACGCCGCTGCTCCGCTCCATGGAGGCTGTCAGCCGTGCATCTGTCCGGATGCTCCGCATGTTCGGCAATGATAAGGTGCAGCGCGTTGTGACGAACGTCGGCCCGGAGCAGGAATACTTCCTGATCGACAAGGCCAGCTACGACGCCCGCGAGGATCTGATCCTGACCGGCAGAACGCTGTTCGGCAGCATGCCGCCCAAGGGCGAGGAAATGGATGACCATTACTTCGGAAACCTGACGCAGCGTGTTTCCGATTTCATGCGTGAGCTGGACGTCGAGCTGTGGAAGCTCGGCATCTATGCCAAAACAGAACACAACGAGGTTGCTCCGGCGCAGCATGAGCTTGCCCCGGTCTATACCAGCTCCAACATCGCGGCGGATCACAACCAGCTCACCATGGAGCTGATGAAGAAAACCGCGTTGAAGCACGGGCTTGTCTGCCTGCTGCATGAAAAGCCCTTCGCGGGCATCAGCGGCTCCGGCAAGCACAACAACTGGTCGATTTCGACCGACGACGGCCAGAATCTGCTCGATCCGGGCGATACGCCGCAGGATAACATGCAGTTCCTGCTCGTGCTCTGCGCCTTCCTGAAGGGCGTCAAGGATTACGCGCCGCTGCTGCGTCTGTCCTCCGCGTCCGCGGGCAATGACTGCCGTCTGGGCGGCAACGAGGCGCCGCCGACCGTCATTTCCGTGTTCATCGGCGATGATCTCCAGCGCGTGCTCGATGCGATTGAATCCGGCAAGCCGCTGGAGGGCTTCGGCAAGGAGCGCTTCTGCCTCGGCGTGGATGCGATTCCGCAGTTCCGCAAGGATACCACCGACCGCAACCGTACCTCCCCGATGGCCTTTACCGGAAACAAGTTTGAATTCCGTATGCTCGGTGCGGCGGATTCGATTTCCTGCTTTAACTTCGTGATGAACACAATCTTCTCGCACGAGGTCACTGCGTTCTGCGATGAGCTGGAAAAGGCGGAGGATTTCAATACCGCGCTGCATGATCTGCTCGTCCGCACGATCCGCGAAACCAAGGATATCATCTTCAACGGAAACGGCTACGGCGACGAATGGTTTGCCGAGTGCAAGCGCCGCGGTCTGCCGAACTATCCGTCCACAGTCGAATCGCTGATGCAGTATGACCGTCCGGAATTTGTCGCCATTTTTGAGGAGATGAACGTCCTCAGCCGTGCGGAAATCACATCCCGCAAGGAGATTCTGCTCGACAATTACAGCAAGATCGTCTGCATCGAGGCGCGCACCATGCTTGATATCGCGCGCAAGAAGATTATGCCGGTCTGCATTTCCTATACAAAGCAGCTCTGCGATGCTGTGAATGCGAAGAATCAGCTTTCTCCGTCGCTCAACGTCAGCACCGCCGTCGAGGATGCGCTGGTTTGCGAGATCAGCGACCTGACCGCCGGACTGTTTGAGGCCATCGAGGATCTCCGCGAGCAGATTTCGCTTGCGGGCAGAGAACAGACCGCAGTCGAAAAGGCAAAGGCTTACCGCAAGCTGGTTGTTCCGGCCATGGAGCGCCTGCGCACAACCGCGGATGCGCTGGAACTGCTGATTCCGCAGGATCAGTGGCCGTTCCCGCCGTACTCCGAGATCCTGTATAATATCTGATCAATGAAAGAGCTTGCATACTACTGCTATCCGTGTGCGCCGTGCGGAAACTACCGGGAATACACCGCGGAGGAGTTGAAGGATCCGAAGACGCTGGAAAGTGTTTTTGATCTCTGTCAGATCTATGAAGCAAGGATCACTGCGGACGGCTGGTATTTTCTGATCGGGCATTACGGCTTTCAGCAGCTTTACGAGATCGACAAAAAAAGCGGCTGGTTTGACGAGGACACGTTCGGGGAATATGTCCTGCGTGTCTGCGAAGAGATCCGGATCGAGGAAGAAGTGCGTGCGAAAACTGAGGCAGAAACCGAGATGATCGAGCTGCGCAGCACGCCGGATGCGATCCGTGATCTGAAAGCATATGCCGAATCCAAAGGCATGAGCCCGCAGGCACTGCTCTGGACAGCGGTCGATGAATACCGCCACACCCGCGGCGAGCTGCATACACCGTTCTATATTATCCAGTTTCATCCGGATAAAGGGTACTTTTTCAGCCTGAACTGTGCCGCAGAGAAACAGTTCGGATACCGGGTGATGCCGGGGGCGCTGCCGCTGTCGTCGGACACTGCGGCGGCGATCCGTGCATTGTATCAGGACTATGAGCAGTTCCGGAATCCGGACAAACCCTACGGACGGCCGGACGTTCCGCCGGAGCAGATACAGAAGCTCAGCGCACGGGCAGACGCGCTGTATGAAAAGATGAAAGCAGAACTCGGTGCGGATTATATGATCCGGAAGCCCGGTCAGTGGTTCTGATTGAAAGATGAACAAAATGGATACCAGGGAACAACAAAACCGTATTGTACCGCCGCTGCTCGGATGGTTTGCGGAGAACGCCCGCGATCTGCCGTGGCGGCAAAACCGCGAACCGTACCGCGTCTGGCTCTCGGAGATCATGCTCCAGCAGACAAGAGTAGAGGCGGTCAAGCCTTATTATGCGCGGTTTCTGGCTGCACTGCCGGATATTCAGGCACTCAGCACATGCGATCACGACGCGCTGATGAAGCTGTGGGAGGGCCTCGGCTATTACAGCAGAGCTCGCAATCTGCAAAAGGCGGCGCAGCAGATCACAGAGCAGTTTGACGGCAAATTTCCGCGAAGCTACGAGGAAATCCGCTCGCTGGCAGGCATCGGGGATTACACCGCCGGTGCAATCGGCTCCATCTGCTTCGATCTGCCGGAGCCTGCCGTGGACGGCAATGTTCTGCGCGTATATACGCGGCTTTTCTGCGATGCCCGCTGCACGGATGACACCGCCGTCAGAAAGGATATCCGCGACCGGCTGCGGCTTGTGTATGAAGATACGGCTCCGCATCTGCGCGGCACACTGACACAGGCGCTGATGGAGCTGGGCGCGACGGTCTGCGTCCCGAACGGCACACCGCACTGCGAAGTCTGTCCGCTGCACGCGATGTGTGAGGCGCGGCGCACGGGCAGCATCGCGGAATACCCGGTGCGAAAACAGAAAAAAACACGCAGAACCGAAGAATACACCGTTTATATTTTACAGTGCGGTGACCGCATCGCGGTCAGAAAGCGCCCGAAAACCGGCCTGCTCGCAGGGCTCTGGGAGCTGCCGCATCTGGACGGCAAAATGGAGACGCAGGCAGCGCTCAATGCCGCAGAAGCGTGGCACACCGGCGCGGCGGAAATTGTTTCGCAGCGGAACTGTGTCCACATTTTCACGCATATCGAATGGCATATGACGGCAGTGCATCTGCTTGTCACGAAGATGCCGGATTGCTTTTTCTGGGTGACGCCGGAGCAGCTCGCTTCGGAGATTTCCCTCCCGACGGCATTCCGGATCTGTCTGCCGGAGGAATGAGATACGGATTTCCTTATCATTGCTTCGGCGCTGCTGCTCCTTGCATATTTTGCAGAACTGACCATGAAGAATATCTGAATATCCGGAATAAACAGGCTGACACATTTTGCAGAACGATAAAGGAGGCGAATCATTATGCCACATTCATCAGGCGGAGGCTCCGGTTCCCACGGCGGCGGCGGCAGCAGCTTTCACAGCGGCTCTTCCGGCGGCGGCAGTTCCTTCGGCGGGGGAGGCTTCTTCGGCGACGACGATTACGGCAACGGCTACTACAACGGCCGTCCTCCGAAATTAAGCAAGGGCTATTTTGCCGGTGCCAAGCGTTACCGCTATCGCTGGCGCGGGCAGGACCGCTATTTCTATTCCACATATAATACGGGCGCGGAATTCCGGCCGATCCGAGGGCTGTTTGTGCTTCCGCTGATCCTGGTCTGTCTGGCCGTTATGTTCTGGCCTGTGCTGAAAAGCCTGAAAAAATATGACCGGAATATCCTCATTGATGACAAGCTCAATGTGCTGGAAAACAGCAGCAGACTGAATGATGCAATGCAGGCTTTTTCTGAAAAGACAAAAATTACCCCGGCGGTCATCACCCTTTATAATGAGGAATGGCAGCGGTTCGGCGTGTCCTCGCTGGAGGAATATGCGTACAGTCAGTACTTGATGCGTTTTCAGGACGAAAAGCATTGGCTGATCATGTACTCTGAGCCGAAGGTCAAAGAGGGCGAATGGGAATGGTTCTGGGAAGGAATGCAGGGCGACGATACCGACCCGGTGCTGACGCCGTATGTGACCGAGCTGTTCAATGTCACCATGCAGTCCGGGCTGGTCGATGAAAGCAGCCCTGTCCCGGATATCATGGCGGATGCGTTTGAGGCCGCGACAGCGCGCGCACAGCCGAAATTCCTGCACCCGAGAATCAGGCAGGAGCGCATCTGGATCGGCGGTATGATCCTGCTTGTGATTGTCTGCTGGGGCATCTCCTTCATGGGACTGCACCGGTGGAAATACCGCAATGCGGAATATGATCCGGAGAATTTCGGCGATGAAGAAGATGATCAGTACCGGAAGATTCCCGCGTCCTTATCCGCACCGGCGCAGACCTCCGGGATGCAATCGGCTTTCGGGGCACAGCAGTTCGGGCAGCGGAAAACGGAAATGGCTGCGCTGGAAACGCCGCAGCCTGCAAAGCCGCGGTTCTGCCGGAACTGCGGCATGAAGAATCCAGCGGGGACATTGATCTGTCCGTCCTGCGGCTCGAGGCTGGAATAAGGAGGCGTCATCATGGACGTTCTGATGCTGCTTTCTCCGCTGCTTGCCGCCGGACTGCTTTCGCTTCCGGCCGTCAAAAAGGGCAAAGAGATGCCGAATGCAAAGCCGGGCAGATTATGGCTGATGCTTCTTCTGCTGCTTCCGCTGACGGTCGGTGTGACCTACGGGTACTATCTCGGCGCGTTCTTTTTGAGCTTTGTTGCAGAAAGCTATTTCGGAAATCCATGGCGCACTGTTTTTCTGGTATTCTGCATGGTCATCATAGCGTACATTGCGCTTCTGCTGGGAAGGCTGCTTGCGCATCTGCTTCAACTGACAAAGAAGAACCGCCTGATTTCCGCGGCGGTGATGACACTGCTTCTGATGGCGGAAACGTATGCATTCTATGTATACATTTCTGGCAGCTATATATAAGAATGAAAGGATGATCCCCATGACCTACAAAGAGGAATTTATCAAATTCATGACCGAATGCGGCGTGCTGACATTCGGCGAATTCACGCTGAAATCCGGCAGAAAGGCGCCGTATTTCATCAACACCGGCAATTACAAGACCGGAAAGCAGCTCTGCCGCCTTGGCGAATACTATGCTGCATGTATGCAGGAGCACGGCCTGAAAGCGGACGTTCTGTTCGGACCGGCCTACAAGGGCATCCCGCTGGCGGCGTCCGCGGCGATTGCGCTCTGGAAGGAGCACGGCGTGGAGGTCGGCTATGCCTATGACCGCAAGGAGGTCAAGGATCACGGCGAGGGCGGCATGATCGTCGGCTCCAAGCTGGAGGACGGCACGAAGGTCGTACTGATTGAGGACGTCATGACCTCGGGCAAGGCACTCAGAGAGGTCTACCCGAAGCTGAAATCCGTTGCGGACGTGGAGGTCGCGGGCATGATCATCACGGTTGACCGCCAGGAAAAGGGCTTAAACAGCGACAAGTCCGCCGTGCAGGAGGTCAAGGAAGAATTCGGCATTGACGTGTACTCGATTGTTACGGTCAGTGATATTATTGCTGCGATTGAGAGCGGCGTCATCGACGGCAGGGAGTACCTTCCGCAGATGCTTGCTTACCGCGAACAGTACGGGGTATAATCACGATTGCGTTACAAATGAGCATCAAACGCCCGCCGGGGATGTACTTCCGGCGGGCGTCCTCTTTTGCGGGGGCCTTGATTTGCCGGAGTGTTTCGTTTCCTGCGGTGAGCGACGGGGCTTTGCCTACGGACTTCGCAAGTCTTTGAAAAGGCTTGACCGATACTTTTATTATGGGCTTATTATCTATACATAATGGGATTCTTAAGGGCTAGCAGCCCTTAAGCGGGGGTTTGGGGGCAGCGCCCCCATTATGAATCCATCGGAGATACATTATTTATGCGTTCCGTCCCCGCGGCAGCTGCCGCGCATGGCACAGCCTGCACAGTTGTTTCCGCAGGATGACCGCCCGCTGCGTTTTTCCCGGATCAGATACGCAACAATCGCAGCCAGAATCAGAATCAGCACCAGCAGCACCGCAAGCGTCCCGGCATTTTCACGGAGCCATGCAAGCATCAGCCCTCCGCCTCCTTTTTCTGCACCGCATTCGGATCCCGCCGGAACAGCAGATACCCCGCCGCAATCAGAATCGCCGCAGAGAGCACCAGTCCGGCCGGGCTGGTTTCAGCACCCGGAATCAGCACCAAACCGAGCTGATAACAGACAAACGACACCAGATACGCAAACCCGCACTGATACCCGATGGCAAAGCAGGTCCATTTTGCGCTGTTCATCTCGCGCCGGATTGCCCCGATTGCCGCAAAGCACGGCGCACAGAGCAGATTGAACGCAAGGAACGAATACGCCGCAGCCTTGCCGAACACGCTGCCGAGCGCCGCATAGGCAGAGCCTTCGCTGCCGTAGAGCACGCCCAGCGTGCTGACGACGTTTTCCTTGGCAATCAGGCCGGTAATCGTTGCGACCGCCGCCTGCCATTTTCCCCAGCCGAGCGGGATAAACAGCCAGGCAATCGCCTTGCCGATGCCCGCTAAAACCGAACGGTCAAGCTGATCGTTGGCCAGCAGCCCGAAGCTGCCGTTCACGGTTCCGAAGTGCGACAGGAACCAGAGAATCACCGTGCAGAGCAGAATAATCGTGCCGGCCTTTTTCACGAACGACCAGCCGCGCTCCCAGACCGAGCGGAGCAGGTTTTTCAGCGTCGGCAGATGATACGCGGGCAGCTCCATGACGAACGGTGACGGCTCGCCTGCAAACAGCTTCGTCTTTTTCAGGATGATGCCGGACGTGATAATCGCAGCCAGCCCGAGGAAATACGCCGAGGTCGCAACCCATGCGGAGCCGCCGAATACCGCGCCTGCAATCAGCGCGATCATCGGCACCTTGGCGCCGCAGGGAATAAACGTCGTTGTGATGACCGTCATCCGGCGGTCACGGACATTTTCAATCGTGCGCGAGGCCATGATGCCCGGAACGCCGCAGCCCGTACCGACCAGAATCGGGATGAACGATTTGCCCGACATGCCGAATTTGCGGAAGATGCGGTCCATGACAAACGCAATGCGCGACATGTAGCCACAGGCCTCCAGAAATGCAAGCATAAAGAACAGCACCAGCATCTGCGGGACAAAGCCGAGCACTGAGCCGACGCCGGAAACAATGCCGTCCAGAATCAGCCCGCGGAGCCATTCCGCACAGTTGACCTTATCCAGCAACCGGCCGACCAGCACCGGAATGCCCGGAATCCACCTGCCGAAGTCTGCGGGATTCACTCCGCCGCCGTACTGCTCATATTTGCTGACCGCCGTCCGGTAATCCGCGATGCTTGCGGTCTTTTCGGATACGGCCATCGTGTCCGGATCCGTTACTTCATAGGTGAATACCTCGCTGTCATCCCGATACGGATCATCGACGCCGTTCAGCATCAATACAGTATAATTGCAAAATCCAGTATCGAATGCCTCCTCAGCTTGTGTTACCACAATATTGTCGAGATGTCTGATTGCATACGCAAAGGAACTGGGATCCAGTTCAGCTTCCGCCGCAGCACCGTCCGCAGCGGCTTTTTTCAGCATCCCGCGGATGATCGCGTCGGTATCGCCGTAATCCGCCTCAGCCGCTGCCGTTTCCTTTGTGCCGATGCCGAACAGGTGGAAGCCCTCCCCGAACAGGCCGTTGTTCGCCCAGTCCGTCGCGGCAGCGCCGACCGTCACCATCGACACATAATACACAAGAAACATGATGACTGCAAAAACCGGCAGCCCGAGCCAGCGGCTCGTCACAACGCTGTCAATCCGGTCGGATGCAGACGGCTTGCCCGCATTCTTCCGCCGGTATGCGGATGCAATGACCTGTGCAATGCGGTTATAGCGCTCATTTGTGATGATCGCCTCCGCCTCGTCGTCCATTTCCCTTTCAGCCGCCTGAATATCCTTTTCAATATGCGCGAGCGTTTCTGCCGTGAGGCCGAGCTGTTTGATGGCCTTTTCGTCGCGCTCAAAAATCTTGATGGCGAACCAGCGCTGCTGTTCCTCCGGCAGATCGTGAACGGCAGCCTCCTCAATATGCGCAATCGCGTGCTCGACCGCGCCGGAGAACGAATGCGTCAGCACCGGCTTGCCAGCCTTTGCCGCAGCGATGGCCTCCTCTGCCGCCTCCATGATGCCGTCCTCTTTCAGCGCGGAGATTTCGACGATCCGGCAGCCGAGCTCTTTGGAGAGCTTCGGAATGTCGATCTCATCGCCCTTTTTCCGCACAATGTCCATCATATTGATTGCGACGACAACCGGAATGCCGATTTCAATCAGCTGTGTGGTCAGATAGAGATTGCGCTCCAGATTCGTGCCGTCCACGAGATTGAGAATCGCGTCCGGGCGTTCCCCGATCAGGTAATTCCGCGCGACAACCTCCTCCTGCGTATACGGTGAAAGCGAATAAATGCCCGGCAGATCCGTGACGATCACGCCCTCATGCTGCTTTAATTTCCCCTCTTTTTTTTCCACCGTGACGCCCGGCCAGTTTCCGACAAACTGATTGGAGCCGGTCAGCGCGTTGAACAGCGTCGTCTTGCCGCTGTTCGGATTTCCTGCCAGCGCAATCCGCAGATCTGCCATTGCCGTATCCTTTCCGCCGCACCCGTTTTCACGAGTTAGCATAAGTTAATTCATATTCCGTCAAACACGCCGCGAATGCGGCGTGCAGCTGTATTCCGTATTATTCGACCTCGATCATATCCGCATCGGCCTTGCGCAGGCTGAGCTCATAACCGCGCACGGTCAACTCCAGCGGATCGCCCAGCGGCGCGACCTTCCGCACCGTGACCGCCGTTCCTTTTGTCAGCCCCATGTCCATGATTCTGCGCTTGATTGCGCCCTCTCCGTGCAGCTTTTTCACCTTGACCGTGCTGCCGACCGGCGTATTTTTCAGTGTATTCATAATGATCCTCCTGCATCCAGCGCATCCGTCAGGTTAAAAAGAGCAAACCTGTAAACCGGAAAGCAAGGCCGCTCCAAGCCTCCGTTTGATAAGCCGTTCCTCCGGTTAGGTTATCCTAACCTCTGCATTTATTATACCGGAATCGGCAGCATTTGTCAAGACGGGACTGCAAGATTTGACAGAACGACGAAACGCCGGAACCGCACTATCAGCACTTTGTATGTTTTACCGAACGGCAAATACGCCCCTCCGGTTTGCCGCCGGAGAGGCGCATTTTACTTCTCTTTCCGCAATCAAATCAGTCTTCGCCGAACCGGTTGAACCATGCACGCTCCTCAAACGGGCGCTTCTGCACGGATTTCAGCGGTTCCGCCGCCTTGCCGACCGGCAGCACGCAGACCAGCTCATAATAATCCGGCACGCCGAGCAGCGCCGCGATGCGCTTGCCCTGCTCATCGGCATCCGTCACATGCCCCTCAATCCAGCAGCTCTGATAGCCGAGCTGCACCGCTTCCAGCAGAATATTCTCGATTGCCGCGGCATAATCCTGCACACAGTAGCAGCGCTCACGGCCGAAGCCGTCGCGGTAAGCAACGATGCGCTTGGTCAGCACGCAGATCATGGCCGGTGCGGATTTGCAGTCCGGCAGATCCAGAATCGAAAAGATTTCCTTCAGCAGTGCCGGATCGTCCACGGCAATCAGCGAGGTCGTCTGCTTGTTGCAGCCCGACGGTGCCGAAAGCCCGGCCTCCAGCAATGTCGTCAGATCCGTGCGCGGGACAGGATCCGGCAGATAGGAGCCGCGGTAGCTTTTGCGTTCAAAAATCGCGTCCATGGGATCACCTCAGTCTTTCAGTATTTTCAGCGCACCGGTCGGACAGGCCAGCGCACATTTTTGACAGGTTTTGCAGTATTCTGCAACGGCGGGATCCCGGAATTCCGGCCTGACGGCAGTCGGGAAGCCGCGCCCGACCAGCCCGAGAATGCCTTTTTCCGCAGCCTCATCGCAGATGCGCACACACAGGCCGCAGAGGATACATTTGCCGTTGTCCCGTTCTATGCAGACCAGTCTGCGCTCTTTCTCGGGGGTATGCTTCACACCGCTCAGCCGCTCCGGATGAATCTCCTGCTGCTGCGCGTAGCGGATCAGCTTGCAGTCGGCATAATCATGACAGCCGCATTCCAGACAGCGTTTCGCCTCTGCCGCTGCGGTATCGTCCGTCAGGCCGAGCGTGACCGGTGCAAAATCCTTTGCGCGCTCCGCCGCCGGACGCACCGGCATCTGGCAGCGCGGCTGCTTTTCACGGTCTGCAAGATCTTCCGCCGTGACGTTCTTCCGGGAGTAATACGGCGCGCGGTACGGATGCATTTCACCGCGGAGTGCCGAATCAACGACCGCCGCACAGCGTCCGGCCTCACCGATGGCTTCTATCGCAATGGATGCGCCGCGGTTTGTCAGATCGCCGACCGCATACACATCCGGCAGATTCGTCAGGAACGTCGCGGGATCGGCCTCGACCGTGCCTTTTTTCGTCAGCGTGACGCCGTCCAGACCGGCCGGATCCGGCTTCTGCCCGATGGCCATGATGACCAGATCGACGTCCAGCGTTTCAAATGCGCCCGCGACCGGTACCGGCGAGCGCCGCCCGGAGGCATCGGGCTCCCCGAGCTCCATGATCTGCAAACGGATCTGCTTCACACGCCCGTTCTCCCCGATGATCTCCGCAGGGTTCGTCAGGAATTTGTAGGTCACGCCCTCCTCAACCGACTCCTCGATCTCGATGTCCTCCGCGGGCATCTCGCTGCGCGTTCTGCGGTAGATGACATACACCGTTTCCGCACCGCAGCGGATTGCCGTGCGGCAGGCGTCCATCGCCGTATTGCCGCCGCCGCAGACCGCGACCTTTTTGCCGGTCAGGTCAGGGATTTCGCCCTCGCCGGAACTGATATCATGCAGGAACTGAATGCCGCCCGTCACGCCGTCCAGCGCCTCGCCGGGGACGCGCATCTGCATACTGCTCCACGCACCGGCCGCAAGAATCACTGCGTCAGACTGCCTGCGCAGCTGCTCCAGCGTGACATCCGCACCGATCCGGACATGATTCTTCATGGTGATGCCGAGCCCTGCAATCTCCGCAATCTCGCGGTCAAGCACATCCTTCGGCAGCCGGTAGGCCGGAATGCCGTAACGCAGCATGCCGCCCATTTTGGCCGCGGCATCGTACACCGTGACGCTGTGGCCTTTCAGCCGCAGATAGTATGCCGCCGTCAGACCTGCCGGGCCGCCGCCGACCACGGAAATCTGCTTTCCGGTATCCGCCGCCGGTTCCGGGCGGTAGGTATCGCCCGCAAGATCGCGGTCAGCCGCATGTGCTTTCAGAAAAGCAATCGAAAGCGGCGCCTCGACCATTCCTCTGCGGCAGTTCTGCTCGCAGGGATGCGGACATACCCGGCCGATGGATGCGGGCAGCGGAATCTTCTCCTTGATGATTTCGACCGCGCTGCGGAAATCGCGCTGCGCAATCTTCTTCACATAGCCCTGACAGTCCGTTCCGGCGGGACAGTTCAGCTGACACGGTCCGCGGCAGTCGCCGGTGTGATCGCTCATCAGCAGCTCCAGCGCGATTTTCCGCGAACGGTTCACGCGCTCCGTATCAAAGCGGATGACATAACCGTCCATTGCCTTTGCCGAGCAGGCGCGCAGCAGCTTCGGCACGGGTCTGCCGCGCCCGTCATCCAGCACCTCCACGGCACAGAGGCCGCAGGCACCGTAGACGCGCACGCTGTCGTCGTTGCAGAGGTTCGGAATCTCAATTCCGTTCTGCTGCGCGGCATGCAGGATGGAAGTCCCCTCCGCACACGTACAGGGCACGCCGTTGATCGTAATATGTATTTGATTCATGGTTCTCCAAAAACCTCACGTAATCCTTACAAAGAATCCCATTATCCTTACATAATTTGCGCATTGAATGAAATATGCATCCGTACAGGAACCGGCTCCACCCAGTTACTGTACGGTGACGGCACCGAATTTGCAGACCGTCATGCATTTGCCGCAGTGAATACAGGCCTCCGGGGCGATTTCATGCGCTTCTCTGACGGCACCGGAAATCGCGTAGACCGGACAGTTTCTTGCACATGCGGTACAGCCGCGGCACTTCTCCGGGTCAATCGCATAATGCAGCAGCGCGGTGCAGGTGTGTGACGGACATCGCTTCTCCCTGATATGCGCTTCAAACTCGGCACGGAAATACCGCAGCGTGGACAGCACCGGATTCGGCGCTGTCTGTCCGAGGCCGCAGAGCGCACCGTCACGCACGGCGTTGCAGAGCTCCTCCATGAGCTCAATATCGCCGTCCTGTCCTTCGCCCTCTACTATCCGCGTCAGAATCTCCTGAAGCCGCTTCGTGCCGATCCGGCAGTGAACGCATTTGCCGCAGGATTCCTTTGCGGTGAAATCGAGGAAGAATTTTGCCATGCTGACCATGCAGGTCGAATCGTCCATGACGACCATGCCGCCGGAGCCCATGATCGCGCCGGTTGCGGCCAGCTTTTTGTAGTCGATGACCGTATCCAGCAGCGATGCGGGAATACAGCCGCCGGACGGGCCGCCCATCTGCACAGCCTTGAACGTGCCGCCGTCCCGGATGCCGCCGCCGATATCAAAAATCACCTGCCGCAGCGTCATGCCCATTGGAATCTCGACCAGACCGCCCCTGCGGATCTTGCCGGTCAGCGCAAAGACCTTTGTGCCCTTGGAATCCTCCGTGCCCATGGCCGCAAACGCCTCGCCGCCGTTGGTGATGATCCACGCAACATTCGCAAAGGTTTCCACATTGTTGATGTTGGAGGGCTTGTTCCAGTAGCCCGACTGTGCCGGGAACGGCGGTTTCAGCCGCGGCATTCCGCGCTGTCCCTGGAGCGATTCGATCAGTGCGGTTTCCTCGCCGCAGACGAACGCGCCCGCGCCCGCCTTGATCCGGAACTCACAGGAGAAATCCGAGCCCATGATGTTTTTGCCGATATATCCTGCCTCCCGCGCCTCAAAGATCGCCTGCTCCAGGCGCTTGATTGCCAGCGGATACTCCGCGCGGACATAGACAATCGCCTCCTGCGCGCCGATTGCATAGGCGCCGATCAGCATTCCCTCAATCAGCGTATGCGGATCCGATTCGATGACGGCTCTGTCCATAAACGCGCCGGGATCGCCCTCATCCGCGTTGCAGATCAGATATTTCTCATCTCCGGCAGCCTGCCGCGCAGCGTTCCACTTGAACCAGGTCGGAAAGCCTGCGCCGCCGCGTCCGGCCAGCCCGGAAACCTTGATGCATTCGATCACGTCCTCCGGCGTCATGCCGTTTTCCGCGGAAAGAATCCTGCCGATTGCGGAATATGCACCCGCTTGCTTTGCGCTTTCAATGGATTCAGGGTCAATGATGCCGCAGTTGCGCAGCGCGATGCGCGTCTGCTGCGTCAGAAAGGCATTGTCCTCCGGTGTAATCATCAGGTCGGCTACCCCGGAAAGGTCGCCGGTGATAACTGCCTCCGCGATTGCCGCCGTATGCTGGGGCTGCACCTTCACCAGACGTGCCAGCAACCTGTCGTCCTCGTACAGATCGACAATCGGCTCCAGCCAGCACATGCCGATGCATCCGACCGTGCTGAGCGTGATGTCTTTCCCGGCCAGCAGCGGAAGCAGCGCACTTGCGACCTTGTGCGCACCGGCTGCAATGCCGCAGCTGCCCTGTCCGACCGCAATCCGCCTGCTCATTCCGCCGCCTCCTTTGCCTGAATATCCTTGAGAATTTCCAGCACAAGCTCCGGTGTCAGGGAGCCGTAGGTGCTGTCATTGATCATCATGACCGGAGAAAGCGAGCAGCAGCCAAGACATGCAACAATGCTGAACGAGAACAGGCCGTCCTCGGTCGTGCCGCCGTTTTCGACATGCAGATACTCCTGCACCGCCGCTGCAATGCGCGCACTGCCGTTGACATGGCATGCTGTGCCGTCGCAGAGCATGATGAGATATTTTCCGACCGGCTGAAACCGGAACTGTGTATAAAAGGTCGCAACGCCGAACACCCTTGCAGGCGTCTCGCCCGTGCGCTCCGCGATGCAGTAGATCACATCCGACGGCAGATAGCCGTAGATCTCCTGCGCGTGCTGAAGAATCGTAATCAGGCTGCCTTTCACATCGGCATATTCTGCAAACACCGGTTCCAGCAGAGAAAGGTCGCTGTGCTGCCTGCTGCATTCACAGTTCATGGAAACTCCTTTCCGCACGGCTGTCCCGTGCGCCGCCTGTTCCGGCAGACGGACGCCAAAAGTATCATTTCCCCGATACGGCATTCCGCACGGCGCTCCGCACAGAATCTCCGTATTTGTTTTTATTATACCATAGTATCTGCTGCATTGTCAAGGCAAAAAAAGCGGCAATGCATCCTGTTTCCGATGCATTGCCGCAGCAAATTCTATGATATGCTTACTCTGTACGCAGTGCGATGACCGGATCCTTCTTGGCGGCCAGTCTTGCGGGAATGATGCCTGCAATCAGCGTCAGCAGCACGGAAATCGCCACCAGCGCCGCAGCATAGACCGGGCGCAGGAACGCGACATGCGCAACACCCGAGGCCTTCTCGATGATCATATTGACCGGAATATCCAGCAGCACAGTGACTGCCACGCCGATCAGACCGGCGACCAGTCCGACGATAAAGGTTTCCGCATTGAACACATGGCTGACATCCCGCTTGGACGCGCCGATGGAACGGAGAATACCGATCTCCTTGGTTCGCTCCAGCACCGAGATATACGTGATAATGCCGATCATGATTGACGAAACGACCAGCGAGATCGACACAAAGCCGATCAGAACATAGGACACCATATTGATGATCTTGGTGACCGAATTCAGCAGCAGGCCGATATAATCGGTGTATTCGATCTGCGCATCCTCGTCCTTCTGTTCGTCGTTGTAGCACTGAATGAAGTCCTCGAATTCCTCCTTCGCCGCAAAGCTCTCCGAATAAATCCGGATTGCAAACGGGCTGTCGGGATCGCGCAGACCGAGCTTCTGCAAATTGCCCTCATAAGTATTGTCCGTGGACTGTGCAAGAATCTGCTGCTTAAACACCTTGAGCAGCATCTCCTCGTCCATGGTCTTGAGCGCAGCCTTCATGCTCTCGCGGTCCTTCGCCGGGTTCAGCGATTCCGTCAGTGCGCTGACCTCCTCCTCGCTCATGCCCGCAATCTTCTCGCGGAGCGCATCCGCCGTCAGCTGGGACTGCATCATCTCCGTGTAGAGCGTCAGCAACGTGTCGTCATCCAGATCTGCCAGCATGGCCGGATCCGGCTCGGTGCCTGCCTGCTCAGCCAGCATCATCAGCAGTGCACCCTGCCCCTGCTCGGTCGCGGCAAATGCCTTTGCGTCATCCAGTGTGATCTTTTCCGTAAACGTCGGCGCGACCGCCGCGACAAGCTCCTCGTCGCTCATGGATTCCAGACTCTTGAGCACATCCTCCGGCTGGATCGAATTGCCGTACATATTGGAGAACATCGTCTGGAGCTGCGCAAATTCCGCTTCGCTCAGGCCGTCCAGATAGTCATACACATCGTCGATTGTCACGTCGTCGTGATCCTCGAATTCATAGCCGGTAAAGACGTCCTTTTCGGGATCCTCCTGCTGTGCTTTGACAATCTCCGTATCCGCAATCTGATCGAGCAGCGTATCCACAAGCTCCTGCGTATAGCAGATGGTTCCGGGCATCAGCGCGCCGCCGACTGCACCGGCCTTCTTCCGCACGATGCCGGAGATATGCACCAAAATGCCGTCATCAACCTTTTTCGCCATGTATTCGTCATCGCGGGTACGGTCCTTCCAGCAGTTTGCAGCCTTGTCAAATTCGTAGTAGTCGGAGTTAAGGATCACGCTGAACTGCATGTTCATGAGATCCTTATAGTTGTAGCTTGCGGAATACGCTTCGATCGGTTCACCGGCCATGACCTTTGTCATCATATCCGAGATCTCATTCGGATCCCGCAGGCCGAGGCCGTAGAGCGTCATGCCGTTGATCTCGTTGTATTCATCAACCACGAGAACGGTCTCGTTCATGTTCTCCGGCCAGTGGCCGCTGATGACGTCATACTGCTGGTCAAGCAGCTCGCGGTCGCCGTAGAGCAGCGTCCAGATGTCCATGCTGTTCGTGCTCGTCTGCATCATCTCCGCATACGACGACGACATATTGTTCATGTCATAGCCGAGCGCCTGATAGTAGGCATCCAGCAGCGGGTTCGGGTTGACCGGCGTGACCTTTTCGCTGGTGTCCGCAAGGAACACCTGCGGCTGGATATTGTAATTGTAGGCGATATTGTAGGCTTTCAGCTCATCGGCATGATCCTCAATATACTTCTTGAAGCCGGCCATGTCGTTCTGCTTGACCTCGGACATCATCGAATTGAGCATTTTCGCTTCCTGCCCCGTCGAATAGACCTTGTCAAGCGGGTGATCGTCGGTATGCTCCGCCTGCCCCGTCACATTCTCGATCAGGCTGGACAGATCGACCGACCGCGACATGATCGTCAGCGGATACGAGGACAGCGTGTTTTCCTGTACGGTATTGATAAAGGTCTGGAAGCCGTCTGACAGCGAGAGAATCAGCGAAATGCCGATGATGCCGATGCTGCCCGCAAAGGCCGTCAGAATGGTTCTGCCCTTTTTCGTCAGCAGATTGTTCAGCGAAAGCGAAAAGGCCGTTGTGTTGCTCATGGAAACCTTTTTGGCTTTTTTCGCGCTTGCGGCCTCCTCCTTCTCCTTCTTTTTCAGCACCTTTTTGCGGTCGGCAGAAGCCTGCTTTTCCGAGTACGGCCTGGAATCACTCACGACCTTGCCGTCCAGCAAACGGATGATACGCGTCGCATACTGCTCCGCGAGCTCCGGGTTGTGCGTGACCATGATGACCAGTCTGTCCTTTGCGATCTCCTTCAGCAGATCCATGATCTGCACGCTCGTTTCGGTATCGAGCGCACCGGTCGGTTCATCCGCGAGCAGGATCTCCGGATCGTTGATCAGCGCACGCGCAATCGCAACGCGCTGCATCTGTCCGCCGGACATCTGGTTCGGCTTCTTTTTGAGTTGATCGCCCAGCCCGACGCGCTCCAGCATTTTCGCTGCGCGTTCGCGGCGCTCTGCCTTGGAAACGCCCGAGAGCGTCAGCGCCAGCTCCACATTGGAGAGCACCGTCTGATGCGGAATCAGATTGTAGGTCTGGAACACGAATCCGATCGTGTGGTTGCGGTAATGATCCCAATCTCTGTCCTTATATTCCTTCGTGGATTTCTCCGCGATGGTCAGGTCGCCTTCCGTGTACCGGTCAAGACCGCCGATGATATTCAGCAGCGTGGTCTTGCCGCAGCCGGAGGGTCCCAGCACAGCGACGAATTCATTCTGACGGAACTGGATGTCAATTCCTCTGAGTGCGTGTACCTCGGAATCTCCCGCAAGATAATCCTTGGTAATCCCTTTCAGTCCGAGCAAATGTATCACAACCTTTCAAAGTTTCATATTCCGGCATCCCGCACCGAAATATGAGAGGAATATACCATAGAAATGTGTATGTTCTGTGATACGAAATAGATTTCGGCATTTTGTGCATCCGTACAGTTTTCCGCCCTCTATTTTGTGCATTGTTCCAAATCCGAACGGACAGGACTTGACAAATCCCGCTGTGATATGTATAATAACACGTGTTATATAACACGTGTTATAAAGGAGGGAGCAATATGCCGCCGAAGGCAAAAATCACCGCAGAAATGATTGCGGAAGCCGGTCTGACGATTGTCCGCACATCCGGCTATGAGGCACTCAACATCCGCAGTGTCGCAAAGCAGCTCGGCTGTTCCACACAGCCGGTCATGTACCATTACCGCACGGCAGAGGCGCTGAAAGAAGCCGTCTGCACGCTGGCCGATCAATTCCACACTGCATATCTGATGCAGGAGGAGCCCGGGAATCCGCTGCTCGGCATCGGCCTGCGGTATATCCGCTTTGCCGCGGAGGAGCGCAATCTGTTCCGGCTGCTGTTTCAGTCCGGGATGCTGAAGGATACCCCGCTCGGTGCGCTGACCGCCGCACCGGAGAATGCGCCGGTGCTGAACGCGGTCGCGGCAGAGGCCGCACTGACACCGGAACAGGCCGAGGCCGTGTTTGCCCAGCTGTTCATGACCGTTCACGGCTGTGCAAGCCTGCTCGCAAACAACGCCATGCAGTACGATGCCGCGTACTGCGAAACCCTGCTGACGCGCTGCATGGACGGCGCCGTCGCTGTGCTGAAAGGAGAAGCCCATGAAGAAGCTCTATGATAAAAAGCCGGTTCTGTTCGCAGTGCTCTGGATCGTCATTTATGTTGTCGGATTCGGTTCGGCCGGGCTCCAGACTGATAACGCCGCACTGAATTATGCGATTCAGATTGCAGTCGGGCTCGTAATCTGCGCGGTGCTGCTCGGTTTTATCCGGAAGCATCAGCTGGCGGCGCACTTCGGGCTGTGCAGCTTCCGCGGGGATTTCAGACGCTTTCTGTACCTGATCCCGCCGTTTGCCGCCGCGACATTCAACATCTGGAGCGGGTTCGGTCTGCGGGAGCAGACTGCCGCGGCGAATCTCCTCGGCGTGCTTGCAGTCGGCGTAATCGGGCCGTTTCTGGAGGAGCTGATCCTCCGGAGCATCCTGTTCCGTGCCATCGCGCAGAAGAATACGCGCCGCGCCTTCTGGTTTGCAGCGCTGAGCTTCGGCATCGGCCATGCGATCAACATCGCCTACGGATCGCCCGTCGGGGAAACGCTGATACAGATTCTGTTCGCCTGCTGCTTCGGCATTTGCTGCGGCGCAATCCTCTATACCGGAAAAAGCCTGCTGCCGTGCATTCTGCTCCATATCCTGCACAATTCGCTGAGCTTCATCGGCCATACGGAAACAGAGCATAATCTGCTGCTGATTCCGGTCTGTCTGATTGATCTTGCATACGGCGCATATCTGCTGTATTCGCACAGAAAGGAATGCCCGCTGACCGCCGCGCCGTATCCCGCAGAGCCTTTGCAGTAACAGCGCCTGAACGCGCCGCAGGAAAGAATCTGCCGGAGCGCTTGCATTTCTGCCGGAATCGTGGTATAATGCTACATGAAAAGTTAAACGAAACGGAGGAATGCAGCCGATGCGAACGGTACCCCGCGTGGCCTGTATCAATGATCTGTCCGGCTTCGGCAGATGCTCGCTGACAACGGCGCTGCCGGTGCTGTCGGTCATGGGCGTCCAGGCCTGTCCTGCGCCGACCGCCGTGCTCTCCAAGCATACCGGCTTTCCGCATTATACCTTTACCGACCTGACCGACACGCTGCCCGCCTATTTTGAGAGCTGGGCAGATCTGGACTTCGACTGGATTTACAGCGGGTTTCTCGGCTCGCTCGGACAGATCGGCATTGTCAAGGAGTTCTTTCACGCGCAGAAGCTGAAAAATCCCGCGTGCAGGATTCTGCTGGATCCGGTCATGGGCGATGACGGCAAACGGTACAGCACCTATACCGAGGCGCTCTGCAATGCCATGCGCGAGCTCGTCGCAGAAGCCGATGTCATCACGCCGAATATTACGGAAGCCTGTCTGCTGACCGGAACGGAATACCGCGGCGAATGCCTGACCGCCCGCGAAGCGGAACAGCTTGCCGAAAAGCTGCTCCCGCTGGGCTGTCCCGCAGTCGTCATCACCGGCATTGTGCAGGAAAACACAATCGGCAACCTGACGTATCAGGACGGCAAGGCGATCTACTCTGCTGTTCACCGGACAGAATGCCTGTTTTCCGGCACGGGAGATCTGTTCGCGTCCGTGCTCTGCGGCGCACTGGCAAACGGCGCAAAGCTGGCGGAGGCTGTTTCCGCGGCAGGCGCATTTTTATCGGAAGTGACGCAGAATACCCTGCGTCATAATACACCCGCAGCGGAGGGCGTCCTGCTGGAGCCGCTGCTTTACCGTCTGGGAGGAATGCATTTTGGCACCGAACAAGGAAAATGAAAAGCTGATCTATACCGTGCAGGCCGGACTGTTTGCCGCGCTGACCGCACTGTTGACAGCGGCACTGCATATCCCGGTCGGGAACGGCTACATCCACTGCGGCGACGCGGTGATTTATCTTGCGGCAGCGGTGCTCCCGATGCCCTTTGCAGTCGCCTCAGCCGCAATCGGCGGGATGCTCGCAGACCTGCTCTCCGGCTACGCGGTCTACGCACTGCCGACATTTCTCATCAAGGGACTGCTCGCGCTGGCCTTTTCAGGGATCGGCGGAACGCGAAAGCTGGAACCGCGGCGCATTCTGGCAATGGTCGTCTGCGGACTGATTTCTGTCATCGGCTACTGGATCACGGCGGTGATCCTCTACGGCGGCTGGCAGGCACAGTTTTTCGGCACGGTACCCGGCAACTGCGTGCAGGCCGTCGGCTCCGGCATTGTCTATGCAGTCATTGCAGTGGCCATGGAACGGATGCATGACCCGCGGCTGAAAATGATTTAATCAGTTATAACAGGATGCACTGCTTTCTCCTGCGGAAAACAGTGCATTTTTCTGTATTTTACAATTTCCATATTGCAAATTATCCAATTATATGATATAATAAAAAATGTTGCGCGATCCGGAGCGGATCGCCAAATTTATGATCAGACAGAAAGGAATTGAAGAATCATGAAGGGTTTCAGAAAACTGGCTGTTGTGCAGGCAGCCTGCATCCTGGTAACAGGCGGTGCCGCTGCGTTTCCGTTGTCACCGGTACCGGCGATGACCGTGACTGCGGCGGACTATGAGGAGGAAACATACGGGGATTTTAAGATCCATAAGTATGAGACCTACGTTGAGATCGCCGATTACAACGGAACGGATACCGAGGTCACAGTGCCGGATATGATCGACGGCCTGCCGGTGCTGAGCCTCTGCAGGAGTGCATTCAATGCCGAGACTTTTTTTGGTACGAGCAACAAAGCTAAAATCATTTCTGTCACGCTGCCGAAAACACTGCTGAATATCGGCGATTATGCATTTAAAGAATGTAAAGCGCTGAAGTCGATCGTCATTCCGGATTCCGTAACAGAAATCGGTACCAATGCGTTCTACAACTGCACCTCACTGGAAAGCGTAAAACTGCCCAAAAAGCTGAAAACGATTTCTTCCTCTCTTTTCAGTGGCTGTACTGCTCTGACTAAGATTGATCTGCCTGACAAAGTAGCCTCAATTGAAGCAACTGCATTCCAGAACTGCTCTGCGCTGACCTCCATCAGCATTCCGAAGAACGCCGGACTGTACAATGGCGTGTTCATCGGTTGTACCTCACTCAAAGACATCATGATTCCGGATAATTGCCAGCTGTTATCTGACAACGGACAGGCGCTCTTCTGTAAATGCACAAGCCTTGAAACTGTCAAGCTCCCTGAAAGCTTTAGTGTAATCGGAAGCTACATGTTTGAAGACTGCACATCGTTGAAAGAAATTATTCTCCCGAAAACCGTCACATTCATTAGTTTCTCTGCATTCTACAACTGCAAATCACTGACAAATGTTGTGATTCCAGAAAATGTGTCATACGTCGGGAGCGAGGCGTTCTCAAATTGCGAAAGATTGGAAAAGATCACATTCCTGAACCCGGAGTGCAATATCATCAGTTATCTGAGCACAATCTGCAATTACACGCTGAACGGCACCAGCTATTACAACGGCGTGATCTGCGGCTATGAGGGCTCCACAGCGCAGACGTTCGCAGAAAAGTTCGATCTGGAATTTGAATCACTCGGTGAAATCCCGACGACCACCACAACGACCGTCACCACGACTGCTCCGGTCACGACAACGACCGTGACAACCACAAAAGCCCCGATTACAACCAAAGCACCGGTCACGACCGAAGCAACCAAACCGGTTACTACAGCACCGGTCACAACCACAACCAAAAGAATCACGACTTATGCTTTGACCCACCCGCCCAAGGTCACATTGTACCCCAGCGTTACGACCACAGTGCAGACCACAACCACAAAACCGGAACCGACCATACATGATCTTGATATCGAAATCAGCCTGACGCCGCCGACGAGGACGGAATATGAGCTCGGTGAAGCCGTGGATTACACCGGCGCAAGTTTCTCATACACGATTCTATTGCGGGACAGAGGCGGAATGGGACGCTCTCCCATGAATCTTTCCGGCATTAAAGAATCACTGTATCAGGAAGCATTTTCTGTGGGCATCGGCCAGAATCCGCAATATGTCTTTCCGCTGATGCTGATTGTTGACAAAACCAAAGTCAACATCAATTCTACCGGCGAATATCCCGTAACAGTGTCGATCACCGATCAGACCGGCAGCACTGTTCTCGCGCAGGAATCGTTCAATATCAAGATCGGCGGCACGGCGCAGACTGTGCCTGCGGTCACCACGGCAGCCGCTGTTCCGGTCACCACAAAGGTCATCACGACGACCAAAGCACCGGTTACCACCAAGGCAACCGTTACAACCCAAACACCGTCCACAACAACCACAAAGCCGGCAGTTTCCGAAAAAGATCTTAAAGTCAAGATCGAACTCGTACCGCCGACAAAAACCGAATACTATGTCGGTGAAAAGGTGGATTACGCCGGCGGAAAGTATCGCTTTACTGCGGAATACACAGCAATAAAAATATACAATACCGCTGGCAGACCGTTCGTTTTGATGGATTACATGGATGAAACAGTTCGTACAGAAGGATATTATCTGACATTCGGCATGAACGATGAATATGAATTTCCGGTGGTACTGACGGTTGACATATCCAAGGTCAACACGTACGCTGCCGGTGTATATCCTGTAACGGCAACTGTCACCACCAAGGACGGTTCCTATGTTTACGCAAAGGAATCCTACAACATCACGGTCAAGGAAAAGGCCATGACTACCGTAAAAGAACCCGGTGTCATAACGACCACCACAAAGGCAGCTATCACGACCAGTGCACCTGCTACAACTAAGAGCATTGCTACCACAAAGGTAACGGTCACGACCAGTGCTCCGGCTACGACCAAGCCTGTTGCTACAACCAAGCCTGTGACCACAGCTCCTGCTGTGGCTACTACGACCGCAGTGACTACCACAACACCGGCCACGACGACCGCACCTGCGCCGCAGCCCATCAAGGGCGACTTCAACGGCGACAATGAGGTTTCCGTGGAAGACGCACAGCTCACACTGAAAGCATATACACGGCACGTTGCAGGTCTGGAAAGCACACTCACCCCGGAAGAGAAAGCAGCCGCCGATGTCAACGGCGACGGCGAGGTCAGCGTTGATGACGCACAGCTCATCCTCAGATACTACACAGAAAAGTATGTTGCACGGAAAGATGATTTCACATGGGAAGACCTGCTGAAGAAAAAGTAAGCAGATACCTGAAATGAACCAGCGCCGTCGGTCAAAGCGATCCGGCGGCGCTGGTCATTTATTTCAGGCTAAGTATATATTGCTTTTTTTAAGATTTTATGGTATAATAAATATATTGCGCAAAAGCGCATGACAAAAATTTTTTACAGAGAGGGTAATCACAATGAGAAAACTACGAAAAATGGCAGTTTTGCAGGCAGCGTGCCTGCTCATGACCGGAACCGCAGCAGCGCTCCCCGTTCTGACGGGTACTGCGATGACAGCATCTGCTGCACAGTATGAGGAAATACACAGCGGAGATTTCAGCGCCCGGAAGTATTCGGACGGAATCGTCATCACCGGATACTTCGGCAAGGAAACAGCGCTTGAGATCCCGGCAGAGCTTGACGGTCTCCCGGTACGCGGGATTTACAGCGGCTACAATGATGATTCCATATTCCCTGCCAATTCCGACATCGCTTCCATCACACTGCCGGATTCGCTGCAAGCGATCGGCGCCGGTGCATTTATGAACCTGCGAAACATGGAGGAAATTACCATTCCCGATTCGGTCACATTCATCGGAGAAAAAGCTTTCTACGACTGCGGCTTTCTGACAAAGGTCAAACTCCCGAAAAAGCTGGACGTAATTGGCGCAAGCTGCTTTGAAAACTGCTTTTATCTGAAAGAGATCACCATGCCGCAGGAGCTCACAGAGATTCAGAAAAATGCGTTCAAAAAATGTGTGGCGCTGAAATCCGTCAGAATCCCCCAAAACACAAAGTTGGATAAAGGCGCATTCGAGCAGTGCGAGAGCATGACGGAAGTGACACTCGGCGCCGGCTCAGTGCTGAACGGCGAAGGTATTTTCATGGGATGCAAAAAGCTGGAAACAATGCATCTGCCGAACAGCGTGACGACCATTCCGAATTACACATTTGAAGGCTGCCACGCGCTTGCTTCCGTCAGAATCCCGAGATTCTGCACGATGATCGATAATTCTGCATTCGCCAACTGCCGCAGCCTCAAAGAGGTCACGCTTCATGAAAATGTCAAATATGTCCGGAAGGATGCCTTCCTGAACTGCACGCAGCTGGAGAAGATCACATTTTTCAGCAGCAGCTGCCAGATCGACGATTCTGCCGCAACGATCTGCAATGAGAAAAAAGACGGCAAATATGTGTTCAGCGGCACGGTCTGCGGTTTGTCCAAATCAACTGCGAATTCCTATGCAGATAATTACAAGGTGAAATTCGAGGCACTCGGCACGGAAACCGCCGCCCTGATAGGCGACGGGAACTGCAACGGCGAGGTCAGCGTGGACGACGCACAGTTCACACTGAAATATTATGTCAAATGTTCCGTTGCCGAATTAGTGCAGGATCTGACGGTCGTGGAAAAACACAACTGTGACGTCAACGACGACGGAAAAGTGGACGTCATCGACGCGCAGTGCATCCTGGTCTGGTACGTCAACAACAAGGTTGCGGAAAAACCGCTCTCCTGGCAGGACCTGCTCAGGAAGTATTAAGATCATGCTGAAAAGAGCCTGCGGCTGAAACGCCGCAGGCTTTGTTCATATCAGAATGCCGCTGCAATGGTCGATCTCATGCTGAATGATCTGTGCAGTATAGCCCTCAAACTTCCGTTTCTGCGGCCGCATTGAGAGATCCTGCCACTTGACCGTGATCGTATGATACCGCTGCGCAGGACGCTCTCCCGGCAGCGACAGGCAGCCCTCCTGTGTTTCATAAAGCCCGGACTTCGCTATGATCTGCGGGTTCAGCATCACAAGCGGCAATTTGGTACCCGGCGGCAGAATCGCAATGATGCATTTCGGCACGCCGATCATGTTCGCCGCCATCCCGACACAGCGCTGCGCATTGGCCAGCAGTGTTTCGGAAAGGTCGCGCGCCGTTTGCAGATCGGCGTTCGTCGCCTTTTCAGCGGGCTTTGAAAGCAGCACCGTATCCCGGCAAACCGGTCGGATCACAGCAGTCCCCTCCCCTCCAGATACTCCAGAAACGCGGCGCATCCGCGGGAAATATCGCTGTATGCGCTCTCAAAATCGCCGCTGAACCACGGGTCGGAAACATCGCGGGGCTGCTCCGTAAAGTCCAGCATCCGGTAGACCTTCTGATCGGGATCGCTGCCGATCACATGCCGCATATTCCGCAGATTGAACTGTTCCATGGCGATGATGTAATCATACGCAGCGTAATCGCTTTTGCGGATCTGTACGGCGTGACGGTTCTCGCACGGGATTCCCTTGCGCCGGAGGATCTCCCGCGCAGGCGGGTAAACCGGGCTCCCGCTATCACCCCAGATCTCCTCCGTGCTGGTCGCACTGGAGGCAATCAGAAACCGTTCTGCAATGCCGCGCTTTCTGACCATATCCTTCAAAATCATCTCCGCCATCGGGCTACGGCAGATATTGCCGTGGCACACGAACATCACACGAATCATGCTATTTTTCCCTCCTGAAATGCCGTATTTTGCCGAGTTATGCGGACTTTTGCGAGGTGCATTTTTCTTACACCCATTTTGACAGAATGGGGCGAAATCGGCAAAACTCCGCATAAATACGCATATCTCTGTCGTCGTTAGTAGTAAAATCGTAGTAGAAATCAGAAAAATTACTACTAAGGATTTTGGCGGAGTCTCCGCACTTATCGCGGGTAGCAGGAGTTATTTTACTACCAATTTACTACTAAGGCGTATGTGTTTTACTACTAAGTGTTTATGTGCATTACTTTTTATGCTTCGGCTTCTTAGTCAGTCTGTGTCTGGACGCATCTGCTTCATCTCTGCTGTTGAATGTACCCAGAGTAGTTGTTGAGCGTTCACCGTATTCATGGACTTCCCAGAATCCAGGTGCGACCTGAACAACATCCACAGGATCCGAATAGTCTCTTTCATGCTTTTGATATGTAGTTCCTTTTGGCTTTTTCTTCGGCTTTTTTATCTCTTTACTGTGCGACATGGTGAACCCTCCTGCGACTAAGGATTGGGAGTAGTATTCTTTACAGAAGAGTGTTGCAGCGAATCGGGAATATCTGGATCTTTTCGGCACTGTTCATCCATTCTTCTGCGGAACAATTGACGGTTAATCCTTTTATCACGCGCCCAACCTTTGAAACAGCTTTTTATCCACTGCTTTTCTGTGCTGTCTTCAAATGTCATCTTTTTATGGATATTGCTTTTCATTACTTCCGCCCCCTATCCACTTGTCTTACCATACCATTATACCATAATTCTGCCATTTCTTCAAGCCCAAACAGGAAAAAGCGAGCTGCCTTTTTGACAACTCGCTATTTTGTGTATTCGTAATAGTTTCCTGATATAACGTTCTTCAGTACCCGTTACTAGGAATTTGATAATCGAAGAAGATTACTTTATTTTCGCTTTGTCAAGAATTGCTTCAGGCAGTTCTTCGGGTTGCACTTCTTTGAACCCGCCACTTACGGTCAAACACACCTTCTGCTTGTAGTCTGATATCTTTGAGGTCGAAGATAAATCGAGATAATCATCTGATTCCGTGAAAAAAGGGAGTGGTGGAAAAGGAACATCTTTGATACTGTGATTCAGTTCAGATGTTATCGGAACTTCAATAACATATGAGAAGTTTCCATAGGTAATGCAAAAAACATACAGTGGGTATATAGCGCACTGACTTACACCTTTTCTCTTGAACAACCAATAGCATGGGTATTTCGTTGTATTATATCCAGGAATAAATTTATATCTACATAATAGCTTTTTATATTTGAATATGTTTGAATGCCTAGTCTCTTTTAACCATTTAATAGTATCCGTAAATACAGGCATTTCACGCTCAGGCATAACTGAAAGAGCCATTTTCACAAAGCATTTATAAACTGCAATTGGACAGTGTGTAGGCGCAACATCTTCATACTCTATATGATTTCCATTTATCGAAACATGTAGTGTATCATATATATTTAAATCTTTTTCGTCTTCTTCGTCATTACCGACTACAGATAAAATAGGTACACCAGAACATTGTGTTATTTTTGATTTGCGATCATTACTAATGTGATCAGGTATTTTCTTTTTACCTTTTACTTGAGATATTGAATGGTACAAATTCATGTAATTACCGTAATCACTCTCAATGGTATCTCCAAAGAACGAATTACATGTATCACATTCATAATAAGATGCAAGAAAATGGTTCCCAATGGATTCTGGGAAGCAATGAGCTATATTATTGAATGTTGCTCCATCCCCTTCAGAACGACCACAGAATCTGCATTTTTTTCTGTGTTCATCACCTAAATAGAACCAATCACTGTAGTTGAGCAGTTTCCAATCTAGTATTGAGTAATGTCTATCATAAAATGCAGCTGTTTTGCGATCAAGTTCTTGCCTGATAAAAGGATTCATCAAATTTACACTCCTTTGTTATGAATAGATGGTCTCGCTAAATAGCTAGAGGTCACATATGTGTCTTACTACTAAACGACTATATGTACCCTACTATTATACTTCATATGCTTTAAAAAAGCAAGCCATTTTCCACATATACGCAAAAAAATCCCCCTCATCAAAAGAACACTTGCATTCCAATGATGAGTGGGATTATCCACTTCAATTGTTCTCTTTTCGTAGCACTCGCATCAGCAGATAAATAAGGAATCCGGAAACAAGAATCACAAGAAGATCAATCGGTGCAAGAACAATGCTTGGAAGCCCATCAAAAAAGAACCCGCTACCAAAACGATACAGATGCCCATGCAACAGTATCATCTCGCCAATGTACATGAGCAACGTAACTGATGCTGAAACAATTGCAGGAATCCAGAGCAGGATGGCATTTTTATGATTTAGCAGCAGTGAACCGGAAAAGATTCCAGCAGTTAGCCCCATGAGAATAAAGAATGCCGACATCAGCACTGCTGACAACGCTGAAACCTTGATGTTGCCATCACGCCAGAATGCGGTAAAACAGGCAAGAATACATAGCCCGAGAAACGCCATGGTGGAGATTGACTGCATGATCAGCGCGCGCTTTCGGCTTCGGTTTCCTGTGCGGATCATCTGTGCAAAACCATAAAAGCAGTTTAGCAGAGATAGTATCAGCAGAACCGAGATCAGATAAAAGTGCAGCTTGAATGCCGGATTATATTCTCCCATGAGGATTTCCACTGCGGTATGTGTTTTATATTCTGTTACGGTTTTGCCCCATCCGTCCGGTGGCTGATAACACATGAACATCTGCCAGTCTTCCAACTTGACAGTGGTTTCAGCGGTAGATACAATGATGCTCCGTTCAAACCAGAACTCTGCACTGAAAAACGCTACAAGAGATACCGCCGTCCCACCAAATACAGCAGCTCGCTTCATCACTCTTATTAACAGCGGCATTAGCAGAACGCCTAGAATGACTGAAAAAGCAAGCGGTGTATAGGGAATCACATATTTGGGGTAGTTTTCTTTTAGGACGGTGCCGTCCCTGACCATGTCGGAGATTACCCTTACCCCCATGTACAGCGGGTAGAAGGATGCGATTAGGATGCCAGCCAGAGAACAGAGCCAGTATGCGGTGATATTTTTTGTTTTCATGTTGCACCTTCTTTCTGGTTAAGGTGTGTCATAACAATCACGATAGGATCTTGGCTTTATACTATTATACTTCATATGCTCTCAAAAAGCAAGCCGTTTTCCACATATACGCAAAAAAAATCCCCCTCATCAAAGGAACACTGGCATTCCAATGATGAGGGGGATTATCTGTTATTCATACTGCATCTTCTTTCGTGCGGTTCATCTCCTGTCGGGCATTTTGGAGTTCCTCCATGCGGTGAAGCTCTGCAGCAGCGTCTTCGAGTCCCAGATGAGTGTACACATCAAGTGTGACTCCGATTTCGCTGTGTCCCATCAGGTATTGCAGTGTCTTGGGGTTCATGCCTGCCTTTGCCTGATTGCTGCAGTAGGTATGGCGGCAAATATGCGGTGTAATATTCGGCATTTGAATGCGATAGATATCGTTGTATTTGCTGACCATGTGGTTGAAGCGGTGTTCCCAGTGCATTGCGACCAGCGGCATGCCGTCATCGTCAATATACAGGAAACCGCAGTAACCGTCCACAAATTTCTCTCT
>JAEEIA010000089.1 GCA_016281125.1 Oscillospiraceae bacterium | reverse complement strand
GGTCATTGCGTAGGCATCCTTGCCGAGCTTCTTCCGGATCAGCCCCGTACCGCCGAGCATATTCGCCCCCTGGTCATCGCCGCCGAGCTGCATGTTGCAGCCGTAATCCTGAAAGAGCTTGTAGAAATCGTAGCTCTGCATGATCATGTAGTTGAATTCCAGGAAGGTCAGGCCGCGCTCCCAGCGCTGCTTGTAGCACTCGAACGAGAGCATCTTGTTGACCGAGAAGCATGCGCCGACCTCGCGGAGCACATCAATATAATTGAGGCTGAGCAGCCAGTCGCCGTTGTTGACCATGAGCGCCTTGCCGTCGGAAAAGTCGATGAAGCGGCTCATCTGCTTTTTGAAGCATTCGCAGTTATGCTGAATGGTTTCCGGCGTCAGCATCTTGCGCATATCGGATTTGCCGGAGGGGTCGCCGATCATGCCGGTGCCGCCGCCGACCAGTGCTATCGGCTTGTTGCCTGCCATCTGCATTCTTTTCATCAGGCAGAGTGCCATGAAGTGGCCGACGTGCAGGGAATCCGCAGTCGGGTCAAAGCCGATGTAGAAGGTCGCCTTGCCGTTGTTGATGAGCTCGGCAATCTCCGCCTCATCGGTAGTCTGGGCAATCAGACCTCTGCGCTTGAGTTCTTCGTATAAGGTCATTTTTCATTCTCCTTTATCATCTGTCCGCTCAGCGGACGTAATTTCCGTTTTATCATGAAGCAGCGGGTATACCCCGCGCCGTATATCGCACATCCTCCAGCGGAAGATGCAGCCAGTGCCAATAGGCAGCATGATGTTGAAAATGCATATTCAGGATTCCTTCTCCGTGACTTCAACGGTCTGATAATAACCGCGCTTGTTTTCCGGATTGCTGTCCGGTCTGCGTTCACTGACGACCGTGCAGGTCAGGAGCACCTGACCGTCCTTGCCGTACAGCGTAAATTCCGAGCTGCATTCCGATTTCATCGCATCAATGAGCAGATAACGGTCCGCATCATCACCGCAAAGCGATTCTGCTTCCGGCGATACGCGGAACAGCGACGGATCCGCAACTTTGATTTCCGCGATATCTTCTTTCCGGATATCATCCGGCAGCTGATACACAGTAGAACATTCCGGCACCGCCGAATAAAACCACGCCGTCCCGAGCATCAGCAGTGCCGCACAGAGCACCGCAGCAATCCGCTGTTTCGGCTTTGACAGCAGAAATATCAGCAGCACCGCGCATTCCGCAATGCAGAAGATGCCCGATGCCAGCGAGAGCAAATCCCGGGGAAACGCGCTGCATCCGGCTTCCAGATACCCCTTGCCGCACTCTGCGCACATATAGATCATCGGGGACAGAATCACGCCGGACAGAATGCCCTTGTTCCGGACATGCCAGCCGATCCATGCGCCCGGAAATGTCAGCAGCGTCATGATGAACCACGGCGGATAATACCGGAACAGATCCCAGCCCATTTCGCTGAACGGAACCTGAAACAGATAAATCAGCGGCTGACTGACGAGAAAAAATACAAAGGTCTTGCAGGCGGCTTCCAGCGGCTTTTCACAGTTTGAGATGATGATGAGCGCAAACAGAATCCACCACGGAAAGGTGGAACCCATGCCCGCCACGTCCAAATCAACCGGAAGCAGCAGAAGCACCGCCGACCAGACCGCAGAAATCACCGCAAACAGGATGACGCGCGGCCAGCGCATGCTGATGCCGCCGAACAGCTTTCTGAGGTGCTTCATCACCGCATCGGGATGCCCTTGCTGCGGCAGTCCGCCTTGACCTGCGGAATCGTCAGCTCCCCGAAGTGGAACAGCGAGGCCGCAAGCGCCGCAGTCGCATCGGTTTCCTGAAAGACCGTTGCAAAGTCGCTCAGCTTGCCCGCGCCACCGGACGCAATCACCGGGATGCGCACGCGCGCGCACACCGCCTTGAGCATTTCGAGGTCAAAGCCGCCGCGCACGCCGTCGGTGTCAATCGAATTCAGGCAGATTTCCCCTGCCCCGCGCTGTTCGATCTCCTCAACCCATTTCAGCAGATCGACATGCATATCAATGCGGCCGCCGTTCGCATAGACCGTAAAGCCGCCTTTGCCGTCGCGCTTGGCGTCGATGCCGACCACGATGCACTGCGAGCCGAAGATCTCCGCGCCGTCGGAAATCAGCTGCGGATTCTTGACCGCAGCGGAATTGATGCTGATTTTATCCGCGCCTGCACGCAGCGACTGACGCATATCCTCGACCGTGGAGATGCCGCCGCCGACCGTCAGCGGGACGAACACCTGCTTTGCCGTTTCGCGGACAACGTCCAGGAACGTGCCGCGCCCCTCATGGGACGCAACAATATCATAAAACACGATCTCGTCAGCGCCCTGCCGGTTGTATTCCGCCGCACACGCGACCGGATCGCCGACGTCCTTCACGCCCTCAAAGTTCACGCCCTTGACAACCTTGCCGTGCCGCACATCCAGGCACGGAACAATTCTTTTTGCAAGCATATTGCTCTCCTTTAGCAGTAATCCGGATCAAGCCGCGTCATGTCTGCAAGCGCCAGATTCCGGTAGTTGAGGTCATCCCGCAGCGAGAAGCCCTCCGCCTCCCAGAACGCATTGCCAACCGCATTCTTGCTGAACGCGACCAGTGCGGCCTTGTGGATGCCCTCTGCTTTCAGCGCTTCGAGCGCACGCGCAACCAGCTTGTGCGCAATGCCCTTTCTCCGGTAGAGCGGAGATACGGACATGTGCTGGATATACCCGCGGCGGCCGTCGTGTCCGCAGAGGATTGCGCCCGCAAGTACGCCGTTTTCAACCGCCACAAAGGACGTTGCCGGATTGCGCTTCAGATATTTTTCGATGCCCTCGCGGGAGTCGTCCAGATTGTTCAGTCCGTTCTGACATGCAACCCACAGCGCATAGAGCGCATCGTAATCATCAATGCACATGGGACGGATTTGCAGCGTATCCGCCTCTCTGATCGCCTCACTGAGGTCAAGCGTTCCCTGATAGAGCGACTTGCCCGCGATGGTGCCGTAAAGCCCGAGGTCGCGGCAGATGCGGATATCCTCAATCGTATGAACGCCGCCGCTTGCGACAATATTGCACTGACCAGCCGTCGCCTCCGCCAGCCTGCGGAGCTGATCCGCATTGACGCCGGAGAGCGTGCCGTCCTTGGAAATATCGGTAAAGATAAAGGTTCTGACACCGGCTTCGATCATCTTTTTCGCCAGGTCAATATAATGCACTTCGCTGGTTTCCAGCCAGCCTTCCGTCGCAACCATTTCGTTTTTCGCGTCAATCCCGACAACGATTTTCTCCGCGCCGAACCGCGCGACCGCGTCAGCGACGAGCTGCGGATTTTTCAGCGCAACCGAGCCGAGAATCACGCGCGCAATCCCGAGATCCAGATACGCCTGAATGGTATCCAGCGTGCGGATGCCGCCGCCGACCTCAACCTTGAGGTTCGTGTTCTGCGCGATGCTTTTGTAAATCTCCGTGTTGACCGGATATCCGGCCTTTGCGCCGTCCAGATCGACCATGTGGATCCATTCCGCACCGGCCGCCTCAAACTGCCTTGCGGTTTCCAGCGGATCCTCCGCGACCTTGGAGGCTGTCGTATAATCGCCTCTCACAAGCCGGACGCACTGTCCGCCGATGATGTCGATTGCCGGAAAGATGATCATTTTGCCAACTCCTCAAAATTCCGCAGCATCTGCAAGCCCTTTTCGCCGGATTTCTCCGGGTGATACTGCGAACCGAATACAAATTTGCCGTCCGTGACCAGCGCAGGAATTTTCCCGTCATAGTCACAGTACGCGATGATGTTTTTGTCATCGCAGAACGCCTGATACGAATGCACAAAGTACGTATATACAGGTGTTTCAATATTTTTCAGCAGCGGGCTGTCCTGGGTAATGGCCAGCTCGTTCCAGCCCATATGCGGAATAATCACATTTTTGGAGGGGATGCGGTGTACCTCGCCCGCAATCAGCCCGAGGCCGTCGCAGTCGCCGTTCTCGTCGGAACGGTCAAACAGCATCTGCATGCCGAGGCAGATGCCGAGCAGCGGCTTTTTCTTTGCGTTTGCCTTGACGGTATCCACAAGCCCCGTCGCACGCAGCGATTCCATTGCTGCCGGAAACGCGCCGACGCCCGGCAGGATGATCGCATCCGCACGGTCAAGCTCCTTTGCGTCCTTCGTGACGGTATGCGCGATATTCAGATAGGTCAGCGCATTGCAGACCGAGAACAGATTGCCTGCACCGTAATCAATGACTGCGATCATGCCAGCACCCCTTTCGTGGAAAGCACCGTGCCGTCCTCATTCAGGCGGACGGCCGCTTTCAGTGCATGTGCGAATGCCTTGAACAGCGCCTCGCATTTGTGGTGATCGTTGCTGCCGTAGCACATGTCAAGGTGCAGCGTAATCCCCGCATTCACAGCGAGCGCGCGGAAAAATTCTTCTGTCAGGCAGGCGTCATACTGCCCGATCATCTGGTTCGTGAAGCTGCCGCGGAATACGACATACGGCCGGTTGGAGAGATCGAGCGCGCAGAAAGACAGTGCTTCGTCCATGGGAATATACGCACTGCCGTAACGGGCAATGCCGGATTTGTCGCCGAGCGCCTGATTGAGCGCCTGCCCGAGCACAATGCCGGTATCCTCCACGGTATGATGTCCGTCCACATGCAGATCGCCGTCTGCATGAATCTGCATGCTGATACCGCTGTGCCGTGACAGCGCCGTGAGCATGTGGTCAAAGAAGCCGATGCCGGTCGAGATGTCGCTCTCGCCTTTGCCGTCCAGCTTCACGCTGACAGTGATCTGCGTTTCCCTTGTATTGCGGGTAACAGTTGCTTCACGCATTTGCTTGCCTCCGTTAGATGTATTGCTTTGCGATGATTGAGAACGGGCTGCACGCCCGTGCTTCGCCCAAAGGGCTTGTCCCTTCGGAATCCCGTTTTTTACCGCGTCACCCGCTCAATGATAAAAATGAGCAGATAATGCAGCGGATAGAACACATAGAAAAACCACTTTGCAAATATGGGATACTTTCCCCTTCTGCCGTTATAGAATACGGTCATGCAGGCGTATGCTGCCAGCATCATCGCAAGATTCAGCACCTTGTCCATCCAGAAGCCCGCATTGATCTCCGCGCCGATGAAGCCCATTGCAAGCCAGATCACAGTGATGATCAGATAGGCCGTCAGCCGTTTCTTCGGCTGCTCGCGGAACATATGCAGAAACAGAATCAGCAGCACGCCGAAAATCAGCCATTCGGAGAAAATCAGCACCGACAACCCGACACAGCCCAGCACCAGCAGCACCCGCTGCCAGAGCTTGAATCTGCTCTCCCATGCCATAATTGCCAGCAGACCGAACAACAGCGTGAAAATCACATTTGTTGTCCACCAGCCGTGAATCGGCTGAAAGATCAACCAGTCAAAGGGCTGGGTAATCAGTGCAAAAATCCCGAGCCGAATCGCATATTTCTTCCGGTCACGGGTGTATTTGTATCCGTCTGCGATCATGAAGAACATGACCGGCGGACAGATGATCGAAAAATGCGTCACCATCCGCATCCAGAGCGGCATGAGCGGATCGGCTTATGCGGCATCGGGGTTCCGCATAAGCGTCACCCATGAAAACATATGTCCCCAGAACATGAAAAAGATCGCAAGATACTTCACCATATCCCGGTTGAAGATTTTGTATTTCGGGGTCTGTTCCATGATGCCGTTCTCCCTATGTGAATGATGTTAAGCCGCAAAGAATTCCAGCATAAAGTCATAGAGCATATGCAGCCAGACCGGCAGCAGCAGGTTCTTATGCTTTAAGAAGCAGTAGCCTGCCAGCACGCTGAACAGCATGACACTGAGGAAGCCAAAGCTCGTCATTGCGGACACGAACATGCCCTTCTGAATCCAGCCCGGAAAGTGAATGCACACAAACATGACTGCATTCAGCAGCAGCATCTTCCAGTCCTTTTCGTTTTTCGCTGTCGCGTTCAGCATCCAGCCGCGGAAAACCATTTCCTCGGTAATGCCGACAAACAGCAGCCATTGGTTGTTGGTCAGCGAAAATTCCGGATTGATATGCAGCGTGCCGTGCAGAATGCCGGTGCACAAAGTCCCTCCGGACAGCGCGGCAAAAATCAACGACCAGATCAGCACCGCTTTCAGCGGCACCTTCTGCGTGAACATCTGTTTCAGGCCGACAGCGCATTCCGGCTCAAAGTGCTTGACCAGCAACACTGCCGGGACAACCCAGACCAGCGTCTTGACGGCGGAACCGAACAGCTCAAACAGCAGCGAGCCGTTCATCGCCGCCTTGATCGGCGGACGGATTACGAGTGCCCAGCACGCCCAGAACGCATAAAATATCACAGCATGGATGATGAGCGCCGGTATCTTTTTCGATGACCGGCGCATCACCTCCGTGTTATTCACGGTTTGACTCATAAAGCAGCCAGCTCGGCAAACTGTGCCTTCAGCTGCGGATAGATTTTGCGGTAGAGCTGATAGTAGCTTTCATAAACCGGAACCGCCTCTGCGTCCGGTGCGCAGGTCTTGTCCGTGCCGATGATTGCTCTGCACGCCTCCGGAACGGATGCGTACTCGCCGGTGCCGACCATTGCGAGAATCGCAACGCCGAGTGCCGGGCCCTCCTTGGACTTGGTCGTCTGGATCGGGCAGTTGAACAGGTCAGCAAGCATCTGACGCCACAGCGGGGAAGATCCGCCGCCGCCGCAGGCCATCATGTCGTCAACGGTGATATTCATTTCGCGGAACACCTCAACACAGTCGCGGAGCGAGTAGGTGACGCCCTCCATGACCGCGCGGAGCATATCGCGCTTCTGATGCATCGCAGAAAGGCCAAAGAACACGCCGCGTGCATTCGCATCGAGATGCGGGGTGCGCTCGCCCATCAGATACGGCAGATACAGCAGACGGTTGGAGCCGATCGGAGATTGCTCCGCTTCCTTGTCCATGAGGTAGTATTCATCCACGCCCATGCCCTTTGCAGTCTGCTTTTCGGCATCGCAGAAGTTATCGCGGAACCACTTGAGGGAGAGGCCTGCGCCCTGCGTGACACCCATAACATGCCATGCGCCCGGAACCGCGCAGCAGAAGGTATGCACTCTGCCCTTCGGATCAATGGAAATCTCGGAGCTGTGCGCAAAAACAACGCCGCTCGTACCGATGGTGGTGAACGCCTTGCCGTCCTCGGCAACGCCCGTGCCGATGGCGGCAGCAGCATTGTCGCCGGCACCGCCGACAACCGGCGTGCCCTCTGCAAGACCGGTCAGCTTTGCAGCCTCAGCGGTCAGCTTGCCGGTGATCTCCGGCGATTCATAGACCTTTGCCAGCAGGCTCTTGTCAATGCCGAGCTTCTCCAGCACCTCGTCAGACCAGCAGCGGTTCGGAATATCGAGCAGCTGCATGCCGGATGCGTCCGAAACCTCGGTCGCATATTCACCGGTCAGGATGAAGCGGATGTAGTCCTTCGGCAGCAGAATATGTGCGCATTTTGCGTAATTTTCCGGCTCATTGTTCCGCACCCAGAGAATTTTGGATGCCGTGAAGCCGGTCAGCGCCGGGTTTGCGGTAATCTCGATCAGACGCTCTGCGCCGACCTTTTCGGTGATCTCTTCGCACTCCTTTGCAGTACGCTGATCGCACCAGATAATGGACTTGCGGATGACCTTGTTGTCCTTGTCCAGCATGACAAGGCCGTGCATCTGGCCGGACAGACCGATGCCCTTGACGTCATTCTTATCCACGCCGCTCTTTTCCAGCACGGCTGCCATGGTGTGCAGCACGGCATTCGCCCAGTCCTGCGGATCCTGCTCTGCATAGCCGTTCTGCGGCTGATACAGCGGATACTCCTCGGACGCGGAAGCAATCACATTGCCCTTGCAGTCAAACAGAACCGTTTTGGTACCGCTTGTTCCGATGTCAGCGCCAAGATAATAATTCATAGCTCAAATCCCCTTTGTATATGTATTTGATGTATACGGAAGCCGTTCCCGGCATCCGCTGCTGGATTCCGCCCGCTGATGCGGGAGAAAATCAGTCCGTTCGTCATGGCTCAGGCCAGCGGATCCTCCTCCGCCTCGGTGGTCGTGGTGGTGCGCGTCGTGGTTTTCTTCTCCTCGGAGCTGACAGCCGTTGCTTCGCGCTCGCGGCGGATTGCGTCAAGGTCAAAGCCCTCCGGATCAACCGGCGGGAGCTCATTGCCGTCCAGGAACGCAGTCAATTCGCGTCTGTCCGGATCAAACTTGCGCTCCAGCACGGCAACATACTCGCGGAACACGGGCTTGCCGCCGACGGTCAGCACCTCATTCTGCTCCGGCACGCCGAGCGCCGCCAGATTATCGTCGCTCATGCGGGAGAGTCTGAGCTCGCAGGTCGGTGCCAGACCGATTTCCACCATCTTGTCAAAATCCAGTGAGGTCGTGAAGTCCTCATCGACCAGCGAAACGCGGAAGAACTTTGCAAAGCGCTCGTCGATCGGATCCTTTTCGCTGCCGTAGCCCAGCTTATGCCGCTGGCTGCGCGACAGCGAGCAGACTTTGATATCCTCCGCATAGCCGACGTTCAGGCCAAGCAGCTTCATCTGCTCCGCGTCCAGCGTGAGCGTCGTGTTCGGATTGTTGGCGATCAGCTCCTTCGTGATTTCAGCTCTGGTCTGAACGCTCCATTTTGCGTCAAATTTATCAAGCGGACGCTCATGATAGACCTCCTGCGCATAGCCCTTTGCGAACCATGTGCAGTATTTGTACGTCACATCCGCGGTATTCGGCTCCACGGAAACATAGGTGTTGCCGTCGCCCTGGTCGAGCACCTGCACGACGGAATAGCGGTATCTGCCGTTTTCGGTGACGCCGCGCTCGATGACCTTTTCCTCGGTTGCCGGCTGAAGAATGCTCTGCACCGTCAGGAACACGAATGCGCCGAGAATATAGATCATGATGAACACCGCGCCGAAGATCGTTTTCGGGCCCTCGCTCGTCCCGCTCGCCAGATAGGTGATGACCACCATGAGCAGCAGCGGCACCAGCAGAACCAGGTGGCGGTAATTGAACAGGATAATCGGCAGATAGAACGGCATCGAGAACATGATGACAAGCCGCGTCACAATCTGCCTGCGCGTGAAGAGCATCACGGCGCCGAAGAAGATGCACGCCAGCGTGACAAGGAAGCAGTAAAAGCCGCGGTGATCCTCCGGAATATCCAGCCGGTAGAACATGCTGTTGTATGCCAGACGGACAACGCCCTTGAAATACAGCAGGGAGAGCAGGGAAACCAGGAACTGGATCACGCCCAGGAAGAACCTGCCGTTTTTCGTCTGCACGGCTTCCTTTGCACTTGCAGCCAGCGTGCGGAGCTGATCCGCAGGCGCCGCCGCCTGTTTTCCGCGGCGCGCCGCGGGTCTTTTTCTTGCTTTCGTATTCGTACTCATGATGACACCTTTCGGATTCGGGCATATTTTGCCATGATTTTTTTCGTACCGGCCTGATCGAATGCGATTTCCAGCAGGGAATCGCCGCCCATGGGCGAAACGCTGAGCACCGTCCCCTCGCCGTGGACAAAGCTCTTCACGCGGTCGCCGGGCGCAAAGCTGACAGCCGGTTCGGCAGGTCTGCTCTGCGGCTTTTTCCACAGATCAGCAGCAGGCGCCGTTTTGCTGTGAAAGCCGGCTGCGGCAGATGCGGGCATCACAGGATTGACCTGCTCCACTGCATCGGAATCCATTTCCTGCAGAAAGCGCGAGCTGCTGTTGGAGGCCGTCTGGCCGAACAGCATCCGGTAAGAGGCTGTCGTGATGCAGAGCTGCTTTTTTGCGCGCGTCACTGCGACATATGCCAAACGCCGCTCCTCCTCGATCTCCTCGGGGCTGTCCATGCTGCGGCGTCCGGGGAACACACCCTCCTCCATGCCGACCAGAAAGACCTTTTCAAATTCCAGCCCCTTTGCGGCGTGGATGGTCATGAGCGTCATCGCGTCCTGCGATTCATCCGCCCGGTCCTGATCGGTATAGAGGGAGATTTCCTCCAGGAAGCCGTTCAGCGTCGGTTTCTCACCCTCGTTTTCGGCTGTGTTGATGTAAGAGAGAATGCTGGTTTTCAGTTCGCGGACGTTCTCGAGGCGTCCCTCGCCCTCTTCGCCGAGCGCCCGGAGCATGTCCGTATAGCCGGTGACTTCCAGCAGCGTATCGTAAAAGTCATCGAGTGTCTGCTCGGCGGCTGCATCGGAAAGCTCCTCAAACATCGCGCCTGCGGTACGCAGCGCATTGGCACTGCGCGAAAGCAGCGGATAGGAATCCGCCGTCCGCAGCACCTCTGCGGGTGAGATGCCGAGATCCAGCGAAATCTTCTGGATATTGGCGAGCGTCGTTGCGCCGATGCCGCGCTTCGGCTCATTGATGATCCGCGAGAAGCGCAGAATGTCATAGGGATTATTAACCACGCACATATATGCGATGATGTCCTTGATTTCCTTGCGGTCAAAGAAGCGCAGACCGCCGTAGATGCGGTACGGGATATTCTCCTGCGCCAGATACCGCTCCAGCGTGTTGGAGAGTGCGTGCGTGCGGTACAGCACGGCGTAATCGCCGTACTTTCCGCCGGCCTCAACACCCTTTTTCACGGCTTCGGCCACATAGCGCGCCTCGTCGTTCTGATCGGCGGCACGGTACCATTTCACCTTGTCGCCCTCTGCAAGATCCGTCCAGAGCGTCTTGTCCTTGCGCCCCAGATTGTTCCGGATCACGGAGTTCGCCGCCCGCAGAATCTGCTTGGTGGAACGGTAATTCTGCTCCAGCCGGATGACCTTGCAGTCCGGGAACTGCTCCTCAAACGACAGGATATTCTCAATCGTCGCGCCGCGGAATTTATAGATGCTCTGGTCATCGTCACCGACGACGCAGAGATTGCGGTGCTTTTCGGCAAGCAGCCGGATCAGCTCATACTGCGCGGGGTTCGTGTCCTGATACTCGTCCACGAGCAGATACCGGCAGCGGTTCTGGTATTTTTCCAGCACATCCGGATTTTCCCGGAAGAGCTGCACGGTCAGCGCGATAATGTCGTCGAAATCGACCGCGTTGGATTCTTTCAGCCTGCGCTGATAGGCCGCGTAGATCTGTGCGATCTTGCCGCGCCGGAAATCGCCGTCCGCCTCCCGCAGCATGTCCTCCGGAGAGAGCAGCCTGTCCTTTGCCCGGCTGATTTCATGGGCAACGGCCTTCGGGGGGAAGGCTTTTTCCATTGCGTAGCCTCTGCCGTGCTCCTGGAGTGCAGGATCCTTGAGGCAGTCCGCCACAACGCGCTGGCTGTCATCGGCATCATAGATCGTGAAGTCGCCCGAATAGCCGAGCCGGTCGATATGCTGCCGGAGAATGCGGACGCAGGCGCTGTGGAAGGTCGCCGCCCAGACGTCCCCGGCTGTTTCGCCGAGCATCGTTTCCAGGCGTGCTTTCAGCTCTGCCGCCGCTTTGTTGGTAAAGGTGATTGCAAGGATCCGCCATCCGGGCACCGGCGCGAACCCGAGCAGCTCTGCAAGGCGCTGCTCATCCGGCTCCGCGGAGCCGTCCGCGACCTGCTCCAGAAACCGCAGATCCTCCGGTGCGCAGGGCGGCACCTCGCCGTAATAGGCATCCCCGAAGCGCATCATGAACGCAATGCGGCTGACGATCGCAGTGGTCTTGCCGCTGCCCGCGCCCGCCAGCACGCTGACCGGCCCCAGCACGGTGCGCACGGCTTCCTGCTGCGGCGGATTCAGTCCCTTTGCGGTCAGATACCGCGTCAGTGCTGCCTGTCTGATTTGGGTCATGCTCTGCATCGTATGCTCCGATTCCGTTCCTTTCTCATAGCATGGATCCGGAAAGTCCGCAGCAGCGCGAAACCGCGCATCCGCCGCCGGACATACTTCCGACAATACGACTTTATTATATCACAAATCTGCGGAATTGAAAAGTCCTTCCGCAAAAATTTTCGATTTTTTTCATATTTCCGCAAATGACCTTCCGGATATTCCCGCAATTTGACCGGATTTTCATGATAGTTTTCTTAATATTCAAAAATAGGGCTTTCTTTTTTTGTGATTTTCATGTATAATAGATAGTGGATCATTACAAGCCCCTGATTCAGGAAAGGAAGTCACTGACTGATATGAAAATACGTTTGGACGAACGCCAGCGCGGCCATGCAAGAGTCGCGATCTGGACGTTTACGCTCTGTCTGCTGATCGGCATTGCGGTCTGGCGGTTCAGCGAACTGATGGCGATTCTCCGCAAGACGCTGACCGTTCTGGCGCCGGTTCTGATCGGACTGGTCACCGCCTATCTGCTCAGTCCGCTGCAAAACTGGGCGGAGCAAAAAATCGGCAGGCTGACGGACCGGAAAGCCCCGCATCCGCGGCTGAAACGCGGGCTCTCTGTCGCGGCAGCGATGCTGGTGCTGCTCATTGCGATCGTCGGCCTGGTCGCGTCCATCGTGCCGGAGCTGATCTCCAGCATCAAAAACCTGCTCGTCAACCTCCCGGAATACCTCACCAGCATGAGCGACTGGATCAACGCGCACATCGCTTCGATGAAGGGCGATCAGCCGCAGCTGTATTCATGGCTCGTTTCGGTCTGGGACAACGCGCAGAACTCCCTCAATAATTTTGCGAATCAGTTCGAGCCGAAGCTTGACAGCATCGCCAGCGGCGGCGCCGACCTCATCGGCATCGTGACGAGCGGCGCCGTCTCCATCTTCAAATGGTTCACGAATGTGCTGCTCGGTCTCATCATCACGGTCTATCTGCTCTATAATAAGGAGCGTTATCTTGCGCAGGCCCGGAAGATTCTCTATGCCACGCTGCCGGAGGAGCGCGTTCACGGCTTCCTGCGCATCGGCTCGCATGTGAGCTACACCTTCATGCACTTCTTCTCCGGCAAGACGCTGGATTCCATTCTGATCGGCCTGCTGTGCTTCATCGGCATGACGATCCTCAAAATGCCCTATATCACGCTGATTTCCATTCTGATCGGCGTCACGAACATCATCCCGTTCTTCGGCCCGATCATCGGCGCCGTGCCGAGCGCACTGCTGATTCTGCTCTCGGAGCCGCGCAAGGTCATCCCGTTCGTCATCTTTATTCTGGTGCTCCAGCAGTTTGACGGCAACTTCCTCGGCCCGAAGATTCTCGGAGATTCGCTCGGCCTGCCGATGTTCTGGATCCTCTTTGCGATTACGATCGGCGGCGGCATGTTCGGATTCGGCGGCATGGTAGCGTTTGTCCCGCTATTTGCGGCGGTCTATACGCTGTTCTCCGACTTCCTGAGCGGCCAGCTGCACAAAAAGGGACTCCCGCCCGAAACCGAATGCTATATGACCAACGAAATTCATTATTCCGCCGCAAAGCACGAAAAGGAGAAGGCTGCGGCGGAATCCCCCGCGGAAGCATCCGCCGAAGCTGCGGATGCCGCGGCAGCCGACAGCAGTCCGCACGCAGAAGGAGAAGCCGATGGGAATGATCAAAAAGCTGAGTAAATCGCTGCCGATTGCGGATCATCTTGCGTTTTCAAACACATATCCGCAGATCCGGAAAAGATTCCTCTGCATCACCGCAATCTGGTTCGCCGTGACAACGGCGCTTGCCGTCGGCGTCTGGCTGCTGATGCAGAACTTCAAAGCAATCCCGGCGTTATCCGCGGTTTCGGTGATGCTCATGGGCGCGATTCTGGTGTTCTGGCTTTTGCTGGCCGCATTTGAGAGCGCCTGCAAAAAGGAACTGCCACAGGGACAGCAGCCGCCGACCATGATGCAGATGCAGGCGGATCAGAACGCCGATGCCGAGCAGACAAAGCTGCGCAATGAGCGCCTGACCATGCTGGCCGGCTGTGTATTCATCTTCCCGCTCTGCCCTGTCTTTCTGCTGATTGCGGCGATCCGCGCAGCCTGCGCAAAGCACACGCCCGGCACCGCCGCCTGTGCCGCCGTTCAGTATGCTTCCGGCCTGACGCGCAAGGCACATGCCGTCACAATCTTTTTCATTCCGATTCTGTTCCTGTGCATGTTCATCCCGGTTTCGTGGCAGAAGCGCGGTCAGGCGACCGTCACAAGCATGAACCAGACCGCACACAGCATCCTCAATGCGGCGCAGTCCTATCAGATTGATCTGGATACAGCGGATCAGCTGCCGAAGTGGAGCACGGTCATCGCAGAAGCCAAGGCGCCCGCCTCGGAATTCACCGTGCAGTACGGCGTGCAGCAATACTGCCCCGAGCTGAAAAAAACCAATCTCTGGTATGCGGTCGTGATTGACCGGAACGGCACGATCACGGAAGCCTATTGCAGCCGGAAACCGCTGACGGCGGAGAAGCTGACACCGCCGGATACCGCGGAGCAGAATCAGCTTGCAAGCAATCCCGTTCATGCAAGCGAGGTCATCGGATACTGGAAAAATCAGTAAACAGCAGCCTGAACACGGGAGATACATAACATGCCGAATGCAAATACCGGAAAATATACTTTCCCGGTGAATTTCACACTGACTGCACTGCTTACCGCAGCCGTGCTGTTCTTCGGGCTGCGGTATGCAAACAGCGAGCCGCCGGTCTTTTTTGCGGCGGCGCTGATTGCCGCAGTTTCTGCCGCTCTCACGGATCATCTGCCGAGGGAACGAATCCAAAACCGGATCCTGCTGCTTCTGTGGATCATTCCGGCTGTCATTCTGGGCGGATTTATGCTGCTTTCCATGTGCATGGGCTATCCGGCAGGCAGCAAACGGGAAAGCAGACAGTCTGAGGCGCGCAATCTGCTCCATGCCGCGGACGAGGCGCTCGCCGACATGCAGAAAGCGGGCAGGCCGCTCCCGGACAGTCCTTATATCGTGCAGGTCAGTGCAGAGCCGACACCGGATTCCCTTGCGGCGCGCATTTCGCAGTATGACAGCGATGTCGCCCGCGGAACATCCTATGCCCTGATCCTGAAGCAAACGGATGACGGAATCCGTACCGCAGGTGTGTACTGGGCGCCGTTTTCCGTTCTGACACCGGATACGCTGAATGAAACGCCGCGGGAAGAACAGATCCGGCAGCTCGGCAGACTGTTCCGGCAGTCCGATCCGGTTTTTTACGAAGCAGCCGGAACGCCCCTTTCTGAGAATGACTGATCAACCTACGGAGGGATACAACATGAAACAGGCTGAACAAGATGGAATTATAGATGTAGCATTTCAGACTGCGACCGATGACGAGCTGTTCGCTGCACAGCCGCAGGCACAGGCCAAAACGCCCGAGCAGGCAAAGCAGGAAAGCGAGGAGGCGCTGCGTGCGCTCTCTGAGGAGGTCATGCGGGACCCGGCGCGCTGCTTCTGCCGCTGCTGCGGGCAGCCGGTTTACAAGGACGCAAGCGTCTGCGTCCACTGCAATTACGTGGTCAACCCGATCCGGCTCCAGGAGGGGCAGCGGCTTGTCCGCGCCAGACGCGAAAGCTACCAGAACAGATACCATGTCCGCATCCGGAAATTCCTGACGAACCTGACCGGCGTCGATCTGGAAACGCCGCAGGAGAAAGCACGCTGGGGTGTCCGGAAGCAGAACTATCACTTTGATACCGGCAGCACGGTCTACTGCACAAACTGCGGCTGCGAGGTCGATCCGGGCGCGAGCGTCTGCGTCCGCTGCAATTACGTACTGAACCCGATGGCCGTCCGCCGCGCGCAGATGGCCGTCCGCGACCGCACCGCAAAGCTCTCCCGCAGGGATCTGATCAAGAGCCTGCTGATTCCGGGCTACGGCCGGAAAATGTATCATATGTACGCCGAGCGCCGACCGCAGATCGCAAAGCCATGCCGCAAGGCAGGATACATCAACACGGGCATCATCGCTGCGCTGGCGCTCATCATCATTATGATTCTGTCGAATTTATAAGCTGAGCGCCGCGGATTCTGCGGCGCTCAATCTGTCGGGAAAAAGGGATGCGATCCCTTTTGAATCCCGAAATACAGAAAAAGGAAGAAAATCCATTGTTTTCATCGCAATGGGATTTCATAGAAACGTGTGATTCCGATTCCTGATGATATCATAAGAAAAGAGGATAGGCTATGGAAAGAGCAGAATTGATCAAACTGCTTGAGGAATATACGCAAGATGAAAAAATGTCCGACCTTACAGTTACAGGCGAAACCATCAGCGATATGGATTTTTCGTCCTATTATCTCGGTTTAACATGGTTTATGGACAATCAATTTGATTCCTGCACATTCAACACGACCAGACTTACAGATACCAATTTTAACTACAGCGTCTTTCGTAATTGCAGATTCAGCGAAAACTATATTCTGAAAGCCGATTGGAATTATGTGAAGTTCATTCACTGCTCTATCGTTTCCCTTGAGGCAGTGAGAGTATGTTTCTTTAGTATCATCATGGAAGACTGTGAGGTAAAAAGCTCAGAATTCGCAAGTTGTTCTTTTGAGCCTGTACATCGAGAAGAGCAGGAAGACGGTCACTTTTCAAAAACGGTTTTCAGAAACTGCAAATTTGAGGTTTGTCACTTTGCAGACTGCGTTTTTGATTCTGTCGAATTTATCGGGTGCACGTTTACGAACACTGAGATTGATACAACGAATCCCGGCGTTCATTTTACGGACTGCGAGTTCAAAACAGTTCCATATAAATAAGAAAGGAGCGTCATTTATGGAACGGTCAGAATTCATTCGTTTGCTTGAGAAATATACTCGCAGTGCTAATATTGAAAGTCACGAAGAAATGTTTAAACTTTCGATACAAGACGAAAGCATCAATGATATGGACTTCTCTTCATATTACCTCAGCTTCAGCTGGTTTGCGGACAATCAATTTGATTCCTGCACATTTCACACAACCAAGCTGACAGATACCAATTTTTGCGGCAACGTCTTTCGTAATTGCAAATTCAGCGAGAATTATATTCTGAAAGCCGATTGGGATGAGGTGAAGTTTATTCACTGCGCTATCGTTTCCATGGAGGCAGTGAGAGTAAGTTTCTTTAGTATCATAATGGAAGACTGCGAGGTAAAAAGCTCAGAATTCACTAGATGCTACTTTAATCCTTTGCCTCAAGAAGGGCAAGAAGACGGTCACTTTTCCAGAACGGTTTTCAGGAACTGTGCATTTAAAGATTGCAGCTTTGAAGACTGCATTTTTGATTCTGTCGAGTTTATCGGTTGTACATTTACGAACACTGAGATTGATACAACGAATCCCGGCGTACTTTTTACGGACTGCGAGTTCAAAACAGTTCCATATAAATGATCTCATGCATTACAAACACACACAAGAAACGAAAAAATCCGTCTTGCTTTTTGCAAGCAGATATGGTATATTAAGAAACGGCGGCTTTTCTGCGGTCAGGAGGAAAAGCCGTTTTGGGGATCATATTATATTTTTTGTTCAGGGGGTAACCATGATGGGTATCAAAAAGACGGCACTGCTTGCGGCAGTGCTGCTCGCAGCCTGCACAGCATGTCCGGTGCAGACTGCACTGCCTGCTTCTGCATATGAAGCGGGCACGGGCGATGCGGACGGAAACGGCAGCATTGACCGGAACGACGCGGTCTGTCTGCGGGACTATCTGCTGAAAGGCAGCGGCAGTCCCGACCGGAACGGCGCGGATTATGACGGAAACGGCCGGCTCGATGCAGCCGACCTCTCGCTGCTCAAAATGCGGATTCTGAATCCGCCCGCAGAGCCGCCGCACAGCAGCACGGATCCTGCCGCCTACATGGAACAGGTGCGCAGCAGCTATGTCACGCAGGTGCCGCAGAATATCCTGTCGGCACAAGGCGGCGAGCTCTCACACATCACCTATTTTTCCAAAAAAGCCAATAAACAGAAGGGCGCACATGTCTGGCTTCCGCCCGGATACGATGCGTCCAAGAAATATCCGGTCTTCTACGTCAACCACGGCATTCAGGGCAATGAATATTCCATGCTCGGTGATTTCAAAATTCTCGAAAGCGCAGCCGGGCTGATTCAGGCGGGCGAAGCGGAACCGATGATCATTGTGTTCACCTTTATGTACACAAATCCGAACAAGGACAACTGCGACGGCATCAATGCGCAGGAAGTGCCGTATTATGACGCCTTCCTCGATGACCTCACCGACAGCCTGATGCCCTATATCGAATCGAACTATCCCTGCAAAACCGGCCGCGAAAACACCGCGATCGGCGGCTTTTCCATGGGCGGCAGAGAATCGCTCTATATCGGCATCATGCGGCCGGATCTGTTCGGTTATATTGCGGCAAGCTCTCCGGCGCCGGGCGTTGTGCCTGCCCGCGACAATTTCATGGAGCATGTCGGCAGCATCCGCGAGGATCAGTTCCGCATGTCGGAGCCGAATCTGCCCTATCTGCTGATGATCGCAGGCGGCACGGCAGACGGCATGGTCGGGGATTTCCCGGAGCAGTACCACAATCTGTTCACACGGAACAACACCGATCATATCTGGATTTCCGTGCCGGGCGGCGGGCATGACGGTTCGGTCGGCATTCCGCTGTTCTACAATTTCATCCGCGCACTGTTCAAAGCGTGAGAAAAAGCGGTATCTCCGATGGATTCAAAATGGGGCGCCCTGCGGGATAGGGCGTCCCCTGAAAGCGGATCTTTTTCAAGAAACTAAAAATCTCTCCGGGCAAAACCGGAGAGATTTTTGTGATCATGCTTATTCAGCCTTTTCAAGTGCGCGCGTCAGTTCATCGACGCCCTCACCGTTGACAGTGAAATATGCTGCAATGTCTTCCAGCTTCACATACGCAACGAACTCAGTTACAGTCTTTCTTTTGTGAACGGACTTGTAGCTCTTCAGTGCCTTTTCCGCAAGTTCACTGATATCATATGCTTCGCCGCCGACCTGGAGAATCGTCTTCATGGCGGTTCCGGTCTTCTTCGCAGCCTTCTTTGCAGCCGGTTTCTTCGCATCTGCCTTCTTCACAGTTGCTTTCTTTTCAGTGACCTTCTTTTCAGCAGCTTTCTTTGCAGCCGGAGCCTTCTTCTCAGCAGCGGGAGCGGCCTGCTCAGCAGGCTTTACGGCTTCCGGTGCCGGCTTCTCAGCAGCCTTCTTCGCTGCCGTTGCCTTCTTTGCAGCAGGCTTCTTCACAGCGGTTTCTTTCTTCTCAGCAGTCTTCTTTGCGGGTGCCTTTTTCTCAGCAGCTTTCTCTGCCATTATGAAGCACTTCCTTTCAAACAAATTTATTCGGCTTACAGCCGTTTATATTATACCATATCTTTTACCATATGTCAAGGGATTATTCAGATATCAGGCGAAATTCAGGGCGATTTGTCCGCAAAATTGTTCTCCCTTGCAGACAGCGCGTGCGAAACGAATCGGAACCTGAAAAAAAAGAGCACCGGTTTCATAAAATGTACGGCGCCCGCCTTGCATTTTACCGGATAATGCGTTATAATACAGTCAGAAAGCAAAGACGCTTTTCCGGATCAGAAACGGAGGGATTCCCGTGAACACGCAGCGAAGCAAACCATTCCTGACTGTGGCTGCCGTAACAGCCGCCGCATTTGTCATGGCGCTCAACAAAATCTCCTTTGTCGATACCGGCGGGCTGTATCCCGGCGGCGTCGCGGGGCTGGCCATTCTGATTCAGCGTCTGCTTGCGGATACGCTGCACCGGAACGTCCCGTTCAGTGTGATCAATCTGCTGCTGAACGCCGTGCCGGTGTATATCGGATTCCGGTTTCTCGGCATAAAATTCACGCTGTATTCCTGCCTGATGATCGTGCTGAACAGTCTGTTCACCGACCTGCTCCCGCCGCGCATCATCACAGAGGACATTTTGCTGATCAGCGTGTTCGGCGGGATCATTCAGGGGCTTGCGGTATCGCTCTGCCTGAACGCCGATGCGACCTCCGGCGGCACGGATTTCATCGGGATCTTTCTGTCGCAGCGCCGCGGCAGCGATGCGTTCTCCGTGATTCTCGGGTTCAACACCTTGATTCTGCTCGCGGCGGGATTCCTGTTCGGCTGGGACAAGGCGCTGTATTCGATCATCTTCCAGTATGCCGCCACCGCCGTGCAGCGCCTGCTTTACCGCAAATATCAGCAGAGCACGCTGTTCATCGTGACAACCAAGCCCGAAGCGGTCTGCAATGCGATCTACGGCATCAGCCAGCACGGCGCGACCGTACTGGAGGGCGAGGGCTCTTACGGGCACTGCGAACGCAATGTCGTTTACTCTGTTGTATCCGCAGCGGAATCCAAGAAGGTCATGGCCGTGATCCGGGAAACCGATCCTGCCGCATTTATCAATGAGATCCGGACACAGACGCTCTCCGGCCGGTTTTATCAGCCGAAAACGGAATGACCGCATCCCGCATCTGCTGCACAATCGTTTCGCAGCGCAGAACACCGCCCGACGCCGCCGGATATGCGTCCCTGTCCCATGTATGCGTCTGCATCATGAAGCGGTCGTCCTGCAGAAAATACGCATGACGGTCTGCTGCGGTGCTGTCCCAGGTGCAGTCCGCATGATACCAGGCACCGTCAAGCTGCACCAGATTCCACGCATGTGCGCCGTCTTTGACCGTACCGGTGATGATCCGCACGGGCACCTCTGCGGCCTCCGTCAGAAGCGCAAAACCCTCCGCATAGCCTGCACACCGCGCCGCAGAGCCGATCAGCGCGCCGTAAGCGTTGCCGCAGTCCGGCGCGGTTTCACTGTATGCACACCCTGTACAGAGCAGCTCATGCGCGAGCAGTACGCGCACAGCCGGCGGATTCGCCGCGACTGTTTTTGCCCATTCCGATGCATATGCGGAGAGGCGGTGTTTCTTCTCCCGCACAGTTTCCGGAGCTTCCGTATAAACCGCATTCACGGTCAGATACCGGCCGCGACGCTCCCATGAAAGCGTGTCCAGCATCGTCCCGCAGAGCACGGAGCGGTTCCTTGCCGCCGGAATGCAGTCCGCGGCGGCGGCGTACAGCGCAGGCGGTACCGAAACCGTCAGCGCGCTCTCCGTCTGCATCAGCATGTCCGCAGCAGCGTCCGTCAGCTCCGTGCGCGACTGCACCGCCCGCACCGGAACCGCCTCCTGCCGTGTCTGCGGCGCGGGGGTACCGCAGCCGGAAAGCAGGCATCCGGACAGCAGGAGCACCGTGATCCCCGGAACGGCAGGCGTGTGCTTCGTCAATACGCTGAAAAATATTTCCTGCAAGTGAATTGTTTTGTGCACCTCCTCATTTTTTCGTTTTTGCTATTGCCAAACGCTCAGAAATAGTGTAAAATATCGGTATATGGGATGATCGTGCATCATCCGAATTCATGCATTTCTTTGGAGGTAAACACATGATTTCTGCAGGTGATTTTCGTAACGGCATGACCTTTGAGATGGACGGTCAGGTCGTTCAGGTTATCGAGTTCCAGCACGTCAAGCCGGGTAAGGGCGCTGCGTTCGTCCGCACCAAGTACAAGAATGTCATTACCGGTGCTGTGGTCGAAACCTCTTTCAACCCGACTGCCAAGTTCCCGACCGCTTTTGTCGAGCGCAAGGATATGCAGTACAGCTACAATGACGGCGATCTCTACTACTTCATGGATATGGAAACCTACGAGCAGATCCCGATCAGCAAGGACGTCATCGGCAATGCACTTGACTTCGTCAAGGAAGAGGAGATCGTCAAGGTTCTGTCCTATAAGGGCAATGTCTTCGGCATTGAGCCGCCGTTCTTCGTCGAGCTCGAGATCACCTCGACCGAGCCGGGCGTCAAGGGCAACACCGCGACCAACGCAACCAAGCCCGCTGTCGTCGAAACCGGCGCTGAGATCCGCGTCCCGCTGTTCATCAACGAGGGCGACAAGATCCGCATTGATACCCGTACCCGCGAGTACATGGAGCGCGCATAATTTTCCGCGCTGTGCTCCGTCCGCGGAACACAAAGTTTTATGAGAAAGGATAATCATCATGAAGCTGACTGAGAAAATCGCGTATATGAAGGGTCTTCTGGACGGCATGGAGCTGGACGGCTCCACCAAGGAGGGCAAGGCTATCCTGCAAATGGCAGAGGTCATGGAGGAAATGGGCGTCTACATCGACGATTTGCAGTCCCAGGTCGATGAGCTCACCGAGCTCTGTGATCTGCTGGATAAGGATCTCGGTGAGGTCGAAACCGACCTTTACTGCGATGACGACGATGACTTCGATGATGACGACGACGAGGATGACGAGGACGAGGATTTTGAAATCGGCCGCGTGCTCCCCGCGGATTATGATGATTATGCCTATGAGGATGACGACGAAGAGGAATTTGAAGAGGTTCAGTACGTCGTCAACTGCCCGAGCTGTGATGAAACCGTCAGCCTGAGCGAGCGTCAGCTCGAAGAAGGCAGCATGGTCTGCCCGCACTGCGGTGAGCTGCTCGAATTCAATTACGACAACATCGAAACAGAGTTCTCTGCCGATGCAGAGGATGCTGCCGATGATGCCGCATCCGACGATGCGGGAGATGCTGAATAAGCAGAACCGCATCTCTTACATTTGTTTCAGGGCGAGGTGAAAATCCTCACCGGCGGTACAGTCCGCGAACCGCCTCACGGCGGCTGAACCGGTGCAATTCCGGTACCGACGGTTACAGTCCGGATGGAAGAAACAGATTGTTCAGTGTTTCTGTGTACATCCCGTACACCGCCTGCGGCTGCTGCCGTGTTACCGCTGATACGATCATCCGCCCGTGAAGCGCAACTGTTTCACGGGCGGATTTTTTCTTCTGCAAGAAGCCGCCAATCTTCATGCCAGAAAGGAAAGATTCCCATGAAAAGAACCGCTGCCGCTGTGCCGATGAACGGCACACAGAATGCATCCGCTGTCCGAAAGCTGACCGTCCTTGCGCTGCTGAGCGCCGTCGGCTATGTTTCCATGCTGTTTATCAAGGTGCCTGTCATCAGCTTCCTGAGCTATGAGCCGAAGGATATTTTCCTGACGCTCGCCGGGTTCCTCTACGGCCCGCTTGCCGCACTCGCCTGCTGCATTGTCACCGGTGTGCTGGAGCTGTTCGTCAGCCAGACCGGCCTGATCGGCATGGTCATGAACATTGTTGCAAGTGCCGCATTCGCCTGCACCGCTTCGTTCATCTACAAAAAGCGCCGCGATATTTTCGGCGCTGCTCTCGGACTGGTCTGCGCCGTCGCTGCAATGACCGTCTGCATGCTGCTGTGGAATTATCTGATTTCCCCGCTTTACATGGGCATTTCCCGCGCGGAGATCGTTCCGCTGCTGAGCACGATGTTCCTGCCGTTCAATCTGCTGAAGGCGGGCATCAATGCCGCGCTCACACTGCTGCTGTACCGGCCGTTCCTGCATGTGCTGCATCTCTGCGGGTTCCCTGTCAGCGATCACCTGGCAGATAAAAAGGGCTCCGTCATTTTGATTGCCGTAGTATCCGCCGTGCTGCTCGCAGTCTGCGTCGGTGTTGTGGCATTCCTGAACCGCGGATAATCAGGCAAGCTCCCCGCTCTCCGCATAGGCCTCGCGCAGGAGCGTCAGCGCGCGCTTTTCAATGCGGGAAACATACGACCGGCTGATGCCGAGCGTTTCCGCAACCTCGCGCTGTGTCTGCGCAGGATACCCGAACAGCCCGTAGCGCCGCGCAATGACTGTCCATTCCCGTTCATCAAGGCGCGTCTGCAAAAAGCGGTAAAGCTGCTTTTCCTGCATGGACTGCTCCACCTGTGCCTCCAGATCGACGCTGTCCGGCATGATGTCCAGCAGCGTCAATGCATTGCCGTCCTTGTCGTATTCCAGAGGATCGTCGAAGAACACTTCTCCGGCGGTCTTCTTTTTTGCACGGTAATGCATCAGAATCTCATTCGAGATTCATCGTCTAGGTATACATTTATGGGATTATTAGAACCGATCAAATTGATCGTTACCTGTTTTTTATCAGAATCATAGTACACAGAATGTACGATCTTTCTAAGGGCAGCACGTTTCTGATCGAAATTCGCATCCTTAAAAATTGCTGGGAACTCGGTAAGATATTGAATCAGCTCGTCAATTGCCTTGGTTTCTTCATCCTGTGTAGAAATCAAAGCATTTATCTCTACCAGTCTGGCATTGTTTGCTTCAATGGACTGTTTACGTTCAGCTATTGCCTGCGTGATCTCTTTCACGATATCTGCATCATCAACCATTGCCATATTCGCAATCAGTTTTTTGACTTCTTTACCAAGCTTTGTGTTATCACTTTCTATTTCCTTGATTTTGCTCAGAAAGTCATTACTCGACTGATATGACTGCTGAAGCAATTGCAGGTCATTCAGTACAATTTGAGGTTCTGATGACATCTGTATGATTTCGTGCATCACGACTTTATCCAACACATTGCCATTTACTGAAATACAAGAACACCGTTCTTTTTTTGACTTATGTGCTAATTCACACAAATAACGGTAAGACAGTTCTCCCTGTTTATTGATTCGTTTGCTTGTCTGCGGTCTCATGTAGCCACCGCAATGCGCACAATGCAATAAGCTTGAGAGCAATGCCGTCGTAGAGCGTTTACGCGGCTGCCGATAGGACTTCGAGCTGTTCCGTTTCAGTATTGATTGTACTTCTATCCACTGGGTGCTGCTGATAATCGGCACATGCTTGCCTACCGTAACGATCCATTCCTCCGGACTATTTGCCTGATAGGTTGTTCCGTTCTCATTTAATTTTCTGTAAATCAGCATAGCATGCTGTCCGTCGAATATGTCGTCTAGTGTTCTGCTCTCATCTGTATTATATATAGTACAACCGAGAGATTCAAAATATTTTTTTGCTTGCTGATCAGCAGCGCAGTACACAGGATTGCTTAGAATATTCTGTAAGCTAAGCCTTGTGTGCGGTTTATTCGTCTTGGTATTGATTGCGTGTTGCAAGCAATAGGTTTCAAGCCCGGTCAGAGATTGGAGTTCAAGGTATTTTGTGAAAATCAGCTTGATAGTGTCTGCTTCAGCGGGTATAAGCTGAAGCATTTTGGCATGATTGTCTTTCCCTGTATCCACACTGCAATAGCCAGTCGGGGTTGTCCCGCCTAGCCATCTGCCTGTTTTGGCTAACCCAAGCAAATTATCCGTGATTCGTTCCCTTATTATATTACGCTCCATTTCCGCAAATATGCTTGCAATCATCAGCATAGAACGTCCCGTATAGGAATCAATGTCATAATTATCATTCACAAGATGCAATGCAGTATGATGGGCATCAATGATCTTAAGCAAATCCACAAAGTCAATAACGGAACGACTGATGCGATCAAGCCGATACGCGACAATGCATTGGAGCCGATCCTCTTCAAGCAGTCTCAGCATTTGCTGAAATGCCGGTCGTTTGGTGTTACCTCCGCTAAACCCTTCATCTTCAAAGATCATGATCTGCTTTTCATCAACGCTCGGATACTTTGCAAGTAACAGCCGTTTCGAAGAATCAATCTGATTCTGGATAGATTCTCCTACGCCAGTATATTTGCTCTTTCTGGAGTAAATGGCATAGGTTTTTTCCTCTGTGTTCATAGTGTTATTCCTCCTGTGCCGATATAATGGAATAGTATTCGGCTATAAATCATTATAACACTTTCGCGATTTAAAGTCAAGATTGTATGCTCGTCATCCCCCAATCCCCCAATATTTCGTCAATATTTATATTTTGAAGATGGCTGCATCCATTCTGATGCGCTGGCTGCTGCATAGCAGACCAGAACGAGCATGAGAACAATACGCCTGGCATTCAATATATACTGACAGCATTACTTGGACTGAAGCTCCAGAGCAACTGGCACTGGTCGAACCATTCTGCTGCGAGTATGCACCATACTATTGGCAAGCACTTAGGATCAGATTTCCGCAGCATGTATATGTAGTAAGTTAATAAACAGCACCGTCGATGCATGACACATCCGGTTCTCCGCTAGAACATGGATAACATTTTCATCAAACGTGATCCCGCAGGCAACATCAAGCCGGACAAGGAGAAATCTACGGAGAAGATTGACGAAACGGTCGCAACGATCATGGCTCTCGACCGTGCAATCCGCTGCGGGATCGCCTCCGACGACAGCATTTATGACAGCAGAGAGATGCTGGTGCTATAATAATCAATGTTCAGAGAGCTGCAATAGTTTCTGGTATATTTCGCTCTTTGTCAGCTCAATTTCGTCAACAATTTCCAGTTCATTGTTTGAAGAATTCAAAATAATAAATCTGCCGTTATAGATGAAAGCAAAATAGGTATCAAAATCAGGTTGTTTCAGTTTCCTATATTTAATGAGGCTTGTCAAGTCTTTATTGAGTGCTGAAGCAATTATTGACAGCCCATCTTTATATTGTATATCACATTTGAAAAAAAACTCATATGGCAGCATAAATAGAATATTCTTAGGCTTTCGTGAGTCTTTTAGTATTAAGCAAATATCCCTTTCGTAGCCATGTTGTTTTTGAAGCTTTTCCCCTATAGAGCATAATTCTTCAAAATCAGTAGTACGAAAAGCAACATGAAGATATGTTGCGTTAATTTCTTTATATTTTGGTGATGTAGTTGTAATATTAGGCTCCCCATAAAAAGTTATTCCGGGACAAAGCTGTGTAATAGACGGGGAAAATTCACGCTTTCCTTGTCCCATAGTTTCGGATAGTAATAATTTAAAATCTAATTTATAATTATCACTTTCACAATCACACTGTTTGTTTTCTTCTGAAGTTGGAGGGGTATACGGAGCATTATGAGATTTTGCTGTGAAGAAAGCAGATACGTTTATAAAATCTCTCAAATATAATTCATAGTTACAATAATCACACCCATCAACAAAATTTTTAACGATCATCTGAGCCGGAAGTATACGAAAGCATAGCTCTTTATTTGGCATAAAAATCCTCCCTTAGGTATATAAAAAAACATCCTGTTATTCTAAGTAACCATGACGATCTATTTGGCCTTATTATATCATAAGCCCATAGAAAAAGTCAACCGAAACCGAAAGGAGCTGATGCACATGGGTATTTTCAGCGGGCTGTTCCAATCACGGGACAAGTCGAAGGGCAGCTACGGCAGCCCGTCCTACAGTTTTTTCTATGGACAGACTCATGCAGGAAAGCGAGTCAACGACCGCACGGCAATGCAGATCATTGCGGTTTACGCATGCGTGAGAGTGCTGTCGGAAGCAGTCGTACAAATGCCGCCGCACGTTTACCTGTACAACGATTTGGAAATAGAGCGGGTGCCAAAGCACCTGCTTTTTTGCTGCACGACCAGTCGAATCTCGAAATGACATCGTTCTTTTTCCGGATACGGTCATGGTACTGTATACAAAGGCACTTGAGAGCAACCTCACCGTACTAAGAAATGCACTCTCCCGGGGTATCAGTGGCAGAGGTCCATATAGCAGTGACAGTATGAGCAGCATACACACGCAAGCAGAGTGAAGAAATAACTAAAATGACCTACTGCAATATACATTTCAATTACACAAATTAACAGCAAATCATCTATACCCTACTGTAATGTTTTTCTCTAGAGAGCCGGCATTCAATTCGAATTTATTTAACAAGGATCGAATATGTGCCTCGTCATTCCAATCTGAAAGAGAGATTAATGCAGTATAAAAGCGAAGAATGTGGTCTCTTAATCTGTTCAAAGATTGCTCATTGATAATTCGCATTTTATCTACAGGTGTTGCTTTTTCAGATATTGTGCTTGATATATGCACAAGAATTGGTGTAGGATTGTATTCACGAGGATAATTCGCTTGAAACCATCTGATTGATCCTCCAAGTTGATTACAGTAATCCTTTGATATTTCTTCGGTTCTTGCTTCATTTTTACATTCGATAACCCAATATTTTCCATTTCCAAGAGCCCAAAGATTATCCGGTCCTTCACCTCTTGTTTCACGATCAGGTCGTGAAGAAACAAATCCCAATAATCGCCCAATTGTTTCCAAAGCACTTTCAAAACTGTCAGAATCAGCTTCAAACGATAAATTATCAAGTGCTTTTTGTACAAAAATCAAAAAAGCATTGGGATCTTCACAAATTGATTTAGCATAAACAATGATATTATTCACCTGTTCCTTTGCGTTGGTAATCCGATTATGCTGAATGCCTTCAATAGGATTTAAAATACTTCTATTTAGTGCTTTTGCGGATAAAAGGGTTTCTTGAGCTTTAACAGGATCATATAGGTTAATATATGCAGCTTTCATTTGCAATAGATATCCTTTAACCGAGTCATCTGTTAAAGTACGAATTACATTATCCAAGCATTCTATTGCTTTGTTGATTCGTTTATTTAGGTATTCTTCGAAAGCCATTCTAATTGCAATCGCTGTCTTGTCAATTTGAGGTTCTATCGAATATGTCACATCTGCAAGATTCGCTTTACAACGCTGAATCCATTCTGGCGCTTGATTTAAAGAATAATTTGCAATTTCAAATATATCTTCAATACCAGGAGTTTCATTAACGCCCTTTAATAATTCCCACAGTTGTTTTGACAAAGCATATTGTTTAGCAGTTGCTTGACTAAAGTATTCATATCCTTTTTGTCTTATTAATACATCTGCAAGATTGCTACCCATTAATACAACGCAGCAAGCGTCCGTACTAGAACGCACGCCTCTCCCCATCCCCTGCTCAATACGCTGCATTTGTTCACGTACAACTAGCTTGCTCTCAGTGCAGATACTGTGCACATACTTAGTATATTCCTTATTCAACGGTGGGAGACTGTCAATGATTAACATCCTACAGGCATCATATGGAAGATCTATGCCATCATACCTATTAACAAAAACAACTAGCCCAACATGACCTGTTTTCAATTGAGTGACTGCTTCTAGAATATTCTCTTTAGATACTGTTATTGTAGCATATTCTTTCCAAAGGAAAGCAGATTCAAATGATGGTACAATGACTACTACATTATGTTTATGGGCTATTATTGCTACTTGTTTGCGAATATCATCATCGCTAATCATATTGTTGAGATGCTTTGGGAATAAAATTAATCGTGAGCCTATATCATTGGCACGATTAGGAGTAATAATGTTTTGTATTTCAGTTTCTTCCAGGCCTAAAGCTGAAACAAATACACTGTCATCAGCTAAAGTTGCACTCATAAAAATACGTCGTTTGGCATTATGAAAGCTTTTTATTAAACTAACATCATTGCCAATGGGAGATATTTCTATTTCTTTTGTTGTGATAACGCAATTACACATTGAAAAACAATTCCGCACTAGCGGAAGAGAAAATTGAATGTCGCTGTTAATATCAGTAGCATGTTTTTGAAGAATACTAAAAATATCTTTTTCATTTTGTTGCCATATCCAAAAAGGAACAAGCATTCTTGTTTTTGGAGACTGTGCTTCAAATATTTCTGATGCGGTATGGGGATCATATTCGGAAAGAGAATTGGCCAAGATTTTTTTTATTTCTCTATATGCATTGCTATCATTACTAATAACAACAGAAAACTGCTTTTCTATAGTGTCGAGGCAAGCATGAACATCATCAATAATAATAGTGCCGATTGGATAATTATTTGAATCACGCATTCCGAATACGCTTTTCCCATTTACTAAAGAATGTATGGACGTTACCAAAATCGATTTGTTCTCTGTATAACTAAAATTGTCACGATCTGATGTAGCTTTTATTCCTAAACTTTCCGCTTCGTTTAGCACTTGTTGGATCAAGTATTTGTCAGGAACAACATAAATCGCGGGCCCAAAATCTTCGTTCAAAGAACTTTGAAGTATCATCAACCCTACAACAGTTTTTCCGCTTCCGGTATTCATTTTTATTATAGTGTTTTTTCTGTCTTTATTAGTGTACCATTTCTCCCATACTTCACTTTGAACGTCACGGGGATATGCATAATCACTTGCCTTGCGAGGCAAGGACATAAATATTTCACGTGGATTAGTTGATTTCTGACTAGGTAAACTGCTTAACATTGAAAGAAGATCCATTTTTTCCTCCATTTCTTATAGACCGTTTCTCAATTCATTTGTTCCGTACAATTTATTAAATTGTTGCATTGCATATTGATCTGTCATTCCGGCAATATAATCGCATATAGTTCTAAGTAATTCCACTCGAATTTTATCGCTGTTGTCAGTTAAAAATTCGGACAATCTCACTCTTGCGTCACTAGCATCTATATCGGATCGATTCTTCTCGCATCGTTTTATAATTCTTTTTATTGCGGAATCAGGTAATTGTTGTGGATTACTTAAGTACGCCTTAAACAAGCGCTTTATCACAAATGTTGCTTTTCCATCCATAGTTTGAGCTAACTCAGACAATAGTATCGTGTCTTTTAAGTACGAGGATAATGCTTTGTCAGCGTTTTTAAGTGTCTCATCAAATCCAAACAACTGCATAAAGCGATCTGAGTAATCTCTGAATATTAAGCGCTTGTTCGAAATTAAGTCCCTATCATTGCTGATGTTATAATTTTCTATAAGTTCACATAAAACCTTTTTCAGATGATCGATATAGTTTTTAACATAAATACTAACAATAAACCGAGCAAGATTGCGTAACAACAAGGAAGTATTATCCTGTTTTCTCTGTTCAAATATAGTATCTATTTCAGTTGATTTGTCCGGAAAACATTCCCTCAATTTTATACGCAGCGCATCCAGTTGAATTAGTTTTCCAAATATACCATCCTCTATATCATGATGACGTTGTGCTATTTCATCAGCGATTCCAACTATCATTGCTTCAACAGTCCAGTCAGTTTCGTTATTGAGTTTGGATAGATATTCATCATAAAAGCCTAAACTAAATTTGCCATTTCTTCTGCAACTAGTATTAGCGTTCCTATATCTACATTGGCCAGATGATTTTGAATAATACTCACATCCTCGATATTGTAATTTGGAATGGTTTGCAATACCCCATAGAGTATATTTACTTAAATTTATGCCAGAATGATTGGCGTAACCGGATTCAAGTTCCATAGTAACACGGAGTCCCTGTAAATTGTGTTTAAATCCGCAATCTCGGTTATCACAAACTTCGTAGTTATAATATTTTAAGCAAGAATTCATTATCATGTTTAGGGTACGCTCACCCACATGACCAAAAGGAGTATGACCAACATCATGCCCCAAAGCAATTGCTTCACAAAGAGTCTGGTTAAGGCCCAATGCTTGACAAATGGTATTGGCAATCTGTGCGACTTCCAAGGTATGTGTGAGGCGTGTACGCATATTATCATCAAAACCAGAAGCAAAAACCTGTGTTTTTCCACTAAGCCTTCTAAATTCCTTAGAATAGAGAATCCGATCTCTGTCGTGTTGGAAACCATCACGTATTTCTGAATTATCCTCATAATCCTCTAAAAAAATACGAGAGGTATCTTGAAAATCTGCTCTAAAACAAGCTGAAATAAGATCTAAATTACTCATGATAAATCCTTTCTCATAAACAACAATTTCTTGTATGTTATACAGCTTTTCCACACTTTTATAATTGAAAGACTCAACATCACGAATGCTATGTTTTTCCCATATTCTCAGCCCAAATTTCATTTTCAACTTTGTTTAGTTGAGATACTGTTACGGCATCGAAAACCTTTTGAATGACTTCTGTCGGTGCTTATTTATCAAAAGAATAATTGTTTCGGGCTTTTGGGGCACGATTCCATGATCTATTCTAGAGGCTTATAACTAATATCATTAAAGATTAACGTATCATGATTCAATGTAGGGATTTGTCTAAACGATACTAAAAGAACGCTTTAATTAAACGGCGAAAATACGTCAACAATCCCATTTTTATATCGCAAATACAGAATCACCCCCAAAAAGAGAGGGATTATTCATCAGCATCACGAACACTATACAGAAAGCCGTATCGCCCGTCATCATCTTTAGTGAACGGAATGAGATGTGCTGCTTCGTAATCAACATTTGCAGGCAACTCGTTTTCAATAATAATGACCTGATTCTCTCCGCAGTGTGTGATGATGTATTTGAACAGGGACTCTTTCATTCCGGGCGTTGCGAGTTCATTTTCATCCACCTTTCCTTTTTCCTTCAAAGAGAGAATCGGAGAGTCAAGGAAAAGCATATGAAGTGAATGCTTGCCATTGCTTTCGAGTAGCTTCATGAGATTAAAGAGCATGATTGTGTTCAAAAATGCACGATACCCCTTTCCCTCATTCGCTTTCGCTTTTTCATTTACAACTGCATCAAGCGAATCCTTGTCTATTCGGGCGGTAGGATTATTGGGATACCCACACGCTCTCACCTTTTCTTGGAACGCCTTATTCAGTGCTTCCCACAGACTGATCGGGAATTTTTGCATAGGATCAATGTCCGTAACCTTCTCCTCTGTTTCCAGAGACTTCGTAGTTATCTCATCATTATATTCCTGCGTGATGAAATCATAAGTAAAGAGCCTTTGCTGTAGAAGTAACCAATTCTGATATGACTCCTTTGTTACGGTCAGTTTTGCAGCTCTCGGCTGTAACCGCTTCTCAATAAGCTCCTTGAGCTGCTGATACTGGCTGTTCAGCTCTGCCGCTTTTTTCTCCAGCTCCTGTATTTCTGCATCGGTGTCCTTTTCCGCCAATTCCAGATCCTGTACTTGTGCTTTTACCCGTTCCAGTTCAATACTGATCGCCTCAGAATACAAGACCTGCTCCTTCTGCGGCAAGTCCATATCATGATTACAGAACGGACATTTTGCGGCACGTTGTACCTTTCCACGCTTTGACTCTCCGTCAGCAATAAACCGAAGCCGTTTTATATCGGAGTTGTACTGCGTGTGGAGAATGCGGAAACGATCTCGCCGCAGGCGCATTTCTTCCAGTCGAGGCGTGATCTCAAAAATCTGTTCCAGTATCCGACGACATTTTTCGTTCGCCTCTGTAATGGCACTTTCAATTTCAGCGATTTCATCGAGTATGCCCTGAAGCTTGCTCTCTATATCTTCATCGCCGATCTGTTCTTTCATTTTTTGTAATTCAGTACGCTGATCGGTGTACTCCTTAAGTTTGCTCTTTAGGTAAGAGATAACCCCCGCCTTTTTTATTTTTCTCTCTTCACGCTCTTTCTCTGATTCCGCCGGGACATCTTGGGCGAAATCTTGTGCCTCAAAGAGATAGATAAGTGACATTAGTACTGCGACAGGCTTGGTAAAAGTGTGGTTGGGGTAGAATACCGTGTCCTTTTTGAAAATATTGTCCTCATCCAGATAGAAAAACTGAAAAATAGTCCGGAGCGAAAGAGCATTTGTTTCACGCTTCTTTGTACTAATAATCTGAGGCGTTTTCGTTATGCCCAGAAGGAACAAGAGGAAATGCGAATATGGTCTTGCGTTCTTCTTCTCACTTTCAATATAATAATCGCCGACCGGAAACTCAGGTACGTCTGAATATGTAAATTCTATTGTATTGCTGCCTACCTCTTTCTTTTTTCCTCGTCCTTCAACGATCTTTCTCTTGCAGCATACACGTTTCCCATCGTCTGATGCAAATGTGATTGCAACTACATCATAGTTGGTGTCTGCTTTAGAAAAAGGAGTAACCTTGCCACCAAACATGAAGTTTAGGCAGCCGAGAATGTATGATTTTCCAGTATTTGACGGTCCGTGTACAATGTTCACACCGTCATCAAATTCAATTTTGGATACTGCGACATTTTGAGTGCTTCCCGAAACGGTGATGTCTTTTACAAAGAACCTGCTCATTGTTCCGTCCCCCTCAGTGATACGGCAGCCATTTTATTGATTCCAGCTATCAGTGTTCGCTCAGATTTTCTGCCGATATACTTAATCACGTTAACCGCCGTTGTACGGTACTCCTTTGCGTAATCGCTATCAAGCGATCTGCTCAACTGTTCTCCTTCAGCGGTTAACTGGTACACAATACCGGAGGTTGTCGAAATGGGCTTTGCATATCCATTAAAGGTCAGTTCTTTCAGAACTTTATGCACCAGCGCACGTCTTGATATGAACTCGCTGAATTTATACATATTCTCGCCATTAAGGTTCTGGTCGGCAATTCCGAAGGTATGACCATAGGTTACCATAAAATCGGCAGCGTAGATCATGTCAGCATTTTGTGGCTTTGGAAACGTGTCGATCAAAAGAATAAGGCGTAGTTCATTCTCAAATTCACTATTGAATATTCTTAGCACAATTACACCCACCCATTAAGTTTTTGTCTGTTTACAAGGATATGGCAAGCCCCTTTTTTTTCATGGTTACCCACCCAAAGAGTTTCACGGCTAATTACACACTTTTCTGTACTAGTTTGTGATGCAGCTGTCAGCACTGCACCCAGACGAGCATAGCCAGAGGGATAATCAGCTTCGTATGTGTCTATCACACCTGTCAGCACCTCATCTAAAAAGATGTTGAAGTATTCCTCACCGTCATCACTGTAAATATCCCGCGTTCCTCTACGCAGCATTTCTGCATCGTAATAATCATCACGCTGTCGCTTGAGGTGGTCTTTTAGATTAGGATGAGACGGAAGGCTGTCGAGTGATAAATCAGGTTCACCTGTTTTTTCACGATAAACATCAAGAAGAGCATTAACATATCTACGCTCTGTTTCCACAATATTCTCAGGTGCAGGCACTCTCGGTAGAGGGTGCTTTTTACTATCTCCTGTCAAGGTTTCAGTGGCAGGCAATTCTATTTCCTGATCTGCTGCCAACTCAAAACTGTTGTCAAATATTAATGTGCGGTTAATTGCCTCACCCATGTGTCCTTGATAATATCTTCTTGTACGCTTCGTTTCGCTGGCAGGACACCAAACATCATATGTGTCCTTTCCAATACGATTATCAGTAATCTCAGATAGAGTGAAAAGAAGAACCCCTAAAAGAAACGCAGGGAAATTAATAACGAAAACATCTGCCATTTCACGTTTGGTGAGGCTTTTACCATTTGGACACACTCGGAACGGTTGCTCCGGAAGAATACCTTGATCCTGCTCAATAAGTTCTAACAAAGCTTTCACAAGTTTTTGATCTTTTTCTAGTGATGTATCTATGTATTTTGATATGTATGCCGACATTTCATAAAAGCAAGTACGATAGTCTGAATTCATTTTATCACGGAGTGCATTGCCTATCTCGCAATTTACCATCCGCAGATTTCTGCTTTGCATGACATTGCACTGCTTGAAGTTTTGCGCGTCATCACGAGATACAGCTGGAAGAGTCGGCATGGCAATACGCAGAAGACTGGTAAGCATATTTTCATCGTTTATCAGATTTTCAGCGCCAGCGTAGAGTTCACCTTTGGTTGGTTTTGATAATGCTGCATCAACGATGAGCGTAAACAGTGTCCCGCCACATAATCTGAAACAATCCATAGCTTTGCCTTTCCCGATATTCGAGTAATTCGAGTGAAAAACCTATTGACATTCGAGTGATTCGACTTCTTAATAGAAGTAGAACAATTTGAGTTCTCCTACTTGCCATTATAGCACAATTCTTTTAATATTTCAAGTGCTAAAATGTATAATCTCACCGCAAAGGAGTGTCTATTATGACGATTATAAATATGAACCTCGAAGAAAAACTGACATTTGCCTTACTGAACGCTGTCAGGGTTCACCTATCTCCCGAGATTGCTGATTCTGTGGCAAATCGTTTTGGTACCCCCGACATATTAAACTCTTGGGATCGGGAGGAAATGAATGATGATCTCCTATCCAAACTGAACGAAGTCGACTAACCTGTAATTCCAAATAATACTTAATCCGTCAGCAGCTCCTGCAGGGCATTCTCAGTGCTGACGGGTTACAACTGAATATGAGAGCAAGACGGCGACTGAGAAGTCCGATTGCTGGAAAGAAAGCAATAGCGAGATAGCTATGCCCTTTTCACGATCGAACGAAGTTCAGTCGCCGTTTTGCGCTTTCTTTTCCGGCAATCGGGCGGAAAGGAAAGCATTATGAAGGTAATACAGTTCAGTTCAGGATGCCATTATGTCATCCGCCCGTGGTCCCGGCAAACAGAAAACGGCTTTCTGATTAAACCGGCAGAATTCTATGATGATTACAGCGGAGCCGAGCAGGAAGTCGAGGTCAGCAAGGAAGTCTATGACTGCATGATGACCGCCTATTATCAGATGAAGCAGTACTATCAGCAGTTCGACAGACATCAGCCTATGGAATTTGACGAAGCAGTAACAGGAGCGGTTTTTCATACGACCGCACCGTCAGCAGAAGTGATCTGCTTTGAGCATCTGCAATCCGAAGCGATGGTCGAGCTGCTCAGGATGCTGGATGCGGATGTTGCCAGAATCATCTATCTTCGGTTCGTTGAAGAGCTGACGCTCAGGGAAATTGCAGAGAGCGAAGGGATGCCGATTTCAAGAGTATGGAGGATTATTCAAAAAGGTCTCTCTGAGCTCAGGAAAATCATTGTGAATTCCGACTGTGATTTCTCGGATTACATCTGATGTGTTTGTGCGTTCCTACAAATCTCACTTGAACACGCCCGATTTGCGAAAAAATTGGGCGTGAAGTGAGGTAATTGGCGAGAGAGGTCAATCAGACATCTCATCGCAAGTGAAAGGAGGGTAACCAGATGCACGGAGATGATGTGGCAAGCGCCGGTGTTACCATGGCGACAGACATTGCTTCAAAGGCGACTGAGGCGATTCTGGAACTGCTGAAGGTCGGAATCGAAAACGAGCGGTATGCCAATCGTGACTCCAAAGATAAACCGAGGGTACTGTCCGGCGGCGAAGTGACATACCAGAGGCTGAAAGAGGGCGGCGAAATCACCTCGCTCCCGTCTTTTTCCAAAGAGGATTACGGCGAATTCCTCAAACGCGCGAAAAAGGCGGACATTCCTGTGGCGGCGATTCAGGAGCAGGGCAAGGAGAATACGCTGACGGTGTTCTTCAATACGAAGGACGAGCAGGCAGTCAATGCGATCGTGCGGGACATTGTGCAGGAAAAGCTGCGGCAGCCGGAACAGACCGAGCGCATGATCACCATTGACAGAGACCATGTTGAGGCATTTCAGACAGCATGTGCAGCACAGGATATTCCGGTCAATTTCATGCAGACCAAGGACGGCGTGAAATGTATTTTCAATGCAGCCTATGAAAAGCAGCTGCAGGCGGTCGTTGCAGATTTCCGGAATATGCAGGAGGAACTGACAAAAACTTCAATCACCATTGACCCGGACAAGCGCGGCAAACCGAAGCTCATCATTGAGGACACAGCACAGGGCAAAAAGCTCAGCATGAACTTCTGCACAAAAGCCAAGCTGGAGCGTGTTCTGCAGGAGCGACTCGGCTACAGCGAAATGAAGGCGGTGCAGGCGGCAAATGCCCTGACTGCTTCCCTGACAGATCAGCAGCGGAGCTACTATATGAGCAGCTCGCGGACACTTGAACAGATGGACTATTTCGACACACACATCAAGCTTGATCATGAGAATGTCCTGACAGAACCGTTCTCTTTCACAAAGATGAAACTCAGGAATGAGGATACACCGCGGCTGACGATCACAAGCGGTTCCGGTAATTACGTCGTGCTTTCCGGCAATTCGCTGAACCGTGAAGAAGCAGAGCAGCGAATCCGGCAGCACCTGAAAATCACCGACGCAGAAACCGTAACTGCGATCCTCAATAAAGCAGAGAAGCTCGGATTTGTGGAAACACCGAAACAGGTGCAGTACAAGGAATACCAGATTGAGCGTGACAGCCAAAGTACCTTTATGGTGCGCGGAGGTTCGACAGAGGTGCGGCTGAGTCTGGATGACAGGCTCACGGCACGGAAACAGCTCATGGACAGCTTCGGTATGACAGCTGCGAAGGCAGACAGAATCATCGCAAAGGCGCAGAAACAATCTCTGGCGCGGAATCTGCTCGATCAGGCAAAACGCAAGGTGCAGGATGCCGGTAACACTCTCAAGAACAAAAAGCGTGAGAGGGGTGCCAGGAAATGAGCCGCGTGGAGAAAAAGGCAGATTTCATTACAATCAGCATCTATTCCGTTCTCGGCGCGGCTGCATTGTATACCTCAGCGGCGCTGGGTACCTGCTTCGATCTCGCTGCCGACAGTGAGGGGAATGTAGATTTTGAGCAGCTCACCGGCACTCTGGACAGTACCCTGACAGATACCGGTCTGGTATTCTCACAGGTGCAAACCGGCGGGTACGCGATGAAATTTCCCACTTTTGCCGCATTCGGTATCGGGTTGTATGTCCTGACAAAGATCACAGGAAAAAAGAAGTTTCACCGCAGGCATGAGGAACACGGCAGCGCCCGGTGGGCAGGAAAAAAGGAAATCCGCTCTTTGCTGGACAAGCCTCCGAAGCAGAAAAAGGCAAAGGGAGAGCGCAAGCCGCGGGACGAGCCGAACGATGCAGGGCGCAAATTCAGAATGCCATCTGTCAGAGCGATGATGAAAGCTGTGAAATTATGGTGTAACCGCTCGCTGTATTCGTTGCGTTCACGGCTACGGCAGATTCCGGGTACAGTAAAATCATCTGTAAAGCGAATACCGAGCTTGCTGAAAACAGGCTTCAAACAGATTCCGCAGCTATGGAAATCATGGCAGCGGAAGAAGCAGACATTCGTCCGCGACAACAATATCATCCTGACGAATGAAGTGAAGATGTCGCTGAATACGCGGCAGACGCGCAAGAACCTCAATGTCATGGTGATCGGTGGTTCCGGTTCAGGCAAATCCCGATTTTATGTCAAGCCGAATCTGATGCAGGCGAACACAAGCTATGTCTGCACCGATCCGAAGGGTGAGCTGCTGCGTTCATGCGGCAAGATGCTGGAACGGCAGGGTTATCAGATCAAGGTTTTCAACCTGATCGATATGGCACATTCCCATAACTATAATCCATTCAGCTACATCTACGATGCGGACGGAAACTACAGCGCAACCGCTGTCATCAAGATGATCAATGTGCTCATGAAGAACACACAGAAGGAAGGCGGCGGAGGCGGCGATCAATTCTGGGAGGATTCGACCAAAGCACTTCTTGCAGCACTCTGTTTCTATCTGGTTGAATGCGAAAGCAAGGAAAAACAGAACTTTTCAGAGGTCATGCGACTGCTGAAGCTCGCAGAAGTCAAGGAGGATTCCGACGATTTTCAGTCAGACCTCGATCTCATTTTCGATGCACTGGAGCATCCGGAGGTATATACCAAAACGGATGTGCCGACAGAGAAAATGCAGGAACTGAACCTCATTGACCTTGCGAAATCCGCAAAGTCTGCAAGCCGGTATATGTGCCTGAAATACTACAAGGATTTCAAGAAGGCTGCCGGTGATACGGCAAAATCCATCCTCATTTCCACGGCAGTCCGATTACAGGCATTCAACATCCCGGAGGTCATGGACCTCACCTGCTGCGACAATCTTCACCTGGAAATGATCGGCGACGAAAAGACGGCGCTGTTCATTATCATCCCCTCATCGGATGATACATTCAACTTTTTGGCGGCGATGCTGTACACACAGCTCTTTGACACGTTGTACGACCGCGCGAATTTCACGCATAACGGCAGACTGCCGATCCATGTGCGCTGCCTGCTCGATGAATTTGCGAATCTCGGTCAGATCCCGCGGTTTGAGGAACTGCTGGCGACCATGCGCTCCATGGAAATCTCCGCCGATGTTATCATTCAGAATCTCTCTCAGCTCAAAAAAATGTATAAAGACAGCTGGGAGAATGTGCTCGGAAACTGCGACAGTCTGCTGTTTCTGGGTGGTCAGGAGCCGACCACGCTCGAGCATATCTCCAAAACGCTCGGCAAAGAAACCATTGACACACGCTCACAGAACCGTACCAGAGGCAAAAACGGCTCTACAACCGAAAATGACGGCATTCTGGGGCGTGAGCTGATGACGGTGGATGAACTTAAGGTCATGAAGGACAATGAGTGCATCCTGTTCGTCAGAGGCATCTATCCGTTTTTCTGCAACAAGTATGTGATCGAAAAGCACCCGAACTATGCGCTTCTGGAGGACTCGAATAAGAATAACGCCTACAAGTTAAGCGGCATCCATACGGTGCAGTATGCGGTCACGGAAGATGCAGAGGAAGCGGAGCTGCATACAGAACCGGTCGGGGACGGCGAAACGGCAGAGACTGCCGCGGCTGAAATCCCGAAGCGTGAAGATGTTCCCGAAAAGCATGATGAAACCGAGCAGTCTGTCACGCTGGAGGATATTCAGAGCATCGGCACACAGCCGCATTCATATATCGCCGGAAAGCAGATTCCGAAATCTCCTGCAAACGGCAGCGAACCGGCAAGGCTGGACGAAACAGACAGTATTGTAACGGCGAAGCCGGAGCTGAAACCGCCCTTTACGGAGGTTTCTGAGGTGAGCTATCTTGACGGGTTCGATGATTTTTGATCAAAAAAGGAGGAAGACAAAATGACGCGAGTGATTACATACTTCAAAGATAAAAAGGCTGAAATCTGCACAAATATCCGTGAGGATTTCACGCCGAACGGCCGACTGACTTATGAGCAGCGTGAGCGCAAAATGATGCGTGCTGCCAATAAGATCACCTGCGGCTTGATGCTAATGTCCATGATGCTCTCCTGCTTCGGTATCACTGCTTTCGCAGCAGAGGGCGGAAGAACCGAGGGCGTGGAAACCTTCAATACTGTTGTGCAGTTCATCGTGGATTGGGTTGCCAGAATCGGTCTGGTCATTGCTTTTATCGGTGCGGTGCAGTTTGCTATGGGCTTCAAGGACGATTCCGCAGACGGAAAGACCAGAGGTCTGATGTGCCTTGCAGCAGGCTTCATCGTATACGCTGTTGCCAAGGCATACGATATGTTCGCTGAGTAAAAGTAACCGGGCGGTCCCTGCCTGCCGCTGCTGCGGGCAGGGAGCCTTCCCGTGTATGAAGGGTGATGAAGCACATGATCGAATGGGAAACCATACTGGAATGGGTGCAGACATGGCTGGAAATGATCAATCTCGCATTCGACGATGCGGTCAAAACGCTTTCAGTCTCTCCGTTTGACAGCAGTATTTCCGTTATTAACACGGCTATGTCTGCCGTTGAAGGCGTGGCACTCGTGCTGGTATCCATGTTTTTTGCAATCCAGCTCTGCAATGATGCCATGCTGCTGAAAATCCAGAGCTATGAACAGGTGTTCAAGCTGTTTTTCAAGTTTATTCTCGCAAAAGTGCTCGTGCAGAATGCACACGGACTGATGGGCATTATCTATAACGGCTTCAATCAGATCGCAGCGCGGCTCAGTGAAGCAAACTACGGCTTTCTGGATTCCTTTACGCCGGAATCGCTTGTAGTGAAGCCGGACAGCGCCGGATTCCTGAACCTGAATTTTCTTCTGAAATATCTGGAAGCAATGCCGATCTACCTCATTCTGATGGGAGCCTGCTGGATCATCAACCTGATCCTGATCGGCAGACTGTTTGAAATTGTGGTATATACAGTCATTTCCCCGATTCCGCTTTCAACCTTTGCCGGTGAGGGATGGCACGACATCGCCAAGGCATTCATCAAGAGCTATGCAGCGGTTTGTCTGCAAGGTGTGGTCGTGATTGTGATGTTCTATGCGTTTGCGCAGATTGTTGAGCTGCTCGGCGGAACCAGTACGGTCGGCATTACGATCACAACGCTTTCTCTGGCGCTCGGTGTTGCAAAAAGCGGACAATGGGCGCGGCAGGCACTCGGTGCATAGGAGCTTCCTGTAGAAGATAAAATTTGCAGGTTGCAAAAAAGAACACCTCGTAGTAGAATGTAGATACTGACGATGCGAAAGTTAGTACTACAAACTACAGAAAGGTGTTCCAATATGAATTATACACAAAATGAGAAG